>NZ_JAFCUW010000009.1:0-250980 GCF_049896725.1 Massilia sp. PWRC2
ATTTGCTGGGGCGACCAGAGTTCCTTCAGATAGTGGCGCACCACTTGGAACAGCACGCCATCGGCGTGGAGTTTCGGTAGGCGGCGCGGTGCGACACGGCGCGCGCCGCTCTGCAAATGGGCCAGGTTGGCATCGTAGGCATTGCCACCGGGCGCACGGTGAAGTTCGCGACTGATCGAACTGGGAGCACGGCCAAGGCGCTTAGCAATGGATCGGATACTGCACTGGTCGTCCCGCATGGTCATCACGACGGCGCGCTCCTGTGTCGTCAGATGGGTATAGATTTTCGGCATGGCAGCACCTTACAGCAAAGGGTGTTGCACTTGGTTTTAGAGGCTGCCCTGACTTGTGACGTATAACTTTGATGGAAGCGCGAGTTCGTGAATCGAATAAATGAGACTTTTGATATCGGGGGCAACTGGGTTGGGCAACTTTGCCCGCAAAAATCCGGCAAACCCTTGCCACTACTGGGTTTCGCGGGCTGTTCAGTTGCGCCCCGGGCCACCAACATATAAAAACCAGGCCTGCGCGCCGGGTTTTCCCGGTCCCTGCGCCGATGGCGGCGCCGCTACACGCAGCTTCATGTGTAACTCTTGTAACTAAGCGCGCCAACGCACGCATGCATTGCTGGGCGGAACTGTATAACCAGCTGCATAGCCAACGGCCACAGCGCCGGCGCCTCCAGGCTGTCCTGAAAAACCAGGCACTGGATCCGCAACCACGACAAAGGAAGCACCATGAACCGATTCCAGACCACGCCACACGCCATCCTGCTGGCCACGATCGTAAGCGCTCTGCTGGTGGCACCGCTGGTAGCGAGCGCGGGCCCGTCGTCGCATGTGCAGTCACCGGTCAAGCTCGGCTCTGCGGCCACCTTTGCGCTGTTGAGCAAAACCGGCATCACCGATGTGTATGCCTCGGTCATTAACGGCGACGTCGGCACCAGCCCAATCACCGGCGCGGCAATCGGCCTGACCTGTGGCGAGATCGCCGCCGGCATCCTCTACACCGTCGATGCCGCCGGTCCGCTGCCCTGCAGTATCACGGCAGCGACCTTGCTCACTTCGGCAGTGAGTGACATGGAAGCGGCCTACAACGATGCGGCCGGCCGCAGCCGCCCCGACTTTACCGAGCTCGGTTCGGGCGAAATCGGTGGCAGGACGCTGGTGCCAGGCCTGTATAAATGGGGCACCAATGTCAAGATTTCGACCGATGTCACCCTGGCCGGCGGCCCCAATACCGTCTGGATTTTCCAGGTTTCCGGCGGTATCGAGCAGGCCAACGCCACCCGCGTCACGCTCACTGGCGGCGCCCTCGCCAAAAACGTCTTCTGGCAATCGGCCGGCGCGGTGTCGATCGGCACCACCGCCCACTTCGAAGGGGTGGTACTGGCCAAGACACTGGTCGCCGTCAAGACCGGTGCATCCGTCAATGGACGCCTGCTGGCCCAAACCGCAGTGACCCTAGAGAAAAACAGTATCACCCAGCCAGCGCCTTAGTCCCGCAGGCCTGTCACGCGGGCCTGCCAAACAGCCGGGCGGTCGTCTGAGGCCATTTAACCCATATCGTTATACACATCTTTTTTCACTAATAAAATCAATGACTTGCAGCCGAATTTCCTGGGCATCACGGGCATGGCGACGGACGCAGAATTGGTGCATTTGATACAAAATCCCCACTTTTTGCCCAATTTTTAGGCAAAACTTCACGAAAGTCTCCGCTCCGGGTTCAATTGGCGTTGAGCGAAAAAAGATGTGTATAACGAGGTGCATTTAACCCGCACCACCAGGAATACAAAAACCACCCGTGTTCGACTGGTTTTTTTTCGTCCATCGTGCAGCCAGATTTGCTCACATCCGCAAAAATAAGCCGATCGGATGAATCAAAAAATTCGCCCCAACCGACGCCGCTGGGACGTTAAAAATAAACGTTAAAAATAAACGTTAAAAATAAGCGTTAAAAAAGAAGCGTTACTACGGCGCGCGCCGGCGCTATTCGTTTCCCGCTGTAAGTGAGTTACTGCGAGACGCAGGAAATGTCCGTCACCGTAGCAGAGTATCGAATGATATTTCGTACTTGCAACTAAAATAATATCCGGTATACACTAGAAGGACGACTTACGTTACAGGGAGTACTGATTTATTATTTTAAATCACTGTCGATCACGACGTAACATTTAAGCCACTGGGGAAGGTAGTCCATAATGAAAAGAATGCTGCTGGGTTTCACCATCATCGGTGCACTGCAAGGCTGTTCGACCATTGGCGTTGACCAGATGACCATCGATAATGGCCTGGTGACGAGCGCGCACGGTGGCTACGGCTTCGATGAAATCCCGATGAACGAAATCCGCCAAAGTGGCGCTCTGGTCGTGATCACGCATGTGAAATGGGACCCGTTGGTGGCGGATGCCGGCATGCATGAAGTCAATTGGACCTGGTATGCCGATAACAAAGTGGTGGCGATCCGCAAGGCCGACATGCGATTCAAAAAAAGCCCGTTCCGCCTGTTTTGGCGAATTCCAGCGGCCGATTTTGAGCCTGGCCACTACCGCGTGGCGATTGCCATCGACAACAAGGTCGTCGATACACGCGAATACGATATCGTCAAATAAAAACACGGATCGCAGCGCCGCCGACTGCGTTGCTGAATCAGCGGGCCGCCGCCGCTTCGAGTCCGAAGGCCCGCCAGACCAGTCCATCGAGCTTGAGCGCCAGCTGGTCGGCCTGCCTGGATGGGGTTTTCGCATGGATTAATTTGGCCATGGCGATGATCGCTTTCGATGCCTCGAGCAAGGGATCGGGCAGCGGAAACAGCTCGACGTACTGGGTGATAAAACGCCGCCGTCCCGCATACAGCTTGTTATTGAAGCGGTGATCGTAAAACCGTTCGATGAAGGTCGAGTTGCCAACCGCGATCGCCAGCCACAGCAGGTCCTGTTCGGCGGCGTCGTCACACTGCAGCCAGTAACACTCGCCGTTGACCACGCCGCCATCGGTGTCGATCCAAAAAATCGGCTTGTCGGCAATGTCGGGAAAGACGATCTTCGGCAATGGCCAGGCGGCCGGGTTGTGCGGCACCCATAGCTCATACCATTGACGGCCGGCGTCGATCAGATAGCTGCGTGCGCTCAAGGTGTCGCGGTGTGCCGCCAGGTAGCGCGCCGCGCGCGGGTAAAGCGACAGATCGACCGCGGCGCGGCCCTGTCCGACCGACTCATGCGGGTAGAGTATTTCCTTGATATGACTGGCCCTGGCCGGCACTGCCGCCTTGAAGCGGCGCGCGCATTGTCGCGTGATCAACGGGCGCAGCAGTTCGGGCCGGCCACCAGCGAGCGCGTTCCAGTCGCTGCGCACAAATACTTTGTCGGCCGTCGATTTGACACCCACCCGGATTTTTCCAATTCGCCTGAAGGTATCCCAGGTATGGGCGGCGACGGTTGCTAACCAGTGATCGGTTGCCCCGGTGGCGACGCGCCAGGTGCCTTCGGCGTCACCGCCATTGTCAAGCAGGCCGTGACGCACGCGAAAACGGCGGCCGTCAGCCAGTGCAACGACGGTGTCGTCGTCAACGCGCAAGGCGGTGAGCGCATCGGCGACGTTCGCGCTGGCGGCGTCACGGGTCGCATAAATCGACGAATAGCGGACGCCGTCAGTGTGGGCTGAGTGCGCATCAGCGCTGCCGCGGGCGATGAGCAGCGACGGCAACACGGCCGCACCGAACAGTTTGGTGTCGCCCAGATCCCACGCCTGCAGCAGCCGGAAACGCGACAGCAGGGCCCGCCGTACCGCTTTGCCCGAGCGCGTGGTCATGAAGCGATTTGACGTGATCACGCCAGCCACGCCGTTTTCCGCCAGCACTGCAGAGATGCCCAGCAAAAACGGGTAGTAGAGGTCGACCCTGCCGGTCAGACCGAAATTGCGCGCCAGTTGCTGGGCCTGCTGAGCGCCGATGATCTGCGTGCGCACATACGGTGGATTGGCAATGACCAGGTGGAACGGTGCCAGCGTTGCTGCGGCCGGCTGGCTGCGGCCCTGCAATTCGATCACGCGGAGCAGAAAATCCTGCTGCTCAAGGCGCACCGCCAAGCCAGGAAAATGGGTGCGCAAGCGCAGTCCGGCCGCTTGCAGGGCGGGACCATCGATATCGTAAGCGAGCACGTCGATACGGCTTCTGACGGCGGCCGGCAAGCGCGCAATCAAGGCGTGCAGCAAGGCACCATCGCCGCATGCGGGATCAAGGATGCGAATGGGGCCAGTGTCGGGCAACTGCGCCACCTGCACCATGTGGTCGGCGACAAACGCAGCAAACGCCATCGGTGTATAGGTAGCGCCGGACGACTTCTGCTGCGTCACCTCGCCGTAGCGGCGACGCGGACCGCTGGCGACATCGAGGTGAGGTGGGCTATTCATTGCTTTAATTTTACGCGAAAGCGTCAGCGCCGCGCATGGGCTGCCCGCCGCCGCCAGCGCTGCAATGACATGGCATGAAACGCTGTTTATTACGCCACACGAGCGCGAACGGCAATCTGGGTGCATGATCGGGCTTTGCCTTCATTTGTGAACGGAGCAGCCAAGCATGATGTCCAGCCTTCCAGACCAGTTCCATGCCTTGGTGATCGGCGCCTCGGGAACCATAGGCGCAGCGTTCGTCGAGTTGCTCAGCGCATCGCCACGCTGCGCCTCGGTGACCGGCCTGCAGCGCCAGCTACCACCGCACCTCGACTTTGCCCACGAACACAGCGTCGCCCATGCGGCCAACGAGCTCGCGGCCGGCCCCCGCTTCCATCTGATTATCAATGCCGCCGGCCTGCTGCACAGCGAAGACTTCATGCCCGAAAAACGGCTCGCCGACCTGCATTACGCGCAGATGCACGCCACCTTCCAGGCCAACACCTTTGGGCCGGCGCTGGCGCTGCGCTACTTCGTGCCGCTGCTCGACAGCGAACGGGCCATCATGGCCATGCTGTCGGCGAAGGTGGGCAGCATCGGCGACAACCGGCTCGGCGGCTGGTACAGCTACCGCGCGTCAAAAGCGGCGCTCAATATGCTGATCAAGACGGCCGCCATCGAAGTGGCGCGCAATCAGCCGCGCAGCGTGCTGGTCGCCTTACACCCGGGCACGGTCAACTCGCGCCTGTCGCGCCCGTTTCGCGGCGACAGCATCGGCCGCCCCGCCAGCGTCGCCGCCGCCGACATGCTGCGCGTGCTCGACACCCTCACGCCCGCTGACAGCGGCGCCTTTCGCTCCTATGACGGTGCCGAACTGCCCTGGTAGCAGCAGGCCCGGGGCCGCTTAAAATAAGTGGCGCTCGCCAAAGCCAAAGCGGGGGGCGGGCTGATAGCGCTTGAGCCACATTTTCAGCTTTTTGAGGTCCTGAAAATTTTCGAGCTGGACCGTGATGGCATTCAGGCAGCGCCTGGCCCTGGCAATATCGGCGTTGAGGTTACTCTCGAGCGATCGGGGCGTCGGCCGCTGCATCGCCGCTGCGTCCACCGGCACGCTGACGCCGAAGATGTAGAGGTCGATTTCGCGCGCAATATCGCACAGCTGGCCATCGAGAATCTTGACGTACTGCTTGATTTGATCGACGCTGAGCCGGTCCAGACCGGCCTGACCGTTCTGTTCAACTTCGAGCTGCAGCTCGAGCAGACCAAGCAAATCATTGGCGGCATTCGCCACATTCACCCGCTGCATCAGGGCGGTCTTGCGGGCCCGCTCGCGCGGATCGCGCTCGCGGTCCGGATGCAATTGACTGACCAGCTTGCGATAGATATCGCGCACCGACTGTTTCAGCTTGAGCGCTTCGGCCGCCTGGCGCGCCAGCGCACTGGCGCTCGGCGGCCGCGGGGCGGGGCGCGGGCCGGCCCGTCCTGACTGCCCGGCACGCTGCTGCATTTGCGCCGCCAATGCTGCCAGCAGGGCTTCCGGCGAGCGCGCATCGATGCCGTCCTCGAGTGGCGCGCCCAACGCTGTCTCGACCATGGTCCTGAAGGCGTCGTCGGCGGTGCAGATGTCGGCAGCGCCGTCGCTGCCACTGTGCTGCTGATAGATCTGCATGACTTCCGGGTCGTCGTGCTCGGCAAGGATAGCGCGCGCCGTCTCACAGATCGCCTCGCTCAAGCTGGCCTGTTCGCGCTCGCTCAGCATGGCGTGGCGGCTGGCCTGATCGAACAGCATCAGCAAGGCCCGCTGTTGCACAGCCAAAGCCTGTTCCAGGGGCCGTAACTCGCGCTCGGCACGACTGTGCAGGGCCGGTATCGCCTCTTTCCAGACAGCCAGTTGCAGCCGCAAGGCCTCGAGTTTTTTGATGCGCGCATTGAACTGCTTGCGCACCCGCGCCTCGGCGCTCTTGCTGGCGGCATCGCTGCTACAAACGACAGAGTGCGTGGGCGGCTTCATCCGGGACGCTGGCACCAGGTGCGCGGGAGCTGTGCTGCCATCATAGCGCGCTGCGGCGCGGTCGGCACCGGGTTGTGCGTGTGCGTGCGCGCGCCGGCGGCGCTTGGGTTACTCTATACAGATATGACACTTGGCCACCCTCCCCTGGCAACGCTTGCACTGCGCGTCGACAAGCTCGATCAGCTGTTCAACGCGCTCGATCCGTCACCGTTTCTGACCAAGGACCTGGCCCATTCGACCGAGTCTTACATCGAACGCTGGGCGCTGCCGCTGCCCTCGGGCTGTCGGCTGCAGCTGACCATCGAAGTGGGCGAAGTCGACTGCGCAGAAGCCGCAAGCGAACTGATCGAAGACGCCATTCACCATCATTTCGGCGACAAGGCCACACTCGAGCGGGCAGAATTGCGCCTGCTGTTGCGACACGGCCGTATCAGCCTCGTCATCGGCCTGCTATTCGTCGCCGGCTGCCTGCTGGCGGCCGAAGCATTGACATCACCGGGCCAGGGCACGGCGCGCAGCATTGCCCGCGAAAGCCTGACCATCATCGGCTGGGTGGCGATGTGGCGGCCCGTACAAATTTTTCTGTACGACTGGTGGCCCCTGCTGGGCCGCATCAAATCGTTCAACAACTTGCAAGGCGCGCGGATTCGCGTGGTGGCACGGGCGACGGCTGGCCACCACGCCGATCAAGCCGCACAGTAGAAGATCAATTTCAGGGAACCCCGCACCGCCTGCGCTGTCTTACCCAGGGAGCCGCTAAAGTCTTCATGATGCGCTTACTTTCTGCAGCCTATCTACACCACACCACACGCCGGACCACACACCAGACGATTTGGGAGGCACCATGCAGCAACTAACGAATTGGAGCGATGCGCTGATCGCGTCGCTGACCGGGGCAGCTTCAATGTTCTTTGTTGCCGTCCCCCGCCTCATCGGCTTCGCCATCATCTTGATCGTCGGCTGGATGATCGCTTCGCTGATAGAAAAAGCCGTGGTAACAGCGCTGCGCGCGGTGCGCTTTAACGTGCTGGCCGAACGCGCTGGCCTGGTTGGGTTCATCCAAAAAAGCAATATGCAGCACGATGCGGCCAGCGCCATCGGCATCGTCAGCAAGTGGTTCGTGCGCTTGATGGTGCTGGTCGTCGCGTTCGACGCGCTGGGTCTGCCGGCCGTCTCCGCCATTCTGCACCAACTATTGATGTGGCTACCAAATCTGGTGGTCGCGCTGGTCGTGCTGGTCATTGGCGGTATCGCGGCAAATACCGTGAGCAAGCTCGTTCTCGGCAGCGCAGCGGAGGGCGGGTTGGACCGCCCTGCGCTGCTGGCCAGGGTCGCCAGGGTCGCCGTCTGGACGTTCGCCATCATGGTGGCCATTAATCAGGTCGGCATTGGCACCTCGCTCATCAATATCTTGCTGATGGCCGCTGCCGGCGCCGTGGCGCTGGCGCTGGGCCTGTCGTTCGGACTGGGCGGGCGCGACACGGCAGCCGGCCTGCTGCGCAAATGGTACGAACAGGGCACGGCCAATGCGGGACAACTGCGGCGCGCGGGCGACGACGCCACCGGTGACATCGACCTGCTGCGTCGGCAAGCTGGCATCGAACGACGTTCGCTGTCCGCCGATCGCCGCGGCGGCAGCGTAATGAAATAAGCCCGCCATCGTTCCAACGAGGAGTATTCATGAAATCCTGTGGCGCAGAGTTTCTTGGTACCTTTTGGCTGGTGATGGGCGGCTGCGGCAGCGCCGTGCTCGCTGCCACGTTTCCGCAAGTGGGCATCGGCTTGCATGGGGTTGCCCTCGCCTTCGGCTTGAGCGTGCTGACGATGGCCTACGCCATCGGCCCCATCTCCGGCTGCCACTTGAACCCGGCGGTGTCGGTCGGCCTGTGGGCGGGCGGGCGCTTTCCCGCTAACAAACTGCTGCCTTACATCATCGCGCAGGTAGCTGGCGGCGTTGCTGCCGGCGGCGTGTTGTACCTCATCGCCAGCGGCGCTCCCGGCTTTCAGGTCGCCAGTGGTTTTGCAACGAACGGCTATGGCGCCCATTCGCCGGGAGGTTATTCGATGACGGCGGCGCTGCTCAGCGAAGTGGTCATGACGACCTTCTTCCTGCTCATCATCCTGGGCGCCACCGACCAGCGCGCGCCGCCGGGCTTCGCCCCCATTGCCATCGGCTTCGCGCTGACCCTGATACACTTGATTAGCATTCCCGTGACCAATACCTCGGTCAACCCCGCGCGCAGCACCGCCGTGGCAGTCTATGTGGGCGACTGGGCCATCGCCCAGCTCTGGCTATTCTGGGTGGCGCCCATCGCCGGCGCCATGCTGGGCGCTGCGATGTACCGCAGCATCGGCGCCGGGAAAGCGGCACCCGTGGTCACCAATCCACGCCCGCCCGGCCACGCCGAGCGTCGCCAGCGACAGGTGCGCGGCAACAGCGGCCAGCGACAGGACCTCAATCCTGGTGCTTGATTCGCGTGCGCCTCGGATCGGCTGATCGGCTGATCCGACACCAGCCACCTTCTACCAGCTGCGCGCCTGAGGTGACGCCGCCAACGACCTCGCGCGAGCAGCGCCGGTCGGCGCGACCGCCTCAGTCGGGGCTGGGCAGGCCTGCCGCGATCGCCCCCCCAAAATTCAGTCCGCTGGTCCAGCGCCGCCGCGGACACCGTTGCCTGGCATTGCCAATTAAAAAGAGAGCAAAGACGGTCGCGGCGGGGCGCCATGCGCGCTCGGCCGGTCGTGCATGCCCGTCACCGCCAGCTGTTGCGACACGATGGACGGGCAGGCCTGCCGCCGCAGAGACTGCGGCCCGGCTCAATATAGCCGCCTGGCAACGTAAAATTGTACAGTCAGCTAAAATGGGAGGCCCTAATTTCTCCTCATTATGAAAGAGCTTCCATGTCCGATCTGATGCAAGCATTACACTGGCGCTACGCCACCAAGAAGATGAACCCGGCCAAAGTTGTGCCACAAGAAAAAATTGAGCACATCCTCGAAGCAGTGCGCCTGACGGCCAGTTCGAGCGGCCTGCAACCCTACGAACTGCTGGTCGTCACCAACCCGGCACTGCGCGCACAAATTCAGGCCGTCGCCTGGAACCAGGCCCAGGTGACCGAGTGCTCGCACCTGCTGGTGTTTGCCGCCTGGGACAACTACACCGCAGCGCGCATCAATGAAATGTTTGACTTGGTCAACACCGAACGCGGCACGGTCAATCCTGGCTGGGAAGCCTACCGCCAGCAGTTGCTCAACTCCTATCCGCAGCGCGATGCCGAAACCAACTACCAGCACGCCGCCCGCCAGGCTTACATTGGCCTGGGCAGCGCACTGATCGCAGCGGCCGAGCAGCACGTCGATTCGACCCCCATGGAGGGCTTCGACCCGGCCAAGGTCGATGAGATCCTGGGCCTGGCGCAGCGCGGCCTGCGTTCCGTCATCATCTTGCCACTTGGCTATCGTGCAGACGAAGGCGACTGGCTGGTCGACCTGAAAAAAATCCGTCGTTCACGCGCCCAGTTCGTCACCGAACTGGCGTAAACGCCGCAGTCAAAGCGGGCGCCGCTGCTGGCGCCCGCCGCGCAGCTCACCGCAATAGCAACCATTGCAGCGACTATGCCGACGCACGCAGCGCCTCGTGCTGCGCCATCGCCGGCCGCACGGCATAGTTGGTGACATCACGGATGAGTGCGATCGCCGCCTCCACATCAAACGGTTTGGACAGAAAGCCGTTCATGCCAGCCTCGCTGGCCAGCGCCTGCTGATCGACAAAGGCCCCCGCGGTCAGCGCCACGATGGGCAGGTTGGCCAGCGCGGGCAGGCGCCGAATTTCTCGCGTCGCTTCATAGCCATTGAGCACCGGCATTTGCACATCCATCAGCACAACATCGACCGTCGCGCCGTGCACGTGCAGCCAGTCAACCGCTTGCTGGCCGTTGCTTGCCTGCGCCACCTGGGCGCCCTCGGCCGCAAAGATGCGCTTGGCGACCTCGCAGTTGAGCTCACTGTCATCGACCACCAGCAAGCGCAAACCGGCCAGCCGCATGGCAACATGGCCGGGCCGTTGCGCCGGACTTCCATTGCGCGCTTGCATGGCCCGCGACACCGCGTTGTAGAGCGCCGAGGAGGTCACCGGCTTGTGCAGGATGGCATCAGCCAGTTCAACTTGCGGATGATGCAGCAAGGCCCGGCTGGTAAATGCCGTCACCAGGATGACGATCGGCTTGCTGCCATCGGCAAACGTGTGGCGCGCGGCCTGCGCCGTTTGCAGGCCGTTTTTACCGGGCATCTTATAGTCCAGCAATAAGACATCATGGGGCTGGCTGTCGGCCTGCTGCGCTGCCAGGTGCGCCACCGCGTCATCGCCCGACGTGAAGGTGGCGGCGGTCCAGCCGAGGGCGTCAACGACGCCATGCAGCGCTTCGCGCGCCACCGCATTGTCGTCGGCGATCAGCACCGACAAGCAGGCCATCTCGGGCGTGGCGACCCAGGTATCCTGGGCGCGCTGGAAGCGCAATTCGAACCAGAATTCGCTGCCATGGCCAAGTGCGCTGCTGATATGGAGCTCGCCTCCCATCGCCGCCACCAGACGGCGACTGATGGTCAGTCCCAGTCCGGTGCCGCCGTATTTGCGGCTGGTCCAGCCATCGGCCTGGGAAAATTCAGAAAAAATATCGGTCTGCTTGTCCAGCGCGATGCCAATGCCCGTATCGTGCACGCTAAAGCGCAGGCCCACGGTGTCGCCCTTGTCAAACACCTTGCGGATGGCCAGTGCTACCCGGCCCTGTTCAGTGAACTTGATGGCATTGCCGGCCAGATTGATCAGCACCTGTTCGAGGCGCAGCGAATCGCCGATCAACTGGCCGGTACCGTCGGGCGTGGCAGCAATGATCAGCTCGAGGTCTTTTTCCTGCGCGCTGGCCGACATGATGGTGGCCAGGTTGTCGAGCACGTCGCCGAGACGAAATGGGCTGGACTGGATGTCCAGTTTGCCCGAATCGATCTTGGAAAAATCGAGCACATCGTTGAGTATGCCCAGCAGCGAAGTACCCGCCATGCGCATTTTGACCACCATGTCGTGCGCATCATCGGGCAAGGCTGTGCCCTCGAGCAGATAGGACAGGCCCAGGATGGCGTTCATCGGCGTGCGAATTTCGTGGCTCACATTGGCAATGAAGGCACCCTTGGCGATGGTCGCCGCCTCGGCCACACTGAGGGCGGCATGCAGGGCTTGCTCTGCCTGCTTATGGGCGGTGATATCGGTGTAGGTCAGCAGCGTCCATTGGTTCTCCAGCGGCTGGCTGCGAATTTCCAGGTACAGGCCATTGCCCTGCTGCCGCTCGAAACAGACCGGCTGCCGCGCCTCCATGTAGCCGCGATGGCGTTGCAGTACCTCGTCCAATGTTTCATCGGGAAAGTCGCCCCTCGCATGCGTGAAGCGCAGCCAGTCTTCAAACTGCAACGGCATCGCGCCCTGCGTGGCATCGGGATAGGACAGCAAGGTGCCGATCAGCTTGTTGCGAAGGGTTACCTGCTGCTGCCGGTTTAATACCAGCACCCCAAACGGCAGCATTTCGAGCACTTCATTGAGCAGCGCGTTCAATTCGAGCAGCTTGTGCGAGCGCTGCGCCACCTTGGTCTCGAGCTCCTGGTTGAGCTGCCGCAGTGCATCCTTGGCCACCAACAGCGCATTGCGTTCTTGGTGCAACTCGGTCTGCTGACGGATCACGCTGTCGCTGAGCCGATTAAAACTGGTCAGCAAGCCGCGAATTTCGCTGTCTCCCGTCTCGTCCACATGTTGCAGCGCTTCACGGCCGCTCGACATCGCGTCCATCCGCAGTCCTGCGCGCAGAATCGGCCGCACCATCCGTCGGGTTAATAGAAAGGCGGACACAATCACCAGCAGCGATGCCGCCAGTGCCGCCAGCTTGAGCTCGAGCACGCTCGTCCGCACCGGGGCATAAGCGATCTTGGTGGGCAAGCCCAGCACCAGCGCCCAGCCGGCCACCGGCACCGCCACGCTGGCATACAGTTTTTCAACGCCGTCGACGTTGTTTGCTACAAAGGCATTTCCCTTACCCATAATTAATTGCTGGACCAAAGGAGTGTCCGGCAAGGGCGCCATCAGCCGGCGACGATCGGTGGAGGCGATCAACAGGCGGTCGCTGGTTCGAATCAGAAAAAAGCCGTTATTGCCCATGGTTGTTTGATCGGACAGGCGACCCAGAAAATTGTTCGATCGCATGTCGAAGTTACCGCACAATGCTCCCACAATGGCCTCGCTGGCGCCGGCAATCGGCACACACATGCTCATTCTCAGCCCGTTGACAGGGCGGCCGACGAATGGCTGGCTGATCGTCGCCTTGCCGGTGGCAAACAAGCGCTGCAGAAATTCGCGGTCCGCATAGTGAGCGCCCGTGCGTCCCGGCACCACGGGAAAATCGCCCAGCGCCGTTCCCGCGCGGTCAAAAATGACGGCCCCACCGGAAAACAGGGGGGTAAGCGAGCTGCGATGGCGCAGATAATCGGTCGCATAGCCTGGCTCGCTCAAGCGGCGCGCATCGAGCCCACTGGCATAGCCCGCCAGCACAGCGAAGCGATCGCCGATCTTTTCGTTGAGGTCGGCCGCTTGCAGCGTGGCCGCCGATACTTGCTGCTCACCGACAAAGTTCTGCTGGCGCTGAAGCATCGACGCCGACACAAATAGTACAACGCTCCAGATTGCCAGGATTGGCAACAGCAGCATCAGCATCAGCTTCGCCTGAAACGATTGCCGCAGCATGCTCAAGCGAATAATCGGCGTGGTCGGCACGCGGTCGGGCGACTCCATTGGAAGAAATTTCAAGTGCCGTCTCCATGACTGCTGCGGCACGGTGGCGCGCGGTGGTGGTTTTCTCTGTCAGTGGCGCGGTGCAATCGCAGCGCCGCGCTACTACGGCAGCAGGGATGCGCGGCCGCCTCGTTGAATGCGAATGTGTCGACGGATCGCGGCGCCAGCAAGGAACATGCACACCGACTTTGAAAGTGACATGGCAAACAACATCCTGCGCACCCGAGCAAACCAGCTTGCCAAGGGCGCCATGATGGCGGAGGGCGAATATCGACTTGGTGCGGTAGCGAGCTTGTTTTTGGCTGCCACCATGCGCAATTGCCGCCGCGATCACGCGAAGGCGGCAACTGCCGAGAACTACCAGCGCCGCCCTGTCGCCCGCACAGGTGCGTGGCGGTGGCGAAACGCAGTGGCTGCGTTGCAAGGGTCTGTGCAACTTTTTTGACAGAAGGCCTGACCGATAGTTACACATTAGCATTATTTAATCTGACTAGCTAGACTGTGAATGTCAACTTTCTGAACGATCTACAACACCCCCTCCATCGCGCTGATACGAGGCCGGCATTGTGTCGTCAAGCCACCACAAGACGACTGGTCTAATTTCAGCTATACTGCTTGCCATGAGCACTGACCCATCCAGCGTACGCCAGCACATTCTCGACACCGGTAAAGCCATCATCACGGGCAAGGGCTATAGCGCCGTCGGGCTCAATGAAATCCTGTCGGCGGCCGGCGTACCCAAGGGATCGTTCTATCACTACTTCAAATCGAAGGAACTGTTTGGCGAGGCCATGCTCCACGACTACGTCAACGCCTATCTGGCCGACCTCGACACCATGCTGGCCGCCAACGGCACGCCGGCAGCGGCGCGCCTGATGCGCTACTGGGCTGGCTGGCTGGCTGAATCGGGCGATGAATGCGCCGGCTGCAAGTGCCTGGTAGTCAAGCTCAGCGGTGAAGTGGCCGACATGTCCGAAGCCATGCGCGCCGCGCTGCTAAATGGCACCAACCAGATCGTGCAACGGCTCGCTGCCTGCATCAACGAAGGCCAGGCCGATGGCTCGATCGGCGCCGCCGCACCAGCACAGCACACCGCGCTGGCACTGTACGAAATGTGGCTGGGCGCGGCCTTGCTGACCAAGCTGCGGCGCGAACCGAGCGCGCTGCACGGCGCCACCCGCACCACCCGCACTCTGCTGGGCCTGGCGGAGGGCGACCTGATTCGCGCCGGCGCTAGCCGCCAATAAGCAACCAGCGCTGTCCCCACCAATTTTTTGATCATTTTATAGACGACCAGTCTAATACAGGAGCAAGCATGCAGAATTTTAACTTTTACAATCCCACCCGCATCGTTTTCGGTGCCGACACCATCGCTGCGCTGTCCGACCTGGTACCGCCGACAGCGCGCGTCTTGATCCTGTTTGGCGGCGCCAGCGCCGAAAAAACCGGCACCCTGACCGAAGTGCGCAAGGCCCTGGGCCAGCGCGCGGTGCAGGAATTTGGCGGCATCGAACCGAATCCCAGCTTTGAGACCTTGATGCGGGCCGTGGCGCAAGTGCGCAGCGAAAAGATCGACTTCCTGCTCGCCGTCGGCGGCGGCTCGGTCATCGACGGCACCAAGTTTGTGGCCGCCGCCGCCCATCACCAGGGTGATCCGTGGGACATCATGCTCACCGGCGGCGCCAGCGTCAGCGGCGCGCTGCCGTTCGGCACCGTCTTGACCTTGCCAGCCACCGGCTCGGAAATGAACAACGGCTCGGTCATCACGCACAAGGCCAGCCACACCAAGCTGCCATTTAGCAGCGCCCACGTGTACCCGCAGTTTTCCGTACTCGACCCCACCAAGACCTACACGCTGCCAGTCAAACAGGTGGCCAATGGCGTGGTCGATGCGTTCGTCCACATCGTCGAGCAATACCTGACCTACCCGGTCCAGGCCCTGCCGCAAGACCGTTTTGCCGAGGGCCTGCTGCAAACGCTGGTCGAGATCGCCCCGCAAGTGCTGGCCGAACCGACCGACTATGCCAGCCGCAGCAATCTGATGTGGACTGCCACCCTGGCGCTCAATGGCCTGATCGGTGCCGGCGTGCCGCAAGACTGGGCCACTCACATGATCGGCCACGAACTGACGGCGCTGTATGACATCGACCACGCCCGCACGCTGGCCATCGTGCTGCCTGCCCTGCTCCACGTACAGCGCGACAGCAAACGGGCGAAGCTGCTTCAATATGGCCAGCGCGTGTGGGGTATCAGCAGCGGCAGCGACGATGCGCGCATCGACGCCGCCATCGCCGCCACCCGCACCTTTTTTGAAAGCGTTGGCATTCCCACCCGTTTGTCCGCCTACGGGCTGGGGGCGCAGGCCATCAATGACGTGCTGGCCCAGCTCGAAGCGCACGGCATGACGGCGCTGGGCGAACACGGCGACGTCAACCTGGCCCGCAGCCGCACCATTCTTGAAACCGCGCTGTAAGGCCAGCGCACGCCAGCGCAAGCAAGCGCCGTTCCCCCAACCGCACAAGGACATGCCATGCCACAAACCGCTGACCGCAACCGCAGCATCGTGCTGCAACAACGCCCGCACGGCGCACCCGACGCCGCCACCTTCTCTCTGACCGAAACGGCGCTGCCCGCGCCGCAGGAAGGCCAGCTGCTGCTGCGCACCGTGCTGCTCTCGCTCGATCCGTATATGCGCGGGCGCATCAGCGACGCGCCGTCGTACGCCGCGCCGGTGGCGGTCGGTGCGGTGATGGTCGGCGCCACCGTCGCCCGCGTGGTCGCCTCGCGCCATGCCGGCTTTGCCGTCGGCCAGCTGGTGCTCTCGTACAGCGGCTGGCAGGATTACGCGCTGTCGGACGGCACCGGCCTGACCGTGCTGGCCGACGATGGCCATGCCGTGCGCGCGCTGGGCGTGCTGGGCATGCCCGGTTTTACCGCCTACATGGGCTTGCTCGACATCGGCCAGCCGGCCGCCGGCGAGACGGTGGTGGTGGCCGCCGCCAGCGGCGCGGTCGGCTCGCTGGTGGGCCAGATCGCCCGTCTCAAAGGCGCGCGCGTGGTCGGCATTGCCGGTGGCGCCGACAAGTGCCGCTACGTGGTCGACGAACTGGGCTTTGACGCCTGCATCGACCACCGTGCCGCCGATTTCGCCGCCCAGCTGGCAGCGGCCTGCCCGGCCGGCATCGACGTGTATTTTGAAAACGTCGGCGGCGCCGTGTTCGATGCCGTGCTGCCGCTACTAAACAGCAAGGCCCGCGTGCCCGTCTGCGGCCAGATTGCCAATTACAACGCCACCGCCCTGCCCGCTGGCCCGGACCGCCTGGGCCTGCTGACCCGCACCATCTTGACCAAGCGCATCCGCATGCAGGGCTTTATTATTTTTGACGATTATGGCGCGCGCTTCGGCGAATTCCACGCCCAGATGAGCGCCTGGCTCAGGGATGGCAAGATCAAGTTCCGCGAAGACATCGTCGATGGCCTCGAAAATGCGCCGCAAGCCTTCAGCGGCCTGCTCGAAGGCAAAAACTTCGGCAAGCTGGTGATCCGCCTTGCCAGTGACTAAACGACGATGAAGCAACGACGAAGCAACGACGAAACAACGACGAAACAACGACCAAATTCACCCACAGGAGCAACACATGAATGTATTGATGGTACTGACCTCGCACGACCAACTGGGCAACACTGGCAAAAAAACCGGCTTCTGGCTGGAAGAATTCGCCGCCCCGTATTACACGCTGAAAGACGCCGGCGCCACCCTTACCCTGGCCTCGCCGCTGGGCGGCCAGCCGCCGCTCGACCCAAAAAGCGATGAGCCCGATGCGCAGACGGACGCCACCCGCCGTTTCAAGGCCGATAGCGCCGCCCAGGCGGCACTGGCGGCCACCATCAAGCTGGCCACCGTCAAGGCAGCCGACTTCGACGCCGTGTTCTACCCGGGCGGCCACGGCCCGCTGTGGGACCTGGCTGAAGACCGCGACTCGATCGCCCTGATCGAAGCGATGATCGGCGCCGGCAAGCCGGTTGCCGCCGTCTGCCACGCGCCTGGCGTGCTGCGCCACGTCAAAGCCGCCGACGGCGCGCCGCTGGTCAAGGGCAAGCAGGTCACCGGTTTTACCAACACGGAAGAAGATGCCGTCGGCCTGACCGCTGTCGTCCCTTTCCTGGTTGAAGACATGCTCAAGGAAAACGGCGGCGTGTATTCGAAAGGCGCCGACTGGGCATCGTATGTGCTCACCGATGGCTTGTTAATCACCGGCCAGAACCCGGCGTCGTCGGAAGCCGGCGCGCACGCGCTGATCAAGCTGCTGGCCTGATCCGCCGCCACCGTGCACGGGATCGCCCGTGCACGCGCGCACATGCACCACGCCCACCGCGCAGTGGGCGTTTCCATTTGTAGAGGCCGTATTGCGCTGCGCTGCCTTGATCTCCCATAAAAAATCGTTAACTTAATTTGAGCGAAATCAAACGTCATTTGTGACGAACGACTAAATTCACATTATTGAATGTTGCAATTTGGAAAGATGAGTCTGCTCTTTTCGTCACATGCGTGTGGAAGACCGTCGTCATGGCAACCGCAGACCCCCTGCTGTATTGGCAAGACCCGCAGGTCGACATCGGCTTGCATGCGCTGCTCGTCGGTGTCGATCACTATCGATACGGCAGCGGGGGTGCCAGCGCCAGCAGTGACGGTGATGGCGCTGCGCCGCCGGCCTTCAACATTGCCGAGCTGGCAGCGCCGGCCCGCACGGCATGGGACCTGGCCCAGTGGCTGATCAACAACCGCGACAGGCTGTCCGTTCCCCTCAAGTCGATTCGCTTGCTGGCCTCACCGGCAGCCGCGGAGATCGCGCGGGAAGCAGCGCTGGCGCAGCTTCCCGCAGCCAACTTTATGAACGTGCGCGCCGCTGCCCACGCCTGGCGCAACGCCGCCGCGACGTCGCGCGCCAACGTCACCTGGTTTTATTTTGGCGGGCACGGCATGCAGCGCACCAAGGACGCCACGGTATTACTGCTGGACGATTTTCAAGATCCGCTCGGCGCCCCGCTGGCGGGAACGATCGAAGAACGCAATATCTATGGCGGCATGGGCAACCTCATCAGCTTGCCGGAACTGGCCCGCACGCAATGGTATTTTATCGATGCCTGCCGCCTGGATATGCCCAAATTGAACCGATTCGAGGGCCACTACTCGCCCACCGTGTTCGACGTCGAACTGCACGGTAAGGATGACCGCAGCGCACCGATCTTCCATGCGGCAGCGCCCGGTTACCCCGGCTGGGCGATCAAAGGCGCGCAAACCCGGTTCGGCAGGGATCTGCTGGCCTGCCTGGGCGGCATGGGCGCCGAAAAATTGCGTCACCCCGATGGCACTGCCGGCTGGTATGTGACGGCCACCAAGCTGTATGACGCGATGGCACAGATGAACCAGGCGTTCAACCGCGACTACGGCGATGACGCCCGCACCTTCACCATCGAAAACTTCAATGCGAAGGCGGTGACGCTGCAGATTTGCGCCATCGACGGTACCCCGCAAGTGCCGTGCGTACTGATGCTGGCGCCGCTGGAGGCGGCAAAACTGGTGTCGATCACCCTGGCGGTGGTGCAGGATCCGTCGAAGGTCCGTGTGATTGAGCCGCCGCTCAGCTCGCCCTGCGCATTTACCCAGGATGCCGGTTACTACTTCATCGGTGGCGACTTCAGTGCCCACCCGAAGCCGCCTTACCACAACTATCCCAGCGAACCGGTGTCAGTGATGCCGCCGTCGTTCGATTTCCCACTCCATTTTCAGCGAGCCAGTCCATGAGTGTCCTCGAACAAGGTCTCGGCGACAGCAATCTGTACAGCGCGTTGAAACACGCGCCCGTTGAGATTCGCGACGCCGAGGCAGTCCTGATGGGCAGGTCATCGCTCGCCACGCTCATCGAGCATGGCCGCATGGCAGGCCAGCAAGCGCTGCCCGCCGGCGCCTACATGGCAAACATTGGATTGCCGACCGGTACCAGGCTGGTGGCACCCCTGGAGATCGGGCACGACGGCGCCGTCAGTGAAGCCGCCACCAGCAAGTTGCTGGCGCTGCTGCGCAATGCCACGCAAACGACGGCCAGTGTCGCTGTTGCCGGGCGCGCGCCAGCACAGGCGGCGCGCCAGCGCTCAGCCGATCGCGCCAGCGCCGTGTTCATGTGCCTGTTTCGCGGCACCTCCGACTTCCTGGGCTGCCAGCCGGTCGATGAAATCAATCTGCACGACCTGTCGCCAACCGAACTGGCAACGCATGCGCAAGGACTCAGCCTGACCAACCGCGGGCAGATCAGTCTGACCATGCAGTTGCTGCAGAGCGGCGCGCCGCCATGGCACATCCTGGTACCGCCCGGCTGCACGGTGTCGGTGCTGCGCCAGCCCGATGCCGCGCGGCCACGCATCACCATGCTGCTCAATGTACCCCTGATCGATCAACTGATCGCCCTGCGCTCGAACGGTGCCTTGAGCGAAGCGATCGGCGTGGCCGGAACGCTGCACGTGGCCGACGTCCTGGACATTGCCAACAGCCATCCATTTGCCGCCATCGCCGCTGCCTATGTGCTGCTGCGCACCGGCGAACTGAGCGACGCTGAGCAATCCATCGCTGCGCTGGCAGAGCAGTGTGGCGCGCAGCCAGACCTGACCATCCTGCTGGCCGAGCTGTGTGCCCGCCAAGGTCACCACGCCGAGGCACAGCAAGGGTTTATAAAGGCAGCGGGGCAGGGCCTGCCGCTGGCCTGCACTGGCTTGACTTACCTGGTGGACCGCCTCAGTTTTTACGCCTGCGCGCAAGGGGCCGATGGCTACGCCCAGCGCAGCGTGCTGCGGCAGGCCTTGCTGGCACCGGAGCGCTTTGCGCTGCGCTGCGACTACCGAATGATATTTACCAACTATACCGGAGCGGCGCCGGGAAAGCCCGGCGACGAGGTATGGAATCGCAACGCGGTACCCCCACCGTTTGAAGCGATTATTTCTCGAAGTACCCCAACGATATGAGGAGAACGTCATGAATGACAACAACACGCCCCGTCCATCAGCACACGACGATGCACTGGCTGACAGCCTGTCCGTCTCACCAGCGCAGATTGCTGAACTGACCAGCATCATCGCTGCATCGAAAGACCAGTTGATGGCGCCGACCGAATTTTGCGAGGTGTGGCCCAAAGTGCAAAATGGCTTGTCCACGCTGAAAGACGTACTGCAAGTGGTACCCGGCATCAGTGGCCTGGTCGTTCCCGCCATCGTCATCGTACTCACGGCCGGCAGCGCTGCAGCGAGTCATTACTGTCCAAAATGAGATCGTGGATCGATTCGTGGACAAGTTCGATCAACTGCTGGCCGAGGCGCGCGCCAGCGCCGATCTGCAGCACAGCGCGCCGAACGCGGAACGCTTGACGCTGACCATCTACAGCCCCGCTGCCAATGATGATCTGCAGGGGAACACGGCCATGGGCATGCTGCCGTCCATCTCGGCGCGTGCCATCGACCTGATCGTCGCCTTCGAAGTGGGCGGCGAACAGCCGTATAACCAGCGCTATCGCCACCCCATCTGGCCGCGGGGACAGTCGGGCATCACCTGCGGCATTGGCTATGACCTCGGCTATGTGACGCCGTTGCAGCTGGCGGCCGACTGGCGCGGCCACACATCAGACGCCAATCTCGCGCTGCTGGCCAAAGCCTGCGGCATCAAGGGGAGCGCCGCGCTGCTGCTGCCGCCGCTCGCTGCCGTCGATATTGGCTTTGCCAGCGCGATGGCGGTGTTTCAAACCACCGTGCAGCAGACCATCGTCCAGACGCTGCGCGCCTTGCCGAATGCGGCCGCACTCGATGGCGATTGCCTCGGCGCGCTGGTGTCGCTGGTGTACAACGGTGGCGCCTTGTTTGCGCTGCCGGGCGAGCGTTACCTGGAGATGCGGCAGATCCGCGAGGATGTCGCCGCCCGCCGCTTCGCCCTGGTGCCGCAGCGTCTGCGCAGCATGAAGCGGCTGTGGCAAAACATCGCGGACGCGCGCGGGCTGCTGCGGCGCAGGGAACTCGAGGCGCTGCTATTCGAAGCCGGATTGACGCAGGCGCCGTCAATGGCAGGCGCCGAATCCGGGCGCACGCCAGCGCCGCCCTAACGATTAAGCGGGCAGCGCGATGGTGGCCACCACCCCACCCTGCGGATGATTGGCCAGCCGCAGTTCGCCACCGTGTCCTTGCACGATGTCGCGCGCGATACCGAGCCCCAGCCCCATGCCGCCGGCGTTCTGGTGGCGCCCATGGTCGAGCCGCACATACGGATCGAACAGGCTGCGCAAGGCTTCCTCGGGCACGCCCGGTCCATGGTCGCGGATGCGGATTTCCAGCTTGCCGGCGTGCGCGGCGACGGCGATTTCGGCGCGCTGGCCGTAGAACAGGGCGTTGTCGAGCAGGTTGCCGATGGCCCGCTTGAGCGCCAGCGGCTTGGCCGTCACCGCCAGCCCCGACTCGGCAAACGCCACCTCGTGCGACGCCAGGCGGGCGCCGCGCACGATGCGGCCGATCAGCACGTCAAGCCGCACCTCGGTCGGATTTTCATAAATGTCGCTGTCCTTGACGCACTGCAGGGCGCCCTTGACCATCATGTCGAGATCATCGAGGTCGTCGTGAAATTCGTCGCGCAGGGCGTCGTCGTCGAGCAGTTCGGCGCGCAGTTTCAGGCGCATGATGGGGGTGCGCAGGTCGTGCGAGATCGACACGAACAGGCGCTCGCGATCTTTTAGATAGCACTCGATGCGCTCGCGCATGGCGGCAAACGCGCGCGCGGTGTTGACGAATTCACGACTGCCCGTCTGCGGCAGCGGCGCCGCATTATCACCATTGCCGATCGCCTCGGCCGCATGCGAGAGTGCTTCGAGCGGCCGCGTGATCGAGCGCACCACCAGGATCGTCAATAGCAGCACGGCCAGCAGCGACAGTACCTGCGGCTGCAGGCGTTCGAGCGAAATCGGGTTGGAGGCGTCAAGAAAATACGGGTTCGGCATCAAGCCGGCCAGGTACAGCCAGTTGCCCGGCTCCAGTTCGACCTGCACCACCATGATGGGCGCCGGCTTGGGCGCCGTCAGCAGGATGTGCTGGACCCAGTTATCCGGCAGGCTGGCGACACGGGCGCCGTCGTTGGCGACGGTGAGGGTGTCGGGCCAGGCCAGGCCGACCCGTACATGTCCCACATGCGGCAAGTCTTGCGCCATCACGCGGCCGACCTGGTCGACGGCGATGGCCGCCAGCGGGTTGTCGTCGATGCCGCGCAAGGCCACCGGGGCATTATTCAGATTGACGAAAAAACGCGTGCCGCCCATCTCGCGGAACTGCTGGATCACCAGCGGCCGGTAATTCGGCGGCAAGCTCAAAAAATACCGCACCGCGCGGCTGGCACTGTGCGCCAGGTGGCTGGCGGCGGTGCGCGTCTCGACATCCGATTCGGCGCGCAGCTGGCGCGCCCAGATGGCGTGACCGGCCAGCTGCGCCAGCATCACACCGACCACCATCACCAGCGACAGGCGGCCGAGCAGCGACTGCGGCAGCGGCGACCAACGCTGCCGGAGAGCCCGTTCAGGCATGCGAGGCGCTCACTTCGGCCGAGAACACATAGCCGGCGCCGCGCACCGTCTTGATCAACAGCGGCTGTTTGCCGGCGTCATTGAGGCGCAGGCGCAGGCGGCTGATCTGCACGTCGAGCGCGCGGTCGAGCGGGCCGGCATCGCGCCCGCGCGTCTCTTCGCACAGGGCGTTGCGGTCGAGGATATCTCCGGGGCGCTCGACAAAATAGCGCAGCAGCTGAAAATCCAGACCGGTCAGCTGCACCAGCTGGCCTTGGCTATCGGTGACGGTGCGCTCGCGCGTGTCGAGCGTAAAACCGGCAAAACGATAAAAACGGTTAGCCGCATTTTCCATGCCGGTGCGGCGGTGAATCGCCTTGATCCGCGCCAGCAGTTCGCGCGGGCTGTACGGTTTGCCGATGTAGTCGTCGGCGCCCAGTTCAAGTCCCACCACGCGGTCGGTCTCGTCGGAGCTGGCGGTGAGCATGATGATGGGGACATTCGAACGGCGCCGCACCAGCTTGCACAAGGCAAAACCGTCGGTATCGGGCAGCATGACGTCGAGGATCACCAGCGACAGTTCGTCGACATGGCGGTTAAATTCAGCCTGAAAACTCTCGCCGTTGTGCGATAGCCGCACCTCGTACTGGTTCTTTTCGAGGTAGGCCTTGAGCAGGGTCCGGGTTTTCTGGTCGTCGTCGACGATAAGTATTTTGCGCATGCGGTCAATCTGCTTTATTCATGGTTTACACGGCGCCGCTGACGACGCCTGCTCGGCGCAGCATCACTTTCGGCTGGTGGCGGCGGCAATAAGCGCCAGCTGGCGCTGGGCTTCGGCCACGCTGACCGTGTCGGTGACGAAGAAGCGGTGCACCGCGCCCACCATGGCGTCGCGCGTGAGTTCATCGGTGGCCATGCGGTGCGTCAGGCTCGGCACCTGCACCGCGCTGCCGCGCGCATACAGCTTCCACGAAGCGCGCGACCAGCTGTCCATCTTCGCCAGATCGGGATTGCGCAGCGCCGGAATCGAGCCCTTGATCTGGTTGTAGTCGGCCTGGATGGCTGGCGACGTCACTGCCAGCGCCAGCTTGTCCTGCGCGCGGCGGTCGGCGCCGTCGCCCGCCAGCATCACCAGGGTGTCTACATCATACAGAAACAGCTCGGCCGTCCCCGGCACCGCCACGCAGCCGAACACGCCGTCGAGCGCATAGCCCCAGGCATTGAGCTCCCCCTTGCCGAAGTCGCCCATCACCATCATCGCCGCACCGCCCTCGGCGAGCTGGCGCGCGCTGTCGGTCCACGGCCGTTCCTGCAGCGGCGCGGCGATCCATTTTTTCATGGCGCGCAGGCGCTGCAAGGCCTGCGCCAGGCGCGGATCGGCGAACGAGCGCGCATCCTTGCGCACGAACAGGTCGCCATAAAACTGCGCGCCGCCTTCGGCCAGCACCAGCGTTTCGAACAGCGTGGCGATCTGCCACGGCTCGCTGCTCTGCGCCAGCACCGCCACCCCGCCCTGCTGCAGGCGGGTGGCGACGCGCTCGAACTGCGCCCAGTTTTGCGGCGGCGCCAGGTTGAAGCGGGCCAGCAGCTTGCGGTTGTAAAACAGCGTATTGATGCGGTGAATCCCCAGCGGGGCGGCAATTACGTGGCCGCGCCGCTGCACCATGGCCATCAGGGAAGGCTGCAGCAGGCGTTCCCATTTGCCAGCCTCGGCGACGGCGTCCAGATCGTGCAGCAAGCCCAGGTCGGCCCACTCGCCCTGGGTGACGGGGCCATTTAACTGGGCCACTTGGGGGGCCTGGCCGGCCAGCACGCGGCTTTTCAGGACGATGCTGGCGCCGACCCCGGAGCCCCCCGGAATGAGCACGCTTTTCCACTCGAGATTGTCGTCGCGCAGGCGTTCGCCAAGCAGGCTGATGGCCTTGTTTTCGCTCGTTGAATTCCACCAGTGCAGCACTTGCAGGGTCTGCGCCTGGGCTGCCGCGCTGGCGGCGAGCAACACGGGCAGGGCCAGCCGGGCCAGCCGCGAAGCGGCGACCGAAACGCCCCCACGCGCCGTATCTGATCTGTGCAAAGTGTCCCCTTCCGCCGCGGCTTGTGAAATTGCCGCGCGCCTGCCGCCCTTTTTGGGTCATTGTCAGGCGTGACTATAGCCCATATCGGCAGGGCCCGACATGTTAACAAACCGCCCTGCTGTGTAATGTTTTGTAATGTTGTCTGCCGTAGTGTTACAGCGCTCTTTTTGCACCGACGCGGGGCATGCACCAGCGTGGCGATCCGACAACGCTTAGGTTTGCACCACTTCGGCACATTTTGAATGTAAGGAAACGTAAGCGCTCATCAGCGGCGCGTATACGCATTATTCATAACAATCAATTACTTAAGCGCTGATGCGGGGGCTGCACCCGGCGCCAGTGGTGTCACATTGATTGCGCTGCTAGTCTCTGGTCCGTTGTACACAAACCATCAAAATAATAAACGAGGAGACCCATGAAGATCATCATGCTTGCCGCAATTCCCGCCGCCCTGGCCATGGCCCTGGCGCCTGTTTCCGCTTTCGCCGGCGATGAGCCCGGCTTTCACGGTTACCTGCGCGCCGGCGCCGGCAGCAGCTCGGTCAAAGGACCGCAAAGCTGCTATGGCCTCGGTGGCAACACCATGAAATACCGCCTCGGCAACGAATGCGACGCTTACGGCGAATTCGGCTACACCCAGGCGCTGGTCAAGACCGACAACGGCGTCACCTTCCTTGGCACCATCTGGGCCGACGTCTTCAGCCCCAAATCGGACTTCGGCGACGCCAAGCTGGGCATCGCCAAGGCCTACGTCGAAGCACGCGGGCTCGACTTCCTCAACGGCGGCACCGCCTGGATGGGCAAGCGTTACTACTACCGTCCCGACATCCACATGCTGGACTTGCAGTACATCAACATGAACGGCACCGGCGCCGGTATCGACCAGTACCCTGTCGGTCCAGGCAAGCTCAGTTATGCCTTCTTCAAGGATAACGACATCAACCAGACCAATGCAGCCGGCGTCCTCAGCGCTGCCTCGGCCACCCGCCAGAACCTGATTTACGGCGACATCCCCGTCAATCCGGACGGCACGCTCGACGTCGCCACCTCGCTGATCACCGCCCAGGGCGGCAGCGACACCCACAATGGCTACCAGGTCACGCTGCTGCACAAGCAGGCCAAAGTCATGGGCGGCAACAACGTATTCGGCGTGCAATACGGCGTCGGCCCTGGCACCGGTGTCGGTGGCGCCTGCTGCGACCGGATCGGCGCATCCGGCAGCACCCTGCTGGGCTCGGATGTGACGCGCACCCGCATCTTCAATGACCTGGCGATCCAGCCAAGCACCAATTTTGGCATGGAATTTGTCGCCCTGGCGCAGCGCGACAAGTCCGATGCCAACGGTTCCTCGACCTGGACCTCGCTGGGCGTGCGCCCCGTGTACGCGGTGCATAAAAATGTCAAACTGGCGCTGGAACTGGGCACCGACCGCGTGACGGTACCGAACGGCCCGGCCATGCGCCTGACCAAGATCACCTTCGCCCCGTCGATCTCGGCCGGCCCTGGCCTGTTTGACCGTCCGGAACTGCGCGCCTTCGCGACCTACGGAAAATGGAACGATGCAGCCACCAGCGCTGTCAATGCTAATAACAACTCCGGTCCCGTGTACGGCAGCCGCACCAGCGGCTTCTCCTACGGTGTGCAGCTGGAAACCTGGTTCTGATACGTTGAAGCCTGGGCAGTAAGGCGCTTGAGCTGGTCCCCCCGCCGGGTGAGTTGCACGTCGCACGTCGCGCATCTCACCTGGCTATGAGAAAACACCAACAAGGAGTCTGGAGATGAAACTGAAACACATCGTTGCGCTGACCACCCTGGCGATCGCCAGCAGCGCGTATGCCACCGACGTCGAAGTGCTGCACTACTGGACCTCGGGCGGCGAAGCCAAGTCGGCTGCCGAACTCAAACGCATCGTCAAGGAAGCCGGCTATGGCTGGAAAGACTTCGCCGTGGCTGGCGGCGGTGGCGAAAACGCCATGACGGCGCTGAAAACCCGCGTCTTTTCCGGCAACCCGCCGACCGCCGCCCAGATCAAGGGGCCATCGATCCAGGAGTGGGGCCGCGAAGGCATGCTGGCCAATATCGATGAAGCGGCCGTGGCCGGCAAATGGGACGCCGTGCTGCCGAAAGTGGTCGCCGACGTCATGAAGTACAAGGGCCATTACGTGGCGGCGCCGGTCAATGTGCACCGCGTCAACTGGGTGTGGGCCAATCCGGAAGTGCTGAAAAAAGCCGGCGTGGTCGGCGTGCCGACCACCATCGACGGCTTCCTCGAGGCTGCTGAAAAGATCAAGAAATCGGGCGCCATCGCCATCGCCCACGGCGGCCAGCCGTGGCAGGATGCCACCCTGTTCGAAACCATCGCACTGGGGGTGGGCGGACCGGCGTTCTACCAGAAGGCCCTGGTCTCGCTCGACCAGAGCGCGCTGACCAGCCCCACCATGGTCAAGGTGTTCGATACCCTCGGCAAGGTCAAGGGCTACATCGACAAGGATGCACCGGGCCGTGACTGGAACCTGGCCACCGCCATGATCATCAATGGCAAGGCTGGCTTCCAGTTCATGGGTGACTGGGCCAAGGGCGAATTCGCCGCTGCCGGCAAGGTGCCGGGCAAGGATTACCTGTGCGCCGCCGCACCAGGGACCGCCAATGCCTACACCTTCAACATTGACTCCTTCGCCATGTTCCAGCAAAAGAGTGCCGATGCCAAGAAAGGGCAGATCGCCCTGGCCAACGCCATCATGAACCCGGCCTTCCAGTCGGTGTTCAACTTGAACAAGGGCTCGATCCCGGTCCGTTCGGGCGTCTCGAAAGACAAGTTCGATGACTGCGCGCTCAAGTCGATGGCTGACCTCGATGCGTCCAGCAAGAGCGGCACCCTGGTGCCGTCGCTGGCCCACGGCATGGCGGTTCCTTCGGCCACCCAGGGCGCCATTTCCGACGTCATCGCCAAGTTCATGAATACTTCCATGAGCTCGGCTGACGCCGTGGCCGCACTGGCCAAGGCAGCCAAGACCAAGTGATCTAAGTGATCGAACAGGGCGGCGCGCAACTGGCGCCGCCCGCCTGGTTGATCCATGTAATTCCACCGGTATGACCATGTCGCTCAAAAATGTGTTTGAAAAGACGATACCGAAACTGGTGCTGGGGCCCACGCTCCTCGCCAGTTTGCTGTTCGTCTACGGTTTCATCTTCCTCACCGGGTATCTGTCGCTGACCGAATCGCGCATGATGCCCAACTTCGAATTCGCCGGCCTGGGCCAGTACATCACCCTGTTCGACAATGAACGCTGGTGGACTTCGCTGGCCAACCTGGGCATCTTCGGCACCCTGTTCATCGGTTTTAGCGTGGCCATCGGCCTGTTCCTGGCCATCCTGCTCGACCAGAAAATCCGCGCCGAGGGCGCCCTGCGCGCCGTCTACCTGTACCCGATGGCGCTGTCCTTCATCGTCACCGGCACTGCCTGGAAATGGATGCTCAACCCCAGCCTGGGGCTGGAAAAGGTGATGCATGACTGGGGCTGGACCTCGTTCCACTTCGACTGGCTGGTCAATGCCGACATGGCCATTTATACGGTCGTCATCGCCGGCGTGTGGCAATCGTCCGGCTTTGTCATGGCGCTGTTTCTGGCGGGCCTGCGCGGCATCGACGACGACATCATCAAGGCGGCCCAGGTCGACGGCGCTTCTCTGCCCACCATTTACCGCCGCATCGTTATCCCCGCCATGCGCCCGGTGTTTTTCAGCGTGCTGCTGATCCTGTCGCACATTGCCATCAAAAGTTTTGACCTGGTCATTGCCCTCACTGCGGGCGGCCCCGGCAACGCGTCGTCGGTGCCGGCCATTTTCATGTACCAGTTTTCCTTCACCCGCGGCCAGCTGGGACTGGGATCGGCGTCGGCCATGATGATGCTTGCCACCATCGTCGCCGTGCTGGTGCCCCTGATGTATCTCGAAGCGCGCAGCAACAAGGCCATGCGATGAAAGCCACTCTCACCCCTGCCCGCCTGGTGTTGTACCTGCTGCTGGCGCTGTTCGTGCTGTATTACATCGCGCCGCTCTACGTCATGCTGTCGACCTCGTTCAAGACGCTCGATGAAATCCGCAGCGGCAACCTGCTATCGCTGCCGCACGGCGTCAACACCGAAGCATGGCGGCGCGCCTGGTCGTCTGCCTGTACCGGCACCACCTGCGACGGCCTGCAGCCGTTCTTCTGGAACTCGATCAAGATGGTGATCCCGGCGGTGGCCATCTCCACCCTGCTGGGCGCCTTCAACGGCTACGTCTTCGCCCACTGGCGCTTTCGCGGCTCCGACACGCTGTTTACCATGCTGCTGGTCGGCTGCTTCATTCCCTTCCAGGTGGTATTGCTGCCGATGGCAGGCCTGCTGGGCCAGTTCGGCCTGGCCAACACCACCACCGGCCTGGTGTTCGTCCACGTGGTGTATGGCACGGCCTTCACTACCCTGTTCTTCCGCAATTACTACGTCGGCGTGCCGGAAGAGCTGATCAAGGCGGCGCGCATCGATGGCGCCGGCTTTTTCCTCATTTTCCGCAAGGTGGTGCTGCCGATTTCCGGACCGATTTTTGTGGTGTGCGTGATCTGGCAATTCACCCAGATCTGGAACGACTTTCTGTTTGGCGTGGTGTTTGCCAGCGGCGAAGCGCAACCCATCACGGTGGGCTTGAACAACCTGGTCAATACCTCGACCGGGGTGCAGGAACACAACGTCAACATGGCAGCGGCCATCATCGCTGCCCTGCCGACCTTGCTGGTGTACCTGGTCGCCGGCCGCTATTTTGTGCGTGGGCTGACGGCCGGCGCAGTCAAAGGTTAATCAAGTAAGTACGTCAGTACGCTTGTTCGAACGCTTCAAGAATCAAGGAAATACTATGTCCAGTTTATCGATCCGACAGATCCGCAAGGTCTACACGAATGGCGTCGAAGTGCTCAAGGGCATCGACATTGAAGTCAAGGATGGCCAGTTCCTGATCCTGGTGGGCGGCTCCGGCTCGGGCAAATCGACCCTGCTGAACATGATCGCCGGTCTGGAGAGCGTCACCTCGGGCGAAATTCGCATCGGCGATCGCGTCGTCAATGCGTTGCAGCCGAAGGACCGCGACATCGCCATGGTGTTCCAGTCGTACGCGCTGTACCCGTCGATGACGGTGCGCCAGAACATTGCGTTCGGCCTGGGCGTCAAAAAAGTACCGAAGCAGGAACAGCAGGAGATCGTCGAACGGGTGGCGCAAACCTTGCAGATCACCCATTTGCTGGACCGCCGGCCAGCCCAGCTGTCGGGCGGCCAGCGCCAGCGCGTGGCGATGGGCCGGGCAATTGCCAGGAAGCCGTCGTTGTTCCTGTTCGATGAACCGCTGTCAAATCTCGACGCCAAGCTGCGCGTGGAAATGCGCGCCGAAATCAAGCGCCTGCACCAGCGCCTCAAGTCGACCATCGTATACGTCACCCACGACCAGATCGAAGCGATGACGATGGGCGACCTGATCGCGGTGATGAAAGACGGCGTGGTGCAGCAACTGGGCACTCCGCAAGACATTTACGACAACCCCGCCAACCTGTTCGTGGCCGGCTTCATTGGGTCGCCGTCGATGAATTTTATTCACGCCACGCTCGCCATCGATGGGGCCGGCGCCCCTTACGTCACGCTGGAAAATGGTGGCCGCAGCATGCAGCTGCGTTTACCCTTCGATGCAGCGCGGCTGGCGCGCCACGTCGGCAGCGCCGTCATTCTGGGTATCCGTCCGGAACAAATCACCGATCTGGGCACCGCCCACGGCGTCAACGGCCAGGAACTCGACTGCCTAATCGACCTGGTCGAGCCGACCGGCCCCGATACCCTGCTCACCACCACCATGAACGGCGCCGCCGTCACCTGCCGCGCCCACCCGCGCGAAGCGGTCTCGCCGGGGCAAAGCATGGCGCTGTCGTTCAACCTGTCGAAAGCCACGCTGTTCGATCCGGCCAGCGGCGAGCGCCTCGTCTAAGACAGGGGTGCACGGTCAGGTCAGGCAAAAGTTGACCGGTTGCAGCGGCGCCGGTCCCGCTTCCCCCAGCGCCGCGCGCACCTCGATTTCAATGGCGCGGCAAATGGCGTCGAGCGGCAAGTCGTTCGAATCGAGGCCAAACGGCTCTTCGATCTCGTCGCCGAGGGCATCGAGACCAAAAAAGGTATACGCGACGATGGCCACCACGAACGGCGTCATGAAGCCGATCGAGTCGACCAGGCCAAACGGCAGCAGGAAACAGTACAGGTAGGCAGTACGGTGCAGCAGCAGCGTGTAAGAAAATGGTACCGGGGTGTTGCGGATGCGCTCGCAGGACGCGGCGGCCGAGGTCAGCGCCGACAGCGTGCTATCAATCGAGGCCGCCAGGCAGGGATCGATGCGGCCGTCCCGGATGCACAGCCCCAGGTCCTGGCCCATCTGCTGCATGAGGAAATCGGGCTTGTGCGGGGCGCTTTGCAAGCGCTGCCATTCGTCTGGCAGCAGGCAGGCCTGCACGGCGCCATCGGGCGGCAATTCGCGCAGCAACTGGCGCACCGTGTGATTGAAGGCAATGGTGCGGTGCAGCAGGCGCACGCGCACATCGCCCAGCTGCGCTGCACCCGCTGGCAGCGCGCGGGGATCGATGAGGCTCAGGCACTGGCGCGCCATGTTGCGGCTGCGTAGCAACAGTTCACCCCACAGCTTGCGGCCTTCCCAAAAGCGGTCATAAGCGGCATTGTTGCGAAAACCGAGAAAAATCGACAGCGGCAGGCCGATCAGGGTGAACGGAATCGTCGTCAGCGTGATTTTCAGCTGGAACAGGTCGCCGTGCGACCAGGTGACCAGGGTGGCAATGGCGATATTGACGAGCAGCGCAGGCAGGATGCGCGGCAATACCGAGCCGTGCAGTGCGAGAAACAGGCTGGCCCCGGAAGGCCGGTCGCGCACTATCATGTGGTTCTTTCGGATCGGTTGACGTTGATGGGAGTAACATTTACTAGCATGTGAGTGATTTAATCACTAGCATCCTGGTAAGTCAAGCCATACTGCCCTCTGATCCCTACTAACAGGAGTGTTCGTGCCCAAGCGCTTTACCCATCGCAACCTGCCGCAACAATTGCTCAATGCGCGTGACGCGCTGATGGCGCACTTCCGTCCCATCCTCCAGCATTTCAATTTGACCGAGCAGCAGTGGCGCATCCTGCGTGCGCTCGACGAGCAGGTCCAGCTCGAGCCGCGCGAGCTGTGCACGTTGTGCCAGATCCACAGCAGCAGCATGGCCGGCATTCTGGCAAGGATGGAAGAGACCGGCTTACTGCAGCGCAGCGCGGTAGAAGCCGACCAGCGCCGCGTGCTGATCGGCCTGTCGGCGGCCGGCGACGCCCTGATCGACCAGATGGCGCCGCTGATCGAAGCGCAATACCACTATCTTGAACAAGTCTGCGGCAGCGCTGCGCTGGAGGCGCTGTCAGCGGCGCTGGGCAGCTTTCTCCGCGCCCAGGCCGGCCCCGTGCAACGGGTGCTGCTGCCGCCGCGCGAATGATGTTCGCGCCTGTTAGTGAAAGAAGAAAAAGATCAGCGCCAGCACGATCGCCGGCACGCCCAAAATCCACGCCAAAAAATATTTTCCCATGATGGTTCTCCGAGTGCGGTTGATAAGATGTGTTAGGCACAATCATGGTGCCTGCACCACAGCTGGTCAGTTCGCTATTTCACGTTGGAGAACGTTGGTCAAGCGCGCCAAACGACACCTTCAGGACACGGCGCGAGGGCGCATACAGTACGACGGCACGGCAGGGCGGAAACGCCGTCATGGCGGTGGTTGAGGCGCGCCTCACCACATCAAATCATCGGGAATCTGGTAAGCCGCGTAGGGATCGTCTTCTTCCACCGGCGCTGCCGTTTTATTGACCCGCACCACCAGCGCAGCATCGCGTTCGGCGATCTTGTCAGCAATCACGCGCGGCACCAGTTCCACCACCGCTTGCAGCACCACGATCACCAGGCGGCCGGCCGTCAGATGGTCGCGCACGGCGGCCGACACATAGATCCGTTCGATCTTGCTGCCATGGGTGAAGTTATAGGCGATGTCGCCGTTGCCCTTGGACTGGCGGTTTTTACTGACCAGCTGGGCGATCTGCGCCAGGATGGCTTTTTGATTGGCGGCAGCGTCGCGCTGGGCATTCGCTTCGCGCGCCTTCTCGGCATTTTTACGCTGTAATTCGAGGGCGGCGGCGCGCACTTCGTCGACCCCCTCGACACCGCTGCGGCGCTCGACTTTTTTTTGTTGCTGCTGCTTTTGCGCAGCGAGCTTGACCTTGTTTTTGTCTACCAGACCGGCTTTGAGTAACTGCTCGTGCAAGGACACCATGTTCTGCTCCAATAAAACGCCCCCGTGGGCAGTCGACAGCATAGCAAATTTGTAGCACGCCATTGCCAGGGAAGTCGCCAAGCGATGCCATTTGCGCCATAATTGGCGCACCTTGCCCAGCGATCGCAACGATGTCCTCTTACCCTGTGCCCGACCTGCTCTCTGCGCCGCGCCCCCCGCGCAAGGGAGCGGTGAAGGCCAGCGCGCGGGTGTCGCGCCTGTGCGAAGTGATGGACCTGATGCTCGACTCGGTAGGAGACCCGCTGGCGCTCGAGACGCTGGCGGCGTCGGCCAGTTATTCGTCGTTCCACTTCGACCGCATCTTTCGCGAGCTGACCGGCTTTTCCGCCGTCGAATACCAGCGCAAACGGCGCCTGCGCCGCGCCGCCCACCTGCTGCGCCATGAACCCGATGTCGCTGTCATGCGCATCGCCCAGGATTGCGGCTTTCCCTCCAACGCCGCCTTTGCCAAGGCTTTCAAGCAGCAGTTCGCCATGTCGGCCAAGGCCTGGCGCGACGGTGGCTGGCGCACCTACATGGACCAGCAGGTGGGCCGCGAAAGCGATGTCAGTTTTTTCGTCGCTGAACCCGACAACCTGGCCGTGATCCTGGCGCCCTACCGCGCACCGGCGCCGGGCAGCGTGGCCGCGCGCATCCGCGTACGCGCGCTGCCCGCCGTATCACTACGCTATCAGCGCTTTTTCGGCCAGTCGGGCGCCGCCCTGTCGATCGCCTGCAACGTCTTTATCAGCGAGCGCGAAAGCATCGATGGCGCGCCCACCAGCACGGCGTTTTATGGCGTCTTCGATGAAGACCCCGGCTTTACCGGCGAGCGCGAATACTGCTACGACTTCGGTGTCGCCGGCATTGACGTGGCCGACCCCAACCTGGGCCTGCGCCTGCTGCCGGCGGGCGAGTATGCGATCCTCGATTTTCACGGCGAGTGGCCGCGCTTTCGCTCGATCTACGAAGACTGGCTGGAACAGCAAGCCCTGTGGCGCCTCGACAGCACCCGCCCGCACATCCAGAAAGTCGAACGCGACGGCGCCGGCTTGTGGCAGGGCTGGCTGGCGCTGCCGGTCAAGAAGCGCTGAGAGCACGACCGGACAGGCACACCACGAATCGGTTATCGTGACGGTTTTCCCAAGGAGTCCGCCATGCCTGGTCCCAGCCATTTTTACGAACCGCACGCCGGCCACGGCTTGCCGCACGATCCCTTCAATGCCATCGTCGGCCCGCGCCCGATCGGCTGGATCGGCAGCACCAGCAAGGCCGGCGTACACAACCTGGCGCCCTACAGCTTTTTCAACGCCTTCAATTACATCCCGCCCATCGTCGGTTTTGCCAGCATCGGCTACAAGGATTCGGTGCGCAATATCGAAGAGACCGGCCAGTTCACCTGGAACCTGGTCACCATGCCGCTGGCCGAGGCGATGAACCAGAGCTGCGCGGCAGTGCCGCCCGAGGTCGATGAATTCGCGCTGGCCGGCCTGACCGCGCAGGCCGGACGCATCGTCGGCGCCCCGCTGGTCGCCCAAAGCCCGGTGGCCTTCGAATGCCGCCTGACCCAGATCGTCCAGCTGCAACGGGCCGATGGCGAAACCGTGCCGACCTGGCTGGTGCTGGGCGAAGTGGTGGGCGTGCACATCGCCACGGCACTGCTCAAGGACGGCATCTACGATACTGCCGCTGCCGGCCACGTGCTGCGCGGCGGCGGCCCGGCCGATTACTTTACGGTCGGCCCGGAGCAGCTGTTTCGCCTGCACCGCCCACGCTAAGCCTGGGGTTCAAAGCGCATAAAACGCGACAGCAGCAGCACCGGCACGGCAGCGACCAGCACCCACACAAAAAAGTGGCTGTAACCGAGCGCCTGCTGGATGTCGCCGCTGATGAATTTAAACAGCACGAAACCGAGCTGCATGAAGCCGGTGCCCAGCGCGTAGTGAGCGGTCTGGTAAGGGCCGCTGGCGACCACCTGCATGATGAACAGGATCACGCCGACAAAACCAAAGCCGTAGCCGAACATCTCGGTGCCCAGCGCGGCGGCGATGACAGCCAGTGATGCTGGCTGCGCCGCGCTGAGGTACCAGAACACCAGGTTGGGCAGATTCATCGCCAGAATCAGCCACGGCATCGCGCGCCGCAAGCCGATTCGCGCCGTAAAATAGCCGCCGCCGATACTGCCGGCCAAGAACGCCAGCGTGCCGGAGGTGCCATAGATGGCGCCGACGGCAGCAGTTGACAGTCCCAGTCCGCCGAGCGCTCTGGCGTCGCGCAAGAACAGCGGACCGATGGTCTGGATCTGCCCCTCACCGGCGCGAAACAAAATGATGAACAGGATCGCCATCCAGATGCCGCGCTTGGCGAAAAACGCCCGGATCACGTCGACCAGGGTGGCGGCGACAGCGCGCGCGGCGCCGGCGCTGACGGCAGTGTTGCGTACCATTGGCAGCGCCCACTGGTGATACGCGGCCAGCGCCGCCAGCAGGGCGCCCAGCAGGCCAAATATGACCGACCAGGCGTTCGCCACACCGATGGCCGGTTCAAGGACCCCGGCGAGGATCACCAGGCCGCCCAGCGACAGAAATTTGGCGCCATTAAAAAACGCCCCCTGCCAGCCGGCATACGCAGCCTGCTCTCGCGCCGACAGGCTGGCGATATATAAGCCATCGGCGGCGATATCGTGGGTGCTCGATGCCAGCGCGACGACGCCAAGCAGGGCGATGCTGGCGGCGAACCAGGCTGGCAGCTGCAAGGCCAGCGCCACCCCGGCCAGCGCGCAGCCGCCGCTCAGCTGAAACAGCACCACCACCATTTTTTTGCTGCGCGCCAGTTCCAGGAAGGGACTCCACAAGGCTTTGAAGGCCCACGCCAGTCCCAACAAACCGGTCCAGTGGGCGATGGCATCGTTGGCCACCCCCATGCTCTTGAACATCAAGCCGGCCACCAGCGCCACCGCATAAAACGGCAGGCCCTGCGCCAGGTACAGGGTGGGCACCCAGGCCAGCGGGTGGCGGGCGCCAGCGCCAGCGCCAGCGCCCAGGGAAATCGGTTCCGGCTTATTCATCGGCGGCAGCTTTCAGGTCGGTGGTGAGGTCGGTGGCAAGGTCGATGGACACGACGCGGCTGGCCCGGCCGCCGCTGTCAAAACAGCTAATCCGGAAAACGACCGCGCCGGGCGGCGGCACAAGCGGAACGGTATAGCGGTGGCTGGCCGCAGTGGGCATGCTGCCATCGACAGTGTAATGCAGGGCCAGACCGGGCAACGCCAGATTGGCATCGATCAGCACGCGGCCATCGGTCTGGACGATTGTCTGCACACCCGGTGGCGGCAGCCGGTAGCCGAAACCGAGCAGCCGATCGAGTTGCGGCAGCACGCGCTGGCCAAGGCGGTTGGCGAACTCGTTCCAGGCGGCGGCGACAGCATGCGCGCGCGCGGCCGCTGCCAGCGTCTGCCAGCCGGGATCCGGCGCCCAGGCCCGCTCGGCCAGCGCAATCAGGCGCGGCGCCGCCAGGTATTCGATGCGCTGGCGCGAGTTGGCGTTCTCCCCCCACAGCTGCCCTTGCAAACCGGCGATGCGGCGGCGGCCAGCCGCGCTGAGCGCCTCCATGGCGTTGATGGTGGCAGCGGCCACCGGTGCGCCCATCGGCTCGACACCGGCGGTGGCGCCAGCGTCGAGCGGACAAAAGATAAAGGTGTCGCGGGTGTCGACGAAACCGGCCCAGTAATAGCCCGGTTCGGCGCCATCCTTGGCGTGGGCCAGATCAAAATACAGGTTGGCGGCATTGGCCAGCACCACCTGGTAGCCGGCGTTGGCGAGGCGGTAAGCGAGATCTTCGCGGCCCCAGCCCCAGGCATTGTTCCAGGCGTAGACTTGCAGTCCCGCCTGCGCGAAACGCAGGTTGGGGGTCGGTGCGCCGTCGCGGTGTTCGAGCGCCGTCTCTTCCCAGCCCGCATACGCAATGCCGTGGCGGGCCAGGATGGCGTGGCAGCGGCCGATAAAGTCGCTGCGCAGCTGCGCCAGGGTGGTCCAGCCGCGCTGCGCCATCAGTGCACGGCACAATGGTGAACCCAGCCAGGCACCCGCGGGCACCTCGTCGCCGCCCGTGTGAATGGTGCGCAGGGGTACGCCGGCGGCGCCGAACAGGGCCACCAGGCGACTGACCACGGTCTCAAAAAAACGCTCGACCGAGGGCCGCGCAATGCAGACAACATTGTCGTGCCATAGCTGCACCGATTCGTAGACCGAACGGTCATCGAGGTCATCGAGCAGATAGCGCTCGGCGCCTTCGACGTCGCCCGCCGCGCGCAGGCGCTCGTGGCGCGCGCGCATGGCGACGATGGCGGCGCGCGCGTGGCCGGGCAGATTAAATTCGGGGATCACTTCGATGTGGCGCTGCTGCGCGTGGCGCACGATGGCGATGAAGTCGTCATCGCTGTAGTAGCCGCTGCCGGCCGAACCGTCGACGGCAGCGCCCGAGCCGAACGACGGCGGCAGGCAGGCGCCGTCTAAGCCTTCTACGCCTTCTACGCCGTCTACGCCATCTGCGGCCACACCGCGACGGGCGCCAATCGCCGTCAGTTCCGGCAGCGCCGGCACCTCAAAGCGCCAGCCTTCATCGTCGGTCAGGTGAAAGTGAAAACGATTGAGTTTGTAGAGCGCCATGCAGTCGAGCAGGCGCAGCACCGTCTGGCGGTCGGCAAAATGGCGGGCGACGTCGAGCATCAGTCCGCGATAGGCAAAGCGCGGCGCATCGACGACCGTCCCGCGCGCCACGCTGGCGCCATCGATCAGCTGGAGCAGGCTTTGGATGCCATTAAAGACACCGTGGGCACCGGCGCCGCGAATGTGAATGGCGTCGCCGCTGATGTCGAGACGGTAGGCTTCGTCGGCTGATGCCGTCGCTTGAATGTCGACAGGGCCGGTATCGAGCACGATGCGGCTGATGGCGCCCGTCTCTGCACTGGCCGGCAAGGCATCGAGCATCGCGCGCAGCAGCGCCGCCTCGCTGGCCAGCCCGGTCGAAAAGACGATCGAGGCATGGCGCGTCAGGGTGGCGTGGGCGCCGTCGAAATGGGCACTGCACGGTGTGGGCGTAATGCGGCCCAGCTGCGCCGGCGCCAGCAGATGCACGTCGGCGTTGGCGCGGTGGCGGCCGGCGGCGTCGGCGGCGGGGGCCTGATCAAGGGCGCCACGCTGGCGCTGCGCTGGCGTGGTGAAGGGAGCGATCTGCGGGTCGCCCAGGTCGCAGACGGCGCCGTCGGCGCAAACCAGATAAAACCCCAGCGGCGCATCGGTGATGCTGATGGCCCAGAATTGCGCCTGGTAGTCGACGGTCAGGGTGACCCCGGGCAGCCAGTCGGCCGTCGCGGCCGAGCGCAGGCGAAACAGGTCGCCATTGAGATGCTCGATCGTAAAGCCGCCCTGCACCGAACCGGCGATGGTCTTGCGGCAGCTGTTGAAGTACAGCGTCCAGCCGGCGCCGATGGCGCGGCCCGAGCGATTGGTGAGAGTCAGGCGGGCGGCGAAGGCGTTCGGCTGTGCGAGGTTGGACAGGCACGCCCAGTGCAGCGCCAGCGCTGCGGCGGACCGGGAGGAAGGGGGAACAACGTCAATCGGCATGGTGGTCCTTGGCGGGCCGAAAAAAATGGGCAAGGCCGGCGACGGCCTTGCCCCAAGCACTACTGGAATACGGGCGAACGACGAATCTGTCGCTTACAGCTTGGCGCGCAGCCCCACATAAAAGGTGCGGCCATTCGAATAAAAGGCGCGCGGACGGTCCTTGTTTTCGGCGTACATCTTGATGGTTTCATTGGTCAGGTTGAGCGCATCGAAGGTCAGGCTCAGCTGCTCGGTCAACTTGACGTTGAACGACGCCGCCAGCGACGGCATGCTGTCGACGTGCTGGCTGGCGCCGCGGTCAACCCCCGCCTTGTAGGCCGAGCGGTAGTTGTATGCCAGCCGCGCGCTGAAGCGGTCGCTCTCGAAATAGCCGGTGACGTTATAGGTGTCTTTCGATGAGTTGAGCAGTTCGCCGCCGTCATCGAGTTTGCCGTCGGCGTAGGTGTAGTTGACCAGCGCACCAAAACTGCCGGCGATCGGCTGCTGCCAGCTCAGTTCAAGTCCCTTGTTGCTGCCGCTGGTGTTATATGGCGAGGTGATCTGGTAGACCGTCTGGGTGTTGCGCTTGTTGTTGAAATAGCTGCCGCTGGAGGTCCCCTGCGCCACGATCGAGCGCAAGTCCATGTAGAACAGGCCCGCCGAGAGCAGCGATTTTGGCGCGTAATACCATTCGGCGCCCACATCGACATTGGTCGAGCGCACCGGATTGAGATTGACGTTGCCGCCGCTGCCGCTCAAGGCGTCGTCGTTAAGCGAGACCGAGCCGCCCAGCGCGCTGTAGTCGGGGCGCGCCATGGTTTTCGCCAGCGCCGTGCGCAGCACCAGGTCCGGCCGCGCATCCCACTTCAGGTTGGCGCTGGGCAGATAGTCGCGGTAGCTGCGCTCGAAGGTGGTGGGGGTGTAGGCGCCGAAGGCCGAGCCGGTGATTGGCGCCGGTCCGCCAGCGAGGTTGACGATGGTGCTCTGGCGCGTGTCGATGGCGCGCAGGCCCAGGTTGCCGTGCCAGCGTTCACCGCCAAAATCGGCCATCAGGTAGAGTGCCGCGGTTTTTTCCTTGACCTGGAATTCATCGGTCCAGTTGTGGCGCACCGTGTAATCGAGCAGGCGGTTGCCGGGCACCGCGCCCCACGCAGCGAGCGCCGCGCCGTCATATTTAAAGTAATTCGAGGCCAGGTTGCCACCGAGGTTGTTGGCAAAATCGGAGGGATAGAGCTGGCCATTCCAGGCCGGACCCGGGTTGGAAAAGCCCAGCGCGCCGGGCCGGGTTTCAAGTGGATGCTCGGCAGTGCGCTGGTGGTCGGTGAAGCGGGTGCCGAAGCGCAGCGCCTCGATCATGCTGTCATGCAGGCGCCATTCGCCATCGATTTGCGCGTACTTTTCCTGGTCGACCGATTGCGCTTCGCCGCCGCCGGCCCAGGCGGTCGAGCCGGGCGAGGTGGTGTTACCACCGGGGTAGCTGACGGCGGCCGGCGACAGGCCGTTGAGGGCGTAGTTCATGCCGCCGTTGACGTTGTTCTGGTAGTAGACATCGCTGCGGTCGTAGCCGACGCCGTGGGTTTTGCCCAGCTTGCCGGTAAAGGACAGATCGCTGTTCACGCGCGCCTTGCCGTTGACATCGAGGTACCACGATTCGCCGCCGGCGTCGGGCCGGTAGATGTTATCGACCTCACCGCTGTTGACGGCAAAGCCGGCCGCCACCAGGGTGGTATTGCGCACCACCGGGTTGGACGGCAGCTGGTTGGCGCTGTTGATCGAATTGGCCGGTGCGGCCAGCCAGTTGGTGTTCTGGTGGGGCGCTTTCAGCTGCGAATAAAAGCCGTTGACGTCCAGCGCCAGATCGCGCGACGGCCGCAAGTCGATATCGAAGGCGCCGCCGCTGCGTTTCTTGGTCTGCTCGAACAGGCTCGCGCCGATAAAGGTGGGCACTGCCACGCCGGCCAGCGCCGGGTTGGCCAGCGCCGCCGCGCTGGTCGGCGAGATGGGCGCGTAGCCAAGGATTTCCTGGCCATCGCGGCGTACCGCCTGCTTCTCGGAGAAACCCTGCAGCAGCACGCCGAAGGTATTGGCCGGATTCTTCCACGCCACCAGGGCGGAAAATTGCGGCTCGGTCTTGTTCGACAGGTCGTTGTAATTGGCTTGTACCGCGCCTTCCACCGTCAGCGCCTGGCGCAGGTCGAGAGGACGGCGGGTGATGACGTTGATGGCGCCGGAAACACCCCCTTCGACCAGATCGGCGGTGGGGCTTTTTTGCACCACGACAGAACTGACCAGTTCCGATGGCAGCAGCGAAAAGCTGCTCGAGCGGCCGACGTTGCCACCGACCTGATTGAGAATGAACCAGTCACCGGTGCTGATGGCATGGCCGTTGAACAGGGTTTGCTGCAGGCTGGGACTGGTGCCGCGCAGGCTGACGCGGTCGTTCTCACCGAAGCCGCCTTCGCCACCGGCGGACGACTGCGTGTTCACGCCCGGCAGGCGCGAAATGGCATCGGCGACGTTCTTGTCGGGCATTTTGCCGATGTCTTCGGCGGTGACGACGTCGACCACGGCGTCGGCACTGCGCTTTTGGCGCAGCGACTGTTCGAGAGCGGCGCGCACACCGGTGACCACCACGGTGGCGACGGCGCCGTCGCTGCCCCCGGCCTGGGCCTGGGCCTGCGCCTGCGCCGTCAATGCGGCCATCATCATCACTGCGGTGGCAATCGCGGTGCGCCTGTGTTGCTGCCGTGCCTTCATCTCGTTCATTACTTCCCCCAAAACTGTGTGGTGGTCGGCGCTGGCGTCAAGCGCGCGCCGGATCCGGTTCGATGTGTTGTGCATTCCAGTCTTGATTCGGCGGACGCTTGTGCGTCTCTCTGGTCGATGGCCGATTGTGGTGCCAGCGCGGCGCCGATGTTTGTCAAATCTTGCTAAGAAGCGCAGTGCTGTCGTATTTTTGACATCCGTATAAACCGTACAAATGCTTGGCCGAGTACGTGCGCATGCGGTCGCTGTGTGCGTGGTTCAACCGACACCGGGTGGCGCCGCCATCATCATGTAAGCTCTTTCTTCGACCCTCGAAAGCTGCCATGTCCCGCCTGCTGATCGCCTACGCCAGTACCCTGATTGCATTTCTCGCCATCGATGCCCTGTGGCTGGGCGTGCTGATGGGATCGACCTATAAATCGTACCTGGGCGAGATGATGCTGGCGCAGCCAAAGCTGGCGCCGGCGGCACTGTTCTACCTGATTTATACGGTGGGACTGGTGGTGTTTGCCATCATGCCGGCCCTGCGCGAGGGCGACTGGCGCTATGCGGCAGCGCTGGGCGCGCTGCTCGGACTGGTGGCCTATGCGACCTATGACTTGAGTAACCTGGCCACCCTGCGCGGCTGGCCGCTGCCGCTGACGCTGATCGACATCGCCTGGGGCACCGTGCTCTCGAGCGCAGCCGCCAGCATCGGTTTTGCGGTGGCCAACCGCTAAGCCAGTTCCGGCGAACTAACGCACTACCTGCAGCTTGGTCTTTTTGCCGAGGCGGTAGGTGTACAGGGTGAGCGCGGCGTGATCGAGGTCGCCGTTGGCGTCAAAGGCGATGGCGCCGGTCACGCCCTGGTAGCGAAGCGCCCGCAACGCCGGCAGGTAGCGCGCCGGCTCGGCCGATTTGGCCGCCTGCATGGCGGCCGCAAAGGCCATCACGGCGTCGTAGGCATACGGTGCATAGGTCTGCACTGGCAAGTCAAAGCGCTGGCGATAGCGCTCGGTGAAGGCGGTGTACGCGGTCTCCTGGGCGCCGCTGACGCCACCGGCCACCACGCAGGTGACCAGGTCGTCGACCAGGGCGTCGCCCGCCAGCAGCGGCAGCTTTTCCGAGCAGACGCCGTCGCCGGAGACAAATTTGGCAGCGATGCCGAGGGACTTCATCTGCTTGAGCATGGGGCCAGCCACCGCATCCATGCCGCCATAAAAAATCACATCGGGTTTAGTGGCGCGGATTTGCGTGAGGATGGCATTGAAATCGGTCGCCTTGTCGGTGGTGAACTGGCGGCTGCTGATGGTGGCGCCGCCGGCCGCCCTGATCGCTTTGACGAACTGGTCGGCCAGGCCCTGGCCGAAGGCGGTGCGGTCATCGATGACGGCGATTTTTTTGGCGTGCAGGGTGGTAACGGCGTAGCGTGCCAGCGTGCGGCCCACCAGATCGTCGTTGGCGACCACCCGGAACGCTGTATTAAAACCCTGGTGGGTGTACAGGGGCGTGGTGGCAGCCGGCGAGATCTGGCCGATGCCGGCGCTGTAATAAATTTTTGAGGCCGGCACCGTGGTACCCGAGTTGAGGTGACCGACGACGGCGACGACACCGGCATCGACCAGCTTTTGCGCCACCGCCGTGCCCTGCTTGGGGTCACTGGCGTCGTCCTCGGCCAGCAGCTCCCAGCGCACTTTTTTACCGTCGATGAGAACGCCCCGTGCATTGAGGTCTTCGATGGCCAGGCGGGCGCCGTTCTCGGTGTCCTTGCCCTGGTGGGCGCCGGGGCCCGACACCGGCGCCGCGCTGCCGATGCGCACCACGCTCTGCGCCTGGGCGGCGCTGGCCAGGATGGACAACGCCAGCACGGACAACGACAGGGGAGCGCAGAATGGCACGGACATGGCGGCACTTTCGGTAGCAGGAGAGCCTGATTGTAAGGCCAGCGCTGCCAATCGGCCGCGCTGCTTGCCTTGTCCGCCCTACTCGCCCGCCCGCAGCAGACGGCCCATGGCCTGTTCGAGCAGCGCGCGGGCGCGGCCGGCGACGTCTTCGAGCTCGCGGTGCAGCACGGCGTCGAGGCGGGCGGCGGACAGATCGGCGTCGGCGCAGGTGGCGCTGTAGCGTTCAAAGCTGCCCACCTGCAGCAGCATGTCAGCCAGCGCGCGCGCACTGTCGCGGCGCGGGTCGGTGCCGGCGCTGCCGTCGGCGCTGATGGCGGCCAGGGTCAGCGCATCGAAGCGCGCCGGTGCCCGATTCGCCGGCGCCGGCGCCTGGTGCCGGTGCAAGGCGGCGCGGCACAGCAGGGGTAATTCGCCCATCTCGGCGGGAAAACGCGCCACCATGAAGCCGGCGCCGCGCAGCGTGCGCACGGTGGCGCTTGAACAAAAGCGGTACAGCACCACCACCGCGCTGGCGCCGCTTTTTTCGCGCGCCGCCATCAGCCGGGTCACTTCGGCGCCATCCGGTTCGGCCATTTCGACCAGCAGCACGCGCGCTGCCGCGCCGACCGCCGGCCCGCTGTCGGCGCGGTGCAGGATCAGCGGCAAGCCCTGCTCGATCGCCGCTTCCAGGCGCCGCACCAGGCCGGCGCCGATGGCGGCCACTTCGGTGACCGGCGTGGCCGTACTGCCCACCGACGTCGCCACCGCGCCACCGGCCGCCATCGCCTGCAGGCGCTCCGGCGCCAGCGCCGCCAGCGTGCCGATCGGGTGGCCCTGGTCGACCAGCTGCTTCAACAGGCCCAGCCGCCTGACCTGCTGCTGGGTGTACAGGCGCTGGCCGTTGGCCGAGCGCGAACTGTCGGTGAGCTGGTACCGCCGCTCCCATACGCGCAAGGTGGCGGCGCTGAGACCGGCCAACCGCGCCGCCACCCCGCTGCGGTAGCCGCAATGGCTGGCGGCGGCGCCGGTATTCGATTGATCGTGATTATTTAGCATTGCAATGACCCGTTATTGAACCGCTTTAAGTCGAGCATATCGACGTACACTCTTGGACAAACGCCAATTTACACTATAACTTGATTGCACACCGGTTCAACCCAGGTTCGTTGAAGCAAGAGTATGATTAAAACAACCCGGGTCGCTTGACCGGCACATCCGTCGCGTTGTTAGCGCTTCGGCACAACACCACCAGGAGCCCTACCCATGAAAAAATTATTCGTCGCAGCAGCCATGACCCTCGCCCTCGGCGCCACCAGCGCCCGTGCCGCCGACATCGTCGACACCGCCAAGGGTGCCGGCACCTTCAACACCCTGACCGCTGCCATCGAAGCGGCCGGCCTGGTCGACACCCTCAAGGGCCCCGGTCCGTTCACCGTGTTCGCACCAACCGACGCCGCCTTTGCCAAGATCCCAAAAGCCAAGCTCGACGCTCTGTTGAAAGACAAAGCCGCGCTGACCAAGGTGCTGACCTATCACGTGGTATCCGGTAAAGTAATGGCCGCCGACGTCAAGCCAGGCAAGGTCAAGACCGTTGAAGGCGATTCGCTGACCGTCAAGGCCAGCGGCGGCAAAGTGATGATTGACAAAGCCACTGTCAGCAAGACCGACATCGCTGCCGACAATGGCGTGATCCACGTCATCGACACCGTGCTGATGCCAAAAATGTAATATCAGCTGTCACGCTGGTGACAAGGCCACCCTGTCCTGCAGGGTGGCTTTTTTTCGCCTGTTGTTTTGCGCCCTTTTTTTGCGTTCTTTTTTTGCGTTGATTTATTTGGCGGCAAATTTTTTTGCTCATGCGACGATCGCGCGCTTCACCGAATTGAACCTTTTGCCCGCCTCAGGGTATATACGAAAGGCGAAGACGCCACCGAAGTGGCGCCGCCAGCGACGCTGTGCACCCACCAATGCCAGGCGCAGAACCAGACGCGCGGGCAGTCGACGATGCCGGGTGCGCCGTTTCCGGTGGCCGATGCGGATCGCCTCAAGCCGCGCCTGCCGCAGTAACCGGTGACGTGGGACAGGCCGGGCCACGAATGGCCGGGCCACGAATGGCCGGGCCGCGAATGGCCGGGCCACGACAGGCCGGGCCACGACAGGCCGGGCCTGTCGCCTGCTGCTGGCGTGATCTGCTGAGCGATGCCGTCCTTGCGACGGCTTTTTTTCATCTTGTTACATGCGGCGCCGCGCCGGGCGGCTCACGCGCGCTACAATCTGATCACCAGTTCCCGCCTGCTCACCCCACCGAATTCTCCCGTGCCTGATTCCCTGTTTTCTACGGCCCTGATTGCCGCAACCCTGCTGATCGCTGCCCAGCTGGCCCACGCCGGCGACGCCGCCGACCTGGCTTACCTGATCAACGATCTGCGCGCCAATCCGCCCGCCTGCGGTGGCCAGCGCGGCGCGCCGGCGGCGCCGCTGCAGCTGCAGCAGCGGCTCTTCGAGGTGCGCCTCGAGCGCGGCCTGCTACTCGAAAACGCCATGCAGCGCGCCGGCTACCGCGCCGAGTACGCGGGTGCGGTGTCGGTCAGGGGACCGCTCGACGCCGGCGCGGCGCTCGCTGCCATCGAGCGGCCCTACTGCGCCCTGCTCACCAGCAGCCGCTTCGCCGATATCGGCGTGCTGCAAGATGGTGACGACTGGGTGGTGCTGCTGGCCGCGCCCTACCAGACGCCGCTGCTGGCCGACTGGCCCGACGCCGGCCACACCATCCTCGCCGCCGTCAATGCGGCGCGCGCGCGGCCGCGCCAGTGCGGCGCGCGCGCCTTCAAGGCAGCGCCGCCCCTGACCTGGAACGAGGTGCTGGGCCAGGCGGCGCTCGGCCACAGCCGCGACATGGCCGAGCAGGTGTATTTTGACCACCACGAGCGCGATGGCAGCGACGCCGCTGAACGCATCGGCCGGCTCGGCTACCGCTGGTCGCGGGTCGGTGAAAACATCGCCTCGGGCCTGGGCACGCCGCAGGCGGCGGTGGCGGGCTGGATCGATAGCCCTGGTCACTGCGCCAACTTGATGAACCCGCAGTACACCCAGATGGGGGCGGCCTACGCGGTCAACCGCGCCAGCGAAAACGGCACCCTGTACTGGACCCAGGTGTTCGCCACCCCGAAAGAGGACGGCAAGCGATGAAGATGCGTAAAAAAGCGGACTTGCCCAGCAAACTGTGCGCCAGCTGCGGCTTGCCGTTCGCCTGGCGCAAAAAATGGGAGCGCGACTGGGACAACGTCAAATTCTGTTCCGAGCGCTGCCGCCGCCAGCCGGCTGCTGCTGCTGCTGCTATCATCAGCAAGCGCGCTCTATAAATCGTCGAGCTGGGCGCGCAGGCTGTCGGCCTTGGCCGCCAGTGCCACCCGCGCTTCCGGCGCCATCTTGCGCAGCTGCGGATAGACCATGCCGATGCGGGGGTTGCTGCCCAGGCGCGCTTCATTGCGGGCAAAAAAATCCCAGTACAGGGCATTGAAGGGACAGGCGCGCTCGCCGTTGCGGTCCTTCTTGTCGTAGTGGCAGCCCTTGCAATAGTCGCTCATGCGGTCGATATACGCCGCCCCCGATACATACGGTTTGGTCGCCAGCATGCCGTTGTCGGCGTACTGGCTCATGCCCAGCGTGTTGGGCAGCTCGACCCATTCGAAGGCGTCGATGTACACCCCCAGATACCACTGGTGGACGGCGTTCGGCGCCAGCCCCGCCAGCAGCGCAAAATTGCCGATCACCATCAGCCGGTGAATATGATGGGCATGCGCGTGCTCGAGCGACTGGCCGATGGCGTGCGCCATGCAGCGCATGCGGGTATTGCCATCCCAGAACCAGCGCGGCAGTTCGCGCCGGTGCTCGAACACATTGTGCTCGGCATAATGGGGCATCTTGGCCCAGTACACGCCGCGCACGTATTCGCGCCAGCCGAGAATCTGCCGGATAAACCCTTCGGCGGCAGCCAGCGGCACGCTGCCGGCACGCCAGGCCGCTTCCACCCGCGTGACCACTTCGTGCGGCGAGAGCATCTTGACGTTCAGCGCAAACGACAGCAGCGAGTGAAACAGCCGCCACGCGCGGCTGCTCATGGCGTCCTGGAACTGGCCGAAATGGGGCAGCGCCTCGTCGATGAAGGCGGCCAGCTGGGTCAGCGCTTCGGCGCGCTCGCGCGGCCACCTGAAGTGGTCGGCCTGCGGCTCGCCAAAACTGGCAACGCCCGCCCCTTGAATGCTCGCCCACAGCGCCGTATGGTCGTGCAGCGGGCGGATATCGCGCGGCGCCGCCGGCAGGCCTGGCCACTTCTGGCGGTTGTCGGCATCAAAATTCCACTGGCCGCCCTGCGGCTTGCCGGCGTCGTCGAGCAGCACCTGGTGGGTGCTGCGCATGTGCCGGTAAAAATGCTCCATCAGCCATTTGGCACGGCCTTCGAACAGGCGGGCGGCATCCAGGCGGCCCGTATAAAAATGCTCGCTGCTGACCATCCGTCCGACCACCGGGGCCGGCAGGCTGGCGCACCAGGCGGCCAGCTGGGCGTCGACGCGCCATTCGTCGGGCTCCTGGTATTCGATCACGCGGGCGCCGCAGCGCGCGCGCAGCAGGTCGAGGTTGGCGGTGAGCGAATGGCAGTTGTCGGCGGCGTCGATGGTGAAGTATGCCACCCGGTGTCCGGCCTGGCGCAGGCTGGCGGCCAGTGCGCGCATGGCGGCAAAGATGGCGATCAGCTTTTGCGCGTGGTGCAGCACGTAGTCGGTTTCCTGGCGCACCTCCATGAACACCAGCAGCACGTCCGCATCGGCAGTGTTGAACCATGAGTGACAGGCATTGAGCTGGTCGCCCAGCACAAGGCGCAGCGTGCCAGCCGGCTGCTGCGCCGCCGCGTGGTCAAGCGTCGTCACACCCAGCCCTGACGCCAGACGGCGCTCTCGCGCAGCGCCTGCCAGGCCAGCGCGAACTGGCGGCCCGAGTGCAGCGCTTCCATGGTGACGCAAACGATCGGCGCGCCCGGCTGCGGCTCGATCAGCGCCACCACCATAAAATGCTTTTCCTTGTTGACGGGGACGCAGGCAGTCCACTTGCTGCGCAACAGCTTGGCGGGATTGAGCCGCAGCGCAGGGGCGCCGTTCATCAGGCGCCCCGCACCGGCAAGGCCAGACCCTCGGCGCGCGCCAGCCGCTCGAGCGCATCTTCGAGCAGCAGGCGGGCGTGGCCGGCGCTTTGCTGCAGGTCGCGGTGCAGCGCGGCGTCGGCCGGGCTGCGGTTGGCGCATTCGCCGCTGTAGCGCTCGAAGCTGGCCAGCATCAGCAGCAGCTCGGCCAGGTGGCGCGGGCATTCGCACGCCACCGCGCTGGTGATGGCGCTCAGCGCCGCCAGGCTGGTGTCGTCGAATCGGGGCGCCGATGCCGGCACGGCAGCGGCGGCGACGTCAGCGAGCTGCCCGCCGGCCGCCGGCCGCGCCGATTCGCACAACAGCACCAGCTGCGCCAGATCGGCCGGCGCCTGGGCGACGATGCAGCCATCGGCGCGCAGCCGCGCCAGGGTGCCGCTGGCGGCAAACCGGTACAGCACCACGGCGGCAGCGCCCAGCTGCGCGCGCAGCGCGGCGATCGGCGCCAGTGCAGCGTTGCTCAATTCGGCCAGCTCGATGAGCAGCACTTCGGCACCGGCCGCCGCCAGGCTGCCAGCCTGCTCCAGGCCGGCGCAGGCGGCGACGATGTCGAGGGCGAACAGCTCGCGCCCGCCGGCGGCCAGCCGGCGCACCAGGGCGTCGCCTACCAGCGCAACCCTGACCGGCAACGGCGGCGCCCCCGCGTGCTCGGCCGCGCCGCCGGCCGGCGCCGGCAGCAAGGCATGCAACTGCTCCTCGGACAGCTTGGCCAGCACCCCCACCGCGTGTCCCTTGTCGACCAGTTGCTTGATCAGCGCCAGCCGGCGCACCTGCTGGTCGGAGTACAGCCGCTGCCCGCGCGCCGAACGGGCGGTATCGGAAATGCCATAACGGCGCTCCCACACGCGCAGGGTTTCGACCGGCAAGCCAGCCAGGCGGGCGGCGGTGCCGGTGCGGTAATCGCTGGAGCTGGCGCTGGTGGCAGCAGGGGCAGGCGCAAGGGCGTCACCAGCAGCGGCGGCAGAGTGGGCGGGCATCTCGCCTGTGCCATACTTGAGAGTCATGATGAACCGTTTCACATCGGGTTGATCATTATAGCGCTGCGTAATTACCTGGCAGGCCAGAAAAGCGTGACGCAGCGCCCTGCCCAGCGGGTCAAATTGGGCGCCGTGAACCGCTAGCACAGGCGTGTTGTTACTGCAACGATACAAATGTATGAAAAATGTACTACCAGCAAGTTTCCTCAATCCATTGTCATGTTACTATTAAGTAATAGATAACGGGTGGCGCGCGGCGCGCGGCCTGACTTGATGGAATTGACATGACAACAATGGGATCGCGCCTGATGCGCCGCTACATGGCGGGCATCCACTGGTTCATTCCGGCGCGGCTGCAGCAGACGCCGGCGCTGCAAAGCCGCGCGCAAAACATCATCAATGCGGTTGTCATGGCGGCGCTGACCGGGCCGCTGTTTGCCGCCCTCTATGCATCGCTGGGATTTACCAGCGGCGCCCACATGATCCTGCTGGCCATCGTGCCGATGCTGGCGGCCCCCTTCGTGATGCGCTGGAGCGGCAGCATGCGCCTGTCGTGCGAAGTGTTCATCTGCGCCTGCTATGGCATTTTTACGTGGCTCAGCGCGCACCTGGGCGGCGTCGTGGCGCCGACCGCGCCCTGGCTGATCGTGCCGCCCATCGTCGCCATGCTAATCGCCGGCATGCGCAGCGCGGTGTTCTGGAGCGGCGCCAGCTGCGCCGCCCTGGCGCTGCTGTTCGTGCTGCCGCGCATGGGTGTGGTGCTGCCGCTGGTGGCGCTGGCCGACATGCGCGCGTTGTACCTGATCTCGCACGCCGGCCTGATCGTCATCGTGGTCAGCTTCGTGCTGCTGTTTGAAATGACCCGCACGCAGGGCTTCATCAAGCTCGAACGGGCCCTCAATTTCATCAGCGAGCTGGCCATCCGCGACGAGCTGACCGGCGCCCACAACCGCCGTCACCTGCTGGCGCTGATCGAAACCGAGCGCGCCCGCAGCGCGCGGGCGGCCCGGCCCTTTTGCCTGTGCCTGCTCGATATCGATTTTTTCAAGCGCATCAACGACACCTACGGCCACTCGGCCGGCGACGATGTGTTGCGCGCCTTCGCCAGCGCCGTCCAGACCCAGGTGCGCGACACCGACAGCTTCGGCCGCTACGGCGGTGAAGAGTTCCTGCTGATGCTGCCAGAGACCTCGATCGACGCCGCCAACGCGCTGATCGAACGGATCCGCGCTGCCGTCGAAGCGCTGCGCTTCGAGCAGGTCGACCCGCTGCTGACGATGACGGTGTCGATCGGCGTGGCGCAGTTTCACCTGGGCGAGAGCATTGCCCAGACCATCGCCCGCGCCGACGAGGCGCTGTACGTGGCCAAGGCGCGCGGCCGCAACCGCGTGGTGTTTCATGGCCAGGCGGCGGCGGTACCATCGTCGCCGCCGCTCGATGTGCGCCACCTGCCTTCGAGTATGGCGATCGTGCGCCCGCGCGCTGCCAGCGCCCAGCGCGACGAGCTGACCGGTTTACCGAAGCGCGCCGTGCTGCGCGAACGGCTGGCGGCGGCGCTGGCGCACATGCCACGCGCCGGCCGCGGTGGCGCCCTGATGCTGCTGAACGTCAACAAATTCCGCGAGGTCAATGAGGCGCTCGGTTTTGCCGCCGGCGACGCCGTGCTGGTGCAAACGGCGCGCCGCGTGCGCGCCTGCCTGCACGACGCCGACACCATCGTGCGCTGGGCCGGCGACGAGCTGGCGGTGGTGCTGGAAAACCTGGTGCGCGAAGACGATGCCCTGCGGGTGGCCGACAAAATCCTGGCGCAGTTTGGCAGCGCACTGCAGATCGATGAACGCGAAGTGTTTGTCAGCCTGTCGATCGGCATTGCCGCCTTCCCCGGCGCCAGCGACATCGATATACTGATCAAGCGCGCCGACAGCGCCATGAAGACTGCCAAGACCTGGGGCGAAAACAAGACCCAGCTTTATCCAAGCGAAACGGTGATGCCGCCGAACGAACGGTTTACCTTGAAAAACCAGCTGCGCTCGGCCCTGCAAAATGGCGAGCTGTTCCTCGAATACCAGCCGCAGATCGACCTGCAAAGCGAACGCATGATCGGCGTCGAGGCGCTGGTGCGCTGGTCGCATCCGCTGCTGGGGCGGATCGAGCCGTCGCGGTTTATTTCGCTGGCCGAGGAGACTGGCCTGATCGTGCCGATCGGCGAATGGGTGATGCGCACCGCCTGCCTGCAACACCGCGCCTGGGTCGATGCCGGCCTGGCGCCGCTGACGATGGCGGTCAATGTGTCGGCACGCCAGCTGCGCCACCCGCAGCTGGTCGAACGGATCCTGCAGATCATCGCCGACACCGGCATCGATGCGCGCTGCCTGGATCTGGAAATCACCGAAGGCATCCTGATCGATGATTTCGCCGCGCTGCTGCCGGGCCTGGCCATGCTGCGCCAGGCAGGGGTCAAAATTTCGATCGACGACTTCGGCACCGGCTATTCGAGCCTGGGCTATCTGGCCGAGCTGCCCGCCGACATCCTCAAAATGGACCGGTCGTTTGTCACCCGCCTGGGCGAGGCGGCGGGGCGCGACCAGGCCGGGCGCGAGCGCTCGTATGCGCTGGCCCGCTCGATCGTGCAAATGGCCCACGGCCTCAATTTAAAGGTGGTGGCCGAGGCAGTCGAGACGGCGGCGCAGTGTGCCGACCTGATGGCGATGCACTGCGACGTCGCCCAGGGCTATCTGTTCGACCGCCCCCTGCACCCGGACCAGATCGCGCAGCTGCTGCTGGTGCAGGCCGGCGGGGGCATCCACGCGGCAGCGCCGGCGGTGGCGCCGGCGCTGCAGGTGGCCTGACCGCCCCAGGGGAGTTGGCGGCCTACAGGTCGACCATCGACTCGAAGCCGCCGTAAATCATGCGCTTGCCATCGAAGGGCATGCTCTCCGGGCGCAACAGCACTTCGAGGCGCGGGTCTGCCATCACCAACTGGTTAATGCGGTCGCGCTCGGCGCGCGAATCGTATTCAATCCACGAGAACACCACCACCTCGTCCTCTTCCAGCTTGACGCTCTGCGGAAATGAGGTCCACTGGCCCGACTTGACATCGTCGGCGACGCATTCGCGAAAGCGCAGCGCGCCCAGTTCGCGCCAGATGGCGCCAGCCTGCAGTGACAGCGCGCGATAGGCATCGAGCTTGGCGCGGGGAACGGGGACGACGAAACCATCGACGTAAGACATGACTGCCTCCTGATCTGCAATGATGAAAAGTTCAGGGTAACAGGCGTGGCAAAAAATACAAGCGGTGCGACCCGTGGCGGGTCAACGTATTCTCCTTGAGATTTTACGACTTTGGTTGCATCATGCCTTTCGGCATTTTGCCCATCAAAATCGGGGAACCCATATGAAACGAATGCTTATTGCCTGTATCGCTGTTGCACTGTCTGCCAGCGCGCTGGCCGCACCTGCCGCACCTGCCGAAGCGTCTACCAAGACGGCCCAGCAAAACAAGATGACCACCTGCAACGCCGATGCAGCCGGCAAAAAAGGCGACGAACGCAAGGCCTTCATGAAAACCTGCCTGTCCGCCAAATCTGAAAAAGTCTCGCTGGACAAGCCGGTCACCGCGCAGCAGGACAAGATGAAAACCTGCAACGCCGACGCCACCGGTAAAAAGGGCGACGACCGCAAGAGCTTCATGAAAGCCTGCCTGTCCGACAAGCCGATGGCGGTTGCCGCGACGCCGCAGCAAAAAATGAAGTCCTGTAACGCCGACGCCAGCGGCAAAAAAGGCGACGAGCGCAAGGCGTTCATGAAGACCTGCCTGTCGGCGAACTAAACCCAACGGGGGGACCGGCACCGCAGGGTGCCTGTCCCATGCATGCCTAACTGAACAGTACCACCTGCCCTCCTCTTTCCTCACTCACCACCGATGAAATCACCGCTGATCCTCGCCGCCTGCCTCGCCCTCACCGCCTGCGCCACCACCCAGATCCCGCTGACCGCCCGCACCGAAGCCTCCGGCGCCGAACGCGCCCCGGAACAACTGGCGGTGGTGTTCGAGCGCGCCGACCTCGGCCTGCGCATCGAGCCGGCCAGCAAAACCATCCGCGGCGACGCCACCCTGACCTTCCTTGCCACTGCCAGCCTGGCGCGCGTGGTACTCGACCTCGACAGCCAGTTGCCGATCGACGCCATCGCCATCGATGGCCAGGCGCTGCCGGCCAGCGCCTGGAGCAATCCCGATGGCCGCCTGACGATTACCCTGCCGACCGCGCTGGCAGCCGGCGGCCGCGTCAGCGTCCGCGTGCAGTATCACGGCGCCCCCCATGTGGCAAAGAAGGCGCCGTGGGATGGCGGTTTTGTGTGGTCGAAAACGGCGGATGGCCAGCCGTGGGTGGCCAGCGCCGTCCAGGGCGAGGGGTGCGATCTGTTTTGGCCCTGCATCGACCATCCGCAGGGCAAGGCCTTGCAGGTCGACCAGCACATCAGCGTGCCCGCACCGCTGGTGGCGGCCGGCGCCGGTGTCGCCATGGGGATGGACGAAGCGAACGGCTGGCGCACCTATCACTGGCGTGCCAAAAACCCCAGCACCTACGGCATTTCCATCAACGTCGGGCCGTATCAACTGCTGTCGGAAGACTACCGCAGTCGCTACGGCAACACCATCCCGCTGCGCTTCTGGTATCTGCCCAGCAGCGAAGCGAAGGCGCGCGAGCTGCTCAAGGAATTCCCGCTGGTGCTCGATTTCTTTGAATCGACGATCGGCCCCTACCCGTTCGGCGACGAAAAAATGGGGGTGGTCGAAACACCCCACAAGGGCATGGAACACCAGACCATCAATGCCTACGGCAACGAGTACGCCAAGACCATGTACGGCTACGACGACTTGCTGCAGCACGAATTCGCCCACGAATATTTCGGCAACCAGGTGACCAATGCCAACTGGGACGACATGTGGATCCATGAAGGCCTGGGCAGCTACATGCAGCCCCTGTACATGCAATACCTGCGCGGCGACCAGGAATATTACGCCGCCCTGATGCGCATGCGCGCTGGCATCGACAACAAGGCGCCGCTGGTGTCGGGCACGCCGCGCACGGAAGAAGAAGTGTATGACCAGAAGCGCGGCGGCCCTGGCCAGGATATCTATGTCAAGGGCGCGCTCGTCATGCACTCCCTGCGCGCGCTGGTGGGCGACCGCGCCTTCTTCCAGGCCGTACGCGAAGAAGTGTATGGCACCGCCACCCCAGTGCCTGGCGCGCTGCGGCCGCGCTACGGCAGTACCACCGAGTTCATCAAGCTGGTCAACCAGGCCAGCGGGCGCGACCTGAACTGGTTTTTTGATGTCTATATGTACCAGAAGGACTTGCCGGAACTGCTCACCAGCAAAGATGGCACTCGCGGCACGACCATCACCCTGCACTGGAAGACCGAAAAAAACACGCCGTTCCCGATGCCGGTCGAGGTGCGCGTCGGCGAGCGCATCGAGACGCTGACGATGGCCGATGGCAGCGGCACCTTTACATTGCCGGCCGGCAGCACCTACACCATCGACCCCCACTCCAAGCTGCTGCGCCGCCTCGAACACATCGAAGCGTTTCAAGCCTATGAAAAAGGGCGCCGCAAGAAACCCGGCTGACCTACAGCATGCCGTGCACCTGCGCGGTAATGGCGTAGGAATGCAGGCGCGCCTGGTGATCGAAGATTTGCGATGTCACCATCAATTCGTCGGCACCGGTGCGGGCGATAAACGCATCCATGGCGCGCTTGACGGTGATGGGCGAACCGATGGCCGAGCAGGACAGCACCGACTCGAGCATCGTCCGCGCATCGTCCGGCAGCCGCTCCAGATAGCCGGCCTCGGGCGGCTGCAATTTGCCGGGCCGGCCCGTGCGCAGGTTGACAAAGGCTTGTTGCATCGAGCTTGCCAGCAGGTGCGCGCCAGCGTCGGTGTCGGCGGCGAACACATTAAATCCCAGCATCACATACGGCTTGTCGAGCTGGGCCGATGGCTTGAAGTTGCTGCGGTAGATGTCGATTGCCTGCATCATTTGCTGGGGTGCAAAGTGCGAGGCAAAGGCATATGGCAGCCCCAGGTGGGCAGCGAGCTGCGCGCCGTAGGTCGACGACCCCAGTATCCACAGCGGTACTTGCAGCCCCGTGCCGGGCACCGCGCGCACGCGCTGCTGCGGCGCCGCCGACAGATAATCCTGCAGCTCGAGCACGTCTTGCGGGAACTCGTCGGCATCGGCCGCCAGGTTGCGTCGCAGCGCGCGCGCCGTCAACTGATCGGAGCCGGGCGCGCGGCCCAGGCCCAGATCGATGCGGCCCGGATACAGCGAGGCCAGGGTGCCGAACTGCTCGGCAATCACCAGCGGCGCGTGATTGGGCAACATGATACCGCCGGCGCCGACGCGGATGCGGCTGGTGCCGGCGGCCACATAGCCGATCATCACCGCAGTAGCAGCACTGGCGATGCCTGGCATGCCATGGTGTTCGGCCAGCCAGAAACGCTGGAAGTTGAGGCGCTCGGCATGGCGCGCGAGGTCGCGGCTGTTATGTAAAGCCTGCGCCGCGTCGTTGCCTTCGGCGATGGGTGCCAGATCAAGCACGGACAAGGGAATCATGGGAACTCACGGTGGGATAGAAGATCGCCCATTTTATGCCCGCAGAAAAAATCGTGCCGGCCGCGGCCGCTGTCGCGAACGCGGGCGATGGCCGGCGACCCTACAGCCGCATGGTGCCGTTTGCACTCATGCAACTTCTGCGTGAAAAGGCAAACGCCGCTACACTGAGTGGCTGGTAACAGCTGCGAGGAGGTTTTCCATGACACACCGTCGCGATTTTTTCAAACGTTCCGCCGTGTTCGCCACGGTACTGGGCGCCCCTGCGCTGGGCCTGGCCGCCACCGCGCCAGCCGTGCGCGAGCGCACCCTGCGTATGTACAACACCCACACGGGCGAATCGATCCGCAGCACCTACTGGGCCGATGGCCGCTTCGTGCCGGACGCCATCAGCGACATCAACAAATTGCTGCGCGACCATCGCAACAACAAGGTGGCCCCCATCGATCCCACGCTGTTGCTGCTGCTCGACCAGATCAGCACCGACGTCAAGGCCGGCAGCGTGCTGCACATTATTTCGGGCTACCGTTCGCCGGAAACCAATCAGCTGCTGGCCGACACCACCGATGGCGTCGCCCGCCACAGCCTGCACCTTGACGGCCGCGCCATCGATGTGCGCATGCCCGGTTCGCCGCTGAGCAAGCTGCGCAAGGCCGCCCTGCACGCTGGCGGCGGTGGCGTCGGCTATTACGCCGACTCGCAGTTTGTCCATCTGGACACGGGCCGGGTGCGCCACTGGTAAGCCGGTAATTCAGGGGTGCGGCGATCGACGGCCGATCGGCGTACCATCGGGGCATGTCAACATTATCTTATTGCCTTGCCGTGCTGCTCGCAGCGGCTGCCGGCGCCGCCAGCGCTCAGAGCGTGCAGCCGCAGTCGCAGCCTGCACCACCACCACCACCCCCACCAACAACAGCGAGCGGCCCCATCCAAAGCGTCAGCGTGTCAAGCACCCGCGATCCGGTCGACAAGTCTTACCGCCGCATGATCAAGGGCATGGACCGCTTCGAGCGCGAACACGCGCTGGCACCGCAAGCGACTCTGCGCTTTCGCCTGCTGCCGCGCCTGTCGACGGCAAAGATGAGCGGCATCAGCCTGCGCATTGCCGGCGACACCGTCACGGTGCCGGTGCCGGTGGCCGAGGACAATAGTTTTGTGCTGCCGCGGGTCGACGCCGCCCTGCGCGAAGACGCCGCCGTGCTGGCCAACCGCAAGACCAACAGCATGACCTGGCGCGTCTCGGTGCGCACGCCCGGCTTGCCCGACCATGTACGGCGGCTGGGCGACCTGCGCCTCGAATGCAAGGTGGGGATGGATGCCGGCCTGATCTCCAACAGCGCGCCGGTGTTCGGCTGGCTGTCGAACCTGCTCACTGACACCGACCAGGTGTGTTCCAGCCCTGACGGCAATTACCTGTTTTTCGCCGAGCAGCCCATCTATGGTGTCACCATGCGCGACGGTGCGCGCAGCATGGCGCTGCCTTTTAAGTTGCTGTACGCCGCCGGTGACCAGAGCGCCGAAACGCTGCCCTTTTGCGATTGCCAGGTGCTGCTCGAGCGCAGTTACTATGCGCCCATCTGGGATGCGCGCTGGCCCGACGACACCCTGGTCGAATTCGACTTTATCGATGGGAGCGCCCCATGAACGCCCTGCTGCACATGACCCGGCTGGCGCTCGCCGCACTGCTGGTGAGCGGCTTGCTGGTCGCCTGCGCCACCACCCCGGCGGCGCCACCCGGCACCGTGGTGACCGACGAACAGGCTGCGCAGGTGCAGCCGGGCAGCAGCCGCGCCGACCTGCTGGCCCGGCTCGGCCCCACCACCTCGATCCGCTTCACCAGCGGCGTCGAAGTGTGGCGCTACCTGCTGCCGCCGGCTGCAGCACAAGCGGGCGCTTACGGCGAATACGTGGTGGTGCTCGATGCACAGGGGCGGGTGATCAAGACCAGGCGGGCCGCTGTTGTCTACCAGATCTCAGCAAAAAATTAAGCGCCGCGTGCCGCATTCTTGCACGCCAATCGGGGCTAAACTAGCACGCTTGTACACCAACTGACGCCCGCGCTGCATGGGCGCCGTGTTCAATTTCAGCGAGCGTGATTTGCCCTTTTTTGTTCTACTCTGGGTATGCCAAGCCACACTGTGCAGTTTTACGAAGACGGGCAATCGCTGGTCACGACCATGGTCGCGGTCATCGGCCCCGCGCTCGCCAGCGGCGCCACTGCGGTCGCCGTGGCCTCGGCAGCGCACTTGCGCGCTGTCGAGGCGGTACTCAGTCGCCACGGCTTGCTCGACGCCCAGGCATTGGCCACCTCGGGCCACTACCACGCACTCGATACCGAACGGGTGCTGCCCCTGTTCATGATCGATGGCCTGCCCGACCGCCAGCGCTTCGAGCGCAGCGTGGGCGTGCTGCTGGCCGATGCAGCGGCCAAGGCCGGTGGCGATATGGTGGTGGTGGGCGAAGCGGGCGCGCTGATGCGCACCGGACAGACGCCAACGGGTCCGACGCTGACCGACCCTGCGGTGATGCTGGAACGGCTGTTTCTGGCGCAAATGGCAGTCACCCCCTTCACGCTGCGCTGCCTGTATCCGCTCGATGTGTTTCCGGCGGCCGATGACGGCGCCCTGTTCGAGCAACTGTGCGCCATGCACGATGGCGTCAATCCGGCCGCAAGCGTCAACCTCGATGGCGGGCGCGACACCCTGCAACGCAGCATCGCCATGCTGCAACAACAAGCGCACGCGCTGCGCCGCGAAGTGCACAAGCGCAAGGTGGTCGAAAAGGCGCTGCACGAAGTCAATATCGACACCTTGACGGGCCTGGCCAACCGCCACGTCTTCCATGACCGCCTGGAAATTGATATCAAGCGCGCCCTGCGCAGCGGCTTGCCGCTGGCCCTGCTGTTCATCGATCTGGACCACTTTAAGGAAATCAACGACACCCGTGGCCACGAAACGGGCGACGCGCTGCTCAAGGCGGTCGACCGGCGCCTGCAACGCCACGTGCGCGGCAGCGACACCGTGGCGCGGCTGGGCGGCGATGAATTTACCATCACCCTGGCCGAACTGCACGATCTCGACTCGGTGACCGACCTGGCGCAAAACCTGTGCGACGACCTGTCCCGCCCCTTCATGGTTGGCGACGAGCTCACGTATATCTCGGCCAGCATCGGCATCACCATTTTTCCGCGCGACGCCACCACCGTCGGCGAACTGCTGCGCAATGCCGACCAGGCCATGTACCGCTCGAAAGAACGGGGGCGCAACCGCTTCGCCTATTTTACAAGCAGCATGCAGGACGATGCGCAAAACCGCATGACGATCAGCAACGAGCTGCGCCGCGCGCTCGACGAGCAACAGCTCGAAGTGTTTTACCAGCCCATCGTCGATCTTAATAGTGGTCGCATCCGCAAGGCCGAAGCGCTGCTGCGCTGGATTCACCCGGAACGGGGCGAAATCAGCCCGCTCGAATTCATTCCCATCGCCGAGCACACCGGACTCATTACCACCATCGGCGACTGGGTCTTTCAGCACGCGCTGGTACAGGCGCGCCGCTGGCGCCAGTTCGATCCGGGGCTGACCATCAACGTCAACGTCTCGCCCGTGCAGTTTTACGAGGGCGACGGCCAGAACTGCCGCCGCTGGCTCAGTGAGACGGCATCGATGCCGGAACTGGGGCTGGAAATCACCGAGGGCCTGCTGCTGACCTCGGACAGCGAAGTGCTCAAGCAATTGCTGGCCTTCCAGCAGGCGGGCATCAAGATTTCGCTCGATGACTTCGGCACCGGCTATTCATCGCTATCGTATCTGCGCCGCTTCGCCCTCGATTTTTTAAAGATCGACAAGTCCTTCGTCTACAACCTCGAATTCGACGCCGCCAATGTCGCCCTGTGCGAAGCGATCATCGTCATGGCCCATAAACTGGGCTTGCGGGTGGTGGCCGAAGGGGTCGAAACGGAGCAGCAGGCCGAGCTGCTGCGCGAGGCTGGCTGCGACTTTGCGCAGGGCTTCCTGTTCGGCCACGCCATGCCGGCGCCGCAGTTCGAAGCGATGCTCACTGCGCACTGAGCGCGAGGAACGGCGTCGGCTAAAATACCGCATGACCAGACTCCGCCTCGCCTTCCCCGAAGACCAGTTTTATTACAGCACCGCCCTGACGGTGCGGGTCACCGACATCAACGGCGCCAACCACCTCGGCAACGATTCGATGATTTCCATGATCTCGGAAGCGCGCGCGCGTTTCCTGTTCGAATTCGGCGTGCCAGAAACGGCGCGCGACGGCAGCGGCATCATCGTCACCGACCTGGCCACCACCTACCGCGCCGAAGCGCATGCGCGCGACCAGCTGCTGTTCGAAGTGGGGGTGATGGATTTTAATAAATATGGCGGCGACATTACCTTCCGCATCACCCGCCCGCGCGACCAGACCCTGGTGGCGATGGCCAAATCCGGCTTCGTGTTCTATAACTACAAGCTCAGCCAGGTGGTCGACATGCCGCCCGAGTTTCGCGCCAAATTTACCCGGGTCAACTGGCTCGACTGAGTCCATCGACGCAGCGCCGCAAAATAGTCGGAACTTTTTGCGGCAATAACGGCAATACGTGCAAAGATCATGCCGATGCCGACCTCCCCCGCCCCCCACGCCGCCAGCGGCACCGACAGCGAACTGCTGCGCCGCATGCAGGCCGGCGACAGTGCCGCCTTCGATGCCCTCTACCGGCGCCACCAGGGCCCGCTGTTCCGCTTCTGCCTGATGCGCAGCGGCGCGCCGGGCACGGCCGCCGACGTGGTGCAGGAAACGTTTATCGGTTTACTGACGGGCGCCCTGCAATTTGATCCGCTGCGCGGCAGTCTGGCCAATTTCCTGTTCGGCGTCGGCCGCAATCTGCTGCTCAAACACCAGCGCGGCAACGGACCGGCGCCCTTCGCCAGCTTGCCGGACAGCGCCGAATTCGACGACGACATTGACGACACCATCTGCACCGCGCCCACGCCGCTGCAGCGGCTGCTGCTCGACGAACAGGCCGAGCAGGTCCGGCGCGCCCTGTCCAGCCTGCCACCGCATTACCGCGACGTCCTGATCCTCTACGAACTGCACGAGCGCTCCTACCTGGACATTGCCGCCATCTGCCAACTCGATATCGGCACCGTGCGCTCGCGCCTGTCGCGCGGCCGCGCCGCGCTGGCGCGCCGCCTGCAAGCGTGGCGCGCACCGCTGAGCACGGCCTGAACCGAGACCCCACCATGCCCCTCCTGCCGCCTCCCCCCTGCGTGCCGCCCGGCGCAATGCCAGCGCCAGCGCCAACGCCAGTGCCGCCACGCGATCCGCTGTTCGACCGCCTGCGCGCGCAACTGGCCGACCACGACACGCCGCCCGCCGTGCAGCGCCACTTGCAAGCGGCATTTGCCCGCCAGCACGCGCCGGGGCAGCCGCGGCGCTTGCTGCGCTGGTGGCAGCGGCTCGGCGCCAGCGGCTGGGCCCTGCTCGGCTGCGGCGCCAGCGGCGTACTGGCGCTGGCGCTGCTGCTGGTAGTCATGTTGCGTCCGCCATCGGCGCCTGACGCGGCCCTGAACGACGCCGGCGACGACAGTGGCAGCGCCTTCATCGCCCTCGATACACTCGAACGGATCGAAGACGATCCCGCTCCCACCCTGCTGACCACCCGCGTGCCGCGTGCCTCGCTCAGTGCACTGGGCGTGGCCGTCAGCCCCGACAACGCCGGCGACATGGTTGAGGCAGAAATGCTGGTCGGCGCTGATGGCAGCCCGCTGGCCTTGCGGCTGGCCCCCGAATAACTACTTGCCGTTTCGCGGTATCCGACACACCGTACTTTTTTATGAGGATTTGATGACCATGCCGACTTTCCCTTCCCGCGCCCTGCTGGGCTGTCTGGTTTTTGCAAGCGCGGTTGCAAGCGCCGCCGACGCCGCGCCCCAGGCCGAGCGCGCCTTTGGTGACGCCCCGCTGGCCATGGCCGCCGCCCACCGTGGCGGCGCCATGGTCAAACATTTGCCGTATAGCGCCGAGGTGATCAGCGAGCGCCAGCACAACCTCGCCGACGGCAACCAGATCGTCAACAAGCACAGCTCCATCAGCTACCGCGACAGCGCCGGCCGCACGCGCCAGGAAATGCGCGACGACAAGGGCGAATTGCGTGCGATCACCATCCACGACCCCGTCGCCGGTGCCAGTTATTTTCTCAATCCGCGCACCAAGGTGGCCACCCGCCTGGCACCACCCATGCGCTTGGGCGAGGCCGCGCGCGCACGCATGGAACAGTTGCGCAAGGACGGCAAATTGCCGCCGCCGCGCAATGACATTGTCATCCGCCGCGCCGACAGCGACGAAGCGGTACGGGTGACGGCCGACGGCAACGCAGCGCTGCGCATCGAGGCCGAGACCATCAGCATGCGCGCCGGGCGCCCCCGCGAGCTGCTGCTCGGGCCGCTGGCCGGCGCCTTCAGTGACATCAAATGGTCGCGCAACGCGGTCAGCCGCGAGCTGGGCGTGCGCGACATCGATGGCGTGCGCGCCGAAGGCAAGCTGCGCAGCTACGAAATTCCCGCTGGCGAACTGGGTAACCGCAACGCCATCGTCGTCAGCGACGAATCGTGGTTTGCAACGGAATTGCAGATCACCGTGCTGAGCAAGCACAGCGATCCCCGCTCAGGCGAACACACCTACCGGCTGACCGCCCTCAAGCGCGATGAGCCGGCCGCCAGCCTGTTCGTCGTGCCCGCCGATTACACGCTGCGCGAGATGGCGGCCGACGGCCACGGCCCTGAAAAACGGCCGGAAGCGCCGGCCCGCTGAGGCCCGCTGGTGGCGCGCGCCGGGCCCTCGTCCGTCAGGGTCTAGCCTTTGTGGCCGGGCGCGAATTTGTTTTGAAACCAGTCGTCAACCATGCGCTTTTCGTAGCGCAAGCTGTCGCCGTCCGAATAGCGGTTGATGCGCTCGAGGTAAGCCATGTCGCGCAGCTGTTCTTCGCCCGCCGCCATCTGCTGGCCATTGACCGACAGCCGGTAGCGCAACTGCATGTGCGGCCAGTCGGCGCCGCCGCGCATCACCCGCAAGTCCTGGCCGGCACGAAAATTTGGCACGATGCGGCCGGCCATGTCGAGATCGATGACCTCGATGGCCAGGTCCTGGCCGGGCGGCAGTAATTTGTTGAGCTGGACCATGTGTTCGCCCAGCTCTTTGAGCACCTGCGCGCGCTCGATTGGCGAAAATGGCAAGTCACGGAAACGCTCGGGCTGCACAAACGTCACCGTCACTGCCGCCATGGCCGGCATACATACGGCGCCCATGCTTAGCAGAACCGCAAGCGCGCTGCAGACCGCGTATGGTCGATGTTTCATGCTGCTCCCCTTCTTGCTGTGATGACAGCGAAATCGCATTCTGAACGCCAAATATACGCCGATTCGCCGGTCACCGTCAGGCCGCGCGCGTGTGAGTAGATGTCGCTAACACATGTTGCAGTCAAGTCACTTTTAATGGCATGGTTTGTTGTTAATGAGCATTTCTAGTACTACAATCATTTTGTAGCTTCCATTAGGCAATAATTTGCCCACGATTCACGAAATGTATCGGAATTGTTTATGTCTTTTTTGAGTTCCACCGTGCCCAAACCCGCTCCGTGGAAAATACTGCTGGTCGATGATGAGCCGGATATTCACGACATCACCAAGCTGACGCTGTCGCGCTTCCGCCTCGACGAGCGCGCCCTGACCTTCCTGCACGCCTACAGCGGCGCCGAAGCCAAGCAGATCCTGGAACGCGAGAGCGACATCGCGCTGGTGTTTCTCGACGTCGTCATGGAACGCGAAGACAGCGGCCTGGAAGTGGCACGCTGGATGAGAAAGGAACTGGACAACCAGTTCACCCGCATCGTGCTGCGCACCGGCCAGCCCGGCCAGGCCCCTGAAGAGCGCGTGATCGTCGATTACGACATCAACGACTACAAGGAAAAAACCGAGCTCGACCGCACCAAACTGTTTACCACCACCTTCGCTGCCCTGCGCGCTTACCGCGACATCATGAAGGTGGAAGAAGCGCGCCGCGCCCAGACCAGCTACCGCGAAGGCCTCGAACGGGTGATCGCGGCGTCTGCCCACATTTTCCAGCAGCGCAACCTGAAAGATTTTGCCAGCGGCTTGCTGCAGCAAGTGGTGGCCCTGTTGCGCCTCGAGCAAAGCATGCTGCTGCGGTTGTCGGGTGCCAGCGTCATTGCCGGCGAAGCGCAGTACGAAGTGCTGGCGCAGATCGGTGAGCTTGACAGCGACGTCATCACACCCGAACTGGTGGCCCAGCTCGACGACGCCCGCAGCAACCGCATCTCTCGCCTGCACGGCAACACCTATGTCGGCTATTTCCCGAATGCCAGCGGCAAGGCCTCGCTGCTGGTGCTCAAAGGCGTCGAGGAAATTTCCGAAATCGATACCCAGTTGCTGCACGTGTTTTGCTCGGGCGTGGCGATTGCCTTCGACAATATCCTGCTCAACCAGGAAATCACCGATACCCAGGCCGAACTGATCTTGCGGCTCGGTGACGTCGTCGAATCGCGCTCGCACGAAGCGGGCAACCACGTGCGCCGCATGGCCCAGGTGTGCCATTTGCTGGCGCAAGCGTCCGGCCTGCCGGAAGATGAAACGGCGGTGCTGATGCATGCCGCCCCCATGCACGACATCGGCAAGATCGCCACCCCCGATGCGGTGCTGCTCAAGCCCGGCAAGCTCACGCCCGAAGAATGGGAAATCATGAAGCAGCACCCCACCGTCGGCCTGTCGATCCTCGATGGCTCGACCCGCCCGATTTTAAAGGCGGCGGCGGTGATCGCGCACCAGCACCACGAAAAATACGACGGCAGCGGCTATCCGCAAGGTTTAAAGGGGGAACACATCCACCGCTACGCCCGTATCGTGGCGGTGGCCGATGTTTTCGATGCGCTCTCGCACAGCCGCTGTTACAAGGCGGCGTGGCCGATCAGCCAGGTTACCGACCATTTACGCGAAGTGGCCGGTCATCACCTCGATCCCTACTATGTCAAACTGCTGATCGAAAACATCGACAAGGCGCTCGACATCAACCGGCGCTGGCCGGACTGAGGTCCAGCCAGTACAACCCACGGGGGCCGGCAGCAACTGCCGGCCCCCGCCGCGTTTACCGAGCGCCGGTTCGTATCGGCCGCCGGTTGCGCGGAATGCGCAAGGCGTAGTGCAAGCCGGCGCCCGGCGTGCTGGTGGCGCGGATCGAGCCGCCCAGCGGTCCCGTGACCAGGTTGAACAGGATATGCGCGCCCAGGCCGCTGCCGCCGCTGCCGCGTCGGGTGGTAAAAAACGGATCGAACAGTTTTGACAGGGTATCGGCGTCCATGCCGGCGCCATCGTCGCTGTAACTGAACACCACGTGGTCGCCATCGAGCGCGGCGCTGATGACGATGGTACCGGCCTGCTCGTGGGTGTAGCCGTGCACCAGCGAGTTCATCAGCATGTTGGTGACGATCTGCGACACGGCGCCGGGAAAGCTTTCCATCACAATGTCCGGCTCGCACTGAACGGCCACCTTGACCGGCCGTCCCTTGAGCTTGGGCTGCAGCGACAGCAGCACTTCGTGGATATACGTGTTCAAGTTAAAACTGCGGATATCGTCCGACGACTGGTCGACCGCCACCTGCTTGAAACTGCGCACCAGCGCCGCCGCACGCTGGGTGTTGGTGGTCATGATGCGCAGCGACTGGTCGACGATGTCGAGGAACATCGCCAGGCTGTCGGCGGTCAGGCTATCGCTGGCGATTTCCTCGCGCGTGAGCTTGAGTTCCTGCACCAGGTGACTGGTGGCGGTCACGCAAATGCCCAGCGGCGTATTGATTTCGTGGGCGACGCCGGCCACCAGCCGGCCCAGCGATGCCAGTTTTTCCTGGCGCACCAGTTCGGACTGGGCTTCCTGCAGGGCGAGGTTGCGCTGCTCGAGCAGGGCGGTGCGCTCGAGCACGGCCTTTTCCAGCCGGTCCATGCTTTGCATCCCCTGCAGGGCAATCGAGACGTGACCGGCCAGCAAATTGAACAGCTTCTGGTCTTCCAGGCTATAGCGGTGCGCCGGCGAATAGCTCTGGATCACGATCGCGCCCAGCACCGCGTGTTGCGAATCGAACAGGGGGCAACCCATCCAGTGCTCGGCGACGCTGCCCAGGCCCCAGCCGACCCGCTCCGGGTGGGCCCGCACATCTTCCTCGGCCGCCATCACCAGCGCACGGCGATTCAGAATGACCCAGGCGGTGGGCGATTCGTTGGGCGAGGCCAGCGCCACCACTTCGTGCGGATCGGGGGTGGCGTCGATCTCGTCGACAAAATAGACAAAGCGCACGGTGTCCTGGCCATCATCGCCGCACAGCGCCACATAAAAATTGGCGGCATACATGACGCGGCCCAGCGCCTGGTGCACCGCGCCGATGAACTCAGTAACATCGCCGCCGGCAGTCGACATCTGCCCCAGTTCGAGCAACATCGCCTGAACGGTTTCCAGGCGGGCGAGTCGGCGTTCCATGGCATTCCTCAGTTAATGCAGTAGAGAAATATTAACAGTTTCCGTGCTTGTACTGTAGGCTGGGGAGAAATAATGTGGCGGGCAGTGATGCTGTGCGTTGATGCGTCCATCGGACAGGCACCCTGCGGCGCGCGCCGCAGGGTGCCTCTCCCCAGTGTGCTCCGACAAAGCGCACTACTGCCCTCACACCCCGCGCGGTGCCGGATACTCTGCCTCCACCCACTCGGTCGCCTTGGCCGGCGACAGCTTGTAATCAGCGCGCACGCGCACCTGCGCCAGCCGCTCGCCGGAGGTATCGAAGGCGCTCAGCAAGGCATACGGATGCTCGTCATCGGGCACGATGTCGAGGGTGATTTTCAATTCTTCGCCATTGGAAAACAGAATCACATGCTTGTGCAGTTGGGCATGCAACTGCTGCTCGTGGCGGCGCAGCACTTCGGAGGCCGTCTTGACCAGCGTATTGAACGCCGACATGTCGAGCGGCTTGGGGTTTTTCTTGTCGCGTCCCATGGTCCAGGGGCCGACCAGGGCCGGTTCCGGCTCGCCGTCCTTGATCATCGCCACGGCCCAGCCTTCATCCTCGTCGTTCTTGATCACCTTGGCGGTCCAGCCCATGCCTTTCCACAAGCGGGGTTCCTGCACGGGGGCGTCGTCGGCGTGGTCTTCGAGTGGTTCATCGATCATTGCGGTGCTGTGCTTTCGTCGGTCGGGGCGGGGCCGATAACAGGCATCGGCCAATCCGCGATTTTACCTAAATGGCGCGCAGTTGGTGGGCCGGCTTGGCCGCGCACGCCTGCAAGCGCTGACGCGGCCCCGGCAACGGCGCCACCGGCGGGCGCGGCGGTGCATGCAGGGGATCGATGGCCGGTGCCGGACTCTGGTAGCTAAACGGACTGATGATAATCGGCGGGATCGCCGGTGGCGCCGACGGCGGATTTTTCGGGCCGCAGCGGGCCTGCCACCGCTGCTCTGGCAGCAGGTCGTCGAATACATTGGATTGCTCGCGCATACAGCCTCCGTAGATGAGGACTAAGTATAGGAAAGCTGCGCGCTTTTACAAGCATGCAGATGGCCGCCACGCGAGGCCGACGCTGGTCGGCCGATTTGACAGGTTGGCCCCGCCATTCGTGCAGCCTGTCGCAATCGGCTGGGCGCCGCCGCCGCGCATGCCTACAGTAACAACATACCAACCCGCCACTGAGAGGCATCCCATGAAACGCATCGTCCCCATCGTCATCCTGTTGCTGTTCGCCGTGCTTGCCTGGAACATGGTGTCGCATGCCCACGGCATCGATCTCGACGTCGATGGTGACCACTTCGACGGCCCGCTGGGCGCCATCGTCGGTCTGCTGTGTGCCGGTGGTGGCCTGCTGCTGGGCGGCTTGAGCGTGCTGCTGGTGGGCGCCGTGCTGGCGCTGGTGTTTGCCGGTGTCGGCGTGCTGCTGATGGCGCTCATGATGCTGGTGGCGCTGGTGGTGGCGGCGGCGCTGATGCCGGTGCTGCTGCCGCTGCTGCTGCCGCTGGCCCTGCTCTGGTGGCTGCTCAGCCGGCGCAACAGCAAGCCGCTCGCTCGCTGAAGGTCGATGCCCTACAAGCCCTCGATCAGGCGCATCGCGAACACGATCGGTAAACCCGACGCAATCACCCGCCGCGCCGCCGCGCCGTGATCGTAGTCGATACGGTAGTACACCAGCGTGCGGCTGACGTCGTCATATATTGCGTAGCAGGCACTGCGATTGCCATCGCGCGGCTGGCCGACGGCGCCGGGGATGATCAGGTGCTGATGCTGCGGTAGCAGCGCGATTTTCACACCGGGACGCGGCACATGGCTGCCCATGGCGCCATCGTCGGCGCGGCGGTACAGCGCCGGCGTGTGCATGTGACCGCAAAATACCAGCCGGCTGCGGGTGGCGCGCAAGTGGCGCTCGGCGTCGTCGACGGTGTTGACGTATTCCCATTGGGCGGGATCGGCGGCCCCCGCATGAACGAACAGCATGTTGCCGCGCTGTTCGGTCAAAGGCAAGCCGGCCAGAAAGGCGCGCTGTTCGCTGCCGATCTGCTGGCGGGTCCAGGCGATCGCTTCACGCGCCTCGCCATGCATGAGCGGACCGGGACCGACATCGACCGCGCGGTCGTGGTTGCCCTGCACGACGATGGCGCCGCGCGCCGCGTGCGCCATGACGATATCGATGACGGCCGCCGGATCGCCGCCATAACCGACCAGGTCACCGGTGAAGGCATACTGGTCGGCACCCTGTTGTTGCGCATGCTGCAGGCAGGCCTGCAAGGCTTCGAGGTTGGCGTGGAGGTCGGTGAGGAGGGCGAAACGCATGGCAATGCAAAATACTTGAGGAAACATATTTTACCATGCGGCACTAAATTGACAGTCGAACTGACTAACTCTTAGTAATTACCTCTTTGCTCGCCGCCTGTTGCACATACTGCGCATAGCCACGCGCGCGCAGCGCGCAGGCCGGGCAACTGCCGCAGCCATAGCCCCAGTCGTGCAACTGGCCCCGTTCGCCCAGATAGCAGGTATGGCTGTGTTCGCGGATCAGGTCGACCAGCGCCACCCCGCCGCACTGCTCGGCCAGCTCCCAGGTCTGCTTTTTATCGAGCCACATGAGCGGCGTTTCCAGCCTGTTGCGGGTGGCCATGCCCAGGTTCAGGGCCACTTGCAGCGCCTTCATGCTGTCGTCGCGGCAATCGGGGTAGCCGGAAAAATCGGTCTCGCACATGCCGCCGACCAGCACCGTCAAGCCGCGCCGGTACGCGAGCGTGGCCGCCACCGTCATGAACAGCAGGTTGCGGCCAGGCACGAAGGTATTGGGCAAACCGTTTTCCTGCATGGCGATTTCGACATTGCTGGTGAGCGCCGTATCGGAAATCTGGCCGATGATGCCCAGGTCGATCATGTGGTCTGCGCCCAGCCGCGCATCCCACGCACCGTTGAGCGCGCGCACCCCGGCCAGCAAGGCCGGGCGCACCGTCAATTCGATGGCGTGGCGCTGGCCATAGTCAAAGCCGAGAGTTTCGACGTGACTGAAGCGCTCGAGCGCCCAGGCCAGGCAGGTGGTGGAATCCTGGCCGCCGCTAAACAGCACCAGCGCGCCGTCGTTCGCAAGATTGTTATTGATCATGACTAAATGTTTCCTCAAAACTTAGGCGTTCGCCATCCTTTTCGCCATTCCGGTAAGATGCCTGAGCATTTTTCCGAATGGAGCAACATGGCTTTCGTACGACCTCGAATTTTGGCACAGATCGGTTTGGCCGTGTGCACGCTGCCGCTCGCTGTGCTGGCGCAGGAGCTGCCGGCGGTGGTGCCGACGGTGGTGCCGGACGACGCCGTCAACACCGCAGCCACCACCGCGCTCACCTACACGGTACGCATCGACGCTCCCGATCCCATCGACACCCTGTTGCAGGATAATCTCGACCTGGTGCGCTGGCGCGGCAATCCGCGGCTGGACCGCAACCAGCTGCAACGGCTGATCAAGGCCACGCCCGACCAGGTGCGCACCCTGGTGGCCACCGAAGGCTATTATTCGCCGACCGTGACGGCCGGGCTGGACGCCGGCGCTGGCGTGCCGCAGGCGCGGGTGACGGTCGATCCCGGCCGGCCGGTGCTGGTCGGTGACATCGATCTGGTGCTGCAAGGGTTTGAACCGCTCGCTGACACTGGCATCAAGTTCGACGGCGACGCCCTGCGCGCGCGCTGGGCACTGCCGGTCGGTGCGCGCTTTCGCACCGCCGACTGGGAAGATGCCAAGCGCGCGCTGCTGCGCCAGGTGATGCAGGTGCGCTATCCGCGCGCCCAGTTGCTCGACTCGCAAGCCGTGGTCGATCCCGACCAGCTGCGCGCGGTGTTAAAAGTGGTGCTCGACAGCGGTCCCGAAGTGCACCTCGGCGAACTGCGCATCGAGGGCTTGAAACGCTATCCTGCGGTGATCATCACCAATCTGAACCCCATCAAGCCGGGCACCGAGTACAGCGAAGCGACCCTGCAGGCATTCCAGGCCAAGCTGCAGGACACCGGTTACTTCAGCGGCGTCGAAGTGTCGGCCGACATGAGCGCCATGCTCGACGATAAAATCGAAGCGCTGACCGATGACCAGGACGCCCCGGCCACAGCAGCGCCGCCGCGCCCGCGCGCAGGCGGCCTGGTGACCACGCCGGTGCTGGTGCGGGTGACCGAAAACAAGCAAAAAAATGTCAGCGCCGGTCTCGGTCTGTCGACCAATACCGGCAAGCGCGCCCAGCTCACTTACGACGACCTGGCCGTGCTGGGGCTGCGCTTTAAAAGCGCGCTCATTTTCGAGACCCTGCGCCAGAGTGCGCGCGGTGACCTGTACTGGCCGACCACGGCGCAGGGCTACAGCGACAGTGTCGGCACCGGCTTCGAGCGCACCGACCTGCAGGGCGAGCGCACCAGCGTATCGACGGTGGCCGCCAAGCGCGCCTGGGGCACGCCGCTGCTCGAACACAGCGTCACCCTCGAATACCTCAACGAATTGCGCAACGTCGATGGCCAGCCCACCAGCTCGAGCAAGAGCGTGCCGCTGACGTACAACCTGACCCGCCGCAAACTCGACAACCTGCTCTCGCCCACCGTCGGCTACGCCTTCAATGCGCAGCTGGGCGGCGCCGTGCTGCCGCTGCTGACCGACCAGCGCTTCCTGCGCGCCACCGCCCGCATCGTCACCTACCGACCGCTCGGCAGCAGCGGCACCCTGATCCTGCGCGCCGACGCCGGCGCCGTCGCTTCGCGCCAAAAAGCGGGCGTGCCCAGCACCTTCCTGTTCCGCGCCGGCGGCGACCAGTCGGTGCGCGGCTACGCCTACCAACAACTGGGGATCGCCCAGGGCAGCGCCATCGTCCCCGGTCGCTACCTGGCCAGCGCCAGCGCCGAATACCAGTACTGGTTCAAGCCGCCGTACGGCATCGCCTTTTTCTACGATGCCGGCAATGCCGCCGACAGCCTGCGCGAGCTCCATCCAAAATCCGGTTACGGTGTGGGCGGCCGCTGGCGCTCGCCGGTCGGTCCGATCAACGTCGACGTCGCCTATGGCCACGCGGTCAAACAAGTGCGACTGCATTTTTCGCTGGGATTTACTTTCTGATGGCGCTGCGCGAACCTCCTCCCCACCCCCCCGCCGGGCGTGCCCTGCCCCCCGCGCGCGGGCGCCGCTGGCCACGCCGGCTGGCCATTGCCATCGCCATTTCTGCCGCACTGGCCGCCGGCGCTTACTGGGTTGGCGGGCGCGAAGCGACCCTGCAAACGGTGGCCCGGCGCATCGCCACTTCGAGCGGCGGGGCGATCGTCATCAGCGGCGTCTCCGGCTCGCTGTACGGCGCCATGCACATCGATCACCTGGTATTTAAAAGCGCCAGCGAGCAGATCGACGCCGACAATATCGACATCGCCTGGTCGCCGTTGCAGTATTTTTCCAAAGGGGTGGCGGTCAACCAGCTGTATGTGGCCAGCCTGCGCACGCGCGCACTGAAAGAAAGCGCGCCGGCCAGCATGCCAGCCTCGCTGGCGGCGCCGTTTAATTTATCGATCGCTGACGCCCGCCTGGCCACCGTGACGATGTTCGGCTACCAGCAGACTGCCGGCACCGCACTGACGGACGTGCGCTTCAAGCTCGACGGCGGCAGGCAGGCCTGGACCTTGCGCGAGGCCAGCGCCGTCAGCGCCGCCGGTCTGATTAAAGCGGCCGGCAGCATCAACGCCGTGCGCCCGTTCAAGCTCGACGCCAAAGCCAGCCTGACGCAGCTCACCGTAGCGGCCGGTCAGCCGGCCGCGCAACTGGCGCTGCGTGCCAGCGGTGACTTGAGCGCCACCAGCATCGTCGCCAGCGGCCAGTCAGGCGCCGCCAGCGGCAGCGCCACGCTGGCGCTGGCGCCGTTCGACGCCATCGCGCTGCGCGCCCTGCACATCGAAGGGCGCGATATCGACCCCGGCTTTTTCAATCCGGCCCTGCCGACGGCCAAGCTGGCGCTGACGGTCGATGCCACCATCGATGCCAGCGAAGCGGTGGCCGGCAAGGTGGTACTCGAGAACACCGGCGCGGCCGGTACCCTCGACCAGCAACGACTGCCCCTGCGCGCCATGCGCGGCACCCTGTCGGGCAGCCTGACGCAGCTCGACATCGGCGCCGTGCTGGTCGACTTTGGCGCTGCCGGTGCGTTTACGGGCAGCGGTACGCTGGCGCGCGCCGGCGACCAGCAGGGACTGGGCACGGCGCGCTTCGTGCTGCACACCGACCGCCTCGACCTCAAGGGGCTGCACGGCAGCCTGCGCAGCAGCGCCATCGCCGGCGACATCAAGCTGGCCACCGCCGATAAAACGCAGACGCTGGTCGCCACGCTGGCCGACAAGGGGTTACAGCTCGATGCGCGCGCAGCGCTGACCGACAATGTGCTCACCATCGAGCAGGCCAGCCTGCGCGCCGGCCGCGGCGTCGTCAAAGTAAGCGGCGTGGCCAGCCTGGCCGGAACGCGCAGCTTTCAACTCGACGCCAGCACCAGCCACCTCGATCCGGCCGCCTTCGGCAGCTATCCGCTGGCCGACCTCAACGCCGATGTGCACGCCGCCGGCCAGCTCAATCCGGCCCTGCAGCTGAGCGGCACGTTTGCGCTGCGACCGAGCCGGCTGTTCAATCAGCCGCTGTCGGGCAAAGGCAGCGTGACCGCCGACGCCAGCCGCGTGAGCAGCCTGGCCGCCAGTGTGGCGCTGGGCCAGAACACCGTCGACGTCAAAGGCGCGTTCGGCGGCGCCGGCGACGCCCTCAACTGGCGCGTCGACGGCCAGCAGCTCGCGGGCGTGCGCGCCGATCTGTATGGCGCGCTCAAGGCGAATGGCGTCATCACCGGCAGCGTTGCCGCCCCGCGCAGCAGTTTTACGGTCGACGCCACGGGCCTCGGCTGGGTGGCGGCAAATCGCCAGCAGGGCAACGGCAATCTGCACGCCAGCGGCGACGTCGCGCTGGGGCCAGCGACTGCCGGCGGCGCGCGCGCCGTCGAACTCAAGGCCAGCGGCACGGCACGTCAATTCAACCCGGCGGCTGTCGGCTCGCCGCTGCCCGGCAATATCAATGGCGAGTTTGCCGTCAACGGCAGCGCCGCCGGTGCTGCTGCCCTGCGCGGCACCCTCGACCTGAAGCTGCTCGACTCGACCCTGTCGAACGCGCCTCTGTGGGGCACGGCGCATGTGGCGGCCGACCAGCGCCACGTGGGAGCGGCGAATGTCGAGCTGCACCTGGGCGCCAATGTGCTGTCGGCCAAGGGCGCATTCGGCGCCGCCGGCGATGTGCTCGACTGGCGGCTCGACGCCGGCGCGCTCGGCGCGCTGGGCACCGGCTACGGCGGCACCTTGCGCGGCGCCGGCAGCATCGCCGGCACCTTGCAGGCACCGTCGTTCACCGCATCGCTGCAGGGCGACAATCTGCGCCTGATGGGCAGCGTGTCGCTCAAAAGCGTGAAGGCCAGCGCCAGCGTCGGCACCGGCCTGGGAGCGGCCGATGCCGTCACCAGCGACATTGCGATCAGCGATTTTGCCAGCGGCAGCGGCAGCGGCAGCGGCAACACCAGGATCGCCGCCGCCCGCCTGCAAACGGGCGGTACCCGCGGCGCCCACACGATTGCCCTGGCAGCGCGCGCCGACAGCTTTGAGGCCACCCTGGCGATGCACGGCGGCTGGCGCGAAGGCGTCTGGAGCGGCGTCATCGACCAGCTGCAAAACCAGGGCCGCTACGCCATGAAACTGGCGGCGCCGGCCGCATTGAAACTGGCGGCGCCGGCTGGCAGTGGCGTCGGCGGGCTGGCCAAACCGGCGCTGCTGGCGCTGTCGAATGCCGTCATCGAACTGCCGCAGGGTCGCGTGACGCTGCAAACACTGAACAAGACGGCCGGCCACTGGGTCAGTCGTGGCAGCGCCAGCGGCGTGCCGCTCACTTACCTGACGCAATTCTCGCAAGGCATGCGCGACAACCTCGCCGGCGACCTGACGCTGGGCGCCGACTGGGCGCTCGACCTGCAGGCGCCGGCCAGCAGCGGCGCGGCGCCGGTCATCAATGGCGGCCTGCACGTGTTCCGCGAAAAAGGCGACCTGGTGGCCGGCAGCGAAGTGCCGGTGGTGCTGGGCCTGCGTTCGCTCGACGCCCGCGCCGACGTCGCCAACGGCGCGCTGCGCATGCGGCTCGACATCGATGGCAGCAAACTGGGCAAGGCCACGCTTGACGCCAGCGCCGGCCTGCTCAATGGCCGCATCGGCAACGACAGCCCGCTGCGCCTGCAAGCGGCGGCCGACATGGGCTCGATCGCCTGGATGGCGCCACTGACGGGCCAGAGCGCGCTCGAACTGGACGGCACCCTGAAATTAAATCTGGCCGGCGCCGGCACGGTGGGCACGCCCACCCTGACTGGCAGCGTGGCCGGCGACAACCTGGCGGTGCGCTGGGCCGACCAGGGTGTCAAGCTGCGCAACGGCCAGATGCGCGCGCAGCTGGCCGGCGACCAGCTGCTGGTGCAGCGCCTCAGTTTCGATGGCCAGCAGGGCAAGGTGGTGGCCGATGGCGCGGTGCGCTTTGCCGGCGGCGAAGCGAGCATGAATATCAATCTGGTGGCCGACAAGCTCGAAGCACTGTCGCGCCCCGACCGCACCGTCGTCGTCAGCGGCAGCAGCACGCTGGTGCGCGACGCCAAGCGGTTTGAGCTGACCGGCAAATTCAAGGCCGACCGCGCCCTCATTGAACTGGCGCCGCAGGGCCGGCCGACGCTGTCGGACGACGTGGTTGTGCTGGGCCGCGACAAAAAAGGCCTGGTGGCCAAGGATGCGGCGCCGTCGATGCCGCTGTCGGTCGATCTCGAAGCCGACCTCGGTGACGCTTTCCGCCTGCGCGGCATGGGCGCCGACGCCCAGCTCGGTGGCAGCGTGCGGGTGCGCATGGCCGGTGGCCGCGCGCCGCGCATCAATGGCACCATCCGCGTTATAGAGGGCAATTACGCCGCCTACGGCCAGAAGCTGGCGATCGAGCGCGGCGTGATCACCTTCAGCGGCGCCTATGACAATCCGGGCCTGAACATCCTCGCCGTGCGCAAGCGCCCCGAGGGCGAGCAGCTCACCGACACCAACGTCGAAGCGGGCGTCGAAGTGCGCGGCAGCGCGCTGGCGCCGGCGGCCCGACTGGTATCGACGCCGACCGTGCCGGACAGCGAAAAGCTGGCCTGGCTGGTGCTCGGCCACGGCCTCGAAGGCACCTCCGGCACCGACACCGGGGTGCTGTCGGCCGCCGCCGGCGCGCTGTTGGGCGGCAGCGGCAAGAGCGGCGGTTTTCAGTCGCGCCTGGCCAATTCGCTGGGCGTCGATGAACTGGGCGTGTCGCAGGCGAAGGGACTGGAAACGACCGTCGTCACGGTTGGCAAAAAAATCTCCTCGCGCACCTACCTCAGTTTCGAGCAGGGCGCGTCGACTGCAACGAGCCTGGTCAAACTGCGCTACAAGCTCAATCCACGCGTCTCGCTGCAGCTGCAGGCCGGCACCAACACGGCGTTCGACGTGCTCTATTCCTGGGCCTTCGATTAAGACGAATGAATCAGTGCCTCCTCAAGCTGCGTGGTACCGGCGCTCCTGCGTCTGCCCGCCATAACCATAGGCGGTCGCCCTGACATCCTGCACGTAGATGTAGCTCTCTTCGTGCAGGTTACCGAGCAGCTGCACGAAGGCGGCAAACGCTTCGGCGATGTACTGGGCCTTTTCCCCTTTACTGTTGGTCTCGTCGGTGATCTTGATATCGAAATACACGCTGCTCTTGCCCTGCTCGGCGAGCGAGCGGCCGCCGACAATCCAGTCGGCGGGGTCGATGTAATCGATGGCGATCGAGGTCAGCGCCGGGTCCTTGCGCAGGATGCGGGTGGTCAGCTCGAGCAGGATGGTGGCAATCGTCTGGCTCATCGCCGGCGATTTGTCGGCACTGATTTTCAGGTTCAGGATAGGCATGTGGACTCCATTGGTTAGCAATACAACTATCAGATAAAAATCGGCCATTTACTCGAATGCGGCGCGCACGCCTTTGACGGTGGCCACGCTGTCGGCAAACACCGCCTTGCCCAGCAGCTTGTTCAGACGGGTGGTAACGGCGCCGCTGGCCTGGTCAAGCGCCGGGCCAATGACCAGCGCCTCGGCAGTGGGAAAAATGGTTTTTTCGCGGCCATCGCCCTGCCCTGGCCGGCGCTCGATGTAGCCCTTGGCAGCGAGCACGTCGAGGGCGCGGGTGGCGGTCGACTTGGCAATCGCCAGGTGCTCGGCTAACTGCCGTTGCAGCAGGCCGGGATGGGCCAGCACGCAGCGCAGCAGGAACGCTTGCGGCGGCGTCAGGTCATACGCGGCGAAGGCACCGGCCCACTCCTGCTCGAGGCGGCGCGCAAGGGCGGTGGTGTTGAAGTAGAGGCAGTGATCAAACATGATCAGAATATAGCGCGCATTGGTTCGCAATGCAACCATAACGCGCGACGACGCCCTGTTTTGGTTGGAACGGCGCCGCCAGCCCTCTTCCGACGATGATAGCGCGGCCTGCTTCAAGGCGATCGGCTGTACCCCGCGCACCATCGCCGAACCGGCCGACCATCAGATCGCGGCGGACTTGATCACGCCGGCAGCACTGACACCAGCTGCTGGCGCCGTTGTTGCCGGTAACGCGCCGGCGCCGCCAGCCCGTGGATTCTAAAATGTCGGCGCAGCGATTCGGGCGAGCCCATGCCGGCCAGATCGGCCACCGCCTCGATGGCCAGCGCCGGCCGCGTTTCCAGCAACAGCGACGCCAGCGCGATGCGCTCGCCGACCAGCCAGGCTTGCGGACTCAAGCCAGTGGACGCCTTGAACTTGCGCTGCAGGGTGCGTTCGCCCATGTGCACACGCGCCGCCATCGACGCCACCGTGTGCGGCGCACGCAGGTTTTCGCGCACCCAGTCCATCAAGGCGGCGATCTGGCTACTCGTCTCGTCAGCCAGTGGCCGCTGCACCAGCTGCGCCTGGGCACCGTCGCGGTGCGCCGGCAGCACCAGCCGCTGGGCCACGCGGTTGGCGACGGCAGCGCCAAAATCCTTGCGCACCAGGTGCAGCAGCATGTCCAGACCGGCGGCCGAACCGGCCGAGGTGATGATGGCGCCATCGCCATCGCCATCGTCCACGTACAGCGCCAGCGGGTCGATCGCGATCAGGGGGAAGCGGGCGGCCAGCTGCGCCAGGTAGCGCCAGTGGGTGCTGGCGCGGCGGCCATCGAGCAAACCCGCGTGAGCCAGCACGAACGCGCCCGAGCAGATCGCACAGATGCGCGCGCCACGCGCGGCAGCGGCGCGCAGGGCCGCGATGAGCGCCGGCGCCGGGGCATCGTCGATATCGCGCCAGCCGGGTATGACGATGGTGTCGGCACGCGCGAACGCTTCGAGGCCATGCTCGACCAGCACCTGCACGCCGCCGGCGGCGCGCAAGAGTCCCGGCTCGAGTGCACAGACGGCGTAGTCATACCAGGCCACCTCCAGTTCGGGCCGCGCCAGCGCGAACAGCTCGACGGCGCAGCCAAATTCAAAAGTGCACAGACCGTCATAAGCGAGGATGGCGACGAAATGGGGCATGGCCGGATGTTACCAGTTTCTGTCGTATTTACCACTGCCGCGCTGGCGGTGGCGCCCTCAGACTGTCAGTCTTGATGAACGAGGAGGACAGCATGGCATCGACCGTTTCAGCAATCGCGGCGGCAGCGAGCAGCGACGCCGCGCGCCATTTTGGCAGCGCCTTTGCATACGACACCGACTGCGCCGATGTGTACGAAGCCATCAGCACCGGCCAGCAGGATTTCGTGCTGCTCGATGTGCGCAGTCCCGCGCTCTACGCTCTCGGCCACGTGCCGGGCGCCATCTGCCTGCCACACGGGAAAATCATTGCCAGCAAACTGCGCAACTACGCAATGGACACCCTGTTCGTGGTGTATTGCGCCGGCCCCCACTGCAACGGCGCCCAGCGCGGCGCGTTGCGGCTGGCGCGGCTGGGGCGGCCCGTCAAGCTGATGATGGGTGGGATCAGCGGCTGGCGCGACGAACAGTTCGAGCTGGCCAGCGGCGCTGACAGCTAACTGGCAGCTAACTGGCAGCTAACTGGCTGCTAACTGGCTGCGCGGCTCGCCGCCAGCGGACCCGCCTTCAGCTCGGCCCAGATGGCCAGCAGCCAGGCCAGCAGATAGGCCAGCGTCAGCGTGACGAACAGCGCCATCCCACCGGCTGGCAGGCTGGCGGCCAGCAAGCCAAACAGGGGCACGCACTGCTGCACATGGACCCCAAGAAAATGAGCGGGCCGCAGGTCGGCGCGGCGGTGCCAGCCCATCAGCGGCATGCCCATGCCGGCCGGCGCCCGCTTGCCGCCCAACATGAAACCGCTGGCGGTCGCCAGCAGCCAGGTCAGCATCAAGCCGGTCACTACCGCCAGCGTGGTGACCGACGCCATCCAGTGCCGGTCCTGGCCGACGATCACCAGCGCCAGCCAGGCCTGCGACGCCGTCATTCCGACCGCGCCGACCGCCATCAGCACGTTCATGGCGAGGTGGAAGGGGTCGCGGATGTTGTAGTGGGACTCTTCGGCGCGGCTGGCTTGAACGGTGATGTAGCTCACCTCGAAGGTGGCGGTGGCGATCAGCAGCACGGAGAGGTGGCGCAGCGGGGCTGCCGCCGCCACAGGGTCCGGCACGGCCAGCATCAGCAGCGCCGTGGTGAAGGAAAACAGCGCCACAGCCGCCATGAACTTGAGCGGCTTGACCCACACGCCGACGCCGCGCAAACGCCGGCTGTCGCGACCGGCGCGCAGCCATGCGGGCGGCATACACAACAGCATGAGGGCGGCGAAGACCAGCAGCGCCAGGCGCGGACCGGACAACAGCAAGGCAGTGGCATCAGGTGGCAGCGGCATCTGCTATCTCGGCGAGCATGTTGATATGACAATTGTACGCAGGTGCCGTCGCCGTATCCAGTGTTTTTAGCGCGCCGTATCTATCCCTCGCTAATGTAACAGCTGCGGATTGTGGTCCGGTACCGGGTCATCGTTTTGCGGCATCTGCACGGGTGGATGGTGCGGATGGGGATGGTCGAACGGCTCCGGCGTCGGCTGATCGGCCGGCAGCGGATCGGGGGCGCGGTGAAACTGCAAGGTCGATGCGTGCATGGTGTGCTCCAGCGGGTTGGATGACGACCTTACCATGATTGCGCGCCGGGCCGCCGTCCGCAAACACGGCACAACGCGGCACAACGCGACACAACGCGGCACAACGCATCACGGCGCCCTGGCATTCTTCACATATTTTTCAAGCCAGTTATTCGTCTCGTACAGCATGTGCATGATCGACTCGCGCGCCCGGTACGCGTGGCTTTCATTGGGCAGCATCACCAGCCGCGCCGTGCCGCCCAGCCCCTTCAGCGCCTGGAACATCCGTTCGCTCTGGATGGGGAAGGTGCCGCTGTTATTGTCCTGCTCACCGTGGATCATCAGCAGCGCGTCCTTGATCTTGTCGGCGTTATTAAACGGCGACATCGCCTGGTACACCGCCTGCGCTTTCCAGAACGGCCGCTCTTCGGCCTGGAAGCCAAACGGCGTCAGGGTGCGGTTGTAGGCGCCGCTGCGGGCGATGCCGGCCTTGAACAGGCGCGTGTGCGCCAGCAGGTTGCCGGTCATGAAGGCGCCATACGAGTGGCCGCCGACGGCGATGCGGTGGCGGTCGGCGACGCCGCGGCGCACCACTTCGTTGACGGCCGCTTCAGCGTTGGCCACCAGCTGCGGCAAATAAGTGTCGTTCGGCTCGGCGTCACCGGCGCCGACGATCGGCATCGATGGATTGTCGAGCACCGCGTAACCCATCGCCAGAAACGCCGCCGGTCCCCAGTAGCTCACCGCATTGAAGCGGTACGGCGAGCCGGTGGTCTGGCTCGCCGCGCTGGCGCTCTTGAACTCTTGCGGATAAGCCCACATCAACAGCGGTAGCGGACCGTCGCGTTTGGCGTCGTAGTGCGGCGGCAGCATCAGGGTGGCGGTCAGGTCGACGCCATCGGCGCGCTGGTAACGGATCTGCTCCTTCTGCACATCCTTCAGTTGCGGGGTCGGATGGGGAAAGCGGGTCAGTGGCGTCAGCTGGGCGTCGGCCCCTTTGCGCAAGTCGCGGATAAAATAATTGGGCCGTTCAAGGGGCGATTCGCGCGTGGTCAGCAGAACGCTGCCATCGGCGCTCAGCACCGCCATCGGGTTTTCATAGTATGGCGGGGCGCTCTGGAACAGCCGTTCCTTGTGCCCCGTGAGCAAATTAAACCGGTCGAGGAAGGGGCGGTCGCCTTCGCTGGAAGCGCCGGCGCCATCGAGCAGGATGCTGTTGTCAGCACCAATCAACAGGCGCTGCAGGCCGGCGCTGTCGGGCTGGGTGACGGGCTGGCCCGGATGGTCGTAGCGGTCTTCGGCCGAGTAGGCAAACAGGGAAACGGGCGCGCTGCCAGGCTGGTCGGGGTTGATGCGCCAGGTTTGAATGGCGCGCGTCTTGTACCACGCTTCGGTCAGCAGGGCGAGGTCGCCGCGGCCCCACTGCACGCCGCTGTAGCGCGACGACAGCCGCGCCAGCACAGCGGGAGCGGCGTTGAACGGCGCTGCCTGCATGTAGACGATATCACGCACGCCATCAGGCGCCGGCCGGGCCGGGTCGCCACCGTCCTGCGCTTCGGCCCACACCAGCGTGGCGGGGGCGTCGACACGCCACGACACATCGCGCACGCCGGCCGACACCGCGTCGTTACCGGGCGGCAGACCCTCTTCCAGCGGACGGTCGACCACCAGGTGCAATGGCGTGCCGGCCAGATCGCGCACGTCGATGCGGCGGGCAAAATCGGACGCCGGCACGATGAAGGAAAACGGCCGCTTGAGCGCCTGCGTCAGAATGAACTTGCCAGCGGGCGCCAGGCGGGCGCCAATAAACAGGTCGGGTTTGCCCACCAGCCGGGTTTTGCCGGCCAGGTCGATCAGTGCCAGCTGCACGCTGGCGTAATGCTCGAACAGGCGGGCGTCGGTTTCATTCTTGAGCAGGTCGGGATAGGTGCGCAACTGGCGCGCGCCGCCGCTGGGGTCACTGTCCTGGGTGCTGGGACCGGACGGGATGGCGGTGAGCGGCGGCGCCTTGCCCAGCGCCGCCGGCTTGAGCTGGACCAGCAGGCCGCTGCCGTCCGGCAGCCAGCTAAAGCCAGCACCACTGACGTACGACAGCGGCTGCGCACTGAGGCGGCGGGCGGCGCGCGTGGCGATATCGACCACCCACAGTTCGACTTGCGGACCACTGCCCTTGTCGGCCAAATTGACGTGGGTGAAAGCGAGATGGCGCTGGTCGGGCGACCAGGCGCTGTCGGCCAGCCGCAGCGGCTTGGGCAAGCCGCTGATGCGGCTTTCCTGCTGGGTGGCGATGTCGAGCAAACTGAGGTCGGTGCCGAAACTGAAGCGGCTGGGGGAATAGGTACGCGGATTCAGCCGCAGGCCGGCCAGCTTCAGTTCCGGCTGGGCCACCTCGACAATCGACGGCAGCGCCGGCGTGGCCACCATGGTCAACAGGTCACGCCGCGGCGACAGCGACAGGCCGGGCGCGCGCGGGGCGTCGACGATCGCTTGCAGCGGCGCCGGTGGCAGCTGGTACTGGGCATGGGCGGGCACCACGGCCAGCAGGGTCAGGGCCAGCGGCACAGCGGCGGAGCCGCTTGCAAGGAGGCGTTTGCGCATGGGGACTTTCGTATGAGATCGGGTGTAAACATGGTGGCCATTCGGCGCAGGAATGTCAACCGCAGGTCCACTGCACCTGCACGGACAGCGCCGGGCTTCGCTTACAATAACTGCTCTAATCGTCTGCTCCCATCGCCATTCCCCTTTTCGAGGACACCACATGGTCATACCGCAACCCGTTGTCGCCGCCGTCATCATCCCCTTCGTGCTGTGGCGCGTCTACCAGCGCATCAAGCGCCTGGTGGTGCGCCAGCATTCGCAAGCCTGGCGGCACTGGGTCGGCGTGCTGCTGTTCCCACTGTTGCTGGTGGTGCTGGGCGTGCTGGCCGCAGCGCACCCGCTGTCGCTGGCGGCGATGGCCGGCGGCGTCGCCATCGGCGTGGTGCTTGGCCTGATCGGTTTGCAGCGCACTGTCTATGAACGGATCGGCAGCGATTTTTATTACACCCCCAGTGCCCATATCGGCATCCTGGTGTCGCTGCTGTTCATCGGCCGCCTGCTCTACCGCGGTTATGAATTTTATGTCGCCAACGTGGCGCGCCCCGACGACTTTGCCAACAGCCCGCTGACGCTGCTGGTGTTTGGCATCCTGGCCGGCTATTACTGCAGCTACGCCGCCGGCATCCTGCGCTGGCGCCGCCGCGCCAGCCTGGCCGCTTGACGCCGATCGCTTGACACCGATGAATATCACCACCCTCACCCTGCTGGTGCTCACGCCGTTCCTGGTCTGGCGCATCTACTCTCGCCTGCGCACGGCGATGGCGCGCCAGCGCTCGATCGTCTCGCGCCACTGGACGGGCTTGCTGGTATTTGCCGCCATGGTGCTGGTGCCGGCCTCCGAACTGCTGCGCCGCCCGGACATGCTGGGCTGGCTGGCAATGGGGACCGCCGCCGGTCTTGGCTACGGCGTCTGGGCTTTTCAACACACGCGGCTGGAAGCGACCGCAGAAGGCTATTACTTTACGCCGCCGGCGCGGCTGGGGATTGCCATTGCCATGCTGTTTACGGCGCGCATTCTGTATATCGGCTTTGAGATGTATGCCAACCAGGGCAGCAACGTGCCGACGCCGCGGTTTACCGACAGCCTGCTGACGATGCTGGCGGTGGGGCTGACGGGCGCGTATTTTGGGACCCTCAGCGCTGGCCTGGCGCTGTGGCGGTACCGGCTGCGCAAGGCGATTGGGGCGGTGGAAAAGTAGGCGCAAGGTGGTCGCAACGGGGGTAGCACCGCTGGGACAGTCACCGCAGGTGACAGTCCCAGCAGGTGACAGTCCCCCCTGCGTTTTAGGCCGCGTTTTTTTGCGGCGTGGTGCGCCGCTGCAGCACGAAAATCGGCTGCGCCCACTGCGTGTCCTTCTTCTTTTTGCTGGTGATCAGGGTCAACTCGGAGGGGTCGTAGACGTCGGTGTTGTGGGTCAGCGGCGTCGTCATCAGGTACTGCGCTTCGGTGTTTTTCAGGAATTCACCGACCAGCTGGATGTTGCGGATGTCGAGGTGGGCAAACGGTTCATCGATGAACACGAAGCCGCCCGAGCCTTCTTCCGATTTCAACAGGCCGATCAACAGCACCAGCGACTTCATCACCTGCTGGCCACCCGACGCTTCGCCGTCATTCATGCCAATCTGGTCCTTGCCATCGAACTTGAAGCGCACGTGCAGGCCGGCCTGCGCCAGCTGGACATCGTCGTTTTCCAGCCGCACCGGGTCGGCGTGCACATCGATGCCGGCCAGTTCGCCCAGCTCCTTGATGTTCTTGCTGTAGGTTTTGATGGTGTAGCGCAGCCGCTCCATGTAGGCGGCGCGGGCATTGCCGGTCGCTTCGATGGCGCGGTTGTTCTGGTAGCGGCGCTCGTCCGTTTCGCTCTGGCGGCCGTGCAGCTGATCCGACAGGCGCTGGTGCTGGTCGATCACGGTGGCGTCGAGTTCCCAGTCATCGCGCGCCAGGCTGTGTTGCAGCGAAGTGACGCGCAGGTCGACCTGGTGGCTGTTCTGGTGTTCCGACACCAGCGCGGCGCGTCGTGCCGGCCGCCGCCAGCCCTGCGGCAGGTGGCGCCAGGTGCGCCGCAGGGACGCCAGTACGACCGCATGTTCATGGCGCTGTTCGATCTGCCGTTTAAAGCCGAGCCGCTGGCCGGCCTCCGCTTCGGCCAGTGCCATGCGGGCATTTTGCCAGGTGGTGTCGGCGCGCGTGCGCGCCACCGTGGCGGCCTTGGTCAAGCCTTGCAGTTCACCCAGGCGCGAGCCGACCTCGAGCCGCTCGGCTTTCAGCGGCACCGAGGACAGCGCCGCTTCGTCAAACTCTTCCTGGCGCGCCGCCAGTTCCTTGGCGGCGTCGACCCCGGCGATACGGGCTTTTAATACACCCACTTCGGCGGCCAGTTTCGAGATCGCCAGCGTCAGCGTGTCTTCCTGCGCTTCCAGGCCAGGAATGGCGCGCTGCAGGGCGTCCAGGCGCCCGCTGCGACCGGCGTCGCCGAAGCGGTAACGCGACGCTTCGACGAACAGCGAGCGGCCGCCGCGCCGTTCGCGGTGATAGGCGTCCGGCGTGATCCATTCTTCACTGGCCGATTTAAAACCGGCATCGACCGATTCGACCCGCTCGATGCGCTGCAGCTGGTCGATCAGCCAGGCTGGCGTGGCGGCGGAAAAGCGCACCACCGACAGCAGGCTGCTGTCCTTGCGCACCGGCGCAGTGACGCAGTCGGGCACAATAAAATGGCGGTATTTTTGCTGCTCGGCCAGCCGATAGGCGCTGGCGGCATCGCTGGCTTTTTCCAGCAGCACCACCGAGGCATAACCACCGAGCACGCCTTCGACGGCGCCCTGCCACTTCGGATCGAGCACTTCGACGATATCAGAGAGCATGGCGTGGCCGATGCCGGCCTCGCGCAGCGCGCGGCGCATGGCGCGCACCGGTTCCGGTTCCGGCATCGCGCTCTTGCCCTGCAGCGCAGCGATGGTGGCCTGGTCGGCGCTGATGCGGCTCGTCAGCGTCAGGCGCGCCTGCTTCTGGCGATTCAGTTCGGCTTCCTGGGTGGCTAACAGGGCCGATACTTCGGCGATGTCGGCACCCGCTTCGGCCGACAGCTTTTGCAGGCGCTCTTTTTGTTCGAGCAGGCTGTCGAGCGGTTTGAGTTTGCCGTTGATGTGCGCCAGCCGGCCCGCCAGCATGGTCGCTTCGCGCTCGAGCAGGGTTTCCTGCTCCTGCGCGTCGGTATGCAGGCGCGCCTGGTTGGCCACCGCATTTCTCTTGTCGGTCAGCTGGGTGTCGGCCAGCGCCATTGGCCGGCGCGCTTCGCGCAGCTGGCGGCTGACGGTGGCCGCTTTTTCGCGCGCCTCGTGGTATTCGAGGCTGGGCAGCACTTCCTCGAGCAGGTTGCGGCGCTCTTTGTGCAAATCTTCCCACTGGTGGTAATTGGCCACCCGCAGGCGCAAGCCTTCGAGGTTGGTGCGCGAGGCTTCCAGCTCGGTTTCGAAGCGCTTCAATTCCGTTTCGGTGTCGCGCTGGTGGCGCTTGGCTTCGTCGTAGGCATCGAGTACTTCCTTGTCGCCAAACACCTGGAACACCAGGTCGAGCAGCTGGCGCGGCGCGTATTCGCACAGTTTATCGGTCTCGCCCTGCTCGAGCGCCAGCACTTTCGCCATGGCCGGCGACAGGCCCGCATTGGCCAGCCGCTTGCGGTAGTTTTCCACGCCCAGCCAGTCGCTCGCCTCGGTGACGTCTTCGATCTGCACGTTCCCCGGTCGCATCAGGTACTGGCGCTTCCAGTCGCCGCCGTTTTTCTGGATCTGGCAAAACAGCGTCACTTCGTCGTCGCTAAAGAAACCGGAGCTGCGAAACGGCCGGTTCGACAGCTGGCGGCCGACCGCCTTGTTGTCGACCACCGAGCGGATCCATGCCGTCTGCTGGCCCGAGTGGCGCGCATAGTGCTTGTAGGTGCGGCCCATCGAGCAATCGAGCCCGAACAGGGTGCGCAGGGCGTCGAGCAGGGTCGTCTTGCCGGAGCCGTTCTGGCCGGCGATGGTGATGATCTTGGCGTCGAGCGGGATGTTCTTGATGCGCTGCCAGTAGTCCCAGTGGACCAGCTCGAGGGATTTAATGTGGAACATGCTGACTCTCAGAGTGGTTGGTCGTCGACGTCGTCGACGTCGGCAGGGCTGGTGGCGACGTCAAGGTCAAGGTCGGCATCGGCGTCGGTGTCGGCCACTGCCTTGCGCGGCACTGTCACCGTGATCGGCGCGCGCTGAAACACCTCGGCCAGGGCGCCGTTGATGATGCGTTCCTTGAGCACGTCGGTATCCATCATCAGGTCGAGCAGCGGGCCTTCGACAATCAGGTCAGCGCGCCGTTCGATGAAGCCCAGTTTCGACAGCGTCCCCAGGTTCATGTCCATGCGCGTTTTCTTGCCCAGCTTTTCGCCGAAATCGGCCAGCAGCGCCGTGTAGGAAATGCCGATCGAACTGTCTTCGGCACGCGGCAAGGGGCGGTCCTTGTCGAACAGGTCGTTCTGCTCGTCGTCGGCGTTTTGGTGGGTTTCCTGGCGCTCGCGCTTGGGCAGGATGATCTGCGCCCACAGCACCACCAACAGCGCCACGCCATCGCGGGTCAGGCCAAAATTGTTGTTTTGCCAGATGTCCTTGGCGCCAAAAATCTTCGGCTCGACGGCGCGGTGCAGGGCCAGCGTGACATGGTCGGCATACACATTGTCGAGCAGCTTGAGGCCCGTATCGAGCAGGCGCTTGTCCACTTCGGCGCGAAACTGTTCGTCCGACAGCACGCGCTTGACCATCTTGTCGTCGCGCCGCAGGGTCTGGTGCGTGAGCAGGCGGGCGATCAGGATTTGGGAATCGTCATTCATCGAGCGGGCCGCTTTCGAGATCGAGTGAGAGGTTGGCGAGGGTCAGGCTAGCGACCGACATCGCCGCCACATGGGGGTCGCTCAGGGTCACCATGGCGTCTTGCGCAGCAAATTCGATGGGCAGGCGCGCCAGCTGCGCGGTGGCGCCCTGCAGGCTCGCTTCGGCAGCGTCGCCCAGCAGCGGCAGCAGCGAAGCGCGGTAGGAGGCGATCGCAAAGCTGGCCGGCAGCAGCGAATCCTGCACCGGCACCGAGCTTGGCGCGGCGTCAGAAAAGCTGGGGAAGTTACCCAGGTTGGCAAAATCGGACAGGCGCGCCAGCCAGTCGTCCAGTTCGACCTGCATGGCGGGGGCGTCGTTGACCGTCAGCGGCGCATCCTGGCCGGCCGGCAGGCCGCCGGGGCCGACTGCCGCGGCGCGCTCGCTGAGCAGCTCTGTTTCGGCGACGTCGATCATTTCGGCGGGGGTGCCAAACAGTGGCACCAGCGGGCGGTCGATGGCGCCCACCGCCAGGCTCGATAAATCATCGTGCGCCAGCAACCAGCGCTTGACGTCGGTGGTCGACAGGCCGGACTGGCCCAGGTGCACGCGCTGGCGCTCGATCTGGTTCAAGGCGCGCGAGAACATGCCCTGCATATTGAGCAGGGCGCTCTGGGCGCGGCCGATTGCCTGCGCTGCCTTGTGGGTGGCGGCGTCGGCCCGTTCGTCGGCGAGGATGGCACGCAGGATCAGCGAGCCCTTTTCCACCCAGTCGCAGGCGGTGTGCCATTTCGACTGCGAGGTACGCAGGCGAAATTCGGAACCGGAGGCGATCGCATCGCGAAATTCTTCGGTCAGGTCGACCAGCCGGCCAAGTAAATGGCGCAGCTGGTCGACGGTGACGCCGCCGACCGCCTGGGCGCCGGCCACCTGCGAGAGCAGAAAGCCCATGTCGGCCTGGTCGTCGGCCTGGCCGACTGCCAGCAAACCGTCGAGCGCGGCGAGCACATTGCGCGCCAGCGGCGTGACGCGATAGACGGCGCCCGGTGCATCCCAGGCCAGCAAGCCGTGGCTGCGCAGGCGGATCAGCACCGTTTCCAGGCTTTCCGGCAGCAGGTAAGCAAGGCGGGTATTGATGTCGGCCCGGCTGAAGGCGGACACGGCGCTGTCGGCGGCCAGTTCGCGCAGTACCAGCAGGCGAATTAGCACGCCGTCGGCGCCGCCGTGGAACAGCGCGGTGAAGGCCGACAGGGTCGGCTGGGCGCGCTTGAGGTGAAATACCTGCTCGATTTCGTCGGCAGAAATATCGGCGTGGAAGTGCGACTGCAGACTGTCGGCGCTGTCGCTGCCAGGGCCGCTGTCGGCTTGCTGCTGCGGGAAATACATGTCGGCTGCTGGCGCGGCGGCAGTGGTGTCGGTCATCGTGTGCTTGCTGAATATTGCTGAAGTTGCTACTCCGCAGCCGGCAGGCGGCGGGGCGTCAGTATATCAGCTACAGATGAGGCGGCAAAAAGAAAGGCGGTGGCCAGCTGATGCGCATGAACGCATCAGCTGGCTTATTTTTTGGTGATGCTCTGCAAGGTCTGTTCGACATACTCGTCATCATTGTCGGTGAACCGCAGCCGCACCGGGTACCACTCCTTCGATGGCGCCAGCCAGATGTCGAGCGCCTGCTCCTTGGCGTCGGGCGGTGCCATGCGCATCAGGTGGACGGTGTCGAGCGTGCCGACGCCCGTCTGCACGGTGTCGAGCTTGACCACGCGAAAGGTCCAGACATCGGCATCGCGCCGGCCGGCGACGAAAAACTTCCATTCGGCACCCATGACGAATTTTTCCGGCGCCGCCCGCGCCACCGCCGCCAGCTGGAACAGCACGCTGTTACGGTCCTGTTCGCCGCCCTTGAGGGGGTAATTGACCTCGCTCTCGGTGAAGCTGATCTGCTGTTTGCTGCGATCGAAGGTGGTGGTCCAGGGCTCGTGGCGCAGGCGTTTTTCGACGAACTGGGTGGGCGCCAGCCCATAACTGTCAACCGCGCCCTCGCTGCGGTTATCGATCAGGGTGCCAAACAGGGCAGCGCGCGTTACCGAGCGAAAACTGTATTTGCCGCCACTAAAACGCCAGTTGGCGGTGGCGTCGCCACTCAGTGCGAAGCCTTTTTGGCGCGCTTTGATGATATACGTCAGATCGGCCGATGGCGGCAAATCGATGGCGCGCTTGACCGCTTCGGCGGCGGCCGGCGGCACGCCAAACGCGGCCAGCGTGGCACACAGTGCGAGGGCGATGGCCGCACGGCGCGGTAGGGACAACTCGATGACGGGACTGCTTTTCATAATGCTTCCTTGGTGATGCTTTTCATTCAACCCTGCTCGGGTGGGCCGATCTGTTTGACAGTCTGGCTGGTGGTGGCGCCAGTCGATTCGATATTGTCGATGCGTACCGGCAGCCAGCCCAGGGACGGCGCCAGCCAGACGTCGAAGCGGGCGTTGTAGGCGCCGAAACGGGGCGGCCGCGCCAGGTGCCAGGTGCGCAGTCGCCCCATCGGGGTGTCGATTTCTTCCTGCCCCACCAGCACAAAGCGGAACACGCTGGCGTCGCGGTCTTCGCCCACCAGGATATCGATGTTGCCATCGAGCTGGGCACTGTCGGCACGGGCGATGGCCGCCAGCTGCAGGGCAATGGTGGCCTTGTCCTGGGTGCCGGCGGCCAGATCGTAGCTGGCCGGCGAGGTCGAAAAGGTGATCTTGCTGCCCGCCTGGCCAAATTCGGTGGTGGTGAGCGCCCTGCCGCGGCGCTTTTCCGTCATGCGGCGCGGCACAAAACCGCCGCCGTCGATCTCCCCGCTGCTCTCGAGCACCACCAGGTTGACGCGCGCCACCAGCACGCGAATGCCCGCTTCGAGCTTCATGCGGTAGCGGCCATCGGCCAGTTGCCAGGCCATCACCGCTTCGCCGTGCCACAGGGTGCCATCGGCATCCTTGCGCGCCACATCGAGCACCATGCGGGCCGCTGGCGGCACGGCGGCGCGGTAGGCCTTGCCGGCTGGCGATGCTGGCGTTGCCGGTAGTGCTGGCGGTGCTGGCGGTGCTGGCGTTGCCGGTATGGCTGGCATTGCCGCGGTCGGCGCCATCCCGATCGATTCTACGTCAGCGAGCAGCGCGGTGGCGCCCGCCTCAACCGGCAAGGCCGCCAGCACCGGTGCGCCGGCCGCCGCGTCGAGCCGCGCTGCTGCTGGCAGCGCCACAGTGTCGAGGCGGGGCAGCGCCGGCGGCGGCGCCAGCACCAGCGGCGGCGGTGGCGCCGGCGCCGGCGGCAGCACTGGCGCCGCGATCAGCCGCGCCGTCAGCGGCGGCGCGACCGGCTTGACGCGCTCGCTGCCAAAGCTGCCCGCTTGCAGCACCAGGGCGCGCAAGGCCAGCACGTGTAGGCCAACAGTAAGTAGCGCCAGCGCAAACGTGCGGCGGTGTCTGGCGCTGAACATGCGGTTTGTCATGGCGGCAGTGTAGCGCGTTTGCAGGGAGCGACGGCGGCATGCAGGGTCGCGTGCAGTGTCAGCTTTGCAGCGGACTTTGCCATTTATTTTGCCGTTTATATAACATCCTTGGTCATGCCCCCGTTATCTGCTACGCTAAGCTTTCACCTAGTGGAGGCCCCCATGTCGACTACCCCTTTTCCCAACATCCCTGGCGCCGGCGCCATGACCGATTCACTCGAGTTCGTTAAAAACTTGTGGGGAAGCATGGGGGTGCCTGGCATGTCGATGCCCAGCTTGGCCGCGCCGGCCATGTCGGTGGAAGATCTCGACAAGAAAATTGCCGATCTCAAAGCCGTCGAGTCCTGGCTCAACGTCAATGGCGCCATGTTGCGCGCCACCATACAGGGCCTGGAAGTACAGCGCGGCACGCTGGCAACCCTGAAAACCATGAGCGCATCGTTTGCCGACGCCATGAAAACCATGGCGCCCGATGCCACGGCCAAGCCGGCTGCGGCAGCGCCAGCCATGCCTGACCCCACCGTCTGGTGGAATATGCTGCAAGACCAGTTCAAGCAGGCCGTGGCCAGCACGGTGCCGGCAACACCGTTCGGCGCCGAAGCAACGCCGGCGCCGGCAGCAGCCGACGCCGGCGAAGCGGTGCCGCCACGCACTGCCAGGAAGCCGGCCAAAGGCTAAGCAGCAAGCGGTGACTCTCTAGTCCATGAGCTGCTACCTCAGGCCAGCTTCAAAATCCGGATAGCGTCGATCAAGCCATCTTCCGAGCGCTTGACGGTGGCGATATTGATCAAGCCTTCGTCAGCGAGTTGCCGGGCCTGTTCGTGGGCGATCTGAAAATTCTCGATGGTATCGCCCTTGGCGGCAACGGGCCGAATCCAGGCTGTGCTACCAACCTTCATTTTTTCGTAAACTTCGTGTGCAATATCGCGCATGAGTGTGCCTTTCCTGGACAATCCGGGTCGTGTTTCTCCCGCGGGGTGAGCAGTTTAGCACTCACCATCGCGCTACGGGCAAGCACGGGCGCAAAACTAGGTCGCTGTCGTGGTCACTGGCGTGGCCACTGCGGTGGCCGGCACCAGCCGCGCCAGCTGCTCCATCAGCTGGGCAAACCGCTGCTGCCCAGGTCCAATGCGGTCGATCTGCAATAACACCTCGGCCGTTTCGGCGCCGAGAGCGGCCTCATAGCCCGACTGTTGCATATGCGATAACTGGATCTGCGCCGCATTGAACAGGATCCGCATATTGTTCGGCAAGGTGAGGCGGGCATGGCGCATCCACTCGATCGCTTCCTGCAGCTTGCCGCTGCGCCACAACAGCACGCCCTGGTTCATCAGGTCAGTCGCCTGTTTCTTGGCATCGCGGATCAGGGCGATGCCCTCCTCGCCCATGCGCGCCTTGTCGAAAATACGCTGCACTTCGTCGAGCAGCACGCTGTTGTCATGGTTGTTGCGCGCCACGTAGCACAGCAGCTCGACGGGCGCTTCCTTCACCCCCACCGCCAGCAGCAGCGTCGCCATGTCGAGGCACACCGCCACCGCCGGCCGTGCCGGGTCGGCATTGAGCAGCGCTTCGAGCTCGTCGCCGGCCTTGCGGGCACGCCGGTAATCGCCGCTTTCGTGGTACACCAAGCCTTCGGTGATCTTGGCGCGCAAGCCTATCAGTTCGTCGCCGGCGAATTCCTTCTGCACCGCCTGCAGCAGCGCCAGCGCTTCCTTGACTTCATTCTTTTGGCCGCACACGCGCGCCAGACCCAGATAGGCGTCGGCGCTTTTCATGACCGAGTATTCACCAATGGCGATGCATTTCCGAAACGCCTTTTCAGCCATCGGCAACTTGCCCAGTTTTAAGCAAACCTGGCCCAGGCTGCGCTGGCGCAGCACCGAGTTGGGTGACAGCTTGGCGGCCCGCTCGAGCACCTTGCTCGCTTCCTCGAGCTGCCCCATCAACTGGTGGGTGGCGGCCAGCTGGTCGTAGGCATCGATGTAATAGCGGTTTTCCGCAATCACGCCCTGGAAAATCTGGCGTGCCTGTTCGTATTCACCATTGGTCATGCGGATTTTTGCCAGTCCCGAGCGGGCCCACTGGTATTCGCGCTCGGCCACCACGCGCTCGTAGGCCTCCCTCGCCTTGTCCGGCTCGCCGCTCTTGAGCATCAAATGGGCCTTCATGCGCAGCAGTTCGATGTGGTGCACCTGGTCGACGTCGATCTGGGCGTCGCACAGGGCGGCGGCGCGCAAATAATCTTTTTCGCCGTACGCCAGGTCGATCATGCGAAACACCTGTTTTTTGTGCCACACCCGGTTCAGGCGCGTCAGCAGCACGCCCTCGGTGATCGGCTTGATCAGGTAGGCGTCGGGCTGGTGCTCGGCCGCACCGATCACCGATTCCATGCTTTTTTCGGCCGATACCATCAGCCATACACTGCTGGGCAACAACAGCTGATGCACGCGCGCTTCTTCCAGCACCTGCTGGCCGTTCTTGCCTTCACCGAGGTTGTAGTCGCACAGCACGACGTCATAACGGATGCGGCTGAGCAGAGCCATCGCTTCGCCGCCGCTCGATGCCTGGTCGATATTCTTGGCGCCCAGATTGCGCAAGCTTTCGCGCAGCAACTGGCGGATGCCAATAAAATCGTCGACCACCAGATAGTTTTTTGAGGCCCAGTCGACATCGGCGAGGGTGGCCCGCGCCGCCGGTGCGGCCGCAGCGGCAGGCGCGCCGGGCGGCGCCGTCATGGCAGGGTCAAAATGAAGCAGCCGCCGCCCAGCGTGCCGCCATTTTCCAGCCGCACGCTGCCGCAGCGCTGGCGGTGCCGGTGCATCTGCGCCACCTTGCTGGAAAAATACAGGCCGAGGCCGGTGCTGTTGGTACGAAAATTCATCGCCTTGGGCGCGCCCCGGCTGGTCGCCAGCATGGCGGCCGGATAACCGTCACCATTGTCTTCCACCCGCAATTCGAGCTGGCCATCGACCACCGCTATGCGCAAGGCGATGCGGTCGCGCGTGTAGTGCACGGCATTATTGATGGCGTGGCTGAGCACACCGATGATCAACTCTTCATCGAAGTGCCAGACCAGCTCGGCGTCAAGCGCGGTGTCGAAGGCGATCGCGCGCGCGGCCAGCAGCACGCGCGCGCCCGACCCCACCTGTGCGGCCAGGTTGGCCACGGGCAGCGCTTGCAAATCAAAGGGATAGGCCTGCTCGCCCACCTGCTTGTACAGGGCCAGCAGGTGCATCAGGTTGTCGTTCAGGCGGCGCGTCTGGTACAGCATGTGCGCCAGCTGGACGGTGGCGGCGGGCGCCGGCGCAGCGGCGCCATCGAGCAGCGTTTCCAGCGTGCCCGACAGTACCCCCAGCGAATTTTTCATGTCGTGCGCGGTCGACGCCAGAAACAGCGACAGCTCGCCCACGCCGGCATTGGCGTCGGCGTCGGCGTCCGCGTCCGCATCCGCCGCGTGGTCGTCGATGGTCATGGTGATCCTGCAAAGCCTGGCGAAATATTGCCGTGAAACAATTATACGCCCACTTTTCGCGCGCTCTCTTGATTAGCGCAGGCGTGCGGCCCGACCGCGGCGTTCGCGCAACAGAAAGCGGCCGGGATCGAGCGCGGCGCATAACTCGGCTTCCAGCGGCAGCGGTTCGCCCTCCAGGGTGGCGGCCAGCAGCTCGGCCGCCAGCGGCGCCCAGGTCAGCCCGCGCGAGGCGTAGCCCAGCAGCGCGTACAGGCCCGGCTGGCGTGGCAGTTCGCGCAGGCGCTCGACGCCGACGGCCAGGGCGGCGGCGGGGACGGCGCCGGCCATCGGCAAGCGGTCCGGCGCCACCGCGCGAAAGCCGACCCGCCCTGCCAGCGGGGCGTCCAGCGCCAGGCCGGGATCGGCCAGCATCGAGCGCATCTTGTCGAGGTTGTGCGCCTGGCTCGATTGGCGCAAGGCGCGATCGGCATCGCTGTCATAGGTGGCGCCGGCGCTGCGCAGGCCGGCCGCCGCCGGCGTCAGATACGCTTCGCGGCACAGCACATAGCCCAGTTCGGGCGCGGCGGCGGCAGCCAGGTGGGTCACCTGGCCGCGCACGCGCTCGAACGGCAAGCCGGCCGTTTGCACGATGGCGCCGGCGCCGCTGGCGACGATGACGGTGGCGGCGCTGGCGATGACGGCGCCGGCCGCATCCTGCACGATCCAGATGTCGCCCTCGCGCTGCAGGCTGACGGCGCCCACGTCAAAATGGCGCTGCAGGGCGCTGCCACAGGCGCCCAGCATGGCGGCAATCGCACTGGCCGGGCGGATCCAGCCGCCGTCGGCGAACCACCAGGCGCCGTGCGGGGCGACGGCGCCAAAGCGCGCGCGCGCTGCCGGCGCTGCCAGCCATTGGGCATAATCGGCTGGCAGCGCCCGCGCCTCAGCGATGGCCGCCTGCAGGCTGGCGTGGGCGGCGTCGCGCGCCACTTGCAGCACGCCGCAGGCGGCGCCATCGATGGCGCTGCCCAGACCACCGAGCCGCTGCCAGTAGGCGCGGGCAAACAAAAAAGCGGCGCGCGACAGGCGCGAGGCCTGGTTGTCGTCTTTCGACAGCAGCGGCATGGTGATGCCAGCGAGGTTGCCGGACGCTTCCATCGCCGGCGCCGGATGGCGTTCGACCAGGGTCACCTGCCAGCCGCGCGCGCACAGGCGCTCGCAGGCAGCAGCGCCAGCCAGGCCGGCACCGATGACGATGGCGCACCGCAGCGGCGGCGCGGGCGGCGGCGCGATCGGCTTGCGGCTGGCGTAGCGCCACAGCGACGCAGCGGCGCTGGCGCTGGTGTCAGCGTCGGTGTCGGCGCCGGTCTCGCTGACCCAGCCGGTGGCCGCCAGCGCCCGCGCCAGCGCCGGCTGCAGCTGCGCCGCCTGCAGCACGGCGCCCTTCTCCAGCAGGCGCGCCAGCGCGCGCGGCACGCTGGCGCTGTCTTCGTCACCGGCCAGCGCGACACCATCGATGCGCGCCTGCAGCTGCGCCAGCGCAGCCGCCAGCGGCGCGTGCAGCAGGTCGACGGTGACGCCATCGTCTGGCGCCGCCTGCAGCATGCGGGCAAAGCCGGGCAAAGGCCCGCTGGCCAGCGCGATCAGGTGCAGGTGGGGCGGCCGCGCCGGGTCGGCATGCCAGTGCGCCAGCGTCGTCGCGATCTCGTGCGCGCCATTGGTGCCGATCAGGACAACGAAGCGTTCACGCCCGCGCCAGTGCGGCCGCCAGTCCATCATCGGGCGCGCTTGAAGCAGCAGCGGTCATGGTCATCGACCATGCCGATGCCCTGCATGAATGCATACATGATGGTGCTGCCGACGAACTTGAAGCCGCGCTGTTTGAGGTCTTTCGACAGGCTGTCCGACAGCGGCGTGCTGGCCGGCCGCGCGCCGCTGGGCCAGTCATTGACGAGGGGGACGCCGTCGACAAAGCCCCATAAATAAGCGTCAAGGCTGAGACCCTGCTCGCGCATGCGCAGATACGCCTGGGCGTTACCGATGGTCGCCGCCACTTTCAGGCGGTTGCGCACGATGCCGGGATTGGCCAGCAACTGCGCCACCCTGGCGGTGTCGTAGCCGGCGATGACGGTGGCATCCCAGTGGTCGAAGGCGGCGCGGTAGCTCTCGCGCTTGTTGAGGATGGTCTCCCAAGACAGGCCGGCCTGCGCCCCTTCCAGGTTGAGCATCTCGAACAGGGTGGTCTCGTCGTGGCAGGGCACGCCCCACTCGGTGTCGTGGTAGGCAAGGTAGGCGGGATTGGCCATATTGGCCCAGCTGCAGCGCGTGGTCATCGTCATCGTCGTCGGAAAGGAAAAGTGGGCATGTCGCCCGCGGTTCGATGCAATGTGCGGGCGCGCAGCCATTATAATTTACCGATGTACACTCCCAACCACTTCAAGGAAGCGCGGCTGCCCGTGCTGCAGGCGCTGATCGAGGCGCATCCGCTGGGCGCCGTGGTGACCCACACGGCGGCCGGCCTGGATGCCAATCACCTGCCGTTCGACTACCGCCCGCCCACCGCCGGCGCGCCGTTCGGCACCCTGCGCGCGCACGTCGCCCGCGCCAACCCCTTGTGGCAACTGGCGGGCAGTGAAGTGATGGTGCTGTTCCAGGGACCGCACGGCTATATTTCGCCATCGCTGTACCAGGAAAAACCCGTCAGCGGCAAGGTGGTACCGACCTGGAACTACGCGGTGGTGCACGGCCACGGCGTGCTGCGCGCGCTCGACGATCCGCTCTGGCTGCGGGCCCTGCTGGAACGATTGACCGGTCACCATGAAGCGCCGCGCGCGCAGCCATGGGCCGTGGCCGACGCCCCCGCCGACTACCTCGACAAGATGCTGCGCGCCATTGTCGGCATCGAGATCGTGTTGACTGGGCTCGATGGCAAGTGGAAGATGAGCCAGAACCGGGTGGCGGCCGACCAGACGGCCATCGCTGCCGAACAGCCGGCGCTGGCCGCCTGGATGGCGCCAAACCCGACGTCGGGCGCCTGACAAAACCTTCGGCACAAGGGCGACGGCGAACGCAGTGCCACCGGCACGGCAAGCCGAACACGCAGTCATGGAAGTTTTGTCAGGCGCTCAACCACGGCGTCCTTCGGCATCGCTCAAGCTGTCGAGCAATCCGGGTGCCTGACGCAGCAGCTTTTCTTCAGCACTGAGTCTGGCCGCCAGCAGCTGCGCCAGGTAATCGGTGCGTGCAGACTGCGCCGCTTTGACTTGTCGCTGCCCCTGGCGCGTCAGCGCAATCAACGTGCTGCGCCCGTCTCCTGTTGCGTCGCTTTGTCAGGCGTTTTTAGTCGCCGTCGCGGCGCTGTGGCTGTCGGCAGCGGCGATGTCTTTGCTCGACAACAGCGTCACCTCGCCGTGTCGGAGCGCGCCCGCCAGATCGTGCATCAGGTGCGCAAACAAGCCCTGCTGGCGGCCGCTGGCGCTGCTGTACAGGGCAGCCCAGGCATTGCGGCCACCGTGCTTGGCCAGGTACAGCGCCTGGTCGGCCAGTTCGACCACTTCCGACCACGACAGCAGGCGCGGCGCTGCCGGCACGAACGGAAAACAGGCAAAGCCGATCGAGCAGGTCTTGTCGATGGCAGCGCCGTCGGGCAGCACGAACGGCCGGTCGGCCACCGCGCGGCGGATGCGCTCGGCCACCGCCCTGGCCTCGTCGCGGCGGGTGGCGCGCGCCAGCACCAGGAATTCTTCGCCGCCCCAGCGCACCAGGTAATCCGATTCGCGGAATACTTCGCGCAGGCGCTCCTGCATCTGCACCAGCACGGCGTCGCCAGCGGCGTGGCCGAAGCGGTCGTTGACGTCCTTAAAATGGTCGAGATCGACCATGAAGAACACCAGATCGTGGGCATCAGCGCGGGCAGCACCGGCCGCGCGGCGGCCAGCGTCATCGTAGCTGCGCAGCGACAGGCGCACATCGGTGTCGACATGCTGCAGGAAAAAGCGGCGGTTGCGCAGCCCTGTCAACTGGTCGGTCAGGCTCACTTCTTCGAGCGCCTGGTACGCTTTTTCCAGTTCCAGATTCTTCTCGAGCAGTTCGGCCTGGGTCGCCGCCACCTGGCGGTAGGCGCGCGCGTTGTCGAGGGCGATGGCGCCATACGCACACAGGGTGCGAAAGATCAGCCGCTCACGCTCGCCATAGGCTGCGGCCTGCATCGATTGCACCGTCATGGCGCCGAGTACCCGCTCGCCCACCTGCAGCGGCGCGAACATCACGCTGCGCGGCTTGATGGTGCCGGGGATCAGGCCCGGCGCCGGGGCGTCGGCGGCCGCCTCGATGACGATTTCGCGGCGCTCGCGCACGCAGCGCGCCGAAATCGCATTCGGGTCCGACAGCAGCACCCGGGTGGCCGGCAGCACCCGCCCCGCCTCGACGCCAAAGGCGCAGCGCAAGGCGGCACCATCGGCGTCGAGCAGGAAAACGGCAAAGTGCGTGGCGTCGAGCAGGCCGTGAACGTGGCGGTCGAGCGCGCGAAACACGGCGTCGGCATCGAGGTGGGTAGTGATTTCCTGGCCAATTGCCGACAAGTGTTCGAGCGTGGCGCTGATCTGCTGCTGCACCTCGGCGCGGCGCGCTTCGGCGGCCGCCAGCTGGCGGTGATGCTCGCCCTCGGTGTGCGCGCGCTCGGTCTGGAACTGCACCTGCATGGCGATGGCGCGGTTGGTCGCCTCGTGGCTGTTGATCTGTTCGCGCGCGGCCACCGATTCGAGCGCCACCTCATAGGCGCGGGCGAAATTGCCGACCTTGGCGTACTCGCGCCCCATCGCATCGAGCGTGCCGCCGGGGACAATATAGCCGTCGATGGTGGCCGCCAGCGCCTGCGCCTGCAGCAGGTAATGCAGGGCCGGCGTGGCTGCCTGCATGGGCGCCGGCGCCGCCAGCCGGTGCCGGCTGTGGATATCGGCCAGCACCTTCAGGGCGGCGATTTCGGCCGAGGTGTCGCTGTGTTCGCGCGCCAGCGTCAGCGCGGCATCGGCGCGTGCCAGCGCATCGACGGGGCGCTGCAGGTGCGACAGCGCATGCGCCTGGCCGCGCAGCGCGCCGCTTTCGAAATCGGCCTGGCCGAGGGCGGCGCCGCGCTGTTCGAGGCGCTTGAAATTGGCCAGCGCGCCGGCGTGATCGCCGCTGTCGAGGGCGACGTCGCCGAGGTATTCGAGGGCCACCGCATAGGCGCGCGAATCGGCCAGCGGCGCCATGGTCGCCAGCGCCTCGTCGAGCAGGGCGCGGGCGGCATCGCGCTGACCCAGCTGGCGCAGCGTTTCGGCAGTCTGCATCAGCCCCAGGCCGATGCTCAGCGGCCAGCCGGTGGGGCGCGCCAGATCGAGCCCGCGCTGCATCCATTCGAGGGCGGCATGGTGGGCGTTCAGACTGGTGAACGTGTTGCCGATGTTGGTGGCGAGGTTGACGGCGCGCCGCACCTGGCCGGTCATCATGGCGATATCGTAAGCGGCGATCATCAGGCCGATGGCGCGGCCAAAGTCGCTGGCCTGGAAAGCGGTGGTGCCGGCCAGGTCGTCGATCCAGCCGCGCGCGGCCAGGGAGCGGCTGCCGCCGCCGTCAGCGTCGGCAAAGCGGCCGCCCCAGCGGGCCTCGGCGGCGTGCAGATCGCGGAACACGTCGGCCAGCGCAGCGGCGGCGTCGCAGATATCGCGCCGCACCGGATCGGCGGCGGCGACGGCAGCGCCGGCAGCGGCGGCAAAATGGCCATCGCTGGCGGCGGTTTCGCCGCGGTCGACACTGATCCAGGCCAGCAGCCAGTGGCCGTCGGCGCGGCAGGCGTGGGCGGCGCTGGCTTGAGGCTGGACAGCGTGCTCGCTGGCGCCAGCGCATTCGGCACAGCGTGCGAGGGCGGCGCCGGCCTGCTGGTGCGCACGATCGAGTTGACCGAACAACCATAGGCGCTCCGCCTCGACCAGCAGGCAGCGCGCCTGCGCCAGCGCGCGCGCCGGCGCCGGCAAGGCCTCGATCAGGGCAGCAGCGCTGGCGGCAATCGCCTGCGCCTGCGGCGGATCGCGCTGGCGCAGGTGCCAGTTCAGTTGCAGCAGCAGTTCACAACGACGCTCGTCCAGCGGCTGACGCGCCAATTCGGCGTGCCAACGGGCAACTTCCTCGTCCAGCGCGAACATCTCGATCACTATGGTCCTCGTCGATGCGAGCGCGCAGAAAGGGGCGCGCCTAGCGCCTTATTATTTCACATTTCAGGCAATTCTCTTTATACAAATTGGTAATTGCGCAACTTAGTGGCGATTCGAGCAACGGCAAATGCCCGGGCATCCTTGGAACCTAGCGGGACAGCTTGTCAGCCGATGCGGCGCACCGATTCGCGCACCACCAGCGCCAGCGCCGGCACGTCGACCGTAAACGGCTGGTGGGCGATCATATTGAGGATGCCCTGCCCCAGGCAGCGGCCCACTTCGAACAGCGGCTGGCGCACGGTGGTCAGCGGCGGCGTGGTGCAGCTCGAGCTGTGCAGATCGTCGAAGCCGACGATGGAGACGTCGTCCGGCACCCGGATATTACGGCGGTACAGGCCCAGGCGGGCACCGTAGGCCGACAGATCGTTGGCGGCGAAGATGGCAGTAAAGCGCTGCCCCGATTCGAGCAGCTGCTCGACCGCCTGCAAGCCGCCCGATTCGTGAAAGTCGCCATCGACGATCAGGCGCGGATCGAGCTTGATCTGCTGGCGCTGCAGCGTGTCCTGGTAGCCGGCCAGGCGCGCGCGCGCATCATCGTGATCGGCCGGGCCGGCGATGAAGGCGATGTGGCGGTGGCCCTGCAGCAGCAGGAATTGCACCGCTTCGCAGGCGGCCCGGTAGTGGTCCTGGCAAAAGCCGAAGGCGCGCGGGGCGTCGAGCTGGCGGCCGAATACCATGATCGGCAGGCGGCGCGAAAAGTCGACGATCTGGGCGTCGGTCAGGCGCCCGGTCAGGATCACCAGGCCGTCGACGCGGCGGGCGATCAGCAGCTCGATGCGCTCGGCCTCCTCATCGGCATGCCAGTGGCCGGAGACGATCAGCGGCGCGTAACCGGTATGTTTGAGGGCGTCCTCGATGCCGGCCATGGCGTCCGTAAAATAGCCGCTGATGAGCGACTGGGTGAGAACGCCGATGGTGCGCGAACTGCCCGTCTTGAGGTTTTGCGCCAGCACGTTGGGCTTGAAATTGAGCCGCTCGATGACGCTTTCGATGGCTTTTCGCTTGTCGTCGGAGACCCTGGCGGTGCCATTCAAAAAGCGCGACACGGTGGCGGCCGACACCCCCGCCTCGCGCGCGACCATGTGGACGGTGGGGGGAAGAGCAGCGTGGGTGACTGTTTTCATCAAGCGTGAAGCATACGGTAAAAAATACAGGAACACAAAAGACCGAAGACCGCGGGCCGACCATGGCGAACAGGGCGTGCGCACTATAGCATGTAATCGGTTTCTGAAAACCATGCGCCCTGCCTGTCCATGCAAGGCGCCGCGACCGGCCCTGGCGCCAGCCAGCGGGCGCCCCAGCGCCATCGCTGCGCACAGCGCGCAACGCCTGCTGCTGCAGGGCACAGCTTATCCATCCGCACTTTTCTGCGTGTTATTTTCGCCACCGCCCACAATTTTGTTTGACTTCAGATGATTTCAAAAATACTATGAAACCGATTTCAAAAATTATGAAATCGGTTTCATTTGGCAGCGACCGCAGTGTCGATCCGATTGCGACCCGCAGCGATCCCACAATAATTGGAGACAGAATGAAACCTACCGCCCCGGGTGCCCGTGCGCCTGCAATATCCCCCATCGCCCTCGCCGTTTTGCTGCTCGCCGCCAGCGTCGGCGCCCATGCGCAGAGCAGCAGCAGTAACAACAGCAACAACAGCACCGCGCCGGTCGCCAGCGCCGACGGCCCCATCGCCGAAGTGTTCGTCACCGCCACCAAGCGCTCGACGTCGCTGCAAAAAACCCCGGTGGCGATCACCGCCCTGAACGCCGCCGCGCTCGACGACGCCCACGTACAAACGATTGCCGACGTCGTCAACCTGGTGCCGGGCTTTCAAGCCACCGGCCAGGGCGACCATGGCGTCATCACCATGACCTTGCGCGGCGTCGGCAACGACAGCGCCAAGACCGAATATGCCGATCCCGAAGTGGCCCTGTTCATCGACGGCATCTATTCGCCGCGGCCGGAAGGGGCCAGTTCGCTGCTGTTCGACCTCGACGCCATCGAAGTGCTGCGCGGCCCGCAAGGCACCCTGTGGGGCCGCAACTCCACCGTCGGCGCCGTCAACATGCAAACCGTCAAACCGATCCTCGGCTCGACCTCGGGCAGTATCGAAACGGGCATCGGCAACTACAACCGGCTGGGCGCGCGCGGCGCCGTCAACCTGCCGCTGGGCGAACATGCCGCCGTGCGCGTGGCCTTCGTGCACGAGCAGCACGACGGCTACGTCGATTACCAGCAGCTGCCGATCCCCTCGCAGACCAGCCAGCGCGCAGCGTTTATCGCCAGCGGCGGCAACCCGGCCGCCTTCCAGCCCATCAATCCGAACCTGTTCGTCACCAGCGGTCCCAAATACAGCGCCCAGGACCAGAGCGCGCTGCGGGTGTCCCTGCTGTGGAAGCCGGTGCCGGCCATGACGTGGAACATCGCCTACGAAAAATTCGCCGACCGCGGCACGCCGTCGATGAATTTGCTGCAAACGCCACGCGCCGGCACCGACCTGTTCTCCACCCTGGCCGACGTCGCCCCCACCCTGGTACGCGACACCAACTCGGTGCGCAGCCGCATCGATTACCTGCTCTCGCCCGACCTGACGCTGGCCTACATCGCCGGCTGGTCGCGCTTTTCCGGCAGCTCCACCTTCGACCAGGATGGCGGCACCATGGTGCCGACCAGCTTCGCCACCGGTGCCACCTACCAGGCCAACAACACGGTGTCCTCGCACTACACCAACTACAGCCACGAACTCGAACTGCAGTCGACCGGCAGCCGCACCGTCGACTGGCTGGTCGGCCTGTACTACGCCAACGAAAAAAACGACATCCGCTTCGACATCCCCGTCTTTAACGGCACCCAGCAGGGCACCGTCGGCTGGCAGGGCTCCTTCATCCAGCCGAAGGAAACGGTCGATTCATCGGCCGCTTTTGGCCAGCTGACCTGGAATGCCAGCGACAGCCTGCACCTGACCGGCGGCGCCCGCTACACTTCCGACAAGCGCACCAATGAAGGCGGCAATGGCTATACCTGGAATTACGACCCCAGCGTGCCGCAGGTGCCGGTCAGCGGTTCGATTGATCCACGCGTTCCCGGCCAGGGCTACAGCCCCAGCGTGCCGTCCAACGACGGCGTCTACAAGGGCAACAAGACCACCTGGCTGGCCCGCGTCGCCTACGACCTCGATCGCCAGAACATGCTCTATGCCAGCGTCGCCACCGGCTACAAATCGGGCGGCCTGCAGGATGGCGGCCGGCCCTATTCGCCGGAGACGCTGACCAATTATGAAATCGGCTCGAAGAGCAGCTTCCTCAATGGCGCAGTTAAATGGAACAACGCGCTGTACTACGAAAAATTCAAGAACTTCCAGTTCAGCGCCCCGGTCACCAATCCGGACGGCTCGCATACCCTGGTCACCAACAACGCCGAGGGCGCCAACATCCACGGCTTTGAATCGGAACTGGCAGCCAGGCTGTCGGCCGACGACCGCCTGCAGCTGACCTTTGCCTGGACCCGCGCCAAGCTGGGCCAGCTGATCGGCGGCAGCAACGATTACGCCTTGCCAGCGTGCGCCGTGCCGGGCATCAGCACCTGCCTCGACGTCACCGGCAACCGCATGCCGCATGCGCCGAACGTCTCGCTGCAACTGCAGTACCAGCACGTGTTCCGGCTGGCCGATGGCGCCAGCGTGACGCCGCGCCTGTCGACCCACTACGAAACGGCCAGCTGGCTGTCGGTATTTAACCTGGGCGAGGGTGACCGCCAGAAGGCCTATACGCGCAGCGACATCGGCCTGCGTTACGCCCGCCCCCATGCGCTCTGGCTCGACGCTTTCGTGCGCAATGTCGGCGACACCAACGTCAAGACCAGCGCCATGAACGGCTTTGGCGCCTGGGTCGCCCAGTACCAGCCACCGCGCACGGTGGGCATCAACCTGGGCTACGACTTTTAATTTACCCTGACAGCGGCGGTCCCTCCTTGACTCGATGGCGGCCGCCGTTGCCATTTTCCGAATGCTGCGCACATGACTGATTTACTCACCAACCCACCGCGCTTTGCCGCCGACTTCACCTGGGGCGTCGCCACCAGCGCCTTCCAGATCGAGGGCGCCGCCAGCGCCGACGGCAAAGGGCCTTCGATCTGGGACACCTTTTGCCGCCAGAGCGGCGCCATCACCGACGACAGCAACGGCGACATCGCCTGCGACCACTACCACCGCTTCGAAGAAGACGTCGACCTGATCGCGGCGATGGGTTTACGGGCCTACCGCTTTTCGATGGCCTGGTCACGCGTGCAGCCGAGCGGCTCCGGGCCGTGGAATGAAGCGGGCTTCGATTTCTACGCGCGCCTGCTCGACGCCCTGGCCGCGCGCGGCATCGAAGCGCACCTGACCCTGTATCACTGGGACTTGCCACAGGGTTTGCAGGACCAGGGCGGCTGGCTCGAACGGACCACCGCCTGCCATTTTGCCGACTACGCCGCCGAAGTGACGCGCCGCTTCGGCCACCGGCTCGCCAGCATTGCCACCCACAACGAGCCGTGGTGCAGCGCCAACCTCGGTTACGGCAACGCCCAGTTCGCGCCCGGCGTGGCCGATGCCGGCGCCGCCATCCAGGTCTCGCACCATCTGCTGCTCTCGCACGGACTGGCGATGACGGCCATGCGCGCCGTCTGCAAGCAGCTTGGCTGCAGCCCCAAACTGGGCATCGTCCTCAATCAATGGTGCGCCGACCCGGCCACCGACAGTGCCGCCGATATCGCCCTCGCCGCCCTCGAATATGCGCGCTCGGTCGAATGGTTCATGGATCCCCTGTTCAAGGGCCACTATCCGGCGCTGGCACTGCAGGCGCATGGCGAGCATGCACCGCAGGTGGCCGATGGCGACTTCGCCATCATCTGCCAGCCGCTCGATTTTTTGGGGGTCAATTATTATTTTCGTGCCTGGTGCAGCGCCGCCATCCCGCCGCTGCCGCCGCCAGCGCTGCTGGGCCGCACCGCCATGGGCTGGGAGATCTATCCGCAGGGACTGACCGAGCTGCTGTTAAAACTGCACCAGCAATACGCCCTGCCACCGGTTTATATTACCGAGAATGGCATGGCCAGCGCCGACCTGCTGCGCCACGGCGCCATTGACGATGTCGAACGGATCGAGTTTGTCGCCAGCCACCTGGCCGCGCTGAAGGCGGCCATCGATGGCGGCGTCAACGTCGCCGGTTATTTTTTATGGAGCCTGCTCGATAACTTCGAGTGGAATTCGGGCTATGCCAAGCGCTTCGGCATCGTCCATGTCGACTATGCCAGCCAGCGCCGCACACCGAAAGCGAGCGCGCGCTGGTACCGCGATTTCGTGGCACAGCAGCGCGCAGCGACCAACGGCGAGGATAACCATGAAAACGATGAAAACCATTAATACAATTCCCACCCAACGGCGCTCGCCCCTGCTGTGGGTCACCAGCGGCTACTTCACCATGGCGCTCGGCTACGTCATGCTCACCAGCGTGACGGCGATCATGTTCAAAAATCTGGGCATGGACAATGGCCGCGCCGCCCAGTATTCGAGCATGCTCATTCTCGCCTACACCATCAAGCCGCTGTTCGCACCCTTCGTCGAAATGTACCGCACCAAAAAATTCTTCGTGCTGTGCGCGCAGCTGTTGATGGGGGTCGGTTTTGCCGGCGTCGCCCTGGCGATGGCGCTGCCCGACTACATGGTGGTGCTGATGCCGCTGTTCTGGCTGATGTCCTTCATCGGCGCCACCCAGGACATCGCCAGCGATGGCGTCTACGTCACCTCGCTCGACCAGCGCACGCAGTCGCTGTACTGCGGCATCCAGAGCCTGTCGTGGAATATCGGCCCGATCGTCGCTTCCGGTGGCCTGGTCTACCTGAGCGGCTACCTGCATACGCACGTGTTTCACCACGATGCCGGCCGCTTCGGCCCCGACTGGATCGATGCGTGGCGGGTGGTGTTCGCCATCGTCGCCGTGGTCACCCTGCTGATGGCCGCCTGGCACGCCAAAGTCATGCCCGATGGCGCCCGCGCGCCGTCAACGCCGACCAGCGTGGCGGCGGCCGCGCGCATCCTGGGCGACTCCTTCGTCACCTTTTTTCAAAAACCGCAGGTGTGGCGCATGGTGGCCTTCGCTTTCCTGTTCAGGCTGAGCATCGGCTTGCTGGAAAAAATCGGCCCGTTCTTCATGGTCGACAGCGCCGCCCAAGGGGGACTGGGCATGTCGAATGAACTGCTGGGCCTGATCTACGGCACCTACGGCCTGGCGGCGGTGCTGCTCGGCTCGCTCCTCGGCGGCATTTTTGTGGCGCGACGGGGCTTGCAACCGACCCTGTTCCTGCTGTGCTGCGCCGTGAATATCCCCAACGTCACCTTTTTGCTCATGAGTATCTGGCGGCCCGACAGCCTGCTGTTGATCAGCGCCGGCGTGATCATTGAGAAATTCTTTTTTGGCTTCGGTTCGGTCGGCTTCATGATTTACTTGATGCAGCAACTGGCGCCCGGCAAGTACATGACCACCCACTACGCCTTCGGTACCGGGCTGATGGGCCTGTGCGGCATGGTCACCGGCGTCATCAGCGGCCACCTCGAGCAGCGCCTCGGCTACGTCGGTTACTTCACATTCGTGATGGTGGCCACCATCCCCTCCTTCCTGGCGTGCTGGTATGCGCCGTTTAATATTGCGGAAGAAACCAGACCGGCACAGGCCCGACCGGCCTGAAAAAATCCGCTTGCAATCGGCGGCAAACAATTTAAGATATATCTCACTGCGATATATCTTAAGGAGTTTGCCATGGTCCTGTCCTTCGACCATCACCACCGTTTTCATGGTCCCCACCATGGCGGCCACCGCCACGCTCACGGCGGCGGCCCCGGCCGCGGTCCGAAAATGTTCGACGCCGGCGCCATGCGCTTCGCCGTGCTGCACCTGATTGCCGAAAAGCCCCGCCACGGTTACGAGCTGATCAAGGAAATCGAAGCGCTGGCCGGCGGCGCCTATGCCCCCAGCCCGGGCGCCATCTATCCACTGCTGGCCATGCTGCTCGACATGGGGCAGATCGACAGCACCCAGGATGGCAACAAGAAGTTGCACGCCATCACCGATGACGGCCGCGCCTTCCTCGCTGAAAACCGCCAGCTGGTCGATGCCGTGCTGGCGCGCCTGCGCAATCCCGGTGACGGGCACGACGATGCGCGTGCGCTGATGCATGCGCTCAAACAGGCCGTCATTGACAGCTACCGCGCCGCGCCCGACGACGCCGGGCGGCACGCGCAGATCCGCGCGATCTTGCAGCGCGCTACCATCGACATCGAGGGGCTGGCGTAATGGCGGCCGTCCTGACGGCGCGGCGCGAAACCATGCTGTTGTGGTTGCTCGCGCTGACGCAATTTACCGTCATCATGGATTTCATGGTGATGATGCCGCTCTCCCCCCAGCTGATGCGGGCCTTTGATGTGGGGCCGGCCGCCATCTCGGGGGCGGTATCGGCATATGCCTGGTGCGCCGGTCTGTCGGGCCTGTTTGCCGCCACCTACATCGACCGCTTTTCGCGCAAGCGCCTGATGCTGGCCATGTTTTGCCTGTTCACCATCTCCAACCTGGGCTGCGCGCTGGCGCCCACCTTTCATACGCTGGTGCTGGCACGGGCGTTTGCCGGCCTGACCGGCGGCGTGCTGTCGTCGATCACCATGGCGATCATCGCCGACGTCATTCCGCCCGAACGGCGCGGCGCTGCCACCGGCATCGTCATGACTTCGTTCGGCATGGCCGCCGTTGCCGGGGTGCCGGCCGGCGTCATGCTGGGCGCCCATTACAACTGGTCGGCACCGTTCCTGCTGCTGGTGTTAATGTCGGTGCTGATCTGGTGCGCCGCTGCCGTCATCCTGCCGCGCCTGGACGGCCACCTGGCCAATGGCGTGCGCCCCGTGCGCGAGATCTTGCCGGACCTGCTGGGCCTGTTCAAGGTACAGCGCCAGCGCGACGCTTTTTTACTTTCCGGCGTCAACATGCTCGGTTCGATGATGATCATCCCTTTTATTGCCCCCACGCTGGTGGGCAACCTCGGCGTGCAGCCGGTCGACATGACCTGGGTCTACCTGTGCGGCGGCGCCGCCACGCTGGCCAGCGCGCGCTGGCTGGGGCGGCTGGCCGACCGCGTCGGCGCGCTGACGATGTTTCGCATCGCCATCGCCTGGTCGATCGTGCCGGCCCTGCTGCTGACCCACCTGGTGCCGCTGCCGATGGCGCTGATCATCGGCAGCTTCGTGCTGTTCATGACGTCCATGTCGGCGCGCAATATTCCAATGCAAGCGCTCTTGACGACCATTCCCGCGCCCTCGCAACGGGGCGCTTTCCTCAGCGTCAATTCGGCGATCCAGCAACTGGGTACGGGCCTCGGTGCCTGGATCGGCGGCCAGTTCCTGGTCACCGACAGCGCTGGCCACATCGCCAACTATGGCGTCAATGGCGTGCTGGCGGCAGCGCTGGCGGTGGTCTCGTCGCTGTGGGTGCTGCGCCTGCGGCAAACGCCTGCCGCTTACCAAGCGATCACGCCTCGTGAAATTCCTCGGCCGTGACAAACAGGTCCCAGCAGGCCAGGAACAGGGCCGCCACTACCGGGCCGATCACAAAACCGTTCAGGCCAAACAGGGCCATGCCACCGACGGTCGAGAGCAGTACGACGTAATCGGGCATCTTGGTGTCCTTGCCGACCAATAAGGGGCGCAGCAGGTTGTCGACCAGGCCGATGACCAGCACGCCAAACACGCTCAAGGCCACGCCCTGCCAGATGGCGCCGCTGGCGAGAAAATACACCGCCACCGGTACCCACACGATGGCGGCGCCAACGGCCGGCAGCAGCGACAGGAACGCCATCAGGGTGCCCCACAGGACTGCCCCCTGCACGCCGAGAAACCAGAAGGCCAGGCCACCCAGCGCCCCCTGGGCAATGGCAACGAGTACATTGCCCTTGACGGTGGCGCGGATCACGGTGGTGAAATTGGCGAACAGCCGCTGCTTGTACTTGCGGCTGAGCGGCACGGCGGCCTTGATCCGGCCGACCAGTGCGTGGCCGTCGCGCATCAGGAAAAACAGCAAATACAACATGATGAACAGGCTGACCAGAAAATCGAAGGTGTAGCTGCCCACGTACAGGGCCTGGGTCGCCACCACCTGGCTGAGCTGCGCGGCGACGGCGGTGATTTTTTTCTCGATGGTGACCAGCGAAGTGAGCTCAAAACGCTCGAGCAGGCCGATCGCCCACTGCGGCAACACCGCCATCACGCGGGTGAACGACGACCCCACGCTGAGCTCGCCAGATTTCACCAGGTCGACCACGTGGGCGGCCTGGTTGGCCAGCGACACCGCCACCAGCGACAGCGGCAGGATGACGATGACGACGATCAGGAACAGGGTGATCAAGGACGCCAGATTGTGCCGTTGAGCAGTTTTCTTGAGCAGCCAGCGGTACACGGGGGCGAACAGAATCGCCAGCACCACGCCCCAGAAGACGGCGCCGGCAAACGGCGCCAGCACCCAGAAAAAGCCGATGGTGACCAGCACCAGCAGGGACAGAAAAGTTTTTTGGTGGAGAGAATATTGGTGCATGGGAGCGCGCGCAAAGTGGGGGTTGTCGCATCATAAACGATCGTCCGCAACGCTTGCGCACCAGAAGTGCTGGTACCACCAATTGCGGCCAGCGCAATCGTCCGCTTGCACACGATGGTGACAGGCACTCTGCGGTACCATTTCCAGCATTGCCCCGCTGAGCGCCATTCGGGGTCCGCAAGCGCAATGGGTGAGTCGGTGATTGGCAGGTCGCAGTGGCCCGACGAAGGCCATTTACGCGGCGCGTGTCGGGCTGGTCAGGCACACTGAGAGAACGACGCAGGACAGTAAAACGCGCACGGCAACTGCCGAAGCACAAAGTTATCCAGTTCAAGCAAGGGCGAAGCGGGGGTCCAGTAGACAGCACTGCGGCACTGCAGCGCTGCAGCGCTGCAGCGCTGCAACCTGCATCGTCTGCGACCAAGCGGTTCAAGCTTGACGCTATTGCTTGCTCAGGCAAACTTCGAAAAATCCGGCTTTCGCTTTTCAAAAAATGCCGTAAACGCTTCTTTCGCTTCGGGCGCGCGCAGCATGGCGCTAAACAGCTCGATCTCGGCCGCAATCGCCACCTCGATGCCGGCCTGCAAAGGCTGCTTCATCAGGCTCTTGGTGGCACGCACCGAGGCTGCAGGCAGGGCCACCAGCTTGGCTGCCTGGGCCATCGCGTAGGCCAGCAGTTCCTCGGCCGGCAGTACCTTTGACAGCATGCCCATGGCCAGCGCGTCGGCGGCGCTAAACGATTCGCCCAGCAGCAGTTTTTCGGCAGCGCGCGGATACCCGGCCACGGCCGGGAACAGCACCGAGGAGGCAAATTCGGGGCACAGGCCCAATTGCGCGAACGGCATGCTGAACTTGGCGTTGTCGGCGGCGTAGACCATGTCGCAGTGCATCAGCATGGTGGTGCCGATGCCGATGGCGGCGCCCGAGACGGCGGCGATGACGGGTTTGCTGCAACCGGCCAGCGCGCGCATGAACTGGTAGACCGGGCGCGCGGCGTCCGGCTTGCCGCCGGCGGGGGCGTTCTTCATGAAATCTTCGAGGTCGTTACCGGCCGTGAAAATCTCCGGCTTGCCGGTGAAAACGATGGCGCGCACGGCGCTGTCGGTGTCGGCGGCGACCAGCGCATCGGCCATGGTCTGGTACATGGCGCCGGTGATGGCGTTTTTGCGTTCGGGGCGATTAAAGGCAATAGTGAGGATGCCGTCGGCTTGGTGGGTCAGGATGTCCATCGGGGTCCTTGCGTGCGGTGGGGGAGTTCAAGAGGGGGGCAGGCACCCATGGCGCCCGTCCCCGTGCTGCTTACACGCGTTCAAAAATACCGGCAGCGCCCATGCCGGTGCCAACGCACATGGTCACCATGCCGTACTTGAGGTTGTTACGACGCAGCGCGTGCACCACGGTGGCGGCGCGGATGGCGCCGGTGGCGCCCAGCGGGTGGCCCAGTGCAATGGCGCCGCCCATCGGATTGACCTTGGATGGATCGAGACCGAGGTCGCCGATCACCGCCAGCGCCTGCGCGGCAAACGCTTCGTTCAATTCGATCCAGTCGAGCTGGTCCTGGGTAATGCCGGCGGCGGCGCAGGCGGCCGGAATGGCGAACTTCGGACCGATGCCCATGATCTCCGGCGGCACGCCCTTGACGGCAAACGATGAAAATTTGGCCAGCGGCGTCAGGTTATGCTCGCGCAGGATTTTTTCCGACACCAGGATCAGGGCGCCAGCGCCATCCGACATTTGCGAACTGTTGGCGGCGGTGACGGAACCCTTGGCGGCAAACACCGGTTTGAGTTTGCCCAGCGAGGCCAGGGTCGAATCGGCGCGCGCGCCTTCGTCGGTATCGACCAGGCGCGTGTGGATGTCGATCTGGCCAGTGGCCAGGTTCGGCGTGCGCGTGATGATCTCGACCGGCGTGGTCTCGTCCTTGAAGAAGCCGGCCTGCTGGGCGGCGATGGCGCGGCGGTGCGATTCGACAGCGAAGGCGTCTTGCGCTTCGCGCGAGATGTTCCACTGGGTGGCGACTTTTTCCGCCGTCAAGCCCATGCCGTAGGCCATGCCGATGTTGTCGTCGCTAAACATATTCATGTTCATCGATGGGTGGTGGCCCATCATCGGCACCATCGACATCGATTCGACGCCACCGGCGATCATGACGTCGGCTTCACCGACGCGGATGCGGTCGGCGGCCATGGCAATGGCGGTGATGCCCGAGGCGCAATAACGGTTGACGGTGACGCCGCCCACCGTTTTCGGCAGGCCGGCCAGCAGCACCGCCATGCGGGCAATATTAAAGCCCTGCTCCGCTTCCGGGAACGAGCAGCCGATGATGGCGTCGGTGATCAGGGCCGGGTCGAGGCCGGGCGCCTGCGCCATCGCGCTTTGCAGCACGCGCACCAGCAAATCGTCCGGACGGGTGGTCTTGAACATGCCGCGCGGCGCCTTGCCGATCGGGGTGCGGGTGGCGGCGACGATGTAAGCGTCTTGAAGTTGTTTGGTCATTTTCGTCTCTCTGTTCTGATCAAGCGCTTAATTGCGGACTGGCTTACCGGTCTGCATCATGCCCATGATCCGTTCCTGCGATTTCGGGTGGTTGAGCAGCTCAAGGAAGGCCTTGCATTCCATGTCCAGCAGCCACTGCTCGTTGACCACACTGCCCTGGTCGACATCGCCGCCGGTGACGATGGTGGCGATCATCTCGCCGAGCTTGAAGTCGTGCGCCGAAATAAAGCCGCCGTCGCGCATATTGACCAGCTGCGCCTTGATGGTGGCCAGGCCATAGCAGCCCGTCACGGTGATCGGCTTTTGCAGCGGTGGACGGTAGCCGGCGTCAAACATGGCGCGCGCTTCGACCTTGGCCACGTGCAGCAGTTCATAGGCATTGAAGACGATGACGTCGTCTTCTTTCAGGTAACCCATCGCTTTCGCTTCCAGCGCCGATTTGGACACATTGGCCATGGCGGCATTGGTAAAGCCGGTTTTCAGGAAGTGCAGGATGTCGCTGCCTTTGGCCTCCATCGAGGCGCGCGCAGCGGCTTCCTTCAAGCCGCCGCCGGCCGGGATCAGGCCCACGCCCACTTCGACCAGGCCGATATACGACTCGATCGACGCCACCCGTTTGGAGGCGTGCAGCGCCATTTCGCAACCACCGCCCAGCGCCAGCCCGGCCACGGCGGCGACCACCGGCACGTTCGAATATTTCATCCCCATGAAGGCATTTTGCAGCGCCTTGATGCCCGGCTCCATCGCCTTGGCGCCACCCTGCATGAACAGCGGCAGGGCCGCCTGCAGATCGGCGCCAGCGGAAAACGCGCCGCCTTCGGCCGCATCGGTATTCCAGATCACCAGGCCCTTGAAGTTCTTGGCCGCTTCTTCCTGCGCCATTTTCAGGCCATTGATGACGCCTTCGCCGATCACGTGCATCTTGGTTTTCAGGGAGATGACGAGGACCTCGTCTTGCATGTGCCAGATGCGTACCGATTCATCTTCAAAGAAGGTCACGCCGGCAGTCTTGCCGTCGATCGCCCTGGTGCCGAACATGGGGGCGCGGAAGGCCTGGCGGTCGTACACGGCCAGGGTCGAACGGGGCACGAAGGTGTCTTTCGACACCGAGTAGGAACCCGCTTCGGTATGCACGCCGCCTGCTTCGGCAACCGCGCCGCTGGTGACCCACGCCGGCAATGGCGTGTTGGTCAGTGCGCGGCCTGCGGCGATGTCTTCGCTGATCCAGGTGGCGATCTGCTGCCAGCCGCTGGCCTGCCAGGTTTCAAACGGGCCGACGTTCCAGCCAAACCCCCAGCGCATGGCGAAATCGATGTCGCGCGCATTGTCGGCGATCGAACCGGCGTGCACGGCGATGTAGTGAAAGGCGTCGCGGAAGATCGCCCACAGGAACTGCCCCTGTGGATTGGTCGACTCGCGCAGGGCCTTAAATTTTTTGACCGGGTCTTTTTCTTTGAGGATGCGGCCAATGATGTCGGCCGCCTTGCCGCCGCCGGTGACGTAGTCGCCGGTCGCAAAGTCGAGACGTAAAATATCCTTGCCAACCTTTTTGTAAAAGCCGGCACCGGTTTTTTGGCCGAGGGCGCCGGCGGCGACCAGTTTGGCCAGCACGTCCGGGGTTTTATACAGCGCGAAAAACGGGTCGTCCTGCAGGGTGTCCTGCATGGTCTTGATGACGTGGCCCATGGTGTCGAGACCGACGACGTCGGCGGTGCGGAAGGTGCCCGACTTGGCGCGACCGAGCTTGGCGCCGGTCAGGTCATCGACGACGTCGACCGACAGGCCGAATTTTTCCGCTTCGTGGATGGTCGCCAGCATGCCGAAGATACCGACGCGGTTGGCGATGAAGTTCGGCGTGTCCTTGGCGCGCACGACGCCCTTGCCCAGGGTGGTGGTCAGGAAGCCTTCGAGCTGGTCGACGATGGCGGCGCTGGTCGAGGCGGTCGGGATGATCTCGACCAGGTGCATATAGCGCGGCGGGTTAAAAAAGTGCACGCCGCAGAAACGTGCTTTCAGGGCGTCGTCGAAACCGTCGGCCAGCGCGGTGATCGACAGGCCCGACGTGTTCGACGCAAAAATGGCGTTGGGGGCGATGTGCGGCGCGACCTTTTTGTACAGGTCGTGTTTCCAGTCCATGCGCTCGGCGATGGCTTCGATGATCAGGTCGCAGCCGGCCAGCAGGTCGAGGTTGTCGTCGTAATTGGCGACCTCGATCAGGGCAGCGTCGTCGCGGTTACCGAGCGGCGCCGGGCTGAGTTTTTTCAGGTTCTCGATGGCGCGCAGGACGATGCCGTTTTTCGGCCCTTCCTTCGCTGGCAGATCGAACAGCACAACCGGGACTTTCGCATTGATGCAGTGGGCGGCGATTTGCGCGCCCATCACACCGGCGCCCAGCACGGCGACTTTTTTGACAATAAAATGGCTCATGAATGTCTCTCGATTTTTTTAGTTAGAACAGGTCAGCATCGAGCGCCAGCAGATTGGCGGCGCCCGAACGGGCCTGGCGAATGAGCATCGCGGTTTCTGGATACAGGCGGCCGAAGTAAAAGCGCGAGGTGGCCAGCTTGGCCTTGTAAAAATTGTCGCCCGAATCTTCCTTGGCCAGCGCGATCTTCGCCATCTGGGCAAAGAAGTAGCTGTAGACCAGGTGGCCGACCACGCGCAGGTACGGCACGCAGGCCGCGCCCACTTCGTCGGGGTTCTGGAACGCTTTCATGCCGATTTCCATGGTCAATTTCGTGACCTTGTCGCCCAGCTCGCCCAGTGGCGTGATGAACTCGGACATCGCTTCATCGGTGCCATTGTCTTCGACGAAGGCCTTGATTTTTTCGCCGAACTTGCGCAGCTTGGCGCCGTTGTCCATCAAGATTTTGCGGCCCAGCAGGTCGAGCGACTGGATGGTGTTGGTGCCCTCGTAAATCATGTTGATGCGGGCGTCGCGCACGTACTGCTCCATGCCCCATTCGGCGATGTAGCCGTGGCCGCCGTACACCTGCATCGCTTCGGAGGTGGCGATCCAGCCATTGTCGGTAATGAAGGCCTTGATGATGGGGGTCAGCAGGGCCACTTCATCGGCCGCTTCCTTGCGCACATCGGCGTCCGGGTGGTGCAGTTCGCGGTCGATCTGCAGCGCCACGTAGGAGGAAAACGCGCGCGCGCCCTCGGCATACGCTTTGGCCGTCAACAGCATGCGGCGTACATCGGGATGGACGATGATCGGATCGGCCGGTTTGTCGGGCGCTTTGGGGCCGGACAGGCTGCGCATCTGGATGCGGTCGCGGGCATACACCAGGGCGTTTTGATACGCCACTTCGGTCAGGCCCAGCGACTGCATGCCAACGCCCAGGCGGGCCGCGTTCATGAACACGAACATGGCATTGAGACCCTTGTTGGGCTCGCCGATAATCCAGGCCTTGGCCGAATCGAGGTTCATCTGGCAGGTGGAGTTGCCGTGGATGCCCATTTTTTCTTCGATGGCGCCGCAGGTGATGGGATTGCGCGCGCCGACGCTGCCGTCTTCATTGGGCAGGAACTTCGGCACGACAAACAGCGAAATACCTTTCGAGCCTTCCGGCGCGCCAGGCACACGGGCCAGTACCAGGTGGACGATGTTGGCAGCCATGTCGTGTTCGCCGGCCGAAATGAAGATTTTTGAGCCGGTGATCAGCCACGAGCCGTCATCCTGCGGCAGCGCTTTCGAGCGCAGCATGCCGAGGTCGGTGCCGCAATGGGCTTCGGTCAGGCACATGGTGCCGGTCCATTCGCCGGAGACCAGCTTTGGCAGGTACAGTTTTTTCTGCTGCTCGGTGCCGTGTTCGCGCAGGCACTCGTAGGCGCCGTGCGACAGGCCGGGGTACATGGTCCAGGCCTGGTTGGACGAGTTGAGCATTTCGTAGAACGAGTTGTTGAGCACCACCGGCAAGCCCTGGCCGCCGTATTCGGGATCGCAGGCCAGCGCGGCCCAGCCGCCATCGACGTACTTCTGGTAGGCGTCCTTAAAACCCTTGGGGGTGGTCACCGACTTGCTGGCGGCATCGTAATGGCAGCCTTCGCGGTCACCCGAATGGTTCAGCGGGAACAGCACTTCCTGGGTGAATTTGGCGCCCTCTTCCAGCACCTGGTTGATGATGTCGGCGTCGACATCTTCAAATTTGGGGATGGCCTTGAGTTCTTCGGTGACGTTGAACATTTCGTGCAGCACGAACTGCATGTCCCTGAGTGGCGCGATGTATTGACCCATGGTGTTTCTCCTGACAAGGTGGAATTTGACGAATGATGTAAGTACAAAAAATTCGGTACAGCGATACTACCTGCAGGGCGCAGTGGGCGCCTGCATTGTTACGGCTTGCCGGCGTCGGCAAGGTCGGCAGCGACGGCCGGCTGGTCACGGTAATTTTCAATCAGCCGCTCAAAACCGCGGCGGCAGCGCTCGACACTGCCGGGCATGCGCAGGAAGCGGGCATCGTGGTGCAGGGCCAGGATCAGGCCATACATTTCATAGACCAGCTGGGCGGCATCGGTATCGGCCTGCAAATCGCCGACGCTGATCGCTTGCTCGGTACAGCGCAGCAGCGCGCCCTGCCAGGCGCGCACCATGGCGACGAGCTCTTCGCGGATGGGCCCCTGGCGGTCGTCGTACTCGACGGCGCCACTGATATAAATGCAACCCGAGGCAATTTCGACGCTGACCCGCTTGACCCAGCGGGCGAACATCGAACGCAGGCGCGGCAAGCCGCGTGGCTCTTGCACGCTGGGAAAAAACACTTCCTGCTCGAAGCGCGCGTGGTACAGCTTCAATACTTCGATCTGCAAGTCTTCACGCGAGCCAAAGTGCGCGAACACCCCCGACTTGCTCATGTTCATCTTGTCCGCGAGCAAGCCGATGGTCAGACCCTCGAGCCCTTCCCGGCTGGCCAGGTCGAGCGCCACGTCGAGGATGGCGGCCCGGGTCAACTCGCCCTTGCGCATGAATTTGACTGAAGTATTGATAATTTACCTACAAAGTGGAATAGTAAGACGCTGCCGAAAAAATCCGAACGCTCGTACTATTATCCAGGCAGCGGTAAATGTCAAACTGGAACTTAGAAGGGCGATTCTATTTACCCACGCCTGTTCCGACACTGCCGGGGGCGATTGCGCCTTCATGCGCCCTTGGGACAGGCAGCTGCGCTGCCAGTGCCAGGGTCATTGACGCTCACTATTCGCTGGCCTTGGTCAGCGCCCGCCGATCGCGCTTGGTCGGCCGCCCCTTGATGGTACTGCCCGGCTCCGGATACAGGCGCCGGCCTTCCTTCATCAATTCGCGCTTGGCCACGCTGGCAGCGCTTTCGTCATACAGCGAGCGCGCCACCGGCGCCGGCCCGCGCTGGTCGGAAATTTGCAGCACTTCGACATCCCAGCGGTCGGCGCCATTGTCGATATTGAGCAGATCGCCCAGCTTGACGGCGCGCGCCGGCTTGATCCGTTCGCCATCGAGGCGCACCCGGCCATTGTCGATGGCGTCGGTTGCCAGCGAGCGGGTTTTAAAAAAACGGGCGGCCCACAGCCACTTGTCGATGCGTACTTGATCCATGCAGTGTCCAGAGTCAGGCGTAGCCAATGGCGACCACGCGCATCACCAGTTTATACAAAAAATAGGCGGCGCCGTAGCCGGCCCGCTTGATCCTGCCGACGTGCTTGAAGTGGTCGACGGCGATAACGACACCGTCGGCGATGCCGGCCTCGATGTGCGCGCGCATGCTGGCGGCAAACTGGGCATCGCGCACCACCACGTTCGCTTCCTGGTTCAAGAACAGCGACAGGCCATCGCAATTGGACGAACCGACCGTCGCCCAGTCATCGTCAATGACGGCGACCTTGGCGTGCAGCTGGGTTTTCTGGTACTCGACGACATTCACCCCACAGCCCAGCAGTTTCGGATAAAACGAATGCGCCACCATGTCTTGCAACTGAAATTCACCGACGCCGATCAACAGCGTCACCTTGACGCCGCGCTCGGCCGCGCGCCCCAGCGCTTCGCGAAATTTCCGGCCCGGGGCGAAATACGGATTGGCCATCAGGATGCTGCTGCGGGCGCGGCCGATCGCCTGCAGGTAGGCGCGCTGGATGGTGCGGCGGTTGCGAAAATTGTCGCGCACCACGAAGCCAGCCTGCATGGGACCGTTGCCGGCGACCGGGCCGTCGCGCTTCATTTGACGGAACAGATCGAGGCGGCGCAGCAAGCCCATGCGCCCGACCCGTGCCCACTGGGCCTGCGCTTCGCGGTGGATGTCCTCGACCAGCGGGCCCGTCACGCGCACGGCAAAGTCCCAGCGCGGGGCCGGCAGGCGCACGTGGGGGTTGTAATCGCACAGGTAATCGTCATTGACGTTGATGCCGCCGACGAAGGCCACGCTGCGGTCGACCACGGTGATCTTGCGGTGGGTGCGGGTGACGCCCTTTTTGAACCAGGGATTAAAAATGCGGCAATGCACGCCCGCTTCAGCAAACACGGCAGCGAGCCGCTTGCACTGGGCATGGCCGCTGCCGAACCAGTCGATGACGACGCGCACCTTGATGCCGCGGCGGGCAGCCGCCACCAGCGCCTGCTCGACGGCAGCGCCGGTATCGTCGGCGGCAAAGATATAGGTTTCGAAATGGATTTCGCTGTGCGCTGCGGCGATTGCAGCGAGCAGGTCGGGAAACAGTGCCACCCCGCTCTCGAGTAGCCTTACATCATTGTTGTATTGATAAAGGACTGAACGCATGGGGGCGTGGCGGCCGCGCGCGGGGCTCAGGCCAGCTTGAGGGTGGCAACGATGGGCGCGTGGTCCGACAGCTTGGCCCACAGGGGACCATGGAGGACCTCGGCGGTATCAACCTTGAAACCGCGCACATAGATGCGGTCAAGCCGGAAACACGGCAGCGCCGCCGGAAAAGTGCGCGCCGGCGTTACCTTGCGCTTGGTGCCCATCAAGCCGCGCACCATGCCACCGAGCATGGAGCCACTGCCCAGTTCGTCGAACACTTCCGTCACCCCCAGCTTGTCGCGCAGCGTGGCCGACAGGGTGTTGCGCCAGTCATTGAAGTCGCCGGCGATGATGACCGGTTCGCCAGCGGGCGCCGACGCCAGCACGCAATTGATCAGCGCTTCGGTCTGGCGCGTGCGCCCCGCTTCGAACAGGCCCAGGTGGACGACGAAACAGTGCACGCTGCCGCTGGGGGTATCGAGCATGCAGTGCAAAATGCCGCGCTGCTCATAGGCGTGGTCGGAGACATCGTGGTTGTGCATGTTGCCGATCGGGAACGCCGAGAGCAAGGCGTTGCCGTGGTGCCCATGGTCGTAAATGGCATTCATGCCGTAGGCAGCGTGGTGCGATTCGCCGGCAAAATAGTCGTGCTGGGCCGCTTGCGGCCAGTGACGCTGGCCGCGCGTTTCATCGCCAAATTTGCTGGTGTACTTGTCGTGCTTGCCCTGCACTTCTTGCAGGAACACCACCTCGGCGTCGAACAGGCCGATCGCCTTCTTCAGCGCCAGCACGCGCGGGGTGGCGCGGATGGTGGACACGCCCTTGTGGATGTTATAGGTGGCAACGCGAATTTTCATGAGAACATTCTAACCTCAACTGAGGCCGAAAATGTTCCAACACTCAATTGTGCGCGACCGCGCCCTTCAAGCGTGCTGCGCCGCCGGTTGGCCCAGCAAATGCTGCAGCAGATGCTGTTCCAGTGCAGCAAACCGGGCATCGCGCTGGCGCGGACGGGGCAGGTCGACCACCACTTCGAGGGCGATGCGGCCCGCTTCGATCACCAGCACGCGGTCGGCCAGCGCCAGTGCTTCCTGCACATCATGGGTCACCAGGACGGCCGTAAAACCCCGTGCCAGCCACAGCGACTCAATCAGGCGCTGCATCTCGATGCGGGTGAGGGCATCGAGCGCGCCGAGTGGTTCGTCAAGCAGCAGCAGGGGCGGCTGATGCAGCAGTGCGCGCGCCAGCGCCACCCGCTGCCGCTGCCCGCCCGACAGCAGTGCCGGCCAGTCGGCGGCGCGACCGGCCAGGCCAACGGCGCCCAGCGCCGCGTCGGCATCGGCGCCGTTGGCCGGGCCTCGCGCACCGAGCCGCACATTGTCGCGCACCGATTTCCATGGCAGCAGGCGGGCTTCCTGGAACATCATGCGCATTCTGGCGGCGCCCTCGATGCTGCCGCCGTCGAGGGTCTCCAGGCCGGCGATGGCGCGCAGCAGCGTGCTTTTACCGCAGCCGCTGCGACCGACGATGGCGACAAATTCGCCAGCCGCCAGTGCCAGGTCGATGCCATCGAGGACGCTGCGCGCGCCGAACGATTTACGGAGCGCACGCACGGTCAGCGCTGTGCCCTGGCGCGCGCCTGCCGCTGTTGCTGTTGCTGTTGCTGTTGCTGTTGCGGTTGCTGCGGCTGCGGCGGCGCCGACGCGCGTGGTTTCGATCAAGTTAGTTTGCATGGGTTCTCACAGGTAGGCAGGATTCCAGCGCAGGCAGCGCCGTTCGAGCGCGCGTGCCAGCACATCGGCGCCCTTGCCCAGCAGGGCGTACAGCAAAATCCCCACCAGCACGACATCGGTTTGCAAAAATTCGCGGGCATTCATGGTCATGTAACCGATGCCAGCCTGCGCCGAAATGGTCTCGGCCACGATCAGCAGCACCCACACCAGGCCCAGCGAAAAGCGCACGCCCACCAGGATCGCGGGCAGCGCCGCCGGCAAAATGACATCGCGGTACAGGGGCCAGCCGCGCACCCCATAACTTTTCGCCATTTCGATCAGCGCCTGGTCAGCCGAGCGGATACCGTGAAAGGTATTGAGGTAGACGGGGAAGAACACGCCCACCGCCAGCAAAAACAGCTTGGCCGTTTCATCGATGCCGAACCACAGGATCACCAGCGGAATCAGGGCCAGCGCCGGGATGTTGCGCACCATTTGCAAGGTGGTGTCGAGCAGCGTTTCAGCGCGCCGCACACTGCCTGTCAACAGCCCCAGTGACAGCCCGAGGCCAGCGCCGATGGCAAAGCCCGATAGCGCCCGCCACAGGCTGGCGCGCAGGTGCAGCGCCAGCTCGCCCGACAGCGCCAGCCGCCAGAACGCTTTCGCCACGGCCAGCGGTTCGGGCAGGATGCGGCTCGACAGCCAGCCAGCGCGCGCCGCCACTTCCCAGCCGACGACCAGCGCCAGCGGCAGCGCCCATGGTGCCAGTGCAGTCAAAGCAGAGCGCAGGGGACGGCGGCGCAGCCGGGCCACTTCAAGCCGCCTTTTTCGGCACGATATCGCTGGCCATCATTTCGCCAAACGGGCCCGTGATCGACTGTTCGCCGGCGTCTTTGCCTTTACCCAGCAGGGGAAATACCAGCTCGGCAAAGCGGTACGATTCTTCCAGGTGGGGATAGCCGGAAAAAATAAAGGTATCGATACCGAGGTCGGCGTACTCGCGGATGCGCGCCGCCACCGTTTCCGGGTCGCCCACCAGCGCCGTGCCGGCACCGCCGCGCACCAGGCCAACACCGGCCCACAGATTGGGCGAGACTTCGAGCTGGTCGCGCCGTCCACCGTGCAGGGCGGCCATGCGCTGCTGGCCCACCGAATCCATTTTGGCAAACGCCTGCTGCGCCTTGGCGATCACCTCGTCGTCGAGGTGGCTGATCAAGTCGTCGGCGGCGCGCCACGCTGCTTCACTGGTCTCGCGCACGATCACGTGCAGGCGGATGCCAAAGGTGAGCGTGCGGCCATGTTTGGCGGCGCGGGCGCGCACATCCTGCAGTTTTTCCGCCACCGCTGCCGGTGGCTCGCCCCAGGTCAGATAGGTATCCATCTGCTCGGCCGCCAGCTCGTGGGCAGGCTCGGACGAGCCGCCGAAGTACAGCGGCGGATACGGCTTTTGCACGGGTGGATATAAAGTCCTGGCGCCCTTGACCTGCAGGTGCTTGCCTTCGAAATCGTAGCCGGCAGCGCCGCCCTCGCCCGCCATCGAGGCGCGCCAGATGCGGAAAAATTCGTCGGAGATTTCATAGCGCCTGGCGTGATCGGCAAACACGCCGTCCGCTTCCAGCTCGCCCTGATCGCCGCCGGTGACGACGTTGATCAACAGGCGGCCGTTCGACAGCCGGTCGAAGGTCGACGCCATGCGCACCGCCAGACCGGGGCTCGACAGGCCGGGGCGGATCGCCACCAGAAATTTGAGTTTTTGCGTCACCGCGATCAGGCTGGAGGCAACCACCCAGGCGTCTTCACACGAGCGCCCGGTCGGCAGCAGCACGCCGTCGTAACCGAGGGTGTCGGCGGCCACCGCCACCTGCTGCAAATAGGCGGCATCGACGGCGCGGGCGCCTTTGGTGGTGCCCAGATAGCGGCTGTCGCCGTGGGTGGGAATGAACCAGAAAATGTTCAAGGGTTTTTTGGATGACATGAGCGACTCTCTAGCGTTATGAGCGGTGCGCGCTTAGCGCGCCGCCAGCAGGGCGTTTTTCACCACGATGGGGCCGGGGATCAGTTTTAATTGGGCGAACACGTCGGCGATTTTCTGCTGCTCGGCGATCACCGCCGCCGACACCGGCTTGACACCGTACGAATAGCGCCGGGCGGCGCGCGTCAGCACCGCCGTCTCCAGCCCCGTTTGCGCGGCGAGGATGGCGGCCACTTCTGACAGGTGGGCGCGGCCCCAGTCGTCGACCTTGGCCAGTTCTTCCAGCACGATGGCGACGATGTCGGCGTTCTTTTCCGCATAGCTGCGCGCGGCCAGATAAAACTGGTGATTCGACACCAGTGCGCTGCCATCGGCCAGCACGCGCGCGCCCAGCTGGTGCTCGGCGGCGGCCAGGAACGGGTCCCAGATGGCCCAGGCATCGACCGCGCCCCGCTCAAACGCGGCGCGGGCATCGGCCGGTGGCAGGAACACCGTTTGAATGTCGGGGTAGGCGATGCCGGCTTTTTCCAGCGCTTTTACCAGCAGGTAGTGCACGTTCGAACCCTTGTTGAGCGCCACCTTCTTGCCGCGCAAATCGGCCAGCGTGCGCAGGGGCGAATTTTTCGGCACCACGATCGCTTCCGAACCGGGCGACGGCGGCTCGTAGCCGACGTACACCAGGTTGGCGCCGGCCGCCTGCGCAAAAATGGGCGGCGCCTCGCCGACGGTACCAAAATCAATGCTGCCGACATTGAGGCCCTCGAGCAGCACGGGGCCGGCGGGAAACTCGGTCCATTTGACGCTGATGCCCTGGGCGGCGAGGCGGGCATCGAGCGTGCCGCGGCCCTTGAGCAGGGTCAGCGTGCCGTATTTCTGGTAGCCGATGCGCACTGCGCGCTTGCCACCGTCAGCCGCTGCTCTGGCAGCGCCCGCGGGCAGCATGCCAGCGAGCATGGCAGCGCCCATCAGGGCCAACGTCTGGCGGCGGGCGGCGCGGTGAGTGGAATGGGTCATTGTCAAAATCCGATCAGGCCAGGGCCGGTTGGGGAGTCAGGGAAGCAGGACGGCGCAGGGCCAGCGAAAACAGTTCGGACGACAGTTGCTCGACCCCGCGCGCGACCCGCACGGCGATCGCCTCATCGAGACTCAAGCCATGCTCGGCGTGCCAGCGCAACTGGTCGGAGGTCGTATAAATGCTGGGCAAAATAAACCGTGCCGACAGCGAAGCGAGCACCGGACGCAAGGCGTAATCGAGCGCCAGCATGTGTGACTGACTGCCGCCGGTGGCAATTGGCAGCACCAGCTTGCCCTCCAAACCGTCTTGCGGCAGCAGATCAAGAAAGGCCTTCAAGATGCCTGAATACGCAGCCTTGTAGACCGGTGTGGCCACCACCACGGCGTCGGCAGCGGCCACCAGTGCCAGCGCCCGCACGATGGCGGGGTCGGCAAAGTCGGCGTGCAGCAGCGCGCCGGCGGGCAGATCGCGCACCTGCAGCCGGCTGCACTGGTGGCCGTGTGAAGCGAGCCGCTCGCCGATATGGTGCAGCAGGCGGGCGCCGCTGGAGGTGGGTGCGGGACTGCCGCCGATCAGGAGAACGCTCATATAGCTTCCGATGCAAGTTGATTTGTCAACAGGCTAAAGCGCACTTCTGAAAACGCGAACGAATCAATTCGCGCTTCGATATGCGAATTTCGTTCGCGCGTTTTTCGCATATCGAAGCACGGATATCTTCGTTCCCACCGGGGCTGGCGCGAGGCACGATAAAAATCATCGTCCTTTCAAGAATGCGTTTTTACTATGCCTGACAGCCTGCAACAAATTGACCCGCGCAGCATCGCCACCGAGCTGGCCGCCTGGCTGGCCAGCACCGCCGTCGAACGCGACCGCGCCGGTGGCCATGCGGGCCGCGAACGCGAAGCGATCCGCGCCTCCGGTTTGCTGGCCCTGTCCATCCCCGTCGACTACGGCGGCGCTGGCGCCGACTGGCCCACCGTCTACGCCACCATCCGCATCCTGGCGCAGGCCGACAGCGCGCTGGCCCATGTTTACGGTTTTCACCACCTGCAGTTAGCCGGCCTGACCCTGTATGGCAGCGCTGCCCAGCGCCAGCGCCTGCTGACGGCCACCGTGCGCGAGCGCCTGTTCTGGGGGAATGCCTTAAATCCCCTCGACAAGCGCACCGTCGCCAGCGCCAGCGCCGATGGCTTTGTCCTTGACGGCATCAAGAGCTTTTCCTCCGGCTCGGTGGGCGCCGACTGGCTCACCGTGTCGGCCTGGGATCACAGCGTCGACGGCGCGCTGATCGCCGTGCTGCCCGCGAGCCAGCCGGGCATCAGCGTGCATCCCGACTGGGATGCGTTTGGCCAGCGCCAGACCGACAGCGGCAACGTGCGTTTCGAGCAGGTCGCGCTGCCAGCCGATCTGGTACTGCAGGCGCCCGGTCAGGTGCCCACCGCCCAGGCCAGCCTGCGCTCGCAGGTGGCGCAGCTGATCATGGCGAACCTGTATCTGGGCATCGGCCAGGGCGCTTTCGCAGCGGCCCGCACCTACACCAAGGAACAGGCGCGCGCCTGGTTCGCCGCCGGTGTCGACAAGGCCACCGACGACCCGCTGCTGCAGCACCGCTACGGCAAGCTGTGGCTGCTGCTGCGCCCGGCCGAACTGGCCGTCGACCACGCTGCCGTGCTGCTCGACCAGGCTTACCGGCGCGGCGCCGCCCTGACCGGCGAAGAACGGGGACTGGTCGCCATCGCCGTGGCGGAAGCGAAAGCGCTGGCACATCAGGCGGGGCTGGAAATTAGCAGCCAGATGTTCGAGCTGACGGGGGCGCGCAGCACCTCGGCGCAATTCGGTTTTGACCGTTTTTGGCGCAACGTCCGCGTGCACACCCTGCACGATCCCATCGATTACAAGATCCGCGATCTTGGCCGCTACGCCCTCGATGGCAGCCTGCCACAGGCGACGGCGTATTCCTGATATGGCATCCCATCCTTCCCCCCTGATCCGCATCGAGCACGCCAGCAAGGCCTTCCCGCTGCCGCGCGGCGGCGCGTTCGATGCCGTGCGCGATGTCTCGCTAACGGTCGATGCCGGCGAAGTGTTCGGCCTGATCGGCAAGAGCGGCGCCGGCAAGTCGACCCTGCTACGCCTGATCAACCTGCTCGAACGGCCCGACCGCGGCCGCATTACCGTCGATGGCCACGAGCTGACGGCGCTGGGCAAGCGCGCGCTGCGGGAAGCGCGGCAAAACATCGGCATGATTTTTCAGCAGTTTAATTTGCTGCAAAACGCCACCGTATTCGACAACGTCGCCTTCCCTTTGCGCCTGCACGCCAGCGCCAGTAGCGTGGTGCACGCGCGCGTGCACGAATGCCTGGCGCTGGTGGGGCTGCAAGAGAAAGCCCACAGCTATCCGGCGCAGCTGTCGGGCGGCCAGCAGCAGCGCGTGGCGATTGCCCGTGCGCTGGCCAGCCGCCCGGCCGTGCTGCTGTGCGACGAGCCCACCTCCGCGCTCGATGCCGACACCACGCGCGAACTGCTCGCGACCCTGCGCGACATCAACCGCAACCTGGGGGTGACCATCGTCATCGTCAGCCATGCGCTGTCGGTGGTGGGCGCCATCTGCGACCGCGTCGCCGTCATCGAACACGGCGCCATCGCCGAGCAGTTCGCCGTCCACGAGCGCGCCACCGTGCGCCTGACGGCGCTGGGCCGCGAACTGGCGCAGTACAACAGCGCGCAACTGGCGGCGACGAGCTGGCGGGAGAGTGTCCATGCTTGACACCTTCCTCGTCAGCTTGAGCGCCCTGCTGCCCGAGCTGTGGGTCGCGGTGGGGCAGACCCTCACCATGCTGGGCATCGGCCTCGTGGCTGCGGTGCTGCTGGGCGGCCCGCTGGGGGTGCTGCTCTTCCTGGTGGCCGATGGCCAGTCGCTGCACAACCGCCCCGCCGCCCTGCTGCTTGGCTGGCTGGTCAACACGGTGCGCTCCTTCCCTTTCATCATCCTGCTGGTGGCGCTGGTGCCCTTTACCCGCTGGCTGGCCGGTACCTCGATCGGTCCGCTGGCGGCCAGCGTGCCGCTATCGATTGCCGCCATCGCCTACTTTGCCCGACTGGTCGAACAGAATTTGAAAGAAGTACCGCGCGGCGTTATCGAGGCCGCCCACGCAATGGGCGCCTCCGAATTGCAGATCGTCGTGCGGGTGCTGCTGGTGGAGGCGCGCGCCGGCCTGGTGCTGGCGCTGACGGTGCTGGCGATTAGCTTTTTGTCGTATTCGGCGGTGGCGGGCGTGGTCGGCGGCGGCGGCATCGGCGACCTCGCCATCCGCTATGGCTACTACCGCTTCGACACCACCGTCATGGTCGTCACCGTCGCCGTGCTGATCGCACTGGTGCAGGCGATCCAGTTTACCGGCACGCGGCTGGCGCGGCGGCTCGACCAGCGCTAAATTTTTATCCAACAATCATAACCAAGGCTTTGATCATGACCCTCGCTCGCCGCACCGCCATCACCCTCGCTATCGGCCTGGCCCTGGCCCTCACCTTCACTTCCCATTCGGCGCTGGCCAAAGACCCGAAAGAAATCGTCATCGGCACCAGTGCCGGGCCGTATGCCGACCAGATCAAGCTGGGCATCAAACCGATTCTGGAAAAGCAGGGCTACAAGGTCAAGCTGGTCGAGTTCAACGATTACATCCAGCCGAATTTTGCGCTGGCCGAAGGGGCACTGGACGCCAACGTGTTCCAGCACATCGTCTATCTGACCAAGTTCGCCACCGAGCACAAGCTGGCGCTGACGGATCTGGTGACGATTCCAACGGCGCCGATTGCCATTTACAGCCGCAAGCACCGCGCGCTCGGTGACGTCAAGGCCGGTAGCACGGTGGCGCTGCCGAACGACCCCACCAACCAGGCGCGCGCGCTGGTACTGCTCGACCAGCTGGGCTGGATCAAGCTGCGCGAGCATATCGACCCGATCCGGGCGTCCGAAAAAGACATCGCCGTCAACCTTCGCCACATCCAATTGCTGCCGCTGGAAGCGGCGCAGCTGCCGCGCGCGCTCGATGACGCCGACTTCGCTTTCGTCAATGGCAACTACGCGCTGGCCTCGGGCCTGAAACTGACAGATGCACTGGCGGCGGAAAAAATCTCGCCGAACTACATCAACCGGGTCGCCGTGCGCACCGCCGACAAGGACAAGCAGTTCGCCAAAGACATCGCTGCCGCCTACCGCTCGCGCGAATTCCTCGCCATCACCAACAAGTATTTTAGTGGCTATTCAAAGCCCGATTACCAGCTGGCGCTGGGGGCGCAATGAGCCGGCCGATCCGTTTTAATGCCTTCCAGATGAACACGGTGGGCCACCAGTCACCGGGGCTGTGGACGCACCCGCGCGACACCAGCGAACGCTATCTCGACGCCAGCCACTGGGTCGAACTGGCGCAGCTGCTGGAACGGGGCCGCTTTGACGCTTTGTTCCTGGCCGACGTGCTGGGGGTGTATGACGTCTACCAGGGCAGCGTCGACGCCGCCCTGCGCCATGGCGTGCAGGTGCCGCTGAACGATCCGCTGGCACTGGTGCCGCTGATGGCCCATGCGACCAGGCACCTGGGCTTTGGGGTGACGGCGGCGCTGACCTATGAGCACCCCTACACTTTCGCCCGCCGCATCTCCACGCTCGACCATCTCAGTGGCGGGCGCATTGGCTGGAACATCGTCACCGGTTACCTCGATAGCGCCGCGCGCAATCTGGGACTCGATCGCCAGCTGGGTCACGACGCCCGCTACGACCTGGCCGACGAGTACCTCGATGTGGTCTACAAGTTGTGGGAAAAGAGCTGGGACGACGACGCCGTCGTGCGCGACAAGGCCACCGGTGTCTACACCGATCCGGCCAGGGTCCACCCCATCAACCACCACGGCCGCCATTACCAGGTGCCGGGCATCCACCTGTGCGAGCCTTCTCCCCAGCGCACGCCGCTGCTGTACCAGGCTGGCGCCTCGCCGCGCGGCATCGCTTTCGCTGCGCGCCATGCCGAAGCGACCTTTGTCAGTGGGCCCAGTCAAGCGGTGGTCAAACGCTACGTCGAGCAGGCGCGCGCCGCTGCCAGCGCGGCCGGGCGCGATGGCCAGGCCCTGCTGGTGTATGCGCAGGCGCTGATCGTCACGGCGCCCACTGCGGCCGCTGCGCGCGCCAAGCTGGCCGAGTATGAAAGCCACATCGATATCGAAGCGGCGCTGGCGCTGTTGTCGGGCTGGACCGGTGTCGATTTCAGCCGCCAGCCGCTCGATGCCACCATCGACTATATCGATACCGAGGCGGGCCGCTCGGCGCTGGCGTCGCTCAGCGTGGCCGATCCGCAGCGCACGTGGACGGTGCGCGAAGCGGCCAGATTTATTGGCCTGGGCGGGCGCGGCCCCATCATCGTTGGCGACCCGGCCCAGGTGGCCGACCAGCTCGAAGCATGGCTGGATGACACCGGCATCGATGGTTTTAATCTGGCCTTCGCCGTCGCCCACGAATCGATGCGCGACGTGGTCGAGCTGATCGTGCCGGAATTGCAGCGGCGCGGCCGCTATCGCACCGACTACGCCGCTGGCACCTTGCGCGAGCAACTGCTGGGGGCCGGTCCCCGTCTGCCTTTGACCCACCCGGGGCGCCAGGTGCGCCTCGATCCCTCCCCCCTGAAAGAAGCCCATGCAGCGTAGAGAACTCCTCAAACTGGCCGGCGCCACCGCGCTGGCCACCTTGCCGAAGCTGGGCGCCGCCGCGCCCCTCAAAGAAATCCGCCTCGACTACGCCTATTATTCGCCCACCAGCCTGGTACTGCGCCGCTTTGGCTGGCTCGAAGAAGCGTTTCGCGAAGACGGCGCCAGCGTCAAGTGGGTACTGAGCGCGGGCAGCAACCGTGCCCTCGAATACCTCAATGGCAACAGCATCGATATCGGCTCGAGCGCCGGTCTGGCGGCGCTGCTGGCAAAAGCCAATGGCAACCCGATCACCACACCGTATATTTTTTCGCGCCCCGAGTGGACTGCGCTGGTGGTCAGGAAAGACTCGCCGATCCGCACGCTGGCCGATTTGAAGGGCAAGAAAATTGCTGCCACCAAGGGCACCGATCCCTACCTGTTCCTGCTGCGCGCGCTGGCCAGCGCCGGCATCAAGCGCAGCGACATCGAGCACGTCGGCCTGCAGCACGCCGATGGCCGCGCCGCCCTCGAACAGGGCAAGGTCGACGCCTGGGCCGGGCTCGATCCGCACATGGCAGCGAGCGAGCTGGAAGGTGGCTCGCGGCTGTTGTACCGCAACGTCGCTTTCAACACCTACGGCTTTCTGAACGTGCGCGAAGATTTTTTGGCGGCCAATCCGCAGGCGGTGGCGAAAGTCATCAAGGGCTACGAAAAGGCGCGCGCCTGGCTGCGCGCCAATCCCGGCGAGGGCGCCCGCATCCTCGCCGAAGAAGCCAAGGTGTCGCTGCCGGTGGCGCTGCTGCAAATTAAGCTGCGCAGCGATTTTTCCAATCCGCAGCCGTCCAGCGAACACGTCAAGGCCCTGCAACTGGCGGCGCCCATCCTGCACGCCGAAAGGCTGGTCAAGGCCGATACCGACATCGCCCGCGTGATCGGTGCGCTGGTCGATACCCGCTTTGCCCAGCCGTATATTGTGCGCGCGTGACCATGAACACCCGCTCGCTGCGCCTGGCGGTGAGGCCCCGCCTTCGGCTGGCGTGGCCACGCCTGCCCCTCGGTTTGCTGCTGCCACTGTCGCTGCTGGTGCTGGCCGAAGTGCTGGTGCGCGGTGGCGTCGTCCCCGCCAACCTGCTGCCGGCGCCCAGCCAGGTAGTCGAGACCATCATCTGGCTGGGCGGCCACGGCCTGGCCGGTCACGTGGTGAGCAGCAGCCTGCGCGTGCTGCTGGGCTTTGTCGCCGGCGCCACGCTGGGCGTGGTGCTGGGGGCGGCGGTGGCAGTCAGTCGCCGCACCGAGGCCGTGCTCGACCCCACCCTGCAGGCGTTGCGGGCGATTCCCTCGCTGGCCTGGGTGCCCCTGCTGCTGCTGTGGTTCGGTATCGATGAAACGCCCAAGCTGGTATTGATCGCCATTGGCGCCTTTTTTCCCGTCTACATGGGGGCAGTTGCTGGCATTGGCGGCGTCGATCGCAAGCTGGTCGAAGTGGGCCGCCTGTATCGCCTGGGGCAGCTGGCGCTGCTGCGGCGCGTGCTGCTGCCGGCGGCGCTGCCATCCCTGATGACGGGCTTGCGCAATGGCCTGGGGCTGGCGTGGATGTTCATGGTGGCCGCTGAACTGATTGCCGCCAGCCGCGGGCTCGGTTACCTGCTGTCCGATGGCCGCGAAACCAGCCGCGCCGACATCGTGCTCGCCGCCATCGTGCTGCTGGCCATGCTGGGCAAGGCCAGCGACGCTGCCATGCGCGCACTGGAAAAGCACTGGCTGCACTGGCGCGACAGCTTTGCGCCACAGGAGCACCCATGACGCTGCTGCAAATGGCGGTGACCGAAAAACGGCTGGGCGGGCGCAGCATCTTGCGCGACATCCGGCTGGCGCTGGCGCCGGGCGAGATTGTCAGCCTGGTGGGCGCCAGCGGCGGCGGCAAGAGCACGCTGCTGGCGATTGCCGCCGGCCTCGATACGGCCTACCAGGGCCAGGTGCTGCTGGGCGGCGTGGCCGTCACCGGTCCGGTCGATGCCATTGGCATGGTGTTCCAGGAGCCGCGCCTGTTCCCGTGGCTGACGGCGGCGCAGAATATCGGCTTTGGTGGCAGCTTTGATGACCAGCGCATCGCCGCCCTGCTGGCCGAGGTGGGGCTGGCCGGACGTGGTGACGCCCTGCCGCACCAGCTGTCGGGCGGTCAGGCGCAGCGGGTGGCACTGGCGCGCGCGCTGGTGCGGCGCCCGCGCGTGCTGCTGCTCGACGAGCCTTTCTCGGCGGTCGACGCCCTCACCCGCATGCAGCTGCAGGAACTGCTGCTGGCGGTGGCGCGCGAACACGCGGTGACGGTGTTGATGGTGACGCACGACATCGATGAGGCGCTCTTCCTCGGTGACCGTATCGTGCTGCTGGGCGATGGCGTGACTGACTATGCGCTGCCGGCCGCGCGGCCGCGCGATGACGGCAGCGGCGCGGCGGTCAGGAACAGCATCCTGGCGCGACTGCATGCAGCAGGGGGTCTGGCGCTGCGCGCCTGAGCCAATGTTGATTGGCCCAGCAAGGCGAGGCGTTGGTGGCGGGCCGACGCAGTCGCTGCTGCAACCTTGGCACAGGCACCGCGCGCTTTGCCCGCGGTGCCTGTGCCCCTGCGTCAACCGGACGTCAGCTGCCGCAGCCGCCATTGCGTCAGCAAGGCCTTCAGCGAGTCCGCCGGCAGCTGCGGATAACGCAGCGCGGCAAACGCCAGCCACGCATCGCGGTAAGCGAGCCAGGCACGCTGGGTGGTGCGAATGTCGGTCGCGCTGATGGCGTCGGTACCGGCGTCGCTGGACAGCGTCTGCATGCGCTCGCCATACAGACGGTTGAGTTCAGCGTCGTCGAGCGCGTACTGCGCTGGCGGCGGCACCTTGAACACGCCTTTTTCAAATGCCGCCAGGTGCTCGCGCAGCCACTCGGTCTCGCGCGCCTGCGCGTCGACGACAAAACCGTTGTAGCCGGTGCCGCCACGCGGCGTTTCCCGGTCGCCGTGCGCCGTGGCGAAGGCGGCGTTGGCCTTGACCAGGCGGTCGAGCGCGCGCCCCTGCAGCGCCGGCAGCGACGCCCGCAAACGCGCCACGTAGGCCGCCTCGACGCGGCCGGCGCGCGCGGCGCGTATGGCTGAACAGACGCCTCCCATCATGCCGCTGGTGATGTCGTCGCACTGGTCGTAGCGCGCACCCGCCGCCAACGTCGACAGGTGCAGCACGCGCCCTTCCATTTCGGCCGGCGCGCCGCCCGCGCTGCAGGCGTAATGGGTGGCGACGTCAAGGTCGCGTGGCACCCCAAGGCCGTTCGCGTACAGCATCGACAGCACGTCGGTGTCGCCGGTCGCACTGGCGCATCTGCGCACCGCAGCCCATTCGGCGGCGCTGGTGACGGCTTGATCGAGCTTGGTGTAATACAAGGTGTCAGCGTCGCAGTGGGACTCCAGGGCCGCTGGCAGCTTCGGCGCGGCATGCTGCACACGCATGCAGATCTGGTACCACGGCGCCTGCCGGTCAGGGGCGCCGCCGAAATTTTGCGTGTTGGGATAATCCTGTGCCAGTGCCGGCCAGGCCAACAGTGCCAGGAGTGCCAGCATCGCGCCCAGGGGTAAGCACCGGCGCAGGCGCATGTCAGCCCTGCCCTAGCTGCTGCGGCAGCTGCAATATCGCTTCCGCATTCGACGACGAAAAACAGCGGTCGGCCGCTTCCAGGTAGGGCAGCCACGCATGCTGCACATGCTCGCGCGCGCTGAGGGTAATGGCCACCGCGCGCGGCACGCACACGCTAAATACGTGCTCGGTGTTTTGCGTCACGCCGGGCGCATAGCGGTGGCGCCAGACGGGATAAATTTCGTAGACATTGGTCATGTGCCAGTCGCGCAGGACGATAGTCTGGCCATCGGCAACGATGCCGGTTTCTTCGAACAGCTCGCGCGCGGCGGTGCTGATCAGGGGTTCGTCGAGGCTGTCGAGCGAACCGGTGACCGATTGCCAGAAGCCCGCCTTGTCGGCGCGCTCGATGAGCAGCACCTCCAGGTCGGACGTGTGGATGACGACGAGCACGGATTCGGGAATTTTATGCGGCATGGCCGTTAGATTACCGTAAAACGCCCGATGCCATCGGCGGCCGAAAAAAAAGCCGGCTTCGCCAGAAGCCGGCTTGATGCAATCACGCGAGCGGGGGGCGTGTCAGACGACTTTTGGCTCGGCGTTACGCAGGCGGATATGCAGCTCTTTCAACTGCTTCTCGTCCACTTCCGACGGCGCGTTGGTCAACAGGCACTGCGCGCGCTGGGTTTTCGGGAAGGCGATGACGTCGCGGATCGAGTCCGAACCGGTCATCATGGTGACGATGCGGTCCAGGCCAAAGGCCAGGCCACCGTGCGGTGGCGCGCCGTATTGCAAGGCGTCGAGCAGGAAGCCGAATTTGAGTTGCGCTTCTTCCGCATCGATTTTCAAGGCGCGGAACACCTTGCTCTGCACTTCTTCACGGTGGATACGGATCGAACCGCCGCCCAGTTCCCAGCCGTTCAAGACCATGTCGTAGGCCTTCGAGATGCACGCACCTGGATCGGTTTCGAGCATGTCTTCATGGCCGTCTTTCGGCGCCGTGAACGGGTGGTGGGTGGCGTTCCAGCGGCCGCTTTCTTCGTCGTGCTCGAACATCGGGAAGTCGACCACCCACAGCGGCGCCCAGCGCTCTTCGAACAGGCCAGCCTTTTTGCCGAAGTCGGAGTGACCGATTTTTACGCGCAGCGCGCCGATGGCGTCGTTGACGATCTTGGCCTTGTCGGCGCCGAAGAAAATCAGGTCGCCATCCTGCGCGCCCGTCAGTTCGATGATCTGTGCCAGCGCTTCGTCGTGCAGGTTCTTGACGATCGGCGACTGCAGGCCGTCGCGGCCCTTGGCCTTCTCGTTGACCTTGATGTAAGCGAGGCCCTTGGCGCCATAGATGCTGACGAACTGGGTGTAGGCATCGATTTCCGAACGTGGCATGTTGCCGCCCTGCGGCACCAGCAAACCGACGATGCGGCCACCGACCGCGTTGGCGACGCCGGCGAACACTTTAAAATCGACCGTCTTCATGATCTCGGTGAGATCGGTAAATGCCATCTTGACGCGCATGTCCGGCTTGTCGGAACCGTACAGGCCCATGGCGTTGGCATAGTCCATCACCGGGAACGGGTTTGGCAGGTCGATGTCGAGGGTGTTCTTGAAGACCACGCGGATCATGTCTTCGAACAGGTCGCGGATTTCCTGTTCGGACAGGAAGGAGGTTTCGCAATCGATCTGGGTAAATTCAGGCTGGCGGTCAGCGCGCAAGTCTTCGTCGCGGAAGCACTTGGTGATCTGGTAGTAGCGGTCGAAGTTGGCCACCATCAGCAGCTGCTTGAACAGCTGCGGCGACTGCGGCAGGGCGAAGAATTTGCCCGCATTCACGCGCGACGGCACCAGATAGTCGCGCGCGCCTTCCGGCGTCGACTTGGTCAGCATCGGCGTTTCGATGTCGATGAAGCCGAGGTTGTCGAGGTACTTGCGCACTTCCATTGTCACCTTGTAGCGCAGGCGCAGATTGTTTTGCATCTGCGGGCGGCGCAGGTCGAGCACGCGGTGGGTCAGGCGGGTGGTTTCGGACAGGTTGTCGTCATCTAACTGGAACGGCACGGCGACCGAGGCGTTGAGCACTTCAACGCTGGTGGCGGTGATTTCGATTTTGCCCGACTTGAGGTTGCTGTTGACGGTGCCCTCAAGGCGGTTGGTGACGGTGCCGGTGATGCGCAGGCAGTATTCGTTACGGACCGACTCGGACGCCTTGAAAACGGCGGCATGGTCCGGGTGGCAGACGATCTGCACCAGGCCTTCGCGGTCGCGCAGGTCGATGAAAATGACGCCGCCGTGATCGCGGCGACGGTGAACCCAGCCGCACAGGCTGACGGTTTGGCCCAGCAGTTCTTCGGTCACGAGGCCGCAGTAGTGAGTACGCATGGAGGACATAGTTTTCGATCCAGGTTAGTTAATTTCAGACGCTGCCGGGGATTTCACCGGCAGGTGCTCGGGGGCGACGACGCCCATCGAGACGATGTATTTGAGGGCGGCATCGACACTCATGTCGAGTTCGATTACCTTGCTGCGTTCGAGCATCAGGAAAAAGCCCGACGTCGGGTTCGGCGTGGTCGGCACGTAGACGCTGACGAAGTCGCCCACCAGGTGGTTGCGCACGTCGCCGCCCGGCACGCCGGTCAGAAAACCGATGGTCCACGCATCGGCATGCGGGTATGGCAGCAGCACGGCCTTGCGAAACGCATTGCCCGACGACGAAAACAGGGTATCAGACACTTGCTTGACGCTGCCATACAGCGAGCTGACCACGGGGATGCGCTGCAACAGCTTTTCCCACATGCGCACCACGTAGTTGCCGACCAGGTTGTTGGTCAACAGCCCGGTGACAAACACGATCAGCACCGTCAGGATGGTGCCGAGGCCGGGAATGTCAAAGCCGAACAGTTCGCGCGGCTGCCACTGCTTGGGCAGAATCAGCAGCGACTGGTCCATGGTGCCAATCACCAGGTTGAGCACCCACGCCGTGATGGCCAGGGGCACCAGCACCAGCAAGCCTGTGATGAAATATTTACGCATGGTGTAGTCGGGTTCCCGGTTGTGTTCTTGGATGTTGCTTGGACGGTTCCTTGACCGCACAGGGCGCCAGCGCCCTGTGCAGGCTCAGGACTTGTCGCCGGCTGGGGTCGCCGGTTTGGCCGCTGGCGCACTGTCGGCAGCAGCATTACCAGACGCAGCAGACGCAGAAGCAGCGGCGGGCTTTTCGACCGGTCCGCTGGCCGTGCCGGTGGCTGGCGCCTTGCCCCCGCGGAAATCGGTGGCGTACCACCCGGTGCCCTTGAGCTGGAAGCCAGCGGCAGTCAGTTGCTTCTTGAAGGACGACATGCCGCACGATGGACAGACCGTCAGAACCGGGTCTGACATCTTCTGCAACACATCCTTGGCAAACCCGCATTCATCGCAGCGGTAAGCGTAAATCGGCATCGATAACTCCGCAAAAATCGTCAAAACCCTGAATTATAAAGCTTTTAGGACCGCTATCGACCATCATCGGCAAAAGGTCCGCGAGGACGCCGCCATGGCGGCCGGCAAAATACGGTCGAGTGTTGTATTTCATGTGCTGTGTACAAAAAGTATTTGCCGGCTACCAACATCGGTGATTAAATATCAACCACTGACGCATGACGTTGGTGGCGGGGATAACGCCACTCCCGCAGCACGCACCAAGACAAGAAACAGAAACCTGCGCGATCCGTCGCCGCATGGCATACAAGAAGCAAGTATTGAAAAGCCCGCACATGCGGGCTTTTTTTCACCTGCCGTGCGGGTTTGTCAGCCTGTTGCTGATCGCGCGCGGCCCTGACTGGGAAAACTTTGACATGACTGTCGACATGACCACGCCACTGCAAGTAATCGAATCCCAATTCGCCGCCTACAACGAGCGCGACCTGACCGCCTTCATGGCCCATTTCGCCGACGACATCAAGGTCTACCGCATGCCGGCGCTCACCGCCGCCATCGAGGGCAAGGCGGCACTGGCCGATTTTTATGCCAGTGAGCGCTTCAACCGCCCCGCCCTGCGCGCCGAACTGATCAACCGCATCGTCAACGGCAGCCGCGTCTTCGATCACGAGCGCATCTGGGGCGTGGCTGACACGCCGCTCGAGGTAGTGGCGGTGTTCGAGGTGCGCGATGGACGCATTCACAACATGTGGTCGTTTCCTGCCTGAACCTCAAGGCTTATAGCAAACCCAGCGCCGTCAGCGCCGCTTTGCCGAGCGGCACGCGCTTGGCGGCGGTATCGCCCACCACATCGATATTCAGGGCAAAGGTGTACAGCTTGCCGTCCTTGACCAGCCAGCCGACCCACCAGCCGATATCGATGTCCGGGTTGGCGGTGCCGCCCAGGCCCGTCTTGGCGTGCAGGTCGGCGCTGCCGTCCTGGCGCGTGATGTCGCGCACCGCCGCCATCGCGGCCTTTGAAAACGGCAGGCGGTCCTGCGCCAGCCTTTGTAAAAAGCCAGTCTGTTCAAGCGCGCTGATCTGTAATGGCCCCTTGAGCCAGAAATTGTCGACCCGGCTGCCGATCTCGCCATTGCCATAGTCAAACGTGCGCAGTTTGTCCTGCATGCGCTGCAAGCCGATGCGGCGCGCCATGCCCTGGTAGAGGGGCACATTGGAAATCTTGATGGCCTCGCGCAGCGACATGTCGTGTGCCCACTCGGGTCGCGACGTCGTGCCGCCGCCATACGGCAACACCGTGTCGACGCTGGCGGCGACGCCGCTGTCGAGGCCAATGAGGCTGTTGGGAATTTTAAAGGTCGAGGCGGGCACAAAACGCTGGCGGGCGCGCTGGCGGTCGTGCACCGTGTAGGCATCGGCGGCGACGTCGTGCACCACCAGAGTGCCGCGCACGCCGCTGTCGGCGAACAGGGCATCGATGCGGGGGTCTTCGCGCCACTCGGCCGCTTGCGCCAGCATGGGCGCGGTCGACAGCAGCAGTAGCGGCAGTAGCATAGCGACGAGACTGTGCACTCGCTTCATTTGGCTTCTTCTTTCAATAAGGTGAGCAGGCGCGCCTGTCCCTTGGCGGCGTAGGTGCGGCAAGCGGCGCTGTCGATGAAGGCGGCGTGGCCCAGCGTGGTTTGTTTGTCCTTGCGGGTCCACAGGTCGCCAAGCTCGGGATGGGCGGCAATCAGGATGTCGCACGGCAGCGCAGCGATCAGCGCAATCGAACGCTCAAGATCGGCGCGCGCCTGCGGGTAACTGGCGCTGCCGCTGTAGCGAAACGGTTTGGCGGCAAAGGCGCTCAGGCTGTCGGCAAACACCATGCTGGCGCTGCGCGTGCCTTCGCGCGCCTGCCACGTCCAGCTGACCCCGCCTGGCGCGTGGCCAGGCGTGTAATGGGCCGTCACCTGCAGGCTGCCCAGCTTGACGACGTCGCCGTCAGCCAGCGCGCGCACGCGGGCGATCGGCGCCATGGCCGGCAAGTTGCTGTACTGGGGGTCGGCCTTGTCGGCCACCCCGCTGGTGAGCACGGCAGCGCCAGCCTTGCTGGTCAGGACGGTGGCGCCCGACAGCTTTTGTAATTCGGCAATGCCGCCCGCGTGATCGAAGTGCTGGTGCGAATTGAGGATGAACTTGATGTCCTCGACCTTGAAACCGAGCTGGCGGATGTGGGCGACGATCTGCACCGGCGACTGCGGCGTGCCACCATCGATGAGGATGTGGCCGTCGGGCGAGGTGATCAGGACGGAACTGAGGCCGCGCACGCCCACATAGTAGGTGTTGCCGTAGATGGCGAACGGTTCTTGCGGCGCGTTCCAGTCATCGGCCAGCGCCGGCAGGGCCGATACCGTTAGCGCGCACAGCAGCGCCAGGCGAGTCACTTGCATGGGAGTCTCCTTGTTAAACAGTAATTAGAGCGCATCGAGACGCGCCGGCAAGCCGTCCAGAAACGCCTGTTTGACCAGCGGACCGGCCGCCCTGCCCGGCCGTTTCTGGTCGAGCAGCAGGCGGGCAAACACCAGCGTGCGCGTGCCCTTGGTGGCCCAGCCGACGAACCAGCCATAAGAGCGGGCCGGGTCGGCCTGGCCATTGGCCAGCACCGGGCTGGCAGTGCCGGTCTTGCCGTACACCTGCCAGCCGTCCTGCGCGGGCAGTTGCAGCAACTGGGCGGTCAGATCGACTGCCTGGGCGCTGACCGGCAAATTGCGGTTGACCAGATGGCGCAGGAAAGCTGCCTGCTCGCTTGGCGAAATCTGCATCGATGAGCTGATCCACGACATCGTCAAGCCGTTGTTGCGACCGCGGTCGCCCGAGGCATCGCGGTTGCCGTAACTAAAACCGTCGAGATAACGGGCCAGCCGCGCCGCTCCCAGTTTGCCGGTGACCAGCTGCGCATACCAGACGGTGGAGTTCTTGATCCAGCTGGTGGGATCGGTGGCGCGCCGCCACTCGGGGTTCCAGCTGACATAACTGGGCCGATACGGTAGCAGCGGCGTATGGGCGTCGTGCAGCAGGCCGCTGTCAAAGCCCATCAGGCTCACCGGAATGTTGAAGGTCGAGGCGGGCGTGATGCGGGTGTCGCAGTCGCCATCGCGCTGCAGGGTGCGGCCGCTGGCGGCGTCGACGATCAGGGTGCAATCGAGGGCGCCGCTGGCAGTATTGTTGGCCGGTGCCGACAATGGCAGTAGCAGCGGCAAGGGCAGCGGCGCCGCGTGCCAGGCCAGCGCCGGTTGCAGGCTCAGGTTGCCGATGAACACCGCTGCCAGCGCCAGCAGCGCCAGCGAACGGCTGCGGCGGCCCTGGCCCGCCGTCAGCGGCGCGCGGATCAGACCGATGCGCGCAGCCAGGCTGGCGCCGCTGGAGACACTGGCGCCAGCGAAGGCCAGCATGGCGCCGTGGCAGCGCTGGGTTTTGAACTGGGCCAGCAAGGCGCCCGCATAATCCTTGCGCTCGGCTTGCGGACGGCCGTCCAGCACGTCGCGGTCGCAAGCCAGTTCCTGGGCCCACGACAACTGGGCGCGCAGCAGGCGCATGGCAGGATGAAACCACAGCAGCGTCTGCAGGGCCAGGGCGGCGGCGAGCCAATGCAGGTCGCGCCGGCGCCAGTGGGTCAGCTCGTGGCTGACGATCAGGCCCTGCTGGGTAGCGGGAAAATCGCGCAAGTGACGGGGCAGCAGCAGGCGCGGCTGAAACAGGCCGACCAGCATGGGAGAAATGGCGGCGTCGACTTCGAACACGGCCAGCGCTGCGCCAGCCTGGATGCCGGCATAACATTCGCGCGGCCCCAGGCGCACGCCGGCACGGGCCAGCAGGTCCAGCGTGCGCTGGTTGCGCCACTGGCGCGCCAGCGCCGTGCTGATCCCCACGCCATACACCAGCAGCCACAGCTGGGCAGCACGCAGCAGCCAGTCGATGGCAGGGGCCAGCGCCGTCGCTGGAACGGCGGCGGCCAGCGGCGCGGCGCCCACGCGCGCCACCGTGCTGGCGGCCACTTCATTGACGTCGATGGCCGGCACCGCGCGCAGCGGCGCCGTTTGCGGCACCAGCACCAGCACGAAGGTGGCGACGATGGCCAGTTGGCCCAGCAAACACACCGAGCGCTGCAGCGCCAGCGCCGGCAACCAGCGGCGGCACAGCGCCAGCACCGCCCACACGGCGCCGCCGGCCGCCAGGCTGGCGATGGTCGCCAGCGCGAAGCGCATGCAAAACAGGTCGAATGCGCTCATGACGCGGCGCCTTCATCCTCCGGCCAGTCGTGCAGCAGTTGCTCGAGCTGGGCCAGTTCGGCTTCATCGACCAGTTTGCTGCCGGTGAACATGGTGACCGGCAAAGGCGTGTCGATTTCCATCACGCGGCGGCCGAAATCATGGGCGAAGGCAGCCAGGGTGTCGACCTTTTCCAGTACCGCCTGGTAGACCTGCATGCCGTGCCGCACTTCCTGGCGTACCATGCCCTTCTCCAGCATGCGCTCGAGCGTCTTGCGGGTCGACGAATACGACCAGTCCAGCTCGTCGACGATGCGTTCGTGGATTTCGCGGGCAGACAGGGGCTGCTGGCGCCACAGGGCCTTGAGCAGACTGAGTTCAGAAATGGACGGGACGGCCATGGGACACTCCGGTGTGACGAGTAGCCTAATTATGCGACCGTTGTCGCATGACTGTCAATTACTGTCCGTGCACCTCGGTGCGGCGGCGCCACACTTGCCAGCGCTCCTTGCCCTTGAACACGGCAATCGAATCGCTGACGGCGGCATCGACGAGGCAATCGAAATGGGGCAAGAGCAAATCGTCCAGCTGCGCCTGGCTGATGCCGAACGGCGGCCCTTTCGGATTGCTGTCGAAAAAGAAGAAGCCGGCCAGCAGCGCGCCCGCTGGCAGCAATTGGGCGTAACGGGCCGCCACCTGCGGCCACATGGCGGGCGGCAGCGCGCACAGAAAGGCCCGCTCGTAGATCAGCTGCAAGGGCGTCGCTGGCGCATAGGTGAAAAAATCGGCCAGCAGCACGCGATCTCGCCACGGTCCCAGGTGGGCCTGTGCGTGGGCAACGGCGGCGGCAGAAAAATCGATGGCGGTGGCGTCCCAGCCCAGCTCGCACAAGGCGGCCAGTTCCCAGGCCGCGCCGCAGCCGGGAATCAGGGTCACCAGCGGTGCCGAGGCGGCGGCAAAGTCGCGCAAGTCGTGCGGCACGCCGCCGCGGTCCCAGGGCATAAAGCCGCGCGTAAAACGCTCGTCCCAGAAAGCGGCAGCGCGCGGATCGCGCACCGTCAACGGGGCCGGCGCTGCGCTCATTGCTTACAGAGCGCCGTGGTAGTGAATGAACAGCGTGATGGCGCCGAAGCCGGCTGCCAGCGCCACCGTGAAGGACACAAAAAAGCCCAGCAAGCGGTTGGTGCGGCGCTGTTCGAGCAGCAGCAGGCGCATCATCTCGGTGTCGGCGCCGCCCGGCTGCACGCCTTCCAGCGCCCGGTGTACCAGCCGCGGCAGTTGCGGAAAGATTTGCGCGTAGCGCGGCGCTTCCGCCTTCAGGCGCTCGACCAGGCCGCGCCAGCCAACCTGTTCGCCCATCCATTTTTCCAGGTAGGGCTTGGCGGTTTTCCACAGGTCGAGGTTGGGGTCGAGCTGGCGCCCCAGTCCCTCGATATTCAATAAGGTCTTTTGCAGCAGCACCAGTTGCGGCTGCACTTCGACATTGAAGCGGCGCGAGGTCTGGAACAGGCGCAGCAGGATCTGCCCAAACGAAATATCTTTCAGTGGACGATCAAAAATCGGTTCGCAGCAGGCGCGCACGGCCGATTCGAGTTCATCGACGCGGGTGCTCTTTGGCGCCCAGCCCGACTCGATGTGGGCTTCGGCCACGCGCTTGTAATCGCGCTGGAAAAAGGCCAGAAAGTTTTGCGACAAATAATCCTTGTCGAAGTCGTTGAGGGTGCCCATGACGCCGAAATCGAGGGCGATGTAGCGACCAAACGTTTCCGGCGCCACCGAGACCAGGATGTTACCGGGGTGCATATCGGCATGAAAAAAACCGTCGCGAAACACCTGGGTAAAGAAAATCTCCACGCCGTCGCTCGACAGTTTCGACAGGTCGACGCCGGCCGCCGACAGCCGCTCGATTTGCGAGACGGGGATGCCGTACATGCGTTCCATGACGATGACGCTGCTGGAACAATAGTCCCAGTACATTTCCGGCACCATCAGCAAATTCGAATTGGCAAAGTTGCGGCGCAGCTGGCTGGCATTCGCCGCTTCGCGCATCAGGTCGAGTTCGTCATGGAGGTATTTGTCGAATTCGCCCACCACTTCGCGCGGCTTCAGGCGCTTGCTTTCGGTCCACAGGCGTTCCACCCATTCGGCCGCCAGGTGCATCAGGGCGACGTCTTCATCGATCGATTTTTTCATGCCCGGACGCAGCACCTTGACGGCCACCTGCTTGCCGTTTTTCAGCACAGCGAAGTGGACCTGGGCGATCGAGGCCGAGGCCACCGGGTCGCGCTCGAAGCTGGCAAACAATTGATCGGGATGGGCGCCCAGCGACTTGGTGATTTGCGCGATGGCCAGGTCGGAGTCGAACGGCGGCACCCGGTCTTGCAGGGCGGCCAGTTCGGCGGTGATATCGGGCGGCATCAGGTCGGCGCGCGTCGACAGCACCTGGCCGAACTTGACGAAGATCGGCCCCAGCTCTTCGAGCGCCATGCGCAGGCGCACGCCACGGGGGGCGGAAATATCGCGCCAAAACACCACGGTCTTGATCAGCTTGGCGGTGCGCGGCACCTTGAAGCCGGAGATGGCAATCTCGTCCAGGCCATATTTGGTCGCCACCCGCAGAATTTTCAGCAGGCGCAGGAATTTCAATATCATCAGCGGTCCAGGGAGGGCGGCAGCACGGCAGCGGCCGTGGTGTTGTTCAATTGGTGCTCAAGCCGGGCGAGGCGCTTGGCGGCCCGCTCGACGTCGTCGCGCAGGCGCACGATGTCGGCCCCCATCTGCTCGAGCATGGCCGGACGCACCAGCACGCTTTGTTCTTCCGTCAAAAACTCGGCCAGGTTTTCACCGAACTTGCGCTGGCCACTGGCCGCTGCCGCTGCCAGCGCGCGGGCGCTGCCGGCAAGGCGGGTGGCAAGGACGGGACCGGCAAAGCGTTGCAGATCGGCCTCGGGTTCCCAGCGCAGCTGTTTGCTCAGCTGGGAAATGGTGTTGGCAAACTCGGCATCGCCCTCGATCTTGACGTACGAGAAGGCGCGATCACGCTGTTGCGCGATCAGGGGCAGATCTGCCAGTTGCATGCGGATGGTCACGGCGGCCGGCAGCGCCGCCGTGCCGGCGGCCAGCATGCCGTCTGCCGTCACTTGCAGGCGCACGGCAATACTGCCCGCATCGATCAGCGCCAGCTTGCCCGCATGCAGGCGCAGGGCATCGCGGGCCCACGGCTCTTGCGCGAGCAGGTGATTGATGGCCGCCACGGCCGGCGTGGCAAGGCTCAGATCGGGCAACAGGGAAGCAGCGGGCATGGGTCTCAGGATACTCTCAGGATTATCTCAGGATATAAACAAAAAAAACCGCCCGGGCGACGGGCGGTTTCGATCTTACCAGTTTGCCGGCGAGAATCCCTGTGCGTTAGGGCACGCTGGCACAATCAGGCGTTTCACGACAATTGCTGAATCCCGGCCAGCACCCAGCCACCATTGCCGGTAGTTGGCTTGGACATATTCCATACTTCGGCAAACGGCTCGGCAGCTGCGGTCGGTGCCGACTTGATCATGCCGGTGAACTTGACGCTGGCGAGGTACTCGTTGCCGATCGTTTCGATGCCGAGCAGTTCGCCATCGATGGTGACGACATCGGTAAAGTCGGCGCTGGCGCCGCGTTCCTGGATTTGCATCTTCAGTTCGGCATACACTTCCGGCGTGGTAAATTCGCGCAGGTCGTTGGTGTCAGCCTTGTCCCAGGCCGCTTGCATGCGGATGAAGGACGACTTGGCGTGGCGCAGGAAGCCCGCGCTGTCGAAGTCGGCAGGCACGCCGAAGGTGGCTGCCGGGGCGGCGCTGGCGGCGGCTGGCGACTCGAAAGCGGCAGGCTGCGGCGCGTAGCCTTGATTGACATTGTTGTTCAAGCCGGAACCGATTTCAGGCGTGGCACTGCCTGCCGGGGCTGGCGAATTAAACGCACTGAAACCGCCGCCGTTCGCCGTTGCCGGCGCCGACTTGCGACGGAACATGTTGTAGATGAAGAAGGCGGCAGCGGCCAGCAGGGCGATCATCAGGATCGAGCTGATGGCCGAGGCCATGGCGCCGCCGAGACCGAAGTGCGACAGCATGGCGCCCAGGCCCAGGCCCAGCAGTGCGCCGCCCAGGATGCCCTTCCAGCGCGACGCCGGTTTTGGCACGGCGGCCGGGGCCACCGGCGCCGGGGCGGGCGCGGCTTGCTGGCGTTGCACTGGCGCCGCCGGGGCGGCCTGCTGACGGCTCACCGACTGCGACTGCCGGCCGATCGAACGACCGCCACCGAGTGGCCGGGCGGCCGCTTCAGCGACCATCGACAACAGGGTCACAGCGATCATCGTGCTGGCGAAAAATTTTTTCATTGTTGTCATCCTAAAGTTTGATTCCAGTGTGGAGAGCGGCCACACCTGCCGTCAGATTGTAATAATCGACCCGTTCCAGTCCGGCCGTTTCCATCATCGTTTTCAGGGTTTCCTGATCGGGATGCATGCGGATCGATTCGGCCAGGTAGCGGTAACTGTCGGCGTCGCCGGCAATTTTTTGGCCCAACCATGGCAGCACGGAAAACGAATACAGGTCATACGGTTTTTGCAGGGGTGCGGCGACCTTGGAAAACTCCAGCACCAGCAGCTTGCCGCCCGGTTTCAACACGCGGCGCATTTCCGCCAGCGCCAGGTCCTTGTGAGTCATGTTGCGCAAGCCAAAAGCGACACTGACCCGGTCAAAATAATTGTCGGGAAACGGCAGCTTTTCCGCATCACACAGCAAGGTGGGGGTCATCATGCCTTTGTTCAAGAGGCGGTCGCGACCCACGCGCAACATCGACTCGTTGATGTCGGTGAGCCACACCTCGCCCGTCGGCCCGGCCTGCTTGGCAAAGGCCTTGGCCAGATCACCCGTGCCACCGGCAATGTCGAGCACCTTGAAGCCGGGACGCACACCCGCCTTGGCGATGGTGAAAATCTTCCAGGCGCGGTGCAGGCCGGCCGACATCAAGTCGTTCATGACGTCGTACTTGGCGGCGACAGAGTGAAACACTTTGGCGACTTCGTGGACTTTATCGTCCTCGGAGACGGTTTTGTAGCCGAAATGGGTGGTGTTGGTCATGGGTGGGGCTGCCGGTTGATGGTGGCTGCATTATATACAAGGCAGCGGCAGGCACGCTTGCGGCGCGGTGCCCGTCCGCAATCTGCGCGAAAGCGTGGGACACCCTGTTTAACCGCAGCTTTTTGCCTTGGTCGGCGCGCCGGGGATGGCGGCGCCGGGAGCGCGGCCGCTGTCGCCGGGAAAACCGGCTTCTTCCAGCTGGCGCAGGTACTCGCTCCACATGGCGCCCTGCTCGGCGCCCAGTTTGTACAGGTAGGCAAAGGTGTACAGGCCACTGTCATGGCCATCGGAAAAGGTGGGCTTGACCGCGTAGTTGCCGACCGGCTCGAGGTCGGTGATGCCGACGTCGCGTTTGCCCAGTTGCAGCACTTCCTGGCCGGCGCCATGGCCTTTGACTTCGGCCGAGGGTGAGTACACCCGCAGGTATTCAAACGGCATGGTGAACGCGGCGCCGTCGTCGAAGGCGATGTCGAGCAGCCGCGACTGCTGGTGGACGGTCAGATCGGTAGGGACAGGGTTACTCATCATTGAATCACTTTATGCAGTGAGGCGGCGCACAAGCTCCGCGCTCAGTTGGGGCAGCAAGGCGCGCCGGGCGGCTAGCACCGACGGCGCGCTCGCGCGCACGGCGGCGGCCCACACGGGCGCCGGGAAATGGGCATCGTCGAGGTAACGGGGAATGATGTGCCAGTGCAGGTGCGGCACCATGTTACCAAGGCTTGCCAGGTTGATTTTATGGGGAGACATGACCGCGCGCACGGCCAGCTCGACGCGGTTGACCACATCGTTGAGCGCCAGCCGCTCGGATTCAGACAAGTCGCTCATCTCTTGCACATGGTCGTGCCAGATCACCCGTACGAACCCGGGATAGGCGGCATCGTCGACCAGGATCACCGCCAGCCGATCGCTGCGCCAGAGCGGCGTGACAGCCAGCTGGCACAGCTCGCAAGGGGGGGGCGCACTCATACCAGCACCCGCTCGATGCCGCCATTGTTGGCGCGCGCGACGTAATCGGGCATCCAGTTCTCGCCCAGCAGGTGGCGGGCGATTTCCACCACGATGTAGTCGGCGGTGGCACCCGCATCGTGGTTGTAGCGCGTCAGACCCTGCAGGCAGGATGGGCAGCTGGTAAGGATTTTCACTTCGCCGTCAAAGCCATCGGCGCGCAACTTGGCGGCGCCCTTTTCCATTTCATCCTGCTTGCGGTAGCGCACCTGGGTGGCGATATCGGGCCGCGAAATGCCGAAGGTGCCCGACTCGCCGCAGCAGCGGTCATTCTTTTCAATCTTGATGTCGTCAAAGGTCGACACCAGCGCATTGACGGTCTTGACCGAATCCTGCAGCTTCATCGGGTTGTGGCAAGGCTCGTGGTACATGTAGCGGGTGCCACTGACGCCCTCGAGCCGCACGCCTTTTTCCAGCAGATATTCGTGGATGTCCATGATGCGGCAACCGGGGAAAATTTTATCGAACTCATAGGTCGCCAGCTGGTCATAACAGGTACCGCACGAGACCAGCACGGTCTTGATGTCCAGATAATTGAGCGTATTGGCCATCCGATGAAACAGCACACGATTGTCCGTCATCATCTTGTCGGCCTTGTCGAACTGGCCGGCGCCCCGTTGCGGGTAGCCGCAGCACAGGTAGCCCGGTGGCAGCACCGTTTGCACGCCCACTTCCCACAGCATCGCCTGCGTCGCCAGGCCCACCTGGGAAAACAGGCGCTCGGAGCCGCAGCCGGGGAAATAAAACACCGCTTCCGTGTCGGCATTGGTCAGCTTCGGATTGCGGATGATGGGGATGATTTTATCGTCTTCAATATCGAGCAGCGCGCGCGCGGTTTTCTTCGGCAAGTTGCCCGGCATTTTCTTGTTAATAAAGTGAATCACCTGCTCGCGCACGGGCGCTTTGCCCGTGGTCGGCGGTGGCGCCTTGACCTGTTTGGCGGCAAACTTGCGGAAAATCGCATTGCCCATGCGCTGGACCTTGAACCCAATCCCCGTCATCGCCAGCCGCGCCGCGTTGATGGTGGTGGGGTCGGTGGCGTTCAAGAAGAACATGGCCGCCGCATTGGCTGGCTTGAAGCTCTTCTTGTCCATCTTGCGCAAAAGATTGCGCATGTTCATCGACACATCACCGAAGTCAATGTTGACAGGGCAAGGCGTGACGCACTTGTGGCAGACGGTGCAGTGATCGGCGACGTCTTCGAATTCTTCCCAGTGGCGGATCGAGACGCCGCGCCGGGTCTGCTCTTCATACAGAAACGCTTCGACCAGCAGCGACGTGGCCAGGATCTTGTCACGCGGCGAATACAGCAAATTGGCGCGCGGCACGTGGGTGGTGCAAACCGGTTTGCACTTGCCGCAGCGCAGGCAATCCTTGACGCTGTTGGCAATCGCGCCGATGTCGCTTTGCTGCATGATCAGCGATTCGTGGCCCATCAGGCCGAACGATGGCGTGTAGGCATTGGTGAGATCGGCCTTAAACCCATCGAGGTTGAGCAGCTTGCCCTTGTTGAAGCGCCCTTCCGGATCGATGCGCAGCTTGTAATCGCGAAAGCCGCTGATCTCGTCTTCGGTCAGAAATTCCAGCTTGGTGATGCCGATGCCGTGCTCGCCAGAAATGACGCCATCGAGCGAACGCGCCAGCGCCATGATCCGTTCGACCGCCTGGTGGGCATCTTGCAGCATGGCGTAATCGTCCGAATTGACGGGCAGATTGGTGTGCACATTGCCGTCGCCGGCGTGCATGTGCAGGGCGACGAACACGCGCGAGCGCAGCACGCGGGCATGCACGGCGGTCAATTCATCGAGGATCAGCTTGAAAGCGGCACCGTTAAAAATCTGCCGCAAGGGCGCGCGGATTTCCTGCTTCCACGACACGCGCACGGTGCGGTCCTGGACGACGTCGAACACGGTGGCGTTTGGCTGCCCATACAGGCGCTGTTCGAAGGCGACGGCCAGCTCTTGCAGGCCGAGCTCGGCCATGCGGTAGCGGCCTTCCTGCAAATCGGTGTCAAGATTGTCGAGCAGCCACAGCCAGCGCGCCTGCGCTGCTGCCAGCACCAGATCGGCCTGCTGCACGCGGTCGCCCAGCATTTCTTCGATGCCGATCGCTTCGCCGTTGGCATCGTCGCTTTTGCCCACCGGCAGGTTGCCGCCGCCGATCAAGGCGCGCAACTGCTCGACCAGTTTGAGCTTGTTGCGGATCGACAGTTCGATGTTGATGCGCTCGATGCCATCCGTGTACTCGCCCATGCGGCCGAGCGGAATAACAACGTCTTCGTTGATCTTAAAAGCGTTGGTGTGCTTGGCGATGGCGGCGGTGCGGGCGCGGTCGAGCCAGAATTTCTTGCGCGCTTCGGCACTGACGGCAACAAAACCTTCACCGACCCGGGTATTGGCCAGCCGCACCACTTCGGAGGCGGCAATGGCAACGGCGTTTTCATCGTCACCGACGATGTCGCCGAACAGCGCCATTTTCGGCAGCACGGCGCGTTTCGACTTGGTGGCGTAGCCGACCGCGCGCAGATAGCGCTCGTCGAGGTGCTCGAGGCCCGCCAGGCGCACGCTGGCAAACTGGGCACCGCCCGTCTTCGGCAAGTTGTCGAGGTAATCCTTGATTTCCACGATCGATGGAATGGCATCGCGCGCCTGGCCAAAAAACTCCAGGCACACGGTGCGCGCATGCGCCGGCATCTTGTGCAAAATCCAGCGCGCCGACGTGATCAAGCCATCGCAACCTTCTTTTTGCACGCCGGGCAGACCGGACAGAAATTTGTCGGTGACGTCCTTGCCCAGGCCCTCTTTGCGGAACTTGCTGCCGGGGATAACCAGGGTTTCCGTCTTAAAGGGCGCGCTTTTCGCTTCGCCTTTGGCGTTCGGGTGGGTCCACTCGAGCAGGAAGGTGGCAGATGGGGCGTCGTGAATTTTCGACAGATTGTGATCGAGGCGGGTGACGTCGAGCCAGTCGCCATTGGGATCGACCATTTTCCACGATGCCAGATTGTCCAGCGCCGTGCCCCACAGTACGGCTTTCTTGCCACCCGCATTCATCGCGATATTGCCGCCAATGCAGGACGCTTCGGCCGAAGTGGGGTCGACGGCGAACACGAAGCCGGCGCGGTCGGCAGCGTCGGAGACGCGCTTGGTGACCACGCCAGCGCCCGAATAAATGGTGGCGTAATCGCGCTCGAGGCCGGGCAGGCGCGTCATTTCCACGGCACCGAGGTCGATCAGTTTTTCCGTGTTGATGACGGCTGACATGGGCGTCAGGGGAATGGCGCCGCCCGTGTAACCGGTGCCGCCGCCGCGCGGGATGATGGTCAGCCCCAGTTCGATGCAACCGGTAACGAGACCGGCCATTTCATCCTCGCTGTCGGGGGTGAGTACCAGAAAGGGGTATTCGACGCGCCAGTCGGTGGCGTCGGTGACGTGGGAAACGCGCTTGATGCCATCGAAGCAGATGTTGTGCTTGGCGGTATAGCGCCCCAGCACCTTGAGGGCGCGCTTGCGCAAGTCATAGGTGGCGCGGAACTCGGCACCAAAATCATCGACTGCCTTGCGGGCGGCGGCCAGCAGACGCTCGACGGCGGCACTGCGGGCAGCGCTGACGGCAGCGTCGCTGTCCGTGTCGCTACCGGTGGCCAGGCGGCGCTTGTCGACTTCGGCGAGGCGGTGGTGCAAGGCCTCGATCAGTTCGGCGCGCCGCTTGGGGTTGTCCAGCATGTCGTCTTGCAGATAGGGATTGCGGCGCACCACCCAAATGTCGCCCAGCACTTCGTAGAGCATGCGCGCCGAGCGCCCCGTCTGGCGCGAACCGCGCAATTCGTTGAGCAGTTGCCAGGCGTCTTCACCGAGCAGGCGAATGACAATTTCGCGGTCGGAAAACGAGGTGTAGTTATAGGGGATTTCGCGCAAGCGCGTGGGCGCCGGGCCGAGCGGCATGTCGGACAGGAGGGCCTGGATCTGGACTGGGGCGTTCATGGAGTGAGGGCATAGGGGCTGAACTGCGGATAACCATTCTAGCGTATTGCGCTGCACCACGTTGGACGGGGGGCCGAAGCAATGGCGATGGAAGCAAGCCTGTACAACCTAAAATTTGGTCAAACCAAAAAAGACCGAAGCAATGCGCAGCAATCTACCCTCAAGAGAGCAGATCACCGAGCTTTTTCCAGGCCCCGTCCGGCACATACAGCAGCAGGTACGTGATGCTGAGATAGCGCACGAATTTGCCGATCGCCATGTAGGCGACGCTGGGCCAGAATGGCATGTGCAACCAGCCCGCCATGGTGCACAGGGGATCGCCTATGCCGGGCAGCCACGACAGCAGCATGGTTTTCGGTCCATAGTGTTCCAGCCAGCCAAACCAGCGCGTGCGGCGCTCTTTGGCAAAAGCCAGCTTGGCCCGGTAACCGAGCAAATAATCAAAGGCGCCACCCAGGGTGTTGCCCAGCGTTCCCACCAGGATGGCGGACCAGAACAGCGCTGGATTGGCCTTGATGACGGCGAACACGGCCGGCTCCGACCCCAGCGGCAGCAAAGTTGCGGAAACAAAACTAATTAAAAAGATCGACCACAAGCCCACTGCGGGCGCGGCAACCAGTTTTAACAGCCACAGGACGGCGGACTCGATCATCAGGGAAGACCCGGGTCGGCGACACAGGCATGGCGGGGAGGCGTCTATTATAATAAGGAAAACTGCTTGTAACGACACGATATGCAGCGTCCGCTATCCAGGACGCGGGTCGCACTGCCAGACCGGTCATCCGCCGTGCTGGTCAGTTCTGGTCAGCTTCGTTTGAATGTCCACTGACTGCCTAGACTGCCTGCCATCCTGATGACCATCGATTACCTGAAGAAAATCCTCACCTCGCGCGTCTATGACGTCGCCCAGGAAACGCCGCTTGAACTGGCGCCATCGCTGTCGCAGCGTTTCGACAACCGCATCTATTTCAAGCGCGAAGACATGCAAAGCGTGTTCAGCTTTAAATTGCGGGGCGCCTATAACAAGATGGCGCAGCTGTCTGCGGCCCAGCTCAAGCGGGGCGTGATTTGCGCCTCGGCCGGCAACCATGCGCAGGGGGTGGCGCTGTCGGCCGCCCGGCTGGGCTGCCGCGCCCTGATCGTCATGCCCACCACCACCCCGCCCCTGAAAATTGACGCCGTGCGCGAGCGGGGCGGCGCCAACGTCGAAATCGTGCTGCACGGCGATTCCTACACGGACGCTTACAACCACGCATTGACGCTCGAGCGGGAGCAGAGTCTGACCTTTGTCCACCCGTTCGACGATGCCGACGTGATTGCCGGCCAGGGCACCATCGGCATGGAAATCCTGCGCCAGCACTCGGGGCCGATTCACGCCATCTTTGTCGCCATCGGCGGCGGCGGCTTGATTTCGGGCATCGGCGCCTACGTCAAGGCGGTGCGCCCCGACATTAAAATCATCGGCGTGCAAACGCTGGATTCCGATGCCATGGCGAAAAGTTTAAAGGCGGGCCACCGCGTCACCCTGCCCGACGTCGGCCTGTTTTCCGACGGCACCGCCGTGCGCCTGGTGGGCGAAGAAACCTTCAGAGTGGCGCAACAGGTGGTCGACGACATCATCATCGTCGATACCGATGCCATTTGCGCCGCCATCAAGGACGTGTTTCAAGACACCCGCAGCATCCTCGAGCCGGCCGGCGCGCTGGCGGTGGCCGGCGCCAAGGCCTACGTCGAACGGGCGGCCATGTCGAAACAGCCAATCGCCGGCCAAACCCTGGTGGCAATTGCCTGCGGCGCCAACATGAATTTCGACCGCCTGCGCTTCGTCGCCGAACGGGCCGAGCTCGGTGAAGCGCGCGAAGCGGTATTTGCCGTCACCATGCCGGAAGAACGTGGCAGTTTTCGGCGTTTTTGCCAGCTGGTGGGCCCGCGCAATGTCACCGAGTTCAATTACCGGGTCAGCGACCAGGCCCAGGCCCACGTGTTTGTCGGCATCCAGATTGGCAACCGCAGCGAATCGGGCTTGCTTGCCCGTCATTTTGAGCAGCACGATTTCAAGACGCTCGACCTGACCCACGACGAACTGGCAAAATTGCATATCCGCCATTTGGTGGGAGGCAAGAGTGCGCTGGCCCACGACGAGTTGTTGTACCGTTTTGAATTTCCCGAGCGCCCGGGCGCGCTGATGCGCTTCCTGGAAAGCATGGCACCGAACTGGAATATTTCGTTATTTCACTATCGCAACCAGGGCGGCGATGTCGGCCGCATCCTGGTCGGCTTGCAAGTGCCGGGTGAAGAAATGGGGGCCTTCCGCCTGTTCCTTGCCAGCCTCGGCTACCGCCACTGGGACGAGTCGGCCAACCCCGTCTACAAACTATTTTTATAATGCACTGATTGATCATGATGCCCGATACCGCCGCCAACACGCCGACCGATTCGCCACTGGGCAAAATTGCCGCTTATCGCAGCGATTACGCCCCCGAGTTGTTGTTCCCGATCGCCCGCCAGGGCAAGCGCGATGAATTGCAGCTGACCGGCACGCTGCCGTTTTTTGGTGTCGATATCTGGAACGCTTACGAGGTGTCGTGGCTGAACATGCGTGGCAAGCCGCAGGTGGCGATTGCTACCATCACGGCGCCGGCCGACAGCCCAAATATCGTCGAATCGAAATCCTTCAAACTGTATTTGAATTCGTTCAACCAGACTCGGCTGGCCAACGAAGCAGCCTTGCTGGCCCTGCTGCGCGAAGACTTGTCGGCTGGCTTCGGCGCCCCCGTGCAAGTGCGCCTGTGCCTGCCCGAGCAGTTCGGTCAGCTCAACATGGGCGAACTGGACGGCCTGCTGCTCGATCGTCTCGACCTCGAGATCGACAGTTATGCGCCCGCTCCCGAGCAGCTAACTGCCAACTTTGATGGCGCACCGGTCGAAGAAAAGCTGATCTCTCACCTGCTCAAATCGAATTGCCTGGTGACGGGACAGCCCGACTGGGCCAGCGTGCAAATCCATTACGTGGGACCGCAAATCAACCAGGAAAGTCTGCTGCGTTACCTGATTGGTTTCCGTGAACACAATGAATTTCACGAGCAATGTGTCGAGCGGATTTTTGTCGATATCTTGCGCACCTGCAAGCCGCAAAAACTGGCCGTCTATGCGCGCTATACGCGCCGCGGCGGCCTTGATATCAACCCGTGGCGCGCCAACTTTACGAGTGCCCCTCCCTTGAATTTACGTAACGCACGGCAATAAACTGGACGGTTTGATGTTGCACAAGGGCGCTCAAGCGTCCCCTTGACCACCTTCCCGGGGGGGCATACGGTGGGACTTCGACAGCGACCGTTGTTCCAGTGCTTGCACACCAATAAATGCGGTGTCACTGCCTGCAAACAAGCCTATAATTCCGAGTCGCAAGTCAATGTGCGGATTGCACCACTTTTAGTGTTATGACCAATCTTAGTAAAATTTTATCGCTCGAAAACGTCCAGCTCGATCTCGAGGTGTCCAGCAAAAAGCGGGCATTTGAGCAAGCCGGGCTGATTTTCGAGAATAACTGCGGCATCGCCCGCTCGACCGTCTCTGACAATCTGTTCGCCCGCGAACGGCTTGGCTCCACTGGCCTCGGCCATGGCGTCGCCGTGCCGCACGGCCGCATCAAGGGCAGCAAGAGTTTAAAATCGCCGCTGGCCGCCTTCGTCCGCCTGGCTGAGCCGATTCCGTTCGAATCGCCCGACGGCCAGCCGGTCAGTCTGCTGTTCTTTTTGCTCATTCCCGACCACGTCACCCAGCAGCATCTGGAAATCCTTTCCGAGATCGCCGAAATGTTTTCCGACGACGCCATCCGCACCGTGCTGTCGACCGAGACCGACCCGCGCGCGGTCCATTCGCGCATTATCAATTGGCAACCGAGCCTGCAGGCCTTGGGTTAAACTTCTTCGTGCCGGGCGCCTTCCAGCCCTCCACTTACTGAAGACCACTCGATGCTGCAATCTCCGCTGACGATCCAACGGCTGTACGACGACAATCGCGAAAGCTTGCAACTGGGCTGGTTCGCCGGCTTCCCCGGCGGCGAACGGCTGATCTCGGGCGACGTCGCCTCCGCCGCCGACCAGGTCGGCCACCTCAATTTGATCCACCCGGGTCGCATCCAGGTGTTCGGACACCAGGAACTGACCTATTACCACCGCCTCAAATCGAATTCGCGCAGCCACGTGATTGGCGAACTGATCGCCGGCGGCCCCCCCGCCCTGATCATCGCCCAGGGGCTCGACACCCCGCCCGACATCCTCGCCATTTGCGACGAACAAAATATCCCCCTGTTTTCCACCCCGCTGCCGGCCGCCCAGGTCATCGATTACCTGCGCGTCTACCTGTCGAAAAAGCTGGCGCAACGGATCATCATGCATGGCGTTTTCATGGATGTGCTGGGGGTCGGCGTGCTGATCACCGGCGACTCCGGGCTGGGCAAGAGCGAGCTGGGGCTCGAGCTCATTTCCCGCAGCCACGGCCTGGTGGCCGATGATGCCGTCGAATTTTCGCGCATCGCGCCAAATATGATCGAGGGGCGCTGCCCGCCCCTGCTGCAAAACCTGCTCGAAGTGCGCGGCCTTGGCCTGCTCGACATCAAGGCGATTTTTGGCGAAACCGCCGTGCGCCGCAAGATGCGCCTGAAATTGATCGTCCACCTGGTGCGCCGCAGCGCCCTCGAAGAAGAAGCCGAGCGCCTGCCCTTCCTGTTCCCCACCGAAGATGTGCTGGGCTTACCGATCCGCAAAGTGGTGATTCCCGTGGCGGCTGGCCGCAACATCGCGGTGCTGCTGGAGGCGGCGGTGCGCAATACGATCCTGCAACTGCGCGGTATCGATACCTTGCAGGAATTCATGGAACGGCAGCGCCAGGCGATGAGCGGCGACTAGTGGAGAGCTTGCCGCTACGTCTGCCACCGGGCGCCGACTTGCGCCGCGCACTCGAGCAGGCCCTCAGCGACCGGCAACTGGGCGGCGCCTTTGTTGTCTCCGGCATGGGCAGCTTGCAGGGCGCGCGCCTGCGCTTTGCCGGCGCTGCCGATGCCAGCGTGCTGACGGGCGACTTTGAAATTATTTCGATGGCCGGCGCCATCACGGCCGACGGTGCCCATCTGCACATGGCGGTGGCCGACAGCGCTGGCCAGGTGCTGGGCGGGCACGTGGTGTACGGCAATATCGTGCGTACCACCGCCGAAATTTTGCTGGCAGTAACGACCGGCTGGCAACTGGCGCGTGCCTACGATACTGCCAGCGGCTACCCTGAACTGGTGGTGCGGCCCGACCGCAAATAAGGCCGCGCCGTTCGCCCTGGCGCCGGATGCGGTATCATCGCGCCATGCAAATCGTCCTCATTTCTGGTATTTCCGGCTCCGGCAAATCGGTGGCCCTCAACGTTCTCGAGGACGCCGGCTACTATTGTGTGGATAATCTGCCGCCGGCCCTGCTGGGGCCACTGGTCGACACCCTGATCGCCGAGGGCGTGCCCAGCCTGGCGGTGGCGGTCGATGCCCGCAGCTCGGAGTCGCTGGTCGAATTGCCCGTCAATGTGGCCGAACTGAAGGCGCAGGGGCATGACGTCAAGGTCATGTTCCTGACCTCGAATACCCATTCGCTGGTGGCGCGGTTTTCCGAAACGCGCCGCAGCCACCCGCTGTCGCACCAGCTGCGCCCGGACGAAAACCCGGCGTCGCGCCGCACCCTGATCGAATGCATCACCGAAGAGCGCGAACGGCTGTCTGCCATCGAGCAACTGGGCCTGGTCATCGATACCTCGGACCTGTCCGCCAATAAATTGCGTGCCTGGATCAAGGAACTGGTGGCGCTCGAACGCGCGCCGCTGACGCTGTTTTTCGAGTCCTTTGCCTTCAAGCTCGGCGTGCCGCTCGATGCCGATTTCGTCTTCGATGTGCGGGCCCTGCCCAATCCCTACTACGACATCAGGCTGCGCCCGCTGACCGGCATGGATGCGCCCGTCATCGCCTTCCTCGACGCCCAGCCGGCGGCCGGCGAACTGCTCGAAGATATCCGCGCGTTCATTGAAAAATGGCTGCCCTCATTTAAAACCGACAACCGCAGCTACCTGACGGTGGCGCTCGGTTGCACAGGTGGTCAGCACCGCTCGGTGTATATGGCCGAGCGGCTGGCGGCGTATTTCGCGCCCACCGAACGGGTGGTGCTGCGCCACCGCGAACAATCGTAGCTTTATTCTTTCCCGAGGTCGCGCAGCGGATGCGCGCGCGCCGGCCACGGTGACGCGAAAAACCGTTCGACCATCGCTGCCGTCACACCTTCGAGCGTGGCCGGGTTCCACACCGGCGCATTGTCCTTGTCGATCACCAGCGCGCGTATGCCTTCGAGCACTTCGCCATGTTCAAAATTGCGCCGCACCAGGATGCGTTCCATGCGCAGGCAATCGGCGAGATCGAGGCTGGCGCCGCGCGTCAACAGTTGCAGGGTCACTTTTAACAGCAGCGGCGAGCGCTTGTGCATGGCGGCCAGCGCTTTTTGCATCAGTACGCTGTCGTCGGTGGCCAGCGAAGCAATGATGGCTTCAATGGTGGAATGACTAAAATGGCGGTCGATGGCGGCGCGCGCCTCGGCCAGCGGCGCCAGAGCAGCGTCGGCGGCGGCCCGGTGCGGCGCGGCAAACGCCGCCACCGCAGCGCGCAGCTGGGTGCCTGGGGTGGTCTCGATCAGTTCAAGCAGCGCCGCCATCTGTGCCTGCGGCACGAAGGTGTCGGCCAGGCCGCAATAGAGGGCGTCGGCGGCGCGCACGGTCAAGCCCGTCAGTGCCAGGTAATACCCCAGCCGGCCCGGTGCATGGCTGAGAAAATAACTGCCGCCCACATCGGGAAACAGGCCAATGTTCACTTCCGGCATGGCCAGTTTGCTGCCATCGGTGACCACCCGCAAGCCGCGCTGGCGGTGCGCTTCCGACACGCCCAGACCGCCCCCCATCACCACCCCATCCATCAGGGCAATATAGGTTTTCGGATAAAAGTGAATCAGGTGGTTGAGGCGGTATTCTTCGGTGAAAAAATCTTCCAGCGAGGCGCTGCCACCGGTGGTCGGCAGCGTGCCGACGTCGTAAAAATAGCGGATGTCGCCGCCCGCGCACAGGGCCTTGTCGGTGCTGCTGCGCAGTACCACGGCGTCGATGGCATCGTCATCCTGCCACGCCAGCAGCACGTCGGTGAGCGCGCGGATCATTTCCAGCGACAGCGAATTGAGGGTGCGCGGACGGTCGAGCGTGATGATGGCGGTGCGGTTGGCGATGCGGGTCTTGACGAAGTCGGTCATGGCGGCAGAGAGAGGGGAAAACACCTATTCTAGCAGCGACGCCGGCACGCCCGACGTGACAAGGGCGCCCGCGGGCGCCCTCATCCATATTAGGGGACCTGGTGACTCAGGCAGCAGCGGCCGGCAGTTCTTCTTCGGACAGGTGCTTGATGGCCTGGTGATCGTGGTCCTGGACCTGGGTTTTGTATTTCATGACCTGGCGATCGAGCTTGTCGATCAAGCCGTCGATGGCGGCATACAGGTCGTGCGACAGGGCGTTAACGTTGATGGTCTTGCCCGGAAGTCGGAGGTTGATTTCGGCTTTTTGCCGTTTTTCTTTTTCAGTCAGATTGTCGACGGTGAGGATGACGGCAATGTCGATCACTTGATCAAAATGGCGCCGGACGCGTTCCAGTTTGCTCTGTACGTATTCACGGATGGCTGGGGTCACTTCAAGATGATGTCCGCTGATTGTGAGATTCATACACACTCCTTTGATGATGTCGCTTCCTGTTCATGCAAACCGCATAAAGCGGGACGCAGAGGAACACTGAAAAAACGATCTACAGATTCTTGCGAAGAGCGACGGGCGGGATTTTCAGCGCTTCACGGTATTTGGCCACCGTGCGGCGCGCTATGACCATACCTTGTTCCCCCAGCATGTCTGCGATCTTGCTGTCTGAAAGTGGATTCTTCGGGTCTTCCGCTCCTGTCAATTGCACGATGAGTGCCCGGATCGCTGTCGACGATGCTTCGCCGCCGGCGTCGGTCGCCACGTGGCTGCCAAAGAAATATTTCAACTCAAACATTCCATGCGGGGTCAGCATGTATTTTTGAGTGGTTACCCGGGAGATAGTGCTCTCGTGTAGGCCCAGTGTATCAGCAATTTCACGCAGCACAAGGGGACGCATGGCGACCGCGCCGTGCGAAAAAAAGTTACGTTGCCGCTCCACAATTGCTTCGGCGACCCGCAAGATGGTGTCGAAACGCTGCCGCATATTTTTGATTAGCCACTTTGCTTCCTGCAACTGGGCGCCCATCTGGCCCTCGCCCTTGCCCTGCTTGAGCAGGCTGGCGTACATATTGTTGACCCGCAGGCGCGGCATGACGTCATTGTTCAGGCTGACGGTCCAGCCGCCGCGCGCCTTGCGCACGATGACGTCGGGCACCACGTAATCGGAGGTGCCGGCGCCGAAACCGGCGCCCGGATGGGGGTTGCACTGGCGGATCACCACTTGCGCCTCGCGCAAATCTTCGTCATCGCAAGCGAGCGCTTTTTTGAGCTTGTTAAATTCGCGCTGGGCGAACCAGGTCAAGTGCTTGCAGACGATCTCGAGCGCCATGCGGCGCGTCACCATGGCGATTGCCGGCATGCGGCGAATCTGCAGCGCCAGGCACTCGCCGGCATTCCTCGCGCCCACCCCGGCGGGATCAAAACTTTGCAGCAGCGAGAGCGCGGTTTTCAGTTCGTCCGCATCGATCTCCAGCTCGGCCGGCATGCGCTCCAGTATCTCTTCGAGCGACTCGGTCAGATAGCCATTGTCGTCGAGGGCATCGATCATCAGTTCGACCAGCGCGCGGTCGCGCAGTTCCAGCATCGCCAGGCGCATCTGTTCGGACAGGTGCTCGCGCAGGGTGGTGGCGGTCGCTTCGATCTGCGGGCGCGATTCCTCGTCGTCGGGCGACTTGTTGCGCGACGCTTCGCTCCAGTCTTCGCTGTCGGCGCTGGTGTCCTGGGTGCTCTCGCCACCCATGTCGACCGCTTCGCCACTGTCGGCGTCGGCCGCCGGTGCATCGGCGTTGGGCGGTGCATCCTGGTTGCCCACTTCAGGTGCTTCGGCATTGCCGCTGGCGCCGACGGCGCCGTCGGCGAGCAGGCGCACCGAGTGGTCGAGCGGATCGTCGAGGCGCTCGAGCAGGGGATTGTCGGACAACAGATGCTCGAGTTCCTGGTGCAGCTCGAGGGTCGACAGTTGCAGCAGGCGGATCGACTGCTGCAGCTGCGGCGTGAGCGCCAGGTGTTGCGAGGTACGTAGTTGAAGTGACTGTTTCATGGCTCGCTTTTGACGGATGCTTACATGCGGAAGTGTTCGCCCAGGTACACGCGCCGCACCGACTCGTCGGCGATGATGTCGTCAGGGCTGCCCGAAGCGAGCACGGCGCCCTGGTTGATGATGTAAGCACGGTCGCAGATACCCAGCGTCTCGCGCACATTGTGGTCGGTAATGAGGACGCCAATACCGCGCTCTTTCAAAAAGCGCACGATGCGCTGGATCTCGATGACGGCGATCGGATCGACCCCGGCGAATGGTTCATCGAGCAGCACGAAGCGCGGGTTGGTGGCCAGCGCCCGGGCGATTTCCACCCGCCGGCGCTCACCGCCCGACAGCGACAAAGCCTGGTTGTCGCGCAGCTTGTCGATCTGCAGATCTGCCAGCAGGCTGTCGAGCCGCTCGGTGATCTGCGCTTTGGTCAAGGCCTTGCCGTCGACTTTTTGCAGCTCGAGCACGGCGCGGATATTCTCTTCCACCGTCAGCTTGCGAAACACCGACGCTTCCTGCGGCAGATACGACAGGCCGAGGGCAGCGCGGCGGTGGATCGGCAGGCGCGAGATGTCGACGCCGCTGATGTCGATGGTGCCGGCGTCCGACGGCACCAGCCCGACGATCATGTAGAACGAGGTGGTTTTACCGGCGCCATTCGGCCCCAGCAAACCGACCACTTCGCCGCACTCGACCTGCAGCGAGACGTCGCGCACCACCAGCCGCTTGCCATAGCTTTTTTGCAGGCCGCGCACGATCAGCGTGCTGCCACACGATTTCGCTTCGATCATGGCTTTTTCGCCGCTGCGGGAACGCCTGGCGCTGGTGCTGATGCAGGTGCTGGTGCCGGCGCTGCGCCTGGCGCCGGCGGCAGCTTCGGCTCGATCACCATCCGTACGCGGCCACCATCGGCCTTGGTGGTGCCGCTGACATCGTTCTCGACCGCATAGACTTCCTTGCGGCTGTCGTAGGACAGATAAGGCCCCTGCACTTCCTGGGTCTTGCGCTTGTTTTCGACGGTGGTGATCTTCGCCTTTGAAAACAGTTTGACGATTTCCAGCTTGTTGTCGTATTCGATGCGCTCGGCCTCGCCCTCATCCCAGATATCGCCGCCGTCGCGCTTCTGGCGGAAGGTGGCCAGGCTGCCCGGATCGGCATAAAAGGTGGCGTAGACGTAGCCTTCCGGGTCGCTCTTGATGATGGCGCGACCGGCCTTCATCAACAGGGTGCCGCGCTGCAGTTCGACATTGCCCACCAGGGTGCGCGTCTGCGTCACATCGTTGATGGTGATGGAGGCGGCATCGACGATGGTCTGCTTGGACGAGTCGGCGCGTTCGGCACGGGCGGCACCGCCGACGGTGACGGTGACGGCAACAGCGACGGCAACGTCGACAAACAGGGCCCGGCTAAAAAAACGAAATGGCATGGTCGGTTCTCGATTTCAGAAAAAGGGACGTCACGGCGCCCGCTAGCGGCGGCGCTGCGGCGGCGGCGGCGGGTAGACCAGGTGGGCGCGGTTATAAATATCGATCTGGCCGGCGGCGCGGTCGGCCAGCATGCCCACACCGGTGACGACGGTGTCACCCTGCAGCATCTCGACCGGCAGATCGGTGCGCAGCTTGTCTTCGTCGGTGAGGATGGTGAGCGCCTCGGTTTTCAGGCGCAGGTGCGGGCCCTGATTTGATGCCGGCCGCTCGACCAGCACGTTGCCCATCATGTCGACGATATTTTTCGTCTGGTCGATGCGGCCATTCGCCGCCGTCATGGTCATCGGCGGCAGCGGCGGCGACAGGCTCTGTACCACCGGCAGCACGATGTCGGCGGTGTCGTTATCGGGGCGGTGGGTCAGCTTGTCGCCAGCGACGATGTAGCGCGGCTTGCCGTCAGCGGTCATCTTGACCACACTGAAATTGTCGACGATGTAGTCAGGTTCACTGCGGGCGACACTGCTGCTGGCAAAATCGCCGCGGTTGATCACTTCGACCAGCCAGAAGCTGCCGAGGGCCAGCAGGACGCCAGCGCCGATGGTGGCGCTGACCTGCCAGCGGTGCGAAGTGCGCTTGTGGCGGGGGCGTGCCATGTCAGGCGAAGTACGGCGCCAGCGCGGCGTCGTAGCTGTGTTGGGCGCGCATGATCAGGTCGCACAGTTCGCGCACGGCGCCACGGCCGCCGGACGCACGGGTGACGTAGTGCACGCGGTGCTGCACTTCGCCGTGGCCACTGGGCACGGTGACGGCAAAGCCGACCTGGCGCAGCAGCGGCAGGTCGATGACGTCGTCGCCGATGTAGGCGCAGTCGGCTGCCGTCAAGCCAGTCAAGGCCAGCAGCTCGGCAAAGGCGATGCGCTTGTCGTGCGTGCCCTGGTAGACGTGGGCGATTTTCAGATCGGCCGCGCGGCGTACCACCACCGCCGACTTGCGGGCGCTGATGATGGCCACCGGCACGCCGGTTTTTTGCAGCAGCTCGATGCCCATGCCGTCGAGCACATTGAAGGTCTTGGTCACTTCACCATCGGCGCCGTAGGTCAGGCTGCCGTCGGTGAGGATGCCGTCGACGTCGAGGATCAGCAGGCGCACGGCAGCGGCGCGGCGCACGTGGTCCAGGGTGTAGTCAGCGTTGATCATCAGATCACCTTGGCGCGCGTGAGGTCGTGGATATGCAGGGCGCCCACCAGCTTGTCGTCGGCATCGACCACCAGCATCTGGTTGATGCGGTGCTGTTCCATGATGGCGACGGCGTCGACCGCCAGCTGCTCGGCGCGCACGCGGCGCGGGTCGGCATGCATGACGTCGCGGATCATGATCTTCGTAAAATCCTGCACCCGTTCGATCAGGCGGCGCAAGTCGCCATCGGTGAACACGCCGATCGGGCGCTGCGCGGCGTCGACGATGGCGGTCATGCCCATGCCCTTCTGGGTGATTTCCAGCAGCGCCTGCGACAGCGTGGCATCGACCGGCACGGCGGGCACGGCGGCGCCACTGCGCATGACGTCGCGCACGTGCGTGAGCAAACGGCGACCGAGAGCGCCACCGGGGTGCGAGCGGGCGAAATCTTCTTCGCGAAAGCCGCGCGCATCGAGCAGCGCCACTGCCAGGGCGTCACCCAGCGCCAGCGTGACGGTGGTGCTGGCCGTCGGCGCCAGATTCATCGGGCAGGCTTCCTTGGCCACCGAGACGTCCAGGTGAACATCGGCCATCAGTGCCAGCGACGATTGCGGCTTGCCGGTCATCGAAATGAGCGGCGCGCCCATGCGCTTGACGATCGGCAGAATGGCCATCAGTTCGGCCGATTCACCCGAATACGAAATGGCGATGAAGGCGTCTTGCGGGGTCACCATGCCAAGGTCGCCGTGGGCCGCTTCGGCCGGGTGGACGAACATGGCGGGGGTGCCGGTCGAGGCCAGGGTGGCGGCGATCTTGCGGGCGATGTGGCCGGACTTGCCGATCCCCGATACCACCACGCGCCCGCTGCAGGCGAGCAGCAGACTGACGGCGCGGCCGACGCTGTCGTCAGTGGCGAGGCGCTCGTGCAAGGCGCGGATGGCGTCGGCCTCGATCGCCAGCGTTTCGCGCGCGAGCTGCATGGAACGCTGCATCAGGTTTTCGTCAAAAGCTTTCAACATTGTTTTTTCATGGGTTACACTCGTCCAGGCAGTATAAACGAATTGGGAAAGCAAAAAACTTGCCAGTCATTTTACATCACCGTCTTTACGCTGTTCTTATCACTTGTTCGACTGCCGCAGCGTTGCGGCGGCGCCGTTAGCCCATGGCGTCCGGCCTCGAACTGACCCTGCTGCTACTGGGCAGCGCCGTCCTCGGCGTGGTGCTGTTTCGCATGCTGCACCTGCCGCCCATGCTGGGCTATCTGGCGGTCGGCATCCTGATCGGTCCGCACGCACTGGGGCTGGCTGACAACAACGCCTCGACCCATGCGCTGGCCGAATTCGGCGTGGTATTTTTGATGTTTTCCATCGGCCTCGAGTTTTCGCTGTCACAGTTAAAGGCGATGCGCTCGATCGTGTTCGGCCTGGGCCTGGCGCAGGTACTGGCGACCATCGCTGCCAGCATGGCGCTGGCGCTGGTGCTGGCAACCGTGCTGCCGCCGCCCTGGCGCATCAGCTGGCAGGCGGCGTTTGCGCTGGGCGGCGCGCTGGCGATGTCGTCCACCGCCATCGTCTCGAAGATGCTGACCGAACGGCTCGAACTGGAAAGCCAGCACGGTCGCCGCATCATCGGCGTCTTGCTGTTCCAGGATCTGGCGGTGGTGCCGCTGCTGATCCTGATCCCGTCGCTGGCGCAAAAGCCCACCGAGCTGGCCGCCACCCTGGGCTGGGCCAGTCTAAAAGCCGTGGTGGTGCTGGTGCTGCTGTTGTTTTTCGGCCAGAAGCTGATGCGCAAGTGGTTCACCCTGGTGGTCAAACGGCGCTCGCAGGAACTGTTCATGCTCAACCTGCTGTTGATCACCCTGGGGGCGGCCTGGATTACCGAGAAGGCCGGCCTGTCGATGGCGCTGGGCGCTTTTGTGGCCGGCATGCTGGTGTCGGAAACCCAGTACAAGCACCAGGTGGAAGAAGACATCAAGCCGTTTCGCGATGTTTTACTGGGACTGTTTTTCATCACCGTCGGCATGCTGCTCAATGTTGGCCTGGTGCTGCAGCACTGGCTGCTGGTGCTGGCGCTGCTGTGCGGACCGGTGCTGCTCAAGTTCGCCCTCATCGCCGGGCTGGCCAAGCTGTTCGGCGCCTCCGACGGCGTCTCCATGCGCACCGGCCTGGCACTGGCGCAGGCCGGCGAATTCGGCTTCGTGCTGCTCAATCTGACTGCCGGCGCGGCGCTGATCGATCCCTTCATCATCCAGCTGGTGCTGGCGTCGATGGTGCTGTCGATGCTGATCGCACCGCTGATCATCGCCAAGTCCGACCAGATCGTCATGAAGGTGGCCACCAACGAATGGATGCTGCAGTCGCTGCAGCTCACGCAAATCGCCAGCCGCAGCATGGCCCTGCAAAAGCACGTGATCGTCGCCGGTTTCGGCCGCAGCGGGCAATCGCTGGCGACCCTGCTGACGGAAGAAAAAGTGACCTACCAGGCGCTCGACCTCGACCCCGAACGGGTGCAGGAAGCGCAGGCGGCCGGTGCCCACGTGGCGTATGGCGACGCGGCCCGCCGCGAGTCGCTGGTGGCGGCCGGTATCAACCGCGCCAGCTGCCTGGTGATCACCTATGCCGACACGGCGTCGGCCCTGAAAGTGCTGCACCTGGCACACGAACTGGCGCCGGCGCTGCCGGTGATCGTGCGCAGTCACGACGACACCGACCTCGATTTGTTGAAACGCGCCGGGGCCGCCGAGGTGGTGCCGGAGGCGCTCGAGGGCAGCCTGATGCTGGCCTCGCACGCGCTGGTGATGATGGGCGTGCCGCTGCGCCGCGTGGTGCACCGGGTGCAGGAATCGCGCGATGAACGCTACGCTTCGCTGCGCGGCTATTTTCACGGCGCCGGTGATATTTCGGACGATCCCGCGCACCTGTACGTGCGCCTGCATACGGTGACGTTGGGCGAGCACGCCGGCGCGGTCGGCAAGTGCATTGGCGAGCTCGAACTGGGCGCGGTCGGCGCCGAGGTGACCGCGGTGCGCCGCGGCAGGCAGCGCATCGACAGCAGTGCGCAGACGGTGCTCCATGCCGGCGATGTGGTGGTGCTGCGTGGTTCGGGCGAGGCCGTCACGCGCGCCGAAGGGCGCCTGCTGCAGTAGCGGACTAACGCGCTAACGCTCAGTCGTCGAAGCTGACCACGCGGTTGCGCCCCGTTTCCTTGGCCTGGTAGAGGGCCGAATCGGCCTGCGCCACCAGCTGCTGGGCGACGCCCTCGATGGCATGATCGCGCTCGAAATCGTCGAGGGTGGCCACGCCAATCGACACCGACACCGGCAGCAGTTCGCCGCTCGATAATTCAAACGGGATGTTGGCGATACTGGCGCGGATGCGCTGGGCGACGACGGTGGCGCTGTCCAGATCGGCGTCGATGAGCAGCACGACGAATTCTTCGCCACCGAAGCGGCCGAGGGCATCGGAGATGCGCAGCTCGGCCTTGATGCGGCTGGCCACTTCGCGCAGCACTTCATCGCCGCCCTGGTGACCGACGCTGTCGTTGACCAGCTTAAAGTGGTCGATATCGATGTACATGCAGGAGATGCGGTAGGCCTGGCGGCGCGCGCGGCCGATTTCTTCGAGCAGGCGGCGGTCGATGTAGCGGCGGTTGTAGACGCCGGTGAGCGAATCGGTCAACCCGATGTACTTCAGCATTTCGTTGCTGATCACGTTTTCCAGGCAGATGGCGATGATCGATGCCATGTGCTCGATAAAATCGGTGGCCAGGGTGGGGGTAAAGCGGCTGGGGTTGACGCTGCCCAGGTTGAGACTGCCAATCACGCGGCGGTTGCGCAGCAGCGGCACCTGGGCAATGGTCTGCAAACCGGCGGGCGCGTGCGGAAACATCGCCTGGTGCAGCCCCGCCATGTACGGCCCCAGCTGCGGCTTGGGCATGCCGGTCAGCGCGCCCAGGCGGGTGGGGGCGAAGCCGAGCGCATGCTCGCTGTCGACAAAGATCAGTTCCGGAAAACTGGCAAAATCCACGCCCAGCTTGTCCATCACCGTGTGGATGTCAGCGTCCTTGTCGACCAGCGCGAGGGTGACGGTATCGAGATTCGAAATCGCCGGCAAGCTCTGGAAGATGGTGCCGATCAATTCCGGGAAGCTGGCAGCGCCGACAATTTCCAGGTCGAAGGCCTGGTGCCGGCACATGATGGAATGGTTCAGTTCGGCTTGTTCGATCAGATAGGCCAGGTGCGTCCGTAAAGTCGCATTTTCCGCTTCCAGTTCGTGCGGCGAGGCAAGCTGTTCGGACATGGCGCTCCTGACAAAAATAGTGGCTGGGTAGACATTCAACAAGTACCGCCACCTTACGCCAACTTGCCGCGCTTGGAAACGAATTAAGTTGTCGGCAGATACTTTTTATCACACAAAAGCGAGTACTGCGCGACCACCTAATCAGGCGTGATTGCCGTCTGATAACAAGGATGGGCTAGTAATTACTCAAATGCCAATTCGGCCTCGACCTGCTGCCCCACCGTCAGACGCACGCCGGCGCCAGCGCTGACGATGCAATTCATGCCGACGCAAACGGCGTCGTCGAGCAGCGCCTTGCGGCGAAAGCGCTGCAGGACGTCGAGCGGATCGGGGCCGCGCTCGGCCGTGGCCTGGTCGATCGCCGGAATCGGGCAGCGCGGGCATGGCTTGACGGGGGTGATGACAGCGTCGCCGATCGTCAAACGGCCAAGGTAGTCTTCCTCGAAACTGGCCAGACCGGCCACCACCAGGTTGGGGCGGAAGCGGTTCATGGGCAGCGCCGCGCGACCGGCCTGCAGCAGTTGTGCATTGATGTCGTCGAGCGAGGCGGCGCCGATCAGCAGCAGCGGATAGCCATCGGCGAAGCGGGTGGGGGCGCCGATCCCCCCGGTCCAGCGCTGGCCCGTCAGGCGCACGGCGTCGGCAGCAAAGCGCACCAGCCGGCAAGCCACGCCGAGCGCGGCGCTGAACCAGCGGGCGGCGGCGTCGCCACCATCGTCGGCGTCGAACACCTCGTCCCACAGGGTGACGCGCACCAGGCGGGCGTCCTGCTGGTGGGGGTACGGCAGCGCCAGCGGCGACTGGCCGGGGGCCGACAGCAGCAGCGCGTGCGGCGCAAGCTGGGGCCGGATCACGGCCATGCGCGGGTATTCACGCTGGGTCAGGAAGTGGCCGTTGGTATCGACCACCATCCACTGGCGGTCGGCCAGCACGCCCGTCGACAGGCCCGCCGGCGTCAGGATGGCGTCCGGCACATCGATGCCGGCGCACGATTTGATGGGGTAAATGGTCAGTTGGGTGAGGATGGCCATGATGGTCGGACAGACAGTAAAACACCCAGTATCGCAGGTCGCTGCGCCGTTGCGGCGTAAAAAAGGGCGCCGTGGCGCCCTCGGGGACAACGCTGGCGTGTGCGCCCTTAGACGTTGAACAGGAAGTTGAGCACGTCGCCATCCTTGACGACGTATTCCTTGCCTTCGGCGCGCATCTTGCCCGCTTCCTTGGCGCCCGCCTCGCCCTTGAAGGCAATGAAGTCTTCATAAGCGATGGTCTGGGCGCGAATAAAGCCCCGTTCAAAGTCGGTGTGAATGACGCCGGCAGCCTGGGGCGCGGTGTCGCCCACGTGAATGGTCCAGGCGCGCACTTCCTTGACGCCGGCGGTGAAATAAGTTTGCAAGCCCAGCAGTTTTTGGGCGGCGCGGATCAGGCGGTCGAGGCCCGGTTCCTGCATGCCCATGTCGGCCAGGAAGGCCCCCTTGTCGTCATCGTCGAGGTCGGCAATTTCCGACTCGATCGAGGCGCAGATGGCGACGATGGGGGCGTTTTGCGCATTGGCGTAGGCGGTCAGCTGGTCGAGCAGCGGGTTGTTGGTAAACCCCGTATCGGAGACGTTGGCGACGAACATGGCCGGCTTGGCGGTGATCAGGCACAGCGTCTTGATCAGCGCCAGGTCGTCGGCATCGAGCCCCAGCGTGCGCACTGGCAAGCCCTGGTTCAGGTGCGGCATCAGGCGCTCGCAGATGGCGACCAGCTTGGCGGCATCCTTGTCACCCGAGCGGGCTTTCTTGTTTTCGCGGTGAATCGCTTTTTCGACGGCGGCCATGTCGGCCAGCGCCAGCTCGGTCTGGATGACTTCGATGTCGTCGAGCGGGCTGATTTTGCCGGCCACGTGGATCACGTTGTCGTCCTCGAAGCAGCGCACGACGTTGACGATGGCGTCGGTTTCGCGGATGTGCGAGAGGAACTGGTTGCCCAGGCCCTCGCCTTTCGAGGCACCGGCCACCAGCCCGGCAATGTCGACGAACTCGACGATGGCATTGACCATGCGCTCGGGCTTGACGATGGCCGCCAGCGCGTCCATGCGCGGGTCCGGCACTTCGACGACGCCGACGTTCGGCTCGATGGTGCAGAACGGATAGTTCTCAGCTGGAATGCCGGCCTTGGTCAGCGCATTGAAAAGGGTGGACTTGCCGACGTTGGGCAGGCCGACGATGCCGCATTGGAGACTCATGGGAAAACTTTCTGATTCGATGGGCGGAAGCGCACGGCAGCCTGATAAAACGGTGCGGCGGTCCTAAACCCCATATTGTAACCGGGCTGGCCTCGCGCTGCCGCAAAAATAGCCAGACCGGGATGCTGGCGCTGCCACCAAAAAATCTGTCGAGAAAATTTACATTCCTGCGCGCTACATTTCTCCAATTAATTTAAAATGGAATAAATTCAACTACTTATGGGTGCTGGCATGCGATTTGCATCAGCACCACCAACAATTCACTTCTGACGAAATCATCATGAAAAAATTCCTGCAAGCGGCTTTCCTGATCACCGCACTGTTTGCCAGCGGCGTCCAGGCCTCGACGATTCGCGGCACCGGCACGGCAGCGCTGGTGGGCGGCGACCTGACCGATCCTGAAAACAATGGCAATCCGGACGCCAACATCGGTTACAACGCCACCTTTCGCTCGTCCGATAGCGCCGGTTTCGCCGGTGAAGGCCCATTCAACGTGTTCGACAACCGCCTTGGCGCGACGGTCGACAAATGGTGCTGTGGCACCGGTAACGTCTGGGTGGAAGCGGACTTCGGCAGCAAGCGATACACGCTGACCAGCTTTACGGCCTCGTCGGCCAACGATGTGCCCGAGCGCGATTCGATTCACTGGAAAATCCTCGGCTCTAACGACGGCATCAGCTACACCACCATCTTTGCTTACGACAATACGGTGTCGGCCTGGAGCGACCGCCTGCAAGTGATCCAGTTTGTGGCGGGCACCGACTTTACGGCGCCGGCCGCTTACAGCATCTTCCGCTACCAGTCGACCGGCACCAACACCGGCATGCACCAGCTGGGCGAACTGGAGTTTTTCGGCAACGCCGTGCCAGAACCAGGCGCCCCGGCCCTGCTGGCTCTTGGCCTGGCCGCGCTGATGGTGGCGCGCCGCATGCGCAAGAACTAAGCTGACCAACACCACACGAACCGCTGCCTGCAGCGGTTTTTTTTCGGCTTGTTTTCGGCTTGTTTTCGGCTTGTTTTCGGCTTGTTTTCGGCTTGTTTTCGGCTTGTTTTCGGCTTGCCTTCGTGTCGTTTTGGTCTACAACGCCTGAACAAGGGCCAGGTCGGGCCGCGCGACAAACTCGGCAAACGCATCGCGCAAGCGCTCGCCTTCGCCGATGGCGCGCTGCCAGGCGGCGATGCGGGCGCCATGATCGAGGCCGTAATACGTAAAATCCTTGCGATCTGGCAGCTTGGCACGGGGCAGACGCTGCACGAACCGGGCTGACGGCGCCACGATCAGCACATTGTCCAGCCAGGCCCGCTGGGGACCGCGCGCCAAGCGCCGCCACGGCATCGCCTTGTCGAGCCAGCCTGGCACGATGTGCTCGCCAAAGTGGGGATACAGCACCAGGTCGTCCGTCTGCCGCGCATACGGCAGCGCCAGGTGGTAATCGATGATGCCACCGTCCCAGTAGTGTCCGGCGGGCGCGCCCGGCAGCGCGCGCACCGGCTGCATGATCAAGGGCAGGCTGCCCGAGGCCAGCAGTGCCGGCGCCAGGTTGGCCGGCGTCAGCGGGGCAAAGTGGGTGCGAAAATCATCGAACGGGGCGCGCAGCCAGTCGGCGCCGCCGCGCGCATCGCCCAGCACCACGCGCTCGACCATGGCAGCGAGCGCGCGCCGCCCCGTCAGATTGCGCATGGCGGCCCAGGCAAAACCGCGCAGCTCGGCACTGCGGCCGAGGGGCGCGGCCAGCGCGCCCCTGCCGCGGTTGCTGATCAGGTGCAGGCGGTGCTGCGGGTGGTTCAGCATGGCGGACGCCTGGTCACCGATAAAATCGGCCAGCAGCTGGCGGCACACGCCGTCGATTTCCTGCTGCGACGGCTTGGCGCTGTAGCGTTGCTCGCTATACAGTCGGCCCAGGCGGGCAAACGCCGCCACCGGGTCGCTCTGGCAAGCCGCTGCCATGCGCCAGGCGCCGATCGAGGCGCCGATCAGGGTGCGCGGGCGCGGCGCCGCCGGCAAATAGCTGCCAAACAAAAACTGGTCGAGCGCCTGAAAGATCAAGCCCTTGGGGCCGCCTGCAGCGGCGGGGATGATGCCGATATCGGCTGCCTGCAAGCCATGCGTGCGGATGCGCGCGCGCGCGCGCGGTCCGGCGTGAAAGGTCAGCGCCGACACTGCGATCAGGCGGTATGCAACTGCATGGTGGCCGCATCGAACTTGCCATCGATGGCCAGCGGCAGCACGCGCAGCGCCTTGTCGATGGCGTCGTCGATCAGCGACTGCTCTTCCTTGCGCGGCCGGTGCAACACAAAATCGGCCACGGCTTGGTGGGAATTGAGACTGCGCGGATGGCCGATGCCGATGCGCACGCGCCAGTAATCCTGGGTGGCCAGCGCCGCCGTGATGTCTTTTAGACCGTTGTGGCCGCCTGAAGAGCCGCCCTTTTTCATCTTGACGACGCCGGGCGACAGGTCGAGCTCGTCGTGGACCACCAGGATCTCGTGCGGACTGATTTTATAAAACCGTGCCAGCTGGCCGACTGCCAGCCCGGAGCGGTTCATGAAGGTCAGCGGCTCGAGCAAAAACAGCTCGTTGGCACCGACCTTCGCCTTGCCGAGCTTGGCGTTAAAGCGCGCTTCATGCTGCAGGCGGCAGCCGGGCAGGCTGTTGGCGAACTGGTCGACCAGCCAGAAGCCGGCGTTGTGGCGGGTTTGTTCGTATTCGGGGCCAGGGTTGCCGAGGCCGACGATCAGGCGGATGGACATGTCGATCAATTCAAAAAAGCACAAGCTCGAGAGTAAAGCAAAACCACGGCTTCAGCGTAAAAAAACCCGCCGCGGCCGAAGCCGGGCGGGTTTTGATGGTGCGCTTACTGCAAAAGAAAAATTACTTCTTTTCAGCGGCGACTGGCTCGACAACAGCGGCTTCGTCAGCGACTTTGCCGGCTGGGATTGCAGCGGTAGCAACGGTCTGGTCATCGCCGTGGGCAATAACGGTCACGCCTTTTGGCAGTTTCAGAGCCGACACGTGGATCGAGTGGCCCACTTCGATGGTCGACAGGTCGACTTCGATGAATTCTGGCAGATCGGCAGGCAGGCAGGTAATGTCGAGGTCGGTCAGCACGTGCGAAATGACAGCACCGCTCAGTTTCACGGCAGGCGACAACTCGGCGTTGACGAAGTGCAGCGCGACTTTCTTGTGCATCGCTTGCTTGGCATCGACGCGCTGGAAGTCAGCGTGCAGAACCAGTTGCTTAAATGCGTGCATCTGGAAGTCGCGCAGCACGACTTGCTGGCTGACGCCGTCGATTTCCAGATCGAGGATCGAACCGTGGAAGGCTTCTTTTTTCAGCGCGTGGTACAGCGCATTGCCATCGAGCGAAATCATGACGGGAGCGTCGACGCCACCGTAGATGATGCCAGGCGTTTGGCCCGAAATACGCAGGCGGCGGCTCGCTCCGGACCCCTGCAACGTGCGATTAAATGCGATAACTTTCATGTGTAACTCCATAAATTGCAGGACTGAATTGCCCTGCGGTTGAAACGCCCGCGACCAGGCATTTCCAAAAGTCGACCACCGTGGCGGCCGAAAAAACGGTAAATATTTTAAACGGCAACGGCGCCCTGGCCAACAGCCCGGGCGCCGTGCAGATGAGGTTGCCGCTTGCAAGCAAGCGGCGGCGTCACTAGTCGATAAACAGGGAGATCACCGAATCGCCCTTGATGATGCGTTTAAACGTTTCAGCCAGCAGGGGCGCACACGACACCTGGCGGATCTTGCCGCAGGCAGCGGCCGCGGCCGACAGCGGAATGGTGTCAGTGACCACCAATTCATCGAGCGGCGAGGCGGAAATGCGGTCGATGGCGGGACCCGACAGCACCGGGTGGGTGCAGTACGCCACCACTTTCTTGGCGCCGCGCGACTTCAACACTTCGGCAGCCTTGGTCAGGGTGCCGGCGGTGTCGACCATGTCGTCCATGATGACGCAGTTGCGGCCTTCGACTTCACCGATGATGTTCATCACTTCCGACACGTTCGCCTTCGGGCGGCGCTTGTCGATGATGGCCAGGTCGCAGCCGAGACGCTTGGCCAGCGCCCGCGCACGCACCACGCCGCCGACGTCGGGCGAGACCACCAGCAGGTCGTCGTAATTCTTTTTCTGCAAGTCGCCCAGCAAAATGGGCGACGCATAAATGTTGTCAACCGGGATGTCGAAAAAGCCCTGGATCTGGTCAGCGTGCAAGTCCATGATCAGGACGCGCTCGACCCCGGCTTTTTCCAGCATATTGGCCACCACCTTGGCCGAGATGGCCACGCGCGCCGAACGGGGGCGGCGGTCCTGGCGGGCATACCCAAAATACGGGATGGCGGCGGTAATGCGACCGGCCGAAGCGCGCTTGAGGGCATCGACCATCAGGATGATTTCCATCAGGCTGTCGTTGGTCGGCGCGCACGTCGACTGCAACACGAAGACGTCTTTACCGCGCACGTTTTCATTGATCTCGACCATCACTTCGCCATCAGAAAATTTCGACACCACGGCCTTGCCGAGAGGAATGCCGAGATTTTTTACGACTCCTTCTGCCAGCGCGGGGTTAGCGTTGCCGGTAAAAACCATCAGGTTTTCATAAGCCATGGGAGTCCCGAGAGAAGATACGTTGAAGTCTTGAAGTAAGGCCAGGCCGTAAGGCGACTGACTGCACATAGAGTGACCCGAGCGCGGGTCCGGCGATCTTGCAGGCTGGACGCGAATAGCGCATCGACAGTCCCGCAAAATGAATGGCAGGGGAACAAGGATTCGAACCTTGGTATGCTGGAATCAAAATCCAGTGCCTTAACCAGCTTGGCGATTCCCCTACGCAACTGCTTTGCTTGTCGCGATGTTCGACGCATTGTATCGTCATTCATCACGCCAGGCCAAATTCTATTCGATAACACCATCAATTTGCAACTGCGCTTGAAGGGGATGACGCTGCAGCGACCTGGCCACAAAGCCGCGCCACTGCGATGGCAACTGCGCCAACACCAGGGCGGCGGCAGCTTCGCTGGCAAACGCGCAAAACACGCATGCTCCCGAACCTGTCATCCTCGACTCGCCGTATGCCGCCAACCATTCGACCGCTGCTGCTACCGGCGGGAACAAGCGTGCTGCAACGGCTTGCAAATCGTTTCTTCCGTAAGCCTGCAGACTTGATGCTGTCTTCAGGTGTCTGGAAAAGTCCGTTATTCTGACCGGTTTCGCGTCCCTTGTCAAATCCGCCGCAGAAAAGATTGATGCAGTCGGCACTTCCACGCCGGGCGCGATGACCACATACCAGCAATCGGGCGTTTCCACCGCTGTCATTTGCTCACCGACGCCTTCGACGAAGGCATTTTGGCCAAACAAAAAAAACGGGATGTCGGCGCCCAGCGGCAAGCCCAGCGCCATCAGCTCGGCGCCCGTAAAGCCAGCGTGCCACAGATGATTGGCCGCCATCAAGGCGGTGGCGGCATCGGACGATCCGCCACCCAAACCGCCGCCCATCGGCAGGCGCTTGGTCACATGGACATCGACGCCGGGCGGCAGCCGGCCGTGGCGCTCATAAAAAGCGCCTTGCAGCAAGCGCAACGCGCGCACCACCAGGTCGCTCTCGGCGGGCACGCCAGCCAGTTCACTGGTGCGGACAATCCGCTCATCGGCGCGCAACGACAGGTCGAGGCTGTCGCCAACATCGATCAGCTGGAATACCGACTGCAGCAAGTGATAACCATCGGCGCGCCGCCCGGTAATGTGCAGAAACAAATTGAGTTTTGCCGGGGCCGCGCACCCGAGCAGCGAACGCGCCCTCACCTCAACCCTGGCCGTCGAGGACGATGCGGATGGCCAGCTCTTCGGTGGCGGCGCCCGCCGCCGCGTCGTGCTCGGCATCGATGCGCTTGGGCAGCAGCCGGCCGCCGGCGTCGTTTTGCCAGGACACAAAGCGCAGGCGCCAGCCATCGCGCGTGGTGACGGTGTTGGTGGCGGCAGAGGCGACAAAACGGCTGCCGTCAGCGGCGCTGGCATAGCCTTGCAGCCAGTCACGCAAGCCCGACACCGGCAAGGTCCAGCCCAGCGCGGCGGTGGTCAATGACTCAAGGTCGGCCGCCACCTGCGGCGCCTTGTCAGCCTGCACCAGGGTGGCCGACTGCGCAGTGACGCTGATGGTGGCGATGGTGGCCAGCGGCGACGATAAGGTGACGTCGAGGCGCGCCGGCGTTTGTACCCAGGTGAACTTGCCAGTGAGCGACTCGGGATTGCCATTGTGCTTGTAGTTGACGGACAGGCGGCCGCTGGCATCGAAGGTGGCGCGGTAAGCGGCCAGCGGCGCTGCCGTCGCGCTGCCGGCCGGCAGCGGCGCCTTTGAGATCGGCGACATGGCGGCGCAACCACCGAGCAGGATGGCGCACAGGCCGGCGCTCAATAAGGAACTTGCTTGCATCGGTTTTTTTAATTTTTTTTAAAAAATGGGAACATGGGAAGGGCTCAGATGCTGGTGCGCAGGCGCGCCAGCGTGCTTTTGAGGGTGTCGTTTTTAGGGTCCTTGTTGAGCGCTTCGCGCCACAGCTTGCGGGCATCGGCTTGCTGTCCCTTTTGCCACAACACTTCACCAAGATGAACGGCAATTTCGGCGTCACTGCGCAGCGCGTAGGCCTGGCGCAACTGCTTTTCGGCGGCGTTCAGATTACCCATCCGAAATTGTACCCAGCCCATGCTGTCCATGATGAAGGGATCATCGGGCGCCATTTGCAGCGCCTTGGTGATCAGTTCGAGCGCTTCCGGCAGGCGGATATTGCGCTCGGCCAGCGAGTAGCCGAGGGCGTTGTAGGCCTGGTGATGGTCGGGCACCTGGGCGATCACCTTGCGCAGCGCCTGCTCCATGTCGTCGAGGCGGCCCATTTTTTCCGCCAGCATGGCGACATCGTAGAGCACATCGGCATTGCCGGGGAAGGTAGTCAGGGCCGTTTGCAGCAGCACGTAGGCATCCTGCAAACGGCCGGCTTCGCGCAAGACCTGGGCGTCAGCGAGCACGATCTGCGCCTGTTCGGCCTCGGTCGATGTCGCCAGCTTGGCCAGCAGTGCGCGGGCGCCGTCGACATCGCCACGCTTGCCGAGTAGCTGGGCGCGCCTGAGCTGGGCGGCAAACCAGCCCCGTTCATCGTCGTCGATCTTGTCGAGCCAGGCCAGCGCCGCGCCGCTGTCGCCCCGTTCCTCGGCCAGCTGGGACAGCAGGCTGTAGGCACGGGCGGTGTCGATATCGCCATTGCTCTGTCCGCTGGCGGCGTCGGCAAACCGCTGCAGGTAGGATTCGGCGCTGGCGCTGTCGTTCATTTGCAGCGAGACGATGCCAAGCGCGTACAGGGTGCTCAGATTGTCGGGCTGGCCCTTGAGCAGGGTACGCAATTCTTCGCGCGCGGGACCGAACTGACGCGCCCCCGCCAGCAGGCGCGCATGGGCCGCGCGAACTTCGCGGGCGTTCGGGTGGGCTTTAAGGAAGCGCCCCAGCAAGGCTTGCGCCGCCGCTTCATCGGCGCTGACCTGGGCCACCATCAGCACGGCGATTTCGGAATCGGGTTTGAGGGCCAGCGCCGCCTGCGCTTCCACGCTGGCGCGCGCTTTGTCGCCGCGGCCAAACGCCGCCTGCGCCAGCACCAGGTGGCCTTCGAGGGTGCGGCTGTACGGCGCCACCAGCCGCTCCAGCATGGCACTGGCGGCGGCTTTGTCCTTGGCGCGTCCCAGCAACTGCTGGGTCTGGAACATCAGCAGCGCACGGTCGCCCCCAGCAGCAGCAGCCAGCCGGCTGCGAAAGATCCCTTCGGCGTCGCTGATATCGTCGGACAACACGACGATGCCCAGGTAATACTGGGCCGCCTCATCCGATTGCGGCGCCAGTTCGCGCCACAGCCGCACCGCTGCCAGGGTCGGCTCGCCCTGTTGCGAGGCCAGCGCGATTTCGGTAGCGCGCTGGGCCAGGCGCGGGTCACGGGTTTGCTGGGCGGCGCCCATCATGACCATGAAAGGCCCCTGCCAGTTGCCGTTTTTAAAATCAATTTCGGCCACCATCAGCTTGTACAACAGTTCGCTGGTCAGGGCCACATTCGGTAGCTGCGGATCGGCCTGCAGGGCCACCGGCTCGGCCGTTACGGGGGTGGTGCGCTCGACCGACCAGGCCGGCGCGGCAATGGCGGCCGGCGCCGCATTGCCGTTGGCGGCAGCAGCAGCAGCAGCAGCAGCGGGGACAGGCACGACAGCAGCGGCCGCCGGCACCGGGACCGGGCCGGCCGTACCGCACGCCGTCAACACACCGGCGAGAGTTACAATGACGAAAGCGTTTTTCAAGGCAGTTCCAAGATGACCCGATTGATCCCAGATTCTACGCGCAACCACCGCCCTGCGTGCGCCAATGCCGCGCACCATTGCCGCTTGACCGGCAGCGGCAGCGGCCGTCACGCGATTGCGAGCGCGCATGCCTGAATTACCCGAAGTTGAAGTCACCCGCCGTGGCGTTGCCCCGCACCTCGAGGGCCGGCTGGTCGAACAGGTGCTGTTGCGCCGCGATGGCCTGCGCTGGCCCTTCCCGCCCAACCTGCCGGCACTGCTGGAGGGACGGCGGATTAACACCACCGGACGGCGCGGCAAATACCTGTTGTTGCACTTCGACCACGGCAGCCTGATTATTCACCTGGGCATGTCGGGCCACTTGCGCGTGCTCGATCCGGCCACCGCTGTCAAAAAGCATGACCATGTCGACCTCATCGTCGCCGGCCCGGCCGGTGCGCCGGCGCAGGCGCTGCGGCTGAACGATCCGCGCCGCTTCGGCGCGGTACTGTGGCACGCCAACGACGACGGCGAGCTGGCCTCCCATGTGTTGCTGCGCGGCCTGGGGGTGGAACCACTCGAAGCAGGGTTCGATGGCGGCACCTTGTATCGTGCCAGCCGCGGTCGCAGCGCGCCCATCAAGCAATTTTTGTTGGGCGGTGACATCGTTGTGGGCGTCGGCAATATTTACGCTTGTGAGAGTTTGTTTCAAGCAAAAATTAACCCAAAAACCGCCGCTGGACGCATTTCACGCGCCCGTTATGACGTTTTGGCGCTAGCAATCCGCCAAATTCTTGCCGAGGCAATCGTGCAAGGAGGTAGTACATTGCGTGACTTTCTTGCCGTCAATGGCCAATCGGGCTATTTCCAACAGACATATTTCGTCTATGATCGTGAAAGAGTGCCGTGCCGCAACTGTGGCACGCCGATCCGCCGGATCGTGCAGGGGCAGCGCTCAACATTTTATTGTGTAAACTGCCAAAAATAACAGGCTAGGTGAGCAAGATGGTGCAGGACTTCCAACAGTACAGCGCATGGCGCCAGAGCGTCGTCGCGGCCCTTGAAAACTACCAGATGTGGGTCACCGCCGCCGAACTGACCGATGGCGCCACCGAACAGCGCATCGCCCGCGCGCTGGCCCGCCTGGCCGACGACAAGCTGTCGGTGGCGTTTGTCGCCGAATTTTCGCGCGGCAAGTCCGAATTGATCAACGCCCTGTTCTTCGCCGATTATGGCCAGCGCATCCTGCCATCGGCGGCCGGCCGCACCACCATGTGCCCGACCGAACTGCTGTACGACCCGGCCCACCCGCCCAGCCTGCGCCTGCTGCCCATCGAAACGCGGCTGAACAACCTGTCGACCAGCGATTACCGCGACGACCCCAGTGCCTGGACGGTGCTGCCGCTGTTGCCCGGCGACGGTGCCCAGATGACGGAAACGTTCAAGCAGGTCAGCCTGACCAAGATGGTCAGCCCGGCCGAAGCGAGCCGCTACGGCCTGTACGACGCCGCCGATGCCGATGCCGCCAGCACGCTCGACGCCAACGGCATGGTCGAGGTGTCGCTGTGGCGCCACGCCATTATCAATTTCCCCCATCCGCTGCTGCAGCAGGGACTCGTCATTCTCGACACGCCAGGGCTGAACGCCATCGGCACCGAGCCCGAACTGACCCTCAACCTGATTCCGAATGCCCACGCGGTGCTGTTCATCCTGGCCGCCGAGACGGGCGTGACCAAGAGCGACATCGATGTCTGGCGCACCCACATCGGCGGTGGCCGCGGCCGCATTGTCGTCCTCAATAAAATCGATGCCATGTGGGACGAGCTGAAAACCGACGCCGCCAACGACGCCGAGATCGCCCGCCAGCAGGCCAGCGTGGCGCAGTTGCTGGCCTTGAGCCCGCGCCAGGTGTATCCGGTGTCGGCGCAAAAGGCGCTGGTGGCGAAGATCAACCAGGACATGGCGCTGCTGGAAAAAAGCCGCCTGGGCCAACTTGAATCGGCGCTGTTCAACGAACTGATTCCCTCCAAGAAGGACATCATCCGCTCGCAGCTGGCCGACGATATGGCGCAGCTGACGGTGGCCCAGCACGCCATCCTGAGCGCGCGCGGACGCGACCTGATCGAACAGCTGCAGGAACTGCGCAGCCTGCGCGGCAAGAACCACAGCGTGGTCACCCACATGATGCGCCGCGTCGAAATGGAAAAGAAAGAATTCGACGCCAGCCTGGTCAAACTGGCCGGCACCCGCGCGGTGTTCGCGCGCCTGTCGACCGAACTGTTTACCACCATGGGCATGGAGACGGTGCAGCAGGAGGTGGCCGCCGTGCGCGAAGCCATGCATGCCAGCCTGTTCGCCACCGGCATGCGCGGCCCCGTCAAATTTTTCTTTGACCAGGCCAAGCACAATCTCGACGAAGCAGTCGCCAAGGTGGCTGAAATCGGCGCCATGATGGAGTCGATGTATAAAAAATTCTCCACCGAGCACGGCCTCACTTTATCGCTGCCGATGCTGTTCTCGTTCGACAAATACCGCGCCGAACTCGATGCCATCGAGGCGGTGTACCAGAAGCAGTTCGGCACCACCACCCTGCTGCTGACCGGCCGCAGCGCGCTGGTCGAGCGCTTTTTTGATTCGATCGCTTCGCGCGTGCGGCGCACCTACCGCGCCGCCAATGCCGATGTCGAAGCGTGGCTGAAAGTGATCATGGCGCCGCTCGAATCGCAGATCCGCCAGCACAAGGACCAGCTCAAGCACCGGCTGGCATCGATTAGCCGCATTCACGACGCCACCGACAGCCTGGAACAGAAAATCGAAGCGTTCGAAGCGACCCAGGCCAGTTTACAGCGGGTCGAGGAGCAGCTGCGCCAGCTCGCTGGCGGCGTCGACGCCGCCCTCGCCGGCCGCGCGCCGCCATTAGGTGTGGCGGCGTGAAGCGGGCGCAGCGACCCGACGATCTGCAGCCCTTGCACGACCCGACCTTTGCGGCCGCCGTCATCGACTGGCAGCGCCAGCACGGCCGCCACGCGCTGCCGTGGCAAAACACCCGCGACGCTTACCGCATCTGGCTCTCTGAAATCATGCTGCAGCAGACCCAGGTCGCCGCCGTGCTGGGCTATTATGCCCGCTTCCTCGAGCGCTGCCCCACCGTCGCATCGCTGGCCGCAGCGTCGGCCGAAGAAGTGATGCAGTTGTGGAGCGGCCTCGGTTACTACACGCGCGCGCGCAACCTGCACGCGTGCGCCAAACGCGTGGTGGCCGAATATGGCGGCCAGTTCCCCGTCGATCCGGCGCTGCTGGCCGACTTGCCCGGCATCGGCCGCTCGACGGCGGCGGCGATTTCCGCCTTCGCGTACGGCACCCGCGCGGCCATCCTCGATGGCAACGTCAAGCGCGTGTTTGCGCGCGTGTTCGGCGTCGAGCAATACCCGGGCATCAAACCGGTGGAAGACGCCCTGTGGCGGCGCGCCGAGGCGCTGCTGCCGGAGAGCGGCATCGAGCGCTATACGCAGGGTCTGATGGATCTGGGCGCCACCCTGTGCACGCGCGCCAATCCGGCCTGCGAGCGCTGCCCGCTGCGCCTGCGCTGCGCGGCGTATGCCAGCGGCCGCACCGCCGAACTGCCGGTACGCAAACCACCCAAGACCACGCCGGAAAAACGCGCCGCCATGCTGGTGGTGCTCGACGCCGGCCAGGTGCTGCTCGAGCAGCGCGCCGACAGCGGCATCTGGGGCGGCCTGCTGTCACTGCCGGAAGTCGATGGCCACGCCGCCCTTGGCGTGGCGCTGCCGGACGTGCTGGCCTCGGCGCAGCGCTTCGGCGCCGTCGACACCATCGATGCACTGCTGCCGCTGACCCACGGTTTTACCCACTACAAGCTGCACATCCACCCGCGCCAGGTGGCGCTGTCGCAGCGGGCGGCGCCGGTCGATGGTTTTGTGTGGTGGGACCTCGACAAGATCGGCGCGGCGCCGTTGCCGGCACCGGTCAAAAAACTGCTGGCGCAGCTGGCCGCGCCGTCGCTGTTTTAACGCGCTGGTTTAACGCGCGGTGTTAACTTACAGCTCGTCGATCGAAAAAATGCGCCGGTGTTCGCGGATGGCATAACGGTCCGTCATGCCGGCGATGTAGTCGGCGATCTTGCGCGCCTGGCGCTCGGTGTCGCTGCCATCGCCTGCGGCCAGCTGATAATCGGGCGGCAGCAGCACCGGATCTTTCATGAAAGCGTCGAACAGGTCATTGACGATGCGACTGGCCTTTACACGCATGCGGTTGACCTGGTAATGACGATACAGGTTGGCGTGCAAAAAGCGCTTCAAGGCCGTCGTTTCGGCCTTCATGGTGTCGGAAAAACGGATCAGCGGCGCGCTGGCGCGGACGTCGTCGATGTGGCGTGGGGCAGCGTCGGCAATCAGCGCCGCCGACGTCGCGACGACATCGGCAGTCATCACGGTGATCATGCGGCGCGAGGTTTCGTAAAGCGCGCGGCGGCCCGGCAGGCCGGGGTATCTTGCCTCGACCTCGTGATAAAAGCGGGCGAACAGGTCCACTTCCATCATCTGCGCCATGCTGATCAGGCCCGAGCGCAAGCCGTCATCGATGTCGTGATTGTTGTAGGCGATTTCATCTGCCAGATTGGTCAGCTGCGCTTCCAGGCTGGGCTGGGTGCGCAGCAAGAAGCGCTGACCCAGTTCCCCCAGCGTGCGCGCGTTGGCCGCCGAGCAGTGCTTCAAAATGCCTTCGCGCGTTTCGAACATCAGGTTCAGGCCATCGAAGTCGCCGTAGTGCTCTTCAAGCGAATCGACCACCCGCAGGCTTTGCAGATTGTGCTCGAAGCCGCCGTATGCACCCATGCACTCGTTGAGCACATCCTGGCCGACGTGGCCGAACGGCGTGTGGCCCAGGTCGTGCGCCAGCGACACCGCTTCGACCAGGTCTTCATTGAGCTGCAAGCTGCGCGCCAGGGTGCGGCCAATTTGCGCCACTTCGATCGAATGGGTCAGGCGGGTGCGGAACAGGTCGCCCTCGTGATTGAGGAACACCTGGGTCTTGTATTCGAGGCGGCGAAACGCCGTCGAGTGGATGATGCGGTCGCGGTCGCGCTGAAATTCGCTGCGCGAACCGGCCGGCGCTTCGGCAAAGGCGCGCCCCCGGCCCTGCTGCGAATGGGCGGCGTAGGGCGCCAGGCGGTCGTCGAAATTCATGGCGCGCTGCAGGCGGCGATGGTCTCGAGCAGCAGCGCGCGCGGGGCGTTGCCGATGCTCGGTGAGCCCAGCGGCTTCAATAGAATAAACTTGATGTCGCCGCCTTCGTTTTTCTTGTCCACTTCCATCAGCTCGATCCAGCGCGCCGGCGCCATCGGCGGCGCCAGCGTCGGCAGGCCGGCAGCGGCAACCAGCGCGCGCACCCGCGCCAGCGCTGCAGCGTCGATGTGTCCGAGGCGGTGCGACAGATCGGCGGCCATCACCATGCCGCAGCCGACTGCTTCGCCGTGCAGCCAGGCGCCGTATCCCATGCCCGCTTCGATGGCGTGACCAAAGGTGTGGCCGAAATTGAGGATGGCGCGCAGGCCGCCCTCGCGTTCATCCTGGCGCACCACCTCGGCCTTGATTTCACACGAGCGCGACACCGCATACGCCAGAGCGCTGCGCTCGCCCGCCACCAGCTGGCCGATATGCGCTTCGATCCAGCTGAAAAAATGGGCGTCGGTGATGGCGCCGTGCTTGATCACTTCGGCCAGGCCGGCGGCCAGCTCGCGCTGTGGCAAGGTGGCCAGGGCGGCGGTATCGGCCAGCACCGCGCGCGGCTGGTAAAAGGCGCCGATCATGTTTTTACCGAGCGGGTGGTTGATGCCGGTCTTGCCGCCCACCGACGAGTCGACCTGCGCCAGCAGCGTGGTCGGCAACTGCACGAAGGGCACGCCGCGCATGTAGCTGGCGGCGGCGTAGCCGGTGAGGTCGCCAATCACGCCGCCGCCCAGCGCCACCAGGGTGGTCTTGCGGTCGCACTGGTGCGCCAGCAGGGCGTCGAACACGGTCATCAGGGACGCTTGCGTCTTGTATTGTTCGCCGTCGGGCAGGATGATTTCGAGGACCTCGCGGCCAGCCTTGCGCAGCGCTGCCGTCACCCGCGCCAGGTACAGCGGGGCGACCGTGGTGTTGCAGACGATGGCGACCTGGCGGCCCTGGATGTGGCGGCTGAGCAGGTCGGCATCGTCGAGCACGTTGGCGCCGATGATGATCGGGTAGCTGCGCTCGCCAAGGTCGACGGTGAGGGTAATCGGGGACTGCTGGGTCATCGTGTCGGTGGCCGCCAGAGCCTGCGCGCGCGCGGGTGCGCCGATCAGGTCGAGCTGGTCCAGAATGGTTTGAACCATCGATTGTACGTTAGGGCGGCCGGTGTCGATCACCAGTTCGGCGATCTCGCGGTAGAGCGGCTCGCGCTCGACCAGCAATTGTTCAAGTTTGCGGCGCGGATCGGCCGTTTGCAGCAGGGGCCGGTTCTTGTCGTGACCGGTACGCTGGAGGATGTTGTGGACGTTGGCGCGCAAATAAATGACGATGCCGCCGGCGGCCAGCCGTGCCCGGTTGTCAGCCGACAGTACCGCACCGCCACCGGTGGCCAGCACGATGCCGTCCTGGCCGCACAGATCGCGGATGACGTCGGCCTCGCGCCGGCGAAAGCTCGCTTCGCCTTCGATTTCAAAAATCCACGGGATCGAGGCGCCCGTACGGGCTTCGATCTCGTGGTCCGAGTCAATGAAACGCTTGCCTAATTTTCTGGCGAGGATACGACCAATTGTCGTCTTCCCCGCCCCCATCAGTCCTACCAGATAGATATTTCTCGATTTCACGGCTTCGATTTGAAGGGGAACAGCAGCGTGGCCCCCAACGGTGTTTTCACACTGACCGAGAAGGAGCCATCGGCGCAGGCCGCCTCAGGTTTGATGGTCACAGCGTGAATGGTACCGCTTTTTGAGTTATTCGACGGCACTTTGTTAGGCGACACAGTGCCCGGTACCAGTTTGTCGGCATCGGCGGTGGCGACATCGGTGTTGTACGGCAGGGTATTGCCGTTCACATCGAACAGGCGGAAGTACAAGCTCTGCGCCGAGCAGCCGCTACCGGAGACGCCGGCGATGACGTTTTCAGCGCCATCGGCAGCGGTCCAGTCGCGGCAGCTGCTGCCGGTACAGAACTGGCGCTTGAAGTTCGGCGTCGACCCGCTGAAGACAAATTCGGCGGTGGCACGGATGTAGGTCACGCCAAATGAGGTCGGCGGCGTGGCCGAATAGCCCTGGTGGCCGTACGGGAACGGCAGATCCTTGGCGGGATCGAGGACACCGTCGAAGTTGGCGTCGAGGAAGGCGTCGCCCATCGCAGAGAACGGCTCGCCGGCACCGGCAGCGCAGGTATCCACCAGCGGCCGGTAGACGGCCGACGGGCTGGCGCCAGCTGGCGTGGTGAAGCTGGTGCAGGTGTACTGGCCGTCGCCGTTGAGATCGACAAACGTCGGGATGCCCTGGGCGAAGGCCAGCACGGTCACGCGGCCATTGACCGGGCGGAAGTTTTGCGACTTCAGTTTGACCGTGCAAGCACCGTCGGTGGTCTGGCAGGCGCCCTGGGCCGACGAGGCAATGGCGCCGCCGGCGGTGACAAAGTTGACCGTCGTGCCGTCCGATACGGGGTTGCCGTACTGGTCGGCCATGGCAATGGTGACGTTGGACACAATACCGTCATGGTCCCAGCCTTCGATGTTGAACGCATCGGCGCTGAGCGACATCGATTTCTGGATCGGCAGGCCGGTCGACACGGTCAGCGAATCGGACAGGCCGCTGAGAGTGGCGCCGTTGCGGTTCGCTTCGGCGATCACCCGCACTGGCGTCGGGATGGTACCCGACGATACCGTGGTGTTGACTAAGCCGGTGCTGTCGCTGGTGGCAACGACCGGGTTGACCGACAGGCCGCCGGTCGAGGTGGTCGGGGTAAACTTGACGTCGACGCCGGCCAGGCCGTTGCCGAGCTGGTCGACGACACGGAAGGTCAGCTGGGCCGATTCCGAACGGCCCAGACCGCCCGAGCCCTTGAGAACGATCGAATTGTTCCCCGTGCTCGCGGTAACGAACTGCACCGAACCGACGGCGGCCGGATCGACCTTGACGCTGATGGTCTGACTCGAATTGCCGACCGCGGCGGTAATCACGTCGGTGCCACGCAGGCAACCATTGTTGGTGTACGTCACCGAGCGCACGCCGGCCGTCAGGCCGCCCGGCGTCAGGGTGGCCTTGCCATCGCCGGCGCACAGCGACGACAGGGTCAGGCCGCTGGTATCGCTGACCGGTTGGCCACCGCTGGTGACGGGAACGTTGAGCGAGAGCGAACTGAAGGCCGACAGGCTGGCCGGCGCCGCCGTGCTAAACGACAGCGTACCCACGGTCAGCGGTGCGGCGCCGATCGACAGCGTGGCGCCGCCGGTGGCAGTCTTGCCATCGGACGTGGTGCCGGTCGCGGTCACCGAGACGGCGCCGGCAGCGGTGAAGCTGGCCGGCTTGACAGTGATGACGGCAACGCCAGCGGCATCGGTCAGGGCCGAGCCAGACACAGGATTGAACGTCAGCAGGGTGGCATCGCTGCTGACAAAGGTGACGACCGCATTGGTGGCCGGGGTGCCGCTGGCGGTGAGGAAGGTGGCCTTGACGGTGCCGTTCTGGCTGCCCGACAGGCTGCTGATGGCGGCATTGGCGCCATCGGTGATCTTTAAGGTCAGGGTCGGCGTGGTGACGGGGGTGGTGCCGCCAGTGCTGCCACCGGTGCTGCCGCCAGTAGTGCCGCCGCTGGTGCCGCCGCTGGTGCCGCCGGTCGCGGCGCTACCGGTCGTGCCAGCTGAACCACCGCCGCCGCCGCAGGCTGCAAGCGAACCGGACAACAGGCCAATGGCGGCATAGCGGGCCAGTACGGCCGGGGACAACGATTTTTTTGTGAGCAGCATAATTGATCCAGTAAAAGTGGCACGCAGGGTTTGGGCGGCAGGGGTCATGATGGTGCCGCCAATTTATCGGGTGGGCGCAGCGTCGGCTACAATTTTTGGCGTCAAAAACACCAGCAATTCATTCTTCGACGATTCGCGACCGGTGGTCTTGAACAGGTAGCCAAGGAAGGGCACATCGCCCAGCAGCGGCACCTTGCTGGCACTGGTGCTGTCGACCTGCTGGTAAATGCCGCCGAGCACAACCGTACCGCCATTTTCGACGCGTACCTTGGTCTTGACGTGCTGGTTGTTGATGGCAAAGCCGGCCGGCGTCGAATCGCCCTTGGAATCCTTGTTGATCTCGACGTCGAGGATGACGTTGCCGTCAGGCGTGATCTGCGGCGTCACTTCGAGGCGCAACACCGCCTTTTTGAAGCTGATCGAGGTGGCGCCGCTGCTGGTGGCGACCTGGTAAGGCAGTTCGACACCCTGTTCGATCAGGGCCACCATCTTGTCTTCCGTCAGCACGCGCGGGTTCGACAGGATCTTGCCCTTGCCATCGGCTTCGAGGGCCGACAGTTCCAGGTTGAGGAAGCGGTTGGCGGCGGCCGAAAACAGCGAGAACGCCACGGTGGCCGGCGGGATGGTGCCGATCGACGCTGCAGGCAGGTTGATCAGCTGGCTGTTGGCGAAGGCATCGGCAGCGCTGCCGCCCACCTGGCCAGAGGCCTGGCCGGCGCCGCTGATGTTGCCGCCGATGGCGACCCGGTTGTTGCCGTTGAGCTGGTAACCGCCGTCGCCGCCACGGGTGGCGCGCAAGTCGGAAAAGCCCAGCTTGGCGCCAAGGTTGCGGCTGAAGCTGTCCGTCGCTTCGACCAGGCGTGCTTCGATCAGCACTTGCTTCGAAGCGATGTCGGTCTTGAGGATCAGGCGGCGGATGTCTTCCACTTTCGAGGCGATGTCGGTGACGAACAGCTGGTTGGTGCGCACATCGATGATGGCGCTGCCGCGCTTGGACAGGACGCGGTTGCGGCTGTCGGTGCTGCTGTCGATACCGAGAACGGTACGGAACGATTCGGCCTTTTGATAATTGAGCTGGAAAATTTCCGAGCGCAGCGGTTCGAGTTCAGCGATCTGTGCGCGCTGCTCGAGCTCGAGCTTTTCCTTGGAAAGCAATTCTTCGCGCGGCGCAATCCACAGCACCGTGCCATTCTTGCGCATGTCCAGGCCCTTCGCTTGCAGGACGACGTCGAGCGCCTGGTCCCACGGCACTTCTTTCAGGCGCAGGGTGAGGTTGCCGGTGACCGAATCGCTGGTGATGATGTTCAGACCAGAGATATCGGCGATCGCCTGCAGCGCCGCGCGCACTTCCACGTTCTGGAAATTAAACGACAGCTTCTCGCCCCGATAACCCTGGCCGCCCTGGGTGACCTTGTTGGGGTCTTCCTTGATCGGCTTGATGTCGATCACCAGCTGGGTGTCGCTCTGGTACACCGACTGTTCCCACAGGCCGCGCGCTTCGATGGTCATGCGCGTATTGTCGCCCTGCGGTGCGGTGGTCACCAGCGCCACCGGGGTGCCGAAGTCGGTGACGTCGATGCGGCGGCGCAAGCTGGCCGGCACCCCCGTCTTCATGAAGTCGACCAGCACCTTGTTGCCCACCTGGCGCACATCGACGGCGACCTGGCTGTTCGGCAGGTCGACGACGATGCGCCCTTCGCCATTGGCGCCACGCTTGAAGTCGAGGTCGCGCAGCACGGGAAGCGGGCCCTGGGCAGCAGCAGCAGCAGCGGCGGCAGTGGTAGCAGTAGCAGTGGTAGCAGTGGTAGCAGTAGCAGCGCGCGGTGCGAGCGGCAGGCCGACGCTGTTGACGGCCTGGGCGACGCCGCCCGAGCCTTCGATGGTGACGATGATCGACTTGCCATCGATGGCAGTGGCGTAATTGAGCGGCCGCTTCAGGTTGAGCACCATGCGGGTGCGGGGACCGGCCTGCGCCACGTTGACGCTGCGCACATCGCCGACATTGATGTCCTGGCTGGTTTTACCGGTGAAATTGGTGGTGGCAGCAAAATCGAGGGCAATCCGGCTCGGATTACTGATCAGGAAACCGACCGGCAATGCCGTCGGCGCCTCGCGCATGGCAATGTTGACGATCACGTTGCTGCCCTGCACATTGGCGGTGATCGATTCGATGCCGTTGGCTTGCGCCTGCGCAGGCTTGGCCGCCTCTGCTGCTGGCGCCGCTGCCTGGGCCAGCACGATCGGCGCCGGCAGGGCCAGCGTCACCAGCGTAAAGCAGCGCAGCAGCGCCGCCATCAAACCAGTGCGGGAAATTTTTAAAGCGTTCATTTTTTAGACTCCTTACTTTCCTGCAATTCCAGCTTCGCCAACCGCTCGACCCATTCGCCGCCGGCATCCTGAACCACTTCCTTGATATTCACGGCAGTATCGCTCACAGCGAGGATGGTGCCGAAATTTTGACCGATACGCTGGCCTGGCCTGACCTGGAAAATCTGCCGGTCAAGCTGGATCAGGGCATAGCTTTTACCGCCCTTCTCCATCGTGCCCACCATGCTCAACGTGTCGAGCGGGTAGTTTTCCAGTAATTCTTTACGACGCGTCAGATCGGGCTTGAGGCGGTCGTTGCTGTTTTGCGCCGCCAGCGCCAGCTCGGCGAGCAGCTTGTTGGCGTTGAACGGATCGAGGCTCGCGCGCGCCGTGTAGGCAAACGGAATGAAGGTCTTCGGCTCCGGGATCGGCTTGACCGAGACCCGGGTTTCTTTCTTGACCTCGTTCATCCAGTCCTGCACTTCGCGCACGTCGCTGGCACCGCAGCCGGCCAGCAGCAACAGGGCGGCGATGGCGCCAGCGTTTTTGAGGGGGTGGGGCATGCGGCTCATTTAGGGGCTCCAGCGGCCTTGGCTTTTTCCAGACGGGCCTTGCGCTGCGCATTGGCTTCCTCGGGATCGAGATAGCGGAACGTCTTGGCGACAGCGTCAAGGGCCAGCGAGCCATCCTTGCCGGCCGTCAGCGTCATGTTATTGAGCGTGACGATGCGCGGCAGATTGGCCATATCGGCCGCAAAGGCGCCGATGTCGTGGTAGTTGCCGGTGACCTTGATATCGATCGGTTGCTCGGCGTAGTAATCGCGCACCACCACCTGGCCCGGACGGAACAGATCGAACTGCAAGCCGCGGCCGAGACCGGCCTGGTTGATGTCCGACAGCAGCGCCGCCATTTCCGCCTTGTTCGGCAATTGCTTTTGCAAGCGCTCGACGTACTGGTCGACCTGCATTTTTTGCTTCTGCAACGCTTCCAGGTTGATCGCCTGCGCCATCTTGCTGCGGTACTGCTCGCGCAGGGTGACTTCTTTCGCCGCCAGCGCTTCGCGTTCTTCGAACTGGTTACTCCAGTAAAACCAGTAACCGAGGCCGAGCACGCCGACCATCACGCCGAGGGCGCACAGCATGCGCGGCGCTACCGGCCACAGGCCCGGATGGCGACCAGACAGGCCGTCGAACTGGCCGCTGAGCGATGCACTCATTTCTTTCAGATTGATGTCCATGGGATTCCTTACTTCGGCGCCGGCCCGGCCGCAGCCGGGGTGGGTGCCGCTGCCGCTGCCACCGGTTTCACGCCCGCTTTGTCGCTGCCGTCGGGGTTCTTGTCGGCGGCTTTGTCCGGGTCCATGTCGCGTGGGCGCTTGATGCCAACGGTGAGGGTAAATTCGACCACCTTGCGCCCGCTTTTACTCTGCTGCAAAACGGCGGCCTTCACTTCGGTCAAATCAGGTTTTTCCAGCCACATCGAATTGTTGGCCAGGTTGCGCAGCAGTTCGGCAACCCGCTCCTGCGACTGCGCCACACCGGACAGGGTGACGCGCTGGCCTTCCTGTTTGACACTCTTGAGGTAGACCCCGGCCGGCGTTTGCTTGACCAGTTCATCGAGCAGATAGACGGGCTGGTTGCGGTCCGCCTGCAAGTCTTCGACCGCCTGCTGGCGCGCCTTGAGCGCTTCGATTTCCTGCTTGAGGGTGGCGATGGCGACAATTTTCGTGTCGAGCTCGGCATTGGCCTTGGTGAGTACCTCGTTGCGTTCGTTCTGGATGGCGACGCGGGTGGCGTTATAGCCGCCCACGCCGAGTACCACGGCGGCGCCGACAATTCCGCCAAGCACCAACAGAGCGGCGAAGGCGGTCTTCTTGAGTTTGCGTTTTGCTTCGCGGTGCGGCAGCAAATTAATGCGGATCATTAGCCGAACCTCCTCAGAGCCAGGCCGCAGGCGACCAGATAGGCAGGCGCCTCGGCCCGCAGGCTCGATTCACGCACGCCGGGCGCCAGTGCCATGCCTTTGAACGGCGACACAACGGCGGTGGAAATTTTGGTGCGCGCAGCGACCACATCGAGCAGGCCCGGCATCAGGGCACAACCGCCCGCCAGGTACAGCTGGTCGACCCGGGTGTACGGCGTCGACGTATAAAAAAACTGGATGGCACGGGTGATTTCCGAGGCGGCGTTTTCAAGGAACGGCGCGGCGTGGTCGACCTGGTAACTGTCGGGCAATTCACCGGCACGCTTTTTCGCATCGGCCACTTCGAACGACAGGCCGTAGGCGCGCACCAGGTCCTGGGTCAGCTGGTTGCCGCCAAACGGCTGCTCGCGCTCATAGATTGTTTCGCTGCCGATCATCACCGAGATATGGGTGACCTGGGCGCCGATCTGGAACAGGGCGACGATCTTGTCGGCCGCGCCCGGCTGGTTGGCGGTGACGCGCTCAAGGGCGGCGCGGGCGGCGTACGATTCGATGTCCATCACCGTCGCACTCAGGCCGGCCGCTTCGGCAATGGCGACGCGGTCCTCGACCTTTTCCTTGCGCGCCGCCGCCAGCATGACGTCGATATCGTCAGGCGCATTGGCGGCCATGCCCAGCACTTCGAAGTCCAGGCTCACTTCATCGAGGGCGAACGGAATGTACTGGCTCGCTTCCGATTCGACCTGCACTTCGAGCTGGTCGTCGGCCAGACCGGCCGGCAAGATAATTTTCTTGGTGATCACCGAGGCGGGCGGCATGCCGAGGGCGACCAGCTTGGCGCGGGTACCGCTTTTTTTCCACACGCGGCGCACGGCATCGGAGACTTGCTCGATATTTTCGATATTGCCATCGACCACAGCGCCGCGCGGCAGCGGCTCCGAGGCGAACCGCTCGAGGCGCAGTTCGCCCTTGCCGAGATCGGCCAGTTCAACCAGACGCACACCCGAGGTGCTGATATCCAGACCCACCAGCGGAGGGCTGGCTTTGCCGAACAGGGAAGCTAGATTTATCATTCCGACCGTACTCCTGAACACCGCAACAGCGTTTGGAACCACAAGGTGCACTTGCAGAACCGGCCACCATCGCGCTCAATGACCCGAAATTTGTTATAAAACCGCCACTTAGCGACTTGGTGCGAAGCGGAATATTAAATCGTAGCAACACTGTCCGACGAGTGTAAAGGTATTTCTGCACTGGAACATTCGGTCGACGGGCGGGAATGCCACACTCTGTGAACTCGCTGACATCACAGTTGTCTGGTGCACCACTGGTTGTCCAGATAAAGTACATTTCCGGTTACATTTCGACGCAATTTTGGCCGATATTTAACATTCGCTGGCGCGCTGGCGCGGCCGAACAGCTCCCGTATAATGGATTGGCTTAGTTAACTGAAAGATGCGGCGCATGAAGTCATCGAACGGCCAGACCAAAACCGACAAATCCTCGCGCTCGGCAGCAGCGACGCCGGGCGGGCGCCCCCTCACCGCGCGGCGCGTGCTGCTGGTGCTTGCCGGGGTGCTGGGCGGCACCGGCCTGGCTGCCGTTCTGGTGGTGGTGTTTGCGCTGGCGATGGCCTACCCCAACCTGCCTGCCCTCGACACGCTCACCGATTACCGGCCGAAAATGCCACTGCGGGTGTTTTCCGCCGATGGCGTGCTCATCGGTGAGTTCGGCGAAGAGCGCCGCACCCTGGTGCGCTTCGCTGAAATCCCCACGGTGATGAAAAAAGCCGTGCTGGCCATCGAAGACGACCGCTTCTACTCGCACGGCGGGGTCGATTACCTGGGCATCCTGCGCGCGGCCGTGCACAACGCCACCGGCGGCGCCCGTCAGGGTGCCTCGACCATCACCCAGCAGGTGGCGCGCAATTTTTTCCTGTCGTCCGAACAGACGCTCAAACGCAAGGCCTACGAAGTGCTGCTGGCCTGGAAAATTGAAAAAAACCTCAGCAAGGACCAGATTCTCGAGGTCTACATGAACCAGATTTACCTGGGCCAGCGCGCCTTCGGTTTTTCCTCGGCCGCGCAGATCTATTTCGGTAAAAATTTAAAGGACATCAGCGTCGCCGAAGCGGCCATGCTGGCCGGCCTGCCGAAAGCGCCGTCCGCCTACAATCCGGTGGTCAACCCCAAGCGCGCCCGCACGCGCCAGCAATACATCCTGGTACGCATGCACCAGCTCGGTTACATCACCGACGCGCAGTTCGAACAGGCCAAGGCCGAGCCCCTGAAAATCAAGACCGACAGTGGCGAATTCGGCGTGCATGCCGAGTACGTGGCCGAAATGGCGCGCCAGCTGGTCTACGAGCAGTTCAAGGAAGAGACCTACACGCGCGGCCTGAATGTCTTTACCACGGTCACCAAGGCGGACCAGGATGCCGCTTACCTGGCCCTGCGGCGCGGCGTGATGGACTACGAAAAGCGCCATGCCTATCGCGGGCCGGAAGCCTACGTCGACATCCCCACCGTCAAGGAAGACGCTGACGAGGCGATCGAGGCGGAACTGGCCGAGCACCCCGACAGCGACGATATCGTCGCTGCCATGGTGCTGCAGGCCAGCGCCGGCGCCATCACCGCCGTCACCGCTTCTGGCGAAGAAATCAAGATCAGCGGCGCCGGCCTGAGTTTTGTCCGCGAATGGCTGTCGGACAAGGCTGCGCCGAACCGCCGTCTGCGCCGCGGCGCCGTCATCCGCGTGACCCAGGATGGCGGCGCCAGCTGGAGCGTGACGCAGATGCCGGAAATCGAATCGGCCTTCGTTGCCGCCGACACCACCGACGGCGCCATCCGCGCGCTGGTGGGCGGCTTCGATTACAACCGCAACAAGTTCAACCACGTCAGCCAGGCCTGGCGTCAGCCCGGCTCGTCGTTCAAGCCGTTTATTTATTCGGCCTCGCTCGAGCGCGGCCTGTCACCGGCGACCATCATCAACGATGCGCCGATATCGTTCGATGCGGGGCAGACCGGCGGCCAGGCCTGGGAGCCAAAAAATTACGACGGCAAGTATGAAGGGCCGATGACGATGCGGCGCGGCCTGACCAAATCGAAGAACATGATTTCGATCCGTATCCTGCACAAGATCGGCGCCAAATATGGGCAGGAATACACCAGCCGCTTCGGGTTCGATCCGGAAAAAAATCCACCCTACCTGACCCTGGCGCTGGGCGCCGGCTCCACCACGCCGCTGCAAATGGCGGGCGCGTACGCCGTGTTCGCCAACGGCGGCTACCGCGTCAGCCCTTACCTGATTTCCAAGGTGACCGATGCGGATGGCAAGATCCTGTCGCAGGCTGCGCCCGACAAGGCTGGCGTCGATGCCAACCGGGTGATCGATGAACGCAATGCCTTCCTGGTCGACAGCATGCTCAAGGATGTGGTGCGCTACGGTACCGCCAGCAAGGCGATGGTCTTGAAACGCACCGATCTGGCTGGCAAGACGGGCACCACCAACGATTCGATCGACGCCTGGTTCGCCGGTTACGCCGGCAAGATGGTGGGCATCGCCTGGATCGGTTACGACCAGCCGCGCAACCTGGGCAACAAGGAAACCGGCGGTGGCCTGGCGCTGCCGATCTGGATCGGCTTCATGCAAAAGGCCCTGAAAAACGTGCCGGTCGACGAGCGCGTGGTGCCGGCCGGGGTGGTCCAGTACGGCGACGAATATTACTATGCCGAAAATCCACCGGGCACCGGTGTGCAAAGTCTCGATGTCGGCACGCGCGGCACGCCGGCTGAAGAAAAGCAGAAGGATGCGGTCAAGAACGAGTTGTTCTGACCGCTTGCGGGCGCCGGCACGCCCGCAATGCCGTCTTACAGCGTGATAGTGGCACCGCCCTGGCCGCTGGCCAGGGTTGACAGCGTGGCCAGCAGTTCGGAGCCGTCACGGGTGTTGATCCAGGCCCCGCCGATGCGCTTGTAGTGGTAGCCACCGGCCTTGGCGGCCACCCACAATTCTTGCATGGGGGCCTGGCTGTTGACGATGATCTTGCTGCCGTTGTCGATGAATTCGATTTCCAGCACGTTGCCGCTGCGCTTGCACTCGACGTCGATGACGTCTTCGTCGTTGAGCTTGTCCATCGCCGCTTCAATGCCATTCAAGGTGCTTTCAGCCAGGGCTAAAAATTCTGTTTCGCTCATGCTACACTCCAAGGTCCAGGTCTAACTTCCATCAATCAGACAGTGATTCTAATCGTGAAGTCCCCATTCATGTTCGCAGCCGTGTTAATGCCCGTGCTTGCGCTCCTCCTAAGCGGCCTGAGCGGCTGCGGCCAGACCGGTCCGCTGTACCTGCCGAAGCCCGCCGCCCGCCCACCGGTGGTGCAGCCGGCAACGGTGGCGCCGGTCATTTCCACGGTGCCGGCGCAGCCCAACGGCAGCCCCTCCCAATAAGCCATCACCAATCAACCTCAACCTGCTGTTATCCGTCAGAGTCCGCCGCCCGCCATGTCCCATTCCACGCCACATTTTGACTACCACAATGGCGTCCTGCACGCCGAAACCACCGCGCTGTCGACCCTCGCCGAAGTGTACGGCACCCCGCTCTACGTGTATTCAAAGGCCGCCCTGCTGAGTAATTTCGATGCCTACGCCAGTGCCTGCGGCACGCGCGACGCCCTCATCTGCTACGCCATGAAGGCCAATTCCAACCTGGCCATTCTCGATTTGCTGGCGCGGCGCGGGGCCGGTTTCGACATCGTCTCCGGCGGCGAACTGCTGCGCGTGCTGGCCGCTGGCGGCGACCCTGGCAAGGTGATTTTTTCCGGTGTCGGCAAAAGCGTCGCTGACATGCGGCTGGCGCTCAGTCACGACATCCTGTGCTTCAATGTCGAATCGATTGCCGAACTGCACCGTCTGAACGAGGTCGCCGGCAGCATGGGCAAGACGGCGCGCATTTCGCTGCGCGTCAACCCGAACGTCGATGCCAAGACCCACCCGTATATCGCCACCGGCTTGAAGGCGAGCAAATTCGGGGTGGCGTTTGATGATGCCCTGCAAACTTACCGGGTCGCCGCCGCCCTGCCCCACCTGGCGGTGACGGGCATCGATTGCCACATCGGCTCGCAACTGCTGGACGACGCCCCGCTGCTCGCAGCGCTCGACAAACTGATCGAACTGATCGACGAACTGGCCCTCGAAGGCATCGTGCTGCACCACCTCGACATCGGTGGCGGCCTCGGCATTGATTATGGCGAAGCGGGCGAAGCGGCGCCGGTGCCGGTGGACATTTACCTGGGCCGCCTGTTCCGCCGCATCGACCAGTGGCGCAGCGCGCGCCATGATGGCGTGCCGATCAAGGTAATTTTTGAGCCGGGCCGCTCGATTGTCGGCAATGTCGGCGTGCTGTTGACCACCGTCGAATACCTCAAAAAAGGCGAAGAGAAAAATTTCTGCATCGTCGATGCAGCGATGAACGACCTGATGCGCCCGGCCCTGTACCAGGCCTGGATGGGTGTGCATGCAGTGCGCCCGCACAGCGGCGAGACGGCCGACCTGTACGACGTCGTCGGTCCGGTCTGCGAATCGGGCGACTGGCTGGCCAAGGACCGCATCCTGTCGGCCGAAGCGGGCGATGTGCTGGCCATTACGTGCGCCGGCGCCTACGGCTTGACGATGGCGTCGAACTATAACACGCGCGGGCGCGCCGCCGAAGTGATCGTCGACGGCGATCGCGTGCACCTGGTGCGCGAGCGCGAGCAGGCGGCCGACCTGTTCGCCCTGGAACGCCTGATCAAGTAAAAACACGGCGCACGACCGCGTCAAGTCCGCGCCGGCACCACCGCGCGCGGCGCCTTGGTCAGTTTCCAGTACAGCCGCAAGCCGAGCAGCAGCGCCACGATGGCGCCGAATATGATCGGCTGCTGGAAATTGTGCTTGGCTGCCTTCATCCACCAGAAATGCAGAATCCCGAGCGGCGCGATCAGGTAGATCAGCCGGTGCAGCCATTGCCAGCGCTTGCCGCCGAGCTTGCGAATCATGGCATTGGTGCTGGTTGCCGCCAGCGGCATCAACAGCACGAAGGCAATAAACCCCACCGTAATGAAGGGGCGCTTGATGACGTCTTTCCACATCGCCTCGAGGTCGAAAAAATGATCGAACCAGAGGAAGGTCATGAAGTGCAGGAAGGCGTAAAAGAATGCAAACAGGCCCACTTCGCGGCGCAGTTTGACTAACCAGTTCCAGCCGCTCAAGCGGCGCACGGGCGTCACCGCCAGGGTGATGCACAGAAAATACAGGGTCCAGTCACCGGTGCCGCGGGTGATGTGTTCGAGCGGCTCGACCAGCCGGCCGCTGATGGTCAGATAGGCCATCTGCGCCACTGGAATGAGGGCCAGCAAGAAAACGACCGCCTTGATCGCGCTCACCTGGCGCGCACTGGGATTGAACGCCGTCATGGTTAAAAATTCTTTTTCAAGTCCATGCCGGTGTACAGCGATGCCACGTCACTGTAGCCGTTGAACATCAGCGTCTTGCGCTTTTTCTGGAAAAAGCCATCTTCGCCGATGCGCCGCTCGCTCGCCTGCGACCAGCGCGGGTGATCGACGTCCGGATTGACGTTCGAATAAAAGCCATATTCGGACGGTGCCGAGATATTCCAGGCGGTCTTGGGCATGTCCTTGACGAAGCGGATCTTGACGATCGACTTGGCCGATTTAAAACCATATTTCCAAGGCACCACGATACGCACGGGCGCGCCGTTTTGGTTCGGCAGCACCTGGCCATACATGCCTACCGTCAGCAGTGTCAGCGGGTGCATGGCTTCGTCGATGCGCAAGCCTTCCACGTACGGCCAGTTGAGTACCCGGCTGTTCACCCCCGGCATTTGCTTGGGATCGGCCAGCGTGACGAACTCGATGAACTTGGCATTGCCGTTCGGCTCAACCTTCTTGATCAGGTTCGACAACGAATAGCCGACCCACGGAATGACCATCGACCAGCCTTCGACGCAGCGCAGGCGATAGGCGCGCTCTTCCAGCGGCGCCAGCTTGGTCAGCGCATCGATGTCGATCGTCATTGGCTTGTTGACCTCGCCCTCGATCGACACCGTCCATGGTCGCGTCTTGAGGGTGTGGGCGTTGACGGCCGGCTCCGACTTGTCGGTGCCGAACTCGTAGTAATTATTGTAGGTCGAGGCGTCCTTGAACGGCGTCTGCTTGTCGAGCGCCGAATAGGCTGGATTGAGCTTGGCTGCGAGCTTGGCGGCCGGGGTCTGGGCAAACGCTTCGCGGTTGGCCATTTCCCACAAGGCACCGCCAGCGGCAGCGCCCAGCGCCATCGCCTTGATGAAATTGCGCCGTTCTTCGTAGACGGCCTGCGGGGTGATTTCGGACGAATACGGTAAATCGAGACCGTTGGGGCTGCGTTTGATGAGCATGGCGTTCCTTGGCAATCGGTGGGTGCGGTGGCATGACAGGATCGGACACGATCCTTTGATTTGCCTTAAGCGACCACCAATATGCCATAGTTCTTTGTGAACTGCTGCGCTTACAACTTGCCGTACGAATGCAATCCTGACAAAAACATATTCACGCCAAGGAAGGCAAAGGTGGTCACCACCAGCCCGATCAGGGCCCACCAGGCGGCCACGCGGCCGCGCAGGCCGCTCATCAGGCGCATATGCAGCCAGGCGGCATAATTGAGCCAGACGATCAGTGCCCAGGTTTCTTTCGGGTCCCACGACCAGTAGCCGCCCCAGGCTTCGGCCGCCCACAGCGCGCCGAGGATGGTGGCGACGGTAAAAAAGGCGAAGCCGACCGAAATGGCCTTGTACATGACATCGTCGAGCACCTCCAGCGCCGGCAGGCGGTCGACCAGGTAGCCGTGCGATTTGAGCAGGTAAGCCGCGCCCACCATGGCGGCCAGGGCAAAGGTGCCGTAGCCGACGAAATTGGCCGGCACGTGGATTTTCATCCACCAGCTTTGCAGGGCCGGCACCAGCGGCTGGATGTCGGCGGCATCGCGCGACACCGTGTACCACAGCAAAAAGCCAACGGCGGCAGCGATCACCAGCAGCACGAAGGGGCCCAGCTGGCGGGTCTGGTAATGCGCTTCGTAGTACAGATAAAACATGGCAGTGATCATCGAAAACAGGATAAACACTTCATACAGATTCGACACGGGGATGTGGCCGACGTCGCTGCCGATCAGGTACGACTCGTACCAGCGCACCATCATGCCAGTCCAGCCCAGCACCACGGCGGCCCAGCACAGCTTGGAGCCGACGGCGCCACCGAAGGGCGAACGGGCGACCAGGCCGAGCCAGTAAAACGCGGTGGAAAACACGAACAGGGTACTCATCCACAAAATCGCCGACTGTGATGACAGCATGTATTTGAGGAAGAATTTTTTGTTGGCCAGGTCGAGGTTGCCGCCGTACAGGCCGATGGCGCACAGGGCCAGCAGCGCCACCAGCGGCATCAGCGCGCGCAGCGGCTTCCAGTGCCAGCCCAGGGCGGCGAACACGGGCACCGCGCACACCAGGATGGCTTGCTCGTAGACGTCCATGAAGCTGCCGTAACGGCTTAAGGCAAAGCCGGCGCCCAGCGCCAGGGCGATGGCAAACAGCCAGTCGGCGCTGCCCAGGCGGCGCAGATAGCCGGGGGCCTGTACGTAGGTTTGTCCGGGACTGCTACCGGGCTTGGCTTGTGATAATTCCATGAGGGTCTCCATACGGTTCAGCTTGAGGCGCAGCTTACGCCGATTGCGCGAGCTTGGCACTCATGTCGGTAAATTCGCCTTCGAAGTCGAGTGTCTTGCGCTGCGTGCTCATCGCCATCAAGCCATCGCTGCCACCGTCGGCATTGTCGGCGATCCAGATCCACAGGCGCCGCTCGCGGATATAAAACATCGAAAACACGCCCAGCACCAGCAGCAGGCAACCGAGATACACCACCTTTTTGCCAGGCGAGCGCGTGACCTGCAGCACCGAGGCTTTGACTTCATCGAATTGGTCGAGCTGCAGATAGACGGGGGCGCCGTACAGCACGCTGTCCGACAGCGCCAGCATCGACAGCTGCAAAAATTTGGCGTGCGCTTCGCTGGGCGCCAGCGCCGCCAGTCCGGCCTGCTCGCGGGCCGCCTGCCACAAGTGCCACAGGCTGCCATCGAGCATTTTCATGAAGATGTTGGCGGCCTTGGTCTGCTCATCCTGCGGCACCTTGATCGCTTCAATGAAGCGGGCCACTGCCGCCAGGCCGCCATCGCCCTTGCCGTCGCCGGCAAAGATGGCCAGGGTGCGTTCGGTCGACTCTTGTAACTGTTGCGACAGCGCCAGCGCCGCCGCGCTGGCGCCGGGCGGAATGGCCTGGCGTGCATAACGGGCGGCGGCATTCGCACGCAGGGCGGGATCGGCCAGCGCCGCGCGCAGGCGCATCCAGTCGCGCACGCTGTGCTCGTCGTCGGCGGGGATGCGCAGGAAGCGGAAGGCCTCGGCCTCGCTGGCGCGCATGCCGGTCAGATAGACCTGGCCGCCGTCGATGGTGACCGGTTGCATGTAATTCTGGTATTCACGCGCCTGGCCCGTGCTGTCGCGCAATTTATACTGGATGCTGGGACCGACGTTTTTCAAGTCCTTGTTGTTGGCGTTCTTGGCGGCCGAGCCGGAATGCTTGTCGAGGCTGGCCGATAACTGCTCGTTCAGGCTGGCGCCCTGCTTGACGGCGCGGGCGTCGCCGCCACCCATGTTTTCCACGTTAAACGGCCGAAAGCCGGACCATTCGACACTGTACTGGTCGGCGCCCCGCTTGAGGGGGGTGCTGCCATTGACCACACCGGTCAGGGCGAACGGACTGGCGTCGACGCCCGTCATGGGAAAGCCGGTCAGGGTCAGCTTGCTGCCGCCGTCGCCAAAACTCGACTGGTAGACCGCCACGCCCTGGTAGATCAGCGGCTTGTTCACTTCAATGGTGGCCGGAAAGCTCTTGCCAGTCTGATGGTCGTGGACCACGACGTCGCTGGCGAACAGCTTGGGCATGCCCGTCGAATAAAAATCGATGTGGAATTTTTTCAGCTCGATGGTGAATGGCAGATCCTGGATCAATACCCCGGTCGCCTGCGGAATGATGGCAACCGCACTGTTGCCTCCTTCCGGAATCTCGGTGTTGCCGCGGAAGGTGGGGTTGTTCAGGCTGAGCCGGTGCTGCGCGGGAATCTGGGCGATCACGCCATTGCCGGCAAATGGCGTCTTGCCCATGAACCACTGCTGCAAGCGGATCGGCAAGTCCGAATCGAGCATGCCGCCCACCAGGATGATGATGATGGCGCTGTGCGCAAAGATGTAGCCGAGCTTGTTAAACGCGCCCTTCTTGGCTGCCAGCAGCGTGCCATGGGGCTTGTCAACCAGTTTGATCTGATAGCCGGCGTCGCGTAGCCGCGCCATGCTTTGCTGCGCCAGTGCGGGACGCGCCAGCGCGCTCGTCCAGGTGGCCTTGTGGTGAAAATTGCGCAACGATTCTTCGCGCACGTTTTCGCGCCAGCTGCGCATGTCGCGCAACATCTTCGGGCCGTTGCGGGTGATGCACAGGGCGGTCGAGGTGATCAGAAATACCAGGATCAGCAGGAACCACCAGGCCGAATAGACGGCGTACAGGCCCAGGTGCCGAAAAATTTCGAACCAGAACGGTCCGAACTGGTCGACGTAATTGGGCATGGGGGCGTTTTGTGGCATCACCGTGCCAATCATCGACGAGATGGCGATGATCGCCAGCAAACTGATGGCAAAGCGCATCGACGACACCAGTTCGACGATATCACCGGCCTGGAAACGCCCCCGTTTCATTTCACCTGCTGCGCTGCGCATTGCATCCATCCCGTGTTGGTACTGCTGCTGTCTGTATCGCTGTCACACCAGCGACAACGATCATCGAAAATAAAAAAGGGCGGCCTGCTTGCGCGTGCCGCCCGTACGACGATACACCCGCCGCTTATTTGAGGCCGGCGATATAGTCTGCCACAGCCTTCATTTCGTCGTCCGACATGCGCTGTGCGAGCGTGGTCATTTGTACACTGTTCTTGCGGGCGCCGGTGCGAAAGGCCACCAGTTGGGCGACGCTGTAATCCTGGTGCTGGCCGGCCAGACGCGGGTACTGGATGGGGACGCCCGCGCCAGCGGCGCCATGGCAACTGGCGCAGGCAGCGACGCCGCGCTCGGCGATGCCGCCGCGGTAAATCTTGCGCCCCAGTTCGAGTGTGTCCTTGTTTTTGGCTGCGCCCCCTTTCGGCGCTTGCGCGGCGAGATAGGCGGCGACGTTTTTCTTTTCGTCGTCCGTCATCATTTTCGCGTAGGTCGTCATGATCGGGTGGGCGCGCGTCGGACCGGTAAATTCGACCAGCTGCTTGTAGACGTAATTGGAGACCTGGCCGGCCAGTTTCGGATTGGCGGCGATGGTCGAGTTGCCGGCGGCACCGTGGCAAGACAGGCAGGCGGGCAAGCCGCGCGCGGCGTCGCCGCCATCATAGAGGGTGGCGCCCTTGGCGGGATCGAGATTGACGACGGCGGCAGCGCCATGCGCCGTCTCGGCGGCCTGGGCCTGAGCGCCGGCGGCAACAGCCAGCGAGGCGATGATGAACAGCGATTTCACAAGTGCCGTAGCGGCGGAAGGGAACGAAGCTCGATTCATGCAAACACCCTGACCATGTAAAAATAAATTTTATTGAGGGGACGCCGGTTCGATGCCGTAGTACCTGATGCAGAAAATTCGCGGTCTCACGCGCCTGCAGCGGGCGCACCGCCAAGGCGGGGCGCGGGCATCGTAACCTCTTATTGTACAATAGCTTTCTTGCGTTATCGCCAGCTTTTATTTGCAATTTACCCTACTCCATGTCCAAACTCTGGCAAGCCCGTTTCTTCACCACCGTCAACCAACTGCGCGATCTGCCGACCACCACGGCGCCCGAGATCGCCTTTGCCGGGCGCTCCAACGCCGGCAAGTCGACGGCCATCAATATTCTGACCAATCAGAAGGGCCTGGCGTTCGCATCGAAAACGCCCGGCCGCACGCAGCACATCAATTATTTTTCCATCGGCGGCGCCCATGTGGGCCAGCACCGCAAGGATGCCCTGCGCCTCGATGAAGTCGAAGCGCTGCTGGTCGACCTGCCTGGCTACGGTTACGCCGAAGTGTCGGGCTCGGCCAAGCTGCACTGGCAAAAGCTGCTGGGCGACTACGTCCAGCGCCGTGACCAGCTGGCCGCGCTGGTCTTGATCATGGATTCGCGGCGGCCGTTTACCGATCTGGACATCCAGATGCTCGAATGGTTCGCCCCCACCGGCAAGCCGATTCACTGCATTCTGACCAAGGCGGACAAGCTCAACCGCAACGAATCGACCAACGCCCTGCGCAAGGCCCAGCAGATGCTCGCCAGCTACGTCGACGAAGACGGCGACGGCTTCCCCTTCACCGTGCAGCTGTTCTCGGCCCTCAAGCGGCTCGGCATCGATGAGGCCAATGACAAGATTATCGATCTGCTGGGCCTGGTGGACGTGGCGCCGGATCCGGACGCCGTGCTGATCGACCCGGTCGATGCGGATGACGCCGTTTAATTTTCCGGTTTAATTTTCCGTTTTAATTTTTCGTTTTAATTTTTAACTGAAAAACATGCCTGCTCACATACCTGCCGCCTACCCCGCCATCCGCCTGCGCCGCATGCGCCGCGACCCGTTTTCGCGCGCGCTGATGCGTGAAAACACCATCACGGCGCACGATCTGATCTACCCGGTGTTCATCCTCGATGGGGACAACCAGCGCCAGCCGGTGGGCTCGATGCCCGGCGTCGAGCGGGTGTCGATTGACCTGTTGCTGGAAGTGGCGGCCGAGTGCGTCGCGCTGGGCATTCCCGTGATCGCCCTGTTCCCGGTCATCGACAATGCGCTGAAAACCTATGATGGCGTCGAAGCGACCAACCCCGATGGCCTGGTGCCGCGCGCCATCAAGGCATTGAAGGCGAAATTTCCCCAGCTCGGCATCCTGACCGACATCGCCCTCGATCCCTACACCACCCATGGCCAGGATGGCTTGCCTGACGAAAACGGCTATATCGTCAACGAGACCACCATTGCCATGCTGATCCGCCAGGCCTTGACCCATGCGCGCGCTGGCGTCGACATCGTCGCCCCGTCCGACATGATGGATGGCCGCATCGGTGCGATCCGCGCGGCGCTCGAAGATGGTGGCCATATCCACACCCGCATCATGGCGTATTCGGCCAAATACGCGTCGGCGTTTTATGGCCCGTTCCGCGATGCGGTGGGATCTTCGGCCAACCTCGGCAAGGCCGACAAGAACACCTATCAGATGGACCCGGCGAACTCCGACGAAGCGCTGCGCGAAGTGGCGCTCGATCTGGCCGAAGGGGCCGATATGGTGATGGTCAAGCCGGGCATGCCGTACCTGGACATCGTGCGGCGCGTGAAAGATGAATTCCGCGTGCCCACCTTTGCCTATCAAGTCAGCGGCGAATATGCGATGTTGAAGGCGGCCGCGCAAAACGGCTGGCTCGACCATGACAAGGTAATGATGGAATCGATGATGGCGTTCAAGCGCGCTGGCGCCGACGGCGTGTTGACGTATTTTGCGCGGGATATTGCGCGGCTGTTGAAGCAGTCAGCTTGATGGGCTAGCGCGGCGAGGTTTGCCGTGCGCTCAATCACATAGGGGACAGGCCAGGCCTGTCCCCTTTTTTTGTCGACTAACGCCGCGGTGCCTTGTACTCAGGGAACATCTCCTTGAACAGGAAGGCTTGCAGTTCCGACGTATCTTTCGGCCGCGCGCTCATCGTCACCACCCGTTGCAGGCGGTGCGAATCCCACTCGAAGTCGCCGGTTTTTTCCTTGCGAATCAGTTCGATCATCTTGTTGATGATGGCCGTTTCGATATCCGGCTCGGTGCCCTGCTCCACCGTCACCTGTTGCAGCCAGCGCCGCTTGAAATTCGGATTCCAGCCGCGGAACTTGACCTCGGCGCGGTTGAATGTCTTGTTGGTAATCGAAAACACCCCGCCCGATTCATTGCGGTCATCGCCGTGCGAGCGGCCATTGGCGGCGGCAATATTTGCCATGGCCACGCGGGTGGCCTTAGCGTTTTCACTTTCTTCGCCCGGCGCATCGCTGGGGTCCTTGGCGCCACGGGCCTTGCGGCGCGCTTCGATATACGCCTGCATATCGGTCTCTTGCGGCGGACTTTCCTTCACTGGCGTGGGCGGCGCTTCTTTTACCAGCTCGACCGGCTTTTCGTTTGGCAAGGTGATGGTATTGGGCAGGCGCTGGATCTGCACTGGCTTGCTGACCGGGGTCGGCCTGGTTTTCGGCGCTTTTTTCGGTGCCTGCTGCTGCGGTGGGGTCTTTTTCGGCTTGCCCACAGGCAGCGGCGCGATATACACCATGGTGGCACCGGCCGGCGGCGGCGCATGGCGCTCGCGGTTCGGTTGCAGGAAATAAATGGCAATTAACAGCAAGTGCAGCAGCACCGTGATGGCAATCCCGGTGCGGTTCGGCTTGCGCTGGCCGTACTCGCTCACACCAGCGACGGGTAAAGGCTGCCCGCACAGGGCGCAGACGCCGTCTTCGGTGTGGGAGTGATGGGTGTGGTCACGCAAAATGAAAGTCTGCTCACTCAATGGGGAAGGGTCTCGATGAAAGATGTTACTCACTCATGGCCGCAGTCTACCCGGTTTAGGCAGATGATGCGAAGACCTGGTGGCATGCTGGACCCCGACGCAACAGCTGATCGCTGATCGCTGGTGCGCCAAGCCTGCAGCTTACAAGAGTCCGGGCCACCGCATGTGACAGAATGTATCGCGCTAAGCCCGGCCTAAGTCTCTTTACATTTATTTATGCGCGAGGTGAACCACGTTGCTCGCCTCCGCCTCGGCAAACTCGGTGTCGTCCATCGGACCGGCACCGCTGTACTTGTCGAGGAACAGATAAATGACCGGGGTGATGTACAGCGTAATGACTTGCGAAAACAGCAGGCCGCCGCAGACGGCCAGGCCCAGCGGCTGACGCAGTTCGGCGCCAGCGCCCAGTCCCAGCGCAATCGGCAGCGCGCCCATCAGCGCGGCCAGGGTGGTCATCAGGATCGGCCGGAAGCGCAACACGCACGCTTCGCGGATCGCTGCGGCCGGACTCATACCCTGGTTGCGCTGGGCGTCGAGGGCAAAGTCGATCATCATGATGGCGTTTTTCTTGACGATACCAATCAGCATCAAGATACCGATGATGGCAATCATGGTCAGATCGAGCCCAAAAATACGCAGGGTCAACAGCGCGCCCACCGCCGCCGATGGCAAGCCGGCCAGGATGGTCAGCGGGTGGATAAAACTTTCATACAGCACGCCGAGCAGCACATAGATGACGCCCAGCGCTGCCACGATCAGGATGATCTGGCTCGACTGCGAATCCTGGAACACGGCGGCATCACCGCCGTAGCGGGTGATGACGGCCGCTGGCAGATTCATGTCGCCCCCCATCTTGTCGATGGCAGCGGTGGCTACCCCGAGGGGCACGTCGGGCGCCAGATTGAACGACAGCGTGATTGCCTGCAATTGGCCCTGGTGGTTGACGGAAATCGGCCCCACCGTGCGCTCGACGGTGGCAAAGCTCGACAGCTTGACCAGCTGGCCCCCCTTGTTGCGCACCGAGACCCGCTCAAGCGCATCGTCGAACTGGCGGTCCGCTTCGGACGCTTCGAGAATCACATAATAAGAAGCAGCCGGCGCATAAATGGTCGACACCTGGCGCTCACCGAAGGCGGCGTACAGCGCCGTGCGCACGTCGACCATCGCAACGCCCAGCGTATTGGCCTTGTCGCGGTCAATTTTCAGCTGCGCCTGCAAGCCGCGGTTTTGCGAATCGCTGGTGACGTCGCGGAAGTTCGGATTGGCGCGCATGCCATCCTGGAACTTGCTGGCCCAGCTGCCCAGCGACTCGGCGCCGCTGCCAACGCTTTGCAGGGTGTACTGGTAACGGCTTTTTGATTGGCGTCCGCCCAGCTGCAAGTTTTGCACCGGGCGCAGATAAACGGCGATGCCGGGCAGAGCGCGGGTGGCTTTGCGCAGGCGGTCGAGCACCACCGGCATCTTGTCGCGCTCGCCCCTGGCCTTGAGCACCATGAACATGCGACCACTGTTGCCGCCACCGGTGAACGAGGTGACGTCCTTGATGGCGGGATCGGCCATCATGATGGCGACCACTTTTTCCTGCAATACCAGCAAGGCCGCCGACGAGGTGTCTTCAGCCGCTTCGGTGGTCACCTGCACCTGCCCCAGGTCTTCTTCGGGGAAGAAACCCTTCGGGATGGTGACGTACAGCACCACCGTCAGGGCGAAGGTGGCCAGCGCCACCAGCAGCACGATGTTGCGGTGCGCCAGCGCGATGTCGAGCGTCGAGGCGTAGCCGTTGCGCACCCTGGCAAAGCCGGCTTCGAAATGGCGGCCGATGAACGATTTTTCGCCCTCGCCATTTTCCACATGGGGCGGCAGCAGGCGGCTGGCCAGCATCGGCACCAGGGTCAGCGACACCACCGCCGAGACCAGGATCGACAGGCCGACGACGACGGCAAATTCGTGAAACAGCAAGCCAATCACACCGGGCATGAAGAAAATCGGGATGAACACGGCGACCAGGGAGATCGAAATGGAAATAATCGTAAACCCCATTTCCTTGGCGCCCACCAGCGACGCATGCAAAGGCTTCTTGCCCATCTCGATGTGCCGCACGATGTTTTCCAGCACCACGATGGCGTCATCGACCACCAGGCCGACGGCCAGCGTGATGCCGAGCAGGGAAACGTTGTCGAGGCTGTAGCCGAGCCAGTTCAGCAGCGACAGCGCGCCCAGCAGCGAAATCGGCATGGTGACGGCCGGAATGAAGGTGGCGGCGGCGCGGTGCAGGAACAGAAAGATCACCATCACCACCAGCGCCACCGTCAGCGCCAGCGTCAGGTTGACGTCGTGGATCGCTTCGCGGATCGATACCGAGCGGTCATTGACCAGGTTGATCTTGATGGAAGCGGGCACCTGCGACTGAAAGCGTGGTAACAGTTTGCGGACGGCGTCGACCACTTCGACGGTATTCGCATTCGGCTGGCGCTGCACCAGCAGCACGATGGAGCGCTCGCCGTTGTAGCTGCCGGCCGTTTTGACGGACTGAAAACTGTCTTCGACGGTGGCGACGTCTTTCAGGCGCACCGGGTCGCCATTGCGGGTGGCGACGATCAGTTCGGCAAACTCGCTCGCTTTCATCAGCTGCGGGTTGCCCTGGATGGTGAGGGTCTGGCTGGGGCCGTCGAGAATGCCGAGCGGCGAATTGGAGTTGGCGGCGCGCAGGGCAATCGCCAGTTCATCCATCGACAGATTGCGTGCATTCATCATGTCCGCCTGCGCGCGGACCCGCACGGCAAAGCGTTTCTGGCCATTGACCGTGACCTGGGCCACGCCGGGCAGGGTCGACAGGCTGGGGGCGATCAGGTTTTCTGCATAGTCGTTCAAGTCCGACAGGCTCATCGACGGCGACGTCATGGTCATGAACAGCACCGGCGCATCGGCCGGATTGACCTTGCGGTAGGACGGCAATTCCGTCATTTCAGCGGGCAACTGGCGCTGGGCGCCCAGCAAGGCCGCCTGGACGTCGACGGCGGCGGTATTGATATCGATCGAGGGATCAAATTCCAAGGTCAGCGAGGTCGCCCCCTGGGTGCTCGACGAGGTGATCAGGTTGATGCCGGCGATGGTGGAAAACTGCTTTTCCAGGGGCAGCGCCACCGACGACGCCATGGTCTCCGGGCTGGCGCCGGACAGGTTGGCGTTGACGTTGATAACCGGGGTGTTATAGCTCGGCAGCGCCGCCACCGGGATGCTGCGGTAGGCCAGAATGCCGACCAGGATCATGCTGATCGACAGCAGCACCACCATGACGGGGCGCCGGATGCACAGTTCGGAAATATTCATGCGGCCCCATCCTTGCCCGCGGTCTTGGCGTCGGTCTTGCCGTCAGTCTTGGCAGCGGCGGGCTTGTCGGCCGTTTCAGCCAGCTTGACCTTGCCACCCGGACGCAGGTTCTGTTTGCCGTCGGTAATCACCCGTTCGTCACCCGTTAAACCTGATACTGCCGCGTTCAAGCCCCAGGCGTGCAGGCGCGCCACCGGCACCTGGCGGGCCGACTGGTCGGTGTCGACCACGTAGACGAAGGTGCCGCGGGTATTGATGATGATGGCCGTTTGTGGAATCACCACCGCGCCCGTCAGCGTTTGCACGGTGATGCGGGTGTTGACGTACTGGCCCGGCCACAGGCTGCTGTCGCGGTTGTCGAACTGCGCTTTCACGCGGATGGTGCCGGACATGGCATCGACCGTGTTATCGATAAAGCTGATGGCACCAATGACGCCGGCCGCGCCGGCGCTGCTGTTCGGGCTGGCCTGTACCGCCACCTTGCCGCGTTTTTGCGCGGCAATCAGTTCGCCCAGCGCCGCTTCCGGCAGGGTGAACGAGACGGAAATGGGGTCGAGCTGGGTGATGGTGGTGAGCGAGGTCGCCAGTTGCACCAGGCTGCCCGGATAGACATTGATGGCGCCGACGCGCCCGCTCATCGGCGCGCGGATGGTGTTATAGCTGGCCGACACGCCCGACGCGCGCAGCGCCGCCTGGTCGGCGGTCAGCAGGGCACGGGCCGAGTCGACCTGGCTTTTGAGGGTATCGAGGGCGCTTTGGGCCAGAAATTTTTGCGCCACCAGTTCGGTGCTGCGCTTGTACTGGCGCTCGACATCGGCCAGCGCCGCCTGATCACGGGCGATCTGCGCGTGCGCCTTGTCGACATTGGCGGCATCGCTGCGGTCGTCCAGCGAAAACATCAGATCGCCCTTCTTGACGAACTGGCCTTCCTTGATGTGGACGGTGCGGACGGTCGAGGTGGTCTGCGGGTGCAGGTCGACGGTGGACAGTGGCGTGACGGTGCCGTTCGATTGCAGCACGACGGGCACATCCTGGCGCAGCGGCTTGATAACGCTGACCACGGTCGGTGGCTGGGCCGCGCCGTTCTTGCCGCCGGCAGGGGCCGATGAGCTGCTGCCCCCGCTCAGGTACCAGGCGGTGGCGCCAACGATGGCGAGGGCGGCGGCGATGACGCCAATAGAAGGTTTGCTCATGCTGTTTCCTGGCCACCTCGTGGGCAGCGGTTTTGTGGTCTGGTGTTGGATAAAAAGGAAAAAAGAAAGAAACGGGGTGAAAAACTGCGCGAGTATTGTCGCATATTTCTTCTAGGACATTCTTTGAGGCGACAGTCGACAAGGACTAGCCCGGTCGAGGCGCGCGCGATTCAAGACGCCGGTAATAACAAGGTCACTTCAAGGCCCCCCTGTTGACGGTTGAGCAAGGAGATGGTGCCGCCATGTTGCTCGGCAATATTGCGGGCAATGGTCAAGCCAAGCCCGGTGCCACCCGATTCGCGCGAGCGCGAGGTTTCGATGCGATAAAACGGTTCGAACACGCGCGCCAGTTCATCGGCGGCGATGCCAGGACCATTGTCGCAGATGCGGATGCGCACGGCACCCGGCTGGCGGTCGACGGCGACATCGGCGCGCTGGCCGTACTTGACGGCATTGTCGATCAGGTTGACCAGGCAGCGCCGCAGCGACATGGGCCGCCCCAGCACGGCGACATTGGCGCTGCCGCGCAGCACCACTTGCTGGCCGCTGTCGCTGGCGTCATCGCACACGCTGTCGAGCAGCGAATCGACGTCGAGCGAATGCATGGCCTCGGTGGTATCCATGCTGCGCGCCAGATCGAGTCCTTCGCGCACCATCGCCTGCATGGCCGACAAGTCGCCGATCAGGCGCTCCTGCAGCTCGCTGTCGCCGACCTTTTCCAGCCGCAGGCGCAGGCGCGTCAGCGGGGTCTGCAGATCATGGGTGATCGCCGCCAGCATCTGGGTGCGCTGAAAAATGTATTGGCGGATGCGCGCCTGCATCGCATTGAAGGCGGCGCTGGCCTGGCGAATCTCGCTGGCGCCGCTCAGCGACAGCGGTGCCCGGTTGATGTCATTGCCCAGGTCCTTGGCGGCCTGCGCCAGCTGCTTGAGGGGGCGCGTGGTCATTTTGGCCACCAGGTAGGCGAGCAAGGCAATGCTGGCCAGGAACAGGCTGATGATGGGCGTCAAATTGGTTTTTTCGGCATACGGATAAATGCGCGGCGGCAGCACCGACAGGCGCAGCTGCTCGCCATCGCGCAGGCGGATGTCGATCAGTTCGCAGGCACCGCGCCACGGACCACTCTGCAGGGTGCCGAACATCGACGGTGTGGTGCGCGGCACATCGCAGGCGGCCGGGCGGCCGGCAATCGAGACGATCTGGTAAGCGCTGCCCATGCGTTCGCGCAGCGCCACGGCAAACTCGGTGGGCTTGTCTGCATGCACCAGTTCGCCCTGACGTTGTTCCAGCCGCACGCCGGGACGATTGGCCACGGCCAGGTAGGCCAGACGGGCCGAGGCGGGGACCACTTCGGTGGCCATGATCAATTGCTCGGCGCGTTCGAGGGCATGGCCGTCGCGCACCCCTTCGATGGCCCGCTGGCGTTCGGCGTCGGCGGCCCACTGGGTCAGCGCCGCGCTCAGCACGATTCCTAGCAGCAAAGTAAAAAACACCCGGCCCGTCATCGAGCCGAAGAACGCCCTCATGCCGACGGCTCCACCGTGACCTGACCGGCCAGCACGTAGCCGCCATTGCGCACCGTTTTGATAATTTGCGGCAGGCGCGCATCTTCGCCCAGCTTCTGGCGCAGGCGGCTGATCTGGATGTCGATCGAGCGATCGAAGGGATCGGCGTCGCGCCCCTGGGTCAGATTGAGCAATTGATCGCGGTTCAGTACCCGATTCGGGTGTTCGAGGAACACCCGCAGCAGGCGAAATTCGGCGCCCGACAGCATGATCACCAGGCCATCGGGATTGAGCAGGTGGCGCGCGGTGAGGTCGAGCGTCCAGCCGGCAAATTTCATTTGCTGGGCGTTGTCGGCCGGGGTATTCGAAGGCATGGCATGGCTGCGCCGCAGCACGCTGCGGATCCTGGCGAGCAGTTCGCGCGGCTCGAAGGGCTTGGGCAAATAATCGTCGGCGCCCATTTCCAGGCCCAGAATACGGTCGAGCGGCTCGCTGCGCGCGGTCAACATGATCACCGGCAGGCTCGAATGGGCACGCAGCTTGCGGCACAGGGTCAGGCCATCGTCGCCAGGCAGATTCAGGTCGAGCACCAGCAAATCAGGACGGGCTTCGTCGAGCACTTTCCACATGGCCGTGCCATCGGCCGCTGCCAGCGCCCGGTAGCCATTCGACTCGAGATAATCGGCCAGCAGGGAACGGATGTCGCGGTCATCGTCGACGATCAAAATTGTAGAAGGATTATCCATGCGACCAATTATCGCCACTTATCCCCCTGTTGCACAGTGAGTTTGTATCGCCATGTATATACGGCTTTGGACGAAACACTTAGATACAAACTATGACAATACAGAAACGCCGATGTTACACCTGGCGCCCATGATGGACAGCGTGCAGTCGTAGTTGAAGTGCCCATCCGCTGCAGTCAACTTAACCTAGGAAGCGCCCCCATGAATACCATTCGCAAACAGATCATCATCGCCCTCGCCGTCCTCGGCCTGGGTAGCGCCGCCGTGCACGCCCAGACGGCGCCGCCAGAAGGCAGCCACGCCAATGCCATGTCGCAACAGCAGCGCGCGGCGAAAATGAGCGAGCACTGGAACAAACGCCAGGCCAGCTTGCATGATGCGCTGCAACTGACGGGCGGCCAGGAAGCCGCCTGGACGGCCTACCTGAGCGCCATCCGTCCCGATCCGAAACTGGCCCCGCAGCCGGGCGAGCGGGACGCCTGGAAGACCATGAATGCGCCGCAGCGCCTCGACAAAATGATCGCCATGAGCGAACAGCATACGGCACACATGAAAGCCTCGGCCGGCGCACTCAACACTTTTTATTCGGTACTCAATCCGACCCAAAAGAAAGTGTTTGATCAGCAATTTATGGGCGAAGGCCATCATGGTCGCCATCAAGGCGGGCACGGCGGCCCTGAAGGACATGCCGCACCACGCGGCTAACTAGTCTGGCGGGGTGTTGCAGCAGGGAGGCGCTGCGGCGCCTCTTTGCACATTTTCGCAACATCGTGCCGCCTAATTCGTGCCAATTGACCAAAAGTCAGTGTAGGATCATATTGTATCCGTACGGCAATAGACGCAGGCGGTTCGTGGAGGCATGATGACTAGCAGTGTGTATGACAAGACTGACAAGGGTCGCGAAGAAATCGCCACCCGTAAATACCAACTTCCCGCCCGTGTGCGAACACTGCTGTTGCTGGTCGATGGGCGCCGCCCGCTCGAATGGTTGCTGAGCAACGTCGCCGGCCTGGGCCTGACCGCCCAGCACGTGGAAGAACTGCATGAGCAGGGCTACATTGCCGTCATTGCCAGCGCCGCGCCGGCGGCAGTGTCGGCGCCGGCCGCCAGGGTCGCCAGCAAGGTCGAGACGATGACGGCGATGATGGCCGATTCGGCCGAACTGCAGTTGGCGCTGCAACAATTCTATAGCCGCAGCATCAAGGCAGCGCTGGGCTTGCGCGGCATGATGCTGCAAATGAAAGTGGAGAAGGCCGCCAGCGTGCCAGCCATGCGCGAATTGCGCACGCCGTTTCTGCAGGCGGTGATCAAGGCCAAGGGCAGCGAAGTGGCGATTGCCCTGCGTGACGAGCTCGATGCGCTGCTGGGCGGCCCACCCGATAACGACGAGGTCATCATGCCGGCACCGGGCGAAGCCGCCCATGGCGCTTTTGATTTTTTCAATATGTCGAGCGGCGCGATCGATTACTGAGCGCTCAGCGCAGGCGCGCCAGCGACGCCGTGAATTTTTGCGGGTCCTGGTAGCCGATCACGCGGCTATCGGCAATTTCTTTGCCGCTTTTGTCAAACAGGATGATGCCGGGCGGTCCAAACAAATTGAAGCGCTTGAGCATGGCCTTGTCGGCGGCGTCGTTGGCGCTGACATCCACTTGCAGCAACACGGTATCGGCCAGCAGGGTTTTGACGGCCGGCGCGACGAAGGTCAGTTTTTCCATTTCCTTGCAGGACACACACCAGTCGGCATAAAAATCGAGCATGGCGCTCTTTCCGCCCGCCTGCGCCAGGGCCGCATCGAGCTGCTCGACCGTCTTAATGCGGGTAAACCGCAGCCCCTGCTCGGCATGACCGCTGGCGGCCAGGTGCGAGAGCGGCGCCAGCGGGTCGCGGCCGCCGCTGGCCACGCCAATCAGTTGCAAGATCCCCAGCACGGCCAGCGCCGCGCCCAGTGCGTTGGCATGCCAGCGCTGATGGCTGCGCAGCAAATAGAAACCATAGCCAAGCAGCAAGGCGGCCCACGCCAGCATCTGCACGGCCGGCGGCAATACCGGCGCCACCAGCCAGATCGCCATCGCCAGCATCAATACGCCAAAGAAGCGCTTGACCGCATCCATCCATTTACCTGCCTTCGGCAACAGCGAACCGGCCGACACCCCTACCAGCAGCAAGGGAATGCTCATGCCGATGGCCATCGAAAACAGTGCAGCGCCACCGATCAGCACATCGCGCGACTGGCTGATATACACCAGCGCGCCAGCAAGGGGCGCCGCCACGCAGGGGCCGACGATCAGGGCGGAGATGGCGCCCATGGCGAACACGCCGCCCAGCTTGCCAGCCTTTTGCTTGCCCGACACACCGGCCAGGCGGGTTTGCAGCGCACCCGGCATCTGCAATTCGTAGACGCCGAACATCGACAGCGACATGATGACGATTAACAGGCTGAAGGCACCGAGCACCCATGGATTTTGCAGCGCTGCCGCCAGCCCCTCGCCAGCCAGGCCCGCCGCCACGCCCAGCGCGGTGTAGACAATCGCCATGCCGAGCGCATAGGCGACCGACAGCAGCAAGCCGCGGCCGCGCTTGATGTTTGCGCCTTCGCCGACAATGATCGAAGAGAGGATCGGTACCATCGGCAGCACGCACGGGGTAAACGCCAGGCCCAGGCCGAGCAGGAAAAATGCGGGGACGATGGCCAGCAGCTGGCCGCCGCCGAGCACCAGGGCAATGCTGCCGAGGTCGGAAGTGGCGGGCGCCGGTGCGCTGGCGACGCTGGCGGCGCTGGCCGCCGCTGCGGCCAGCGTTGGCGTCGGTGCCAGGCTGGCCGCCGGCGTCGGGCTCATCGCCGCGTTTGGCGAGGTTGCCGTGCTGTTGGCCATCAAGCGGGCGCTGGCGTCCTGGGGGGCATAGCACAGGCCGGCGTCGGCGCAACCTTGCGACTGGGCGTTGATAGTAAACAAGCCGGGAGCATTGACCGGCAGCACGACGGTGACGCTGGCGCGGTAAGTCTCGACATTCTTCTGGAAGGTGTCGTCAAATTTTACTTTGCCGGCAGGGAATACTGGGATGCCCAGGGTGGCGCCCTCGGCCGTGAATTTGAAGCGCTCGCGGTACATATAGTAACCGTCGGCAATTTGATAGGTGACAGCGACGTGGCTGCCATCCTGCATGCGGGCGGAAAATTTGAAGGCCTGTTCGGGGGCCAGATAATCATCGGCAGCGTGGGCGCCGTTGATGGCTGCCCACAGCAGCAGCAGCACGGCGAACAGACGGGGCAACACTTGAAACATGATTTTCCTGGATGAAGAACGGCGGCAGCGAGCATCTTACACCGAGCGCCCCATTCTGACTTGTCCCGCCAGCGCCGGCGCCGCCTATTGCAGATACAGCGGCAGACGTAGCGTAAATACACTGCCGCAGCCGGCACCGGCGCTGGCGGCGCTGACCGTCCCCGCGTGCGCCTCGACCAGGCTCTTGACCAGCGCCAGGCCCAGCCCCAGGCCACCGCCCATGCGATCCGATGAACGCTCGGCTTGCACATACAAATCGAACAGGCGCGGCATCAGTGACGCGTCGATGCCGCTGCCATTATCGGTCACTTGCAACAGCGCCATGCTGCCCTGCGCCTCCAGGCGAATCTCGATGGCGCCGCCGTCGTTGGTGTAGCGGATCGCGTTGGTTAGCAAGTTGCTGAGCACTTGCACCAGCCGCGTGTGGTCGCCCAGCACCTGCAGCCGGGTCGCGCACAGCGCTTGCGCCATCCGATGCAGTTTCAGGCTGGCCGCAGCCTGCACCTGCTCGCTGGCAGCCGCAATCACGGCGTGCAGCTCGACCGGTACTGTGTCGATCTGCACCAGCCCGCGGCTGACACGCGAGACGTCGAGCAAATCTTCCACCAGCTTACTCATATGCACCACCTGGCGGGCGATCAGCGCGCCCATCTGGGTGGTACGCTCGGCACTGACGGTCTTCGATTGCAGCAACTGGGCGGCCATGCCGGCCGCCGACAGCGGCCCGCGCAATTCGTGGCTGAGGATGGCGAGAAACTCGTCCTTGCTGCGATCGGCCTGCTGCAACGCCGCCGCCTTGTCGTCCAGCAGGGTGTTGAGCGAAGCGATCCGGCTATTCGTTTCTTCGAGCCGGGCGGTGGCCTCCATCAACTCATCCTGACGCAGCTGCAGGGCAGCCAGGGTGTCGGTCAGTTCACGGTTTTGGTGGCGCGCTTCGGACAAGGCAGCGTCGGTTGGCAAGGTCTTGAAGCTGGCGATGATGGGGGCGAGTGTGTGCGCCGTCACGGTCGGCGCCTGCGCCGGCAAATATTTACCGACGATAATACGGGTGCCGCCTGGGCCACTGAGCAGATCGAAGTGATCCATCAAGCGCCGCGCCGACAGGATGCCCAAGCCCATGCCGGTGGCCGAGCGGTAGCGGCCGGACAGGATCAGGTCGATGTCGGCGATGCCGGCCCCCTGATCCTCGACCGTGATCAATAGTTGCGGGCGGGCGTCATCGGCGCCAATGGCAAACGCAATGGTCCCGGTGCCGGCATAATTAAAAATGTTGCGCGCCAGTTCGGACACCACGGTACCGATACGGGCCTGGTCGAGGGCCGCAAAGCCACAGGCGGCGGCAATCTGGCGCGCACGCTGACGGCCGGCGATGACGTCGAATTCGGTGGCAATGGCAGTGAGCAAAATGCGGTCAACCATGCACCAGGCCCCGCGCTCTCTTGCAACTGCTCATGCACCGCTCTCCCCCATCGATGCCTGCAGCGAAGCGTGCCCGAATGGCACAGGCGGCGCAGGCCGGCGACTATTATACCCTGCTGAAAATGTACTTGATGCAACACAACCTTGGCACTGGTGGCCGCCTGAACAAAAAAATGCCGCTCAAGCGAGCGGCATTTTTAGACTACTACCTGGAACGACGATTACTCGGCGGTCGGAGCAGCATCGACGTCGGAGACGTCAGGACGGTCCATCAGTTCGACGTAGCACATTGGTGCATTGTCGCCGACGCGGAAACCCATTTTCAGGATACGCAGGTAGCCACCATTACGGTTGGCATAACGTGGGCCCAGTTCAGCGAACAGTTTCAAGACCATTTCGCGGTCGCGCAAGCGGGAGAACGCCAGACGCTTGTTGGCCAGGGTGTCGGTCTTACCCATGGTCAGGATCGGCTCAACGACTTTGCGCAGTTCCTTGGCTTTTGGCAGGGTCGTCTTGATGGCTTCATGACGCAGCAGGGAAACGGTCATGTTGCGCAGCATGGCGAGGCGGTGGGACGAAGTACGATTCAGCTTGCGAAGGCCGTGACGGTGACGCATGGTAATTCCTTTCGGTTTTATTCCAGTTCTTCGATCAATTCAGGCAATGCCTCAATTGCGGACCGGTTATTGGGGGGTTATGGCCAGCCTGACAACACGCCAGGCCGGGGTGCAGCAATTACTTTTCCAGGCCAGCAGGCGGCCAGTTTTCCAGCTTCATACCCAGGGTCAGGCCACGCGATGCAAGTACTTCCTTGATCTCGTTGAGCGACTTGCGGCCCAGGTTTGGCGTCTTCAACAGCTCGTTTCCCGAACGCTGGATCAGGTCGCCAATGTAATAAATGTTTTCCGCCTTCAGGCAGTTGGCCGAACGCACGGTCAACTCGAGGTCGTCGACTGGACGCAGCAGAATCGGATCGACCAGCGGTGCACGCGATGGCGCTTCGGCAGCAGCTTCGGTGCCTTCCAGGGCAGCAAACACATTCAACTGGTCCACCAGAACGCGGGCCGACTGGCGGATCGCTTCTTCCGGCGTGATGACGCCGTTGGTTTCAATGTTGATGATCAGCTTGTCCAGGTCGGTACGTTGTTCAACGCGTGCCGATTCCACGAAGTACGATACGCGGCGTACTGGCGAGAACGATGCGTCCAGAATGATGCGGCCGATGGTTTTATTGGTGTCTTCCGACAGACGACGGACGTTACCTGGCACATAGCCACGGCCTTTTTCGACCTTGATCTGCATGTCCAGCTTGCCGCCAGCGGTCAGGTGGGCAATCACGTGATCCGGGTTGATCAGCTCGACATCGTGTGGCAGGTCGATATCCGATGCCAGGATGGCGCCTTCGCCTTCCTTTTTCAGGGTCAGCGTGACAGCATCACGGTTATGGACCTTGAACACCACGCCCTTGAGGTTGAGCAGCAGGTCGACCACGTCTTCCTGCACGCCGTCGAGCGACGAGTACTCGTGCACGACACCGGCGATCGTCACTTCGGTCGGCGCGTAGCCCACCATCGACGACAGCAGCACGCGGCGCAGCGCGTTGCCGAGAGTGTGACCGTAGCCACGCTCGAACGGCTCCATGGTGACCTTGGCATGACCGGCGCCGAGCGCTTCAACATCAATAATACGTGGCTTCAACAAACTGTTTTGCATGTAAATGTCCTTTTCAATACCCTCGGCCCGTTACGCCGATAAGGCTGATGGCATTAGTGAAAACGCCCACTCCTGTTGGAGCGGGCGGGAAACGTGACTAACTGGACAACGAATTAACGCGAGTACAGTTCGACGATCAGTGCTTCGTTGACGTCGTTGGCGATTTCGTTACGCTCTGGGAACGAACGGAACGTGCCTTCCATCTTCTTGGCATCAACCGACACCCAGCTTGGCATACCGATCTGTTCAGCCAGCGACAGGGCTTCGACGATACGAACTTGCTTTTTGGCTTTTTCACGAACAGCGATGACGTCGCCGGTCTTGACCGCGAACGACGCGATGTTGACGACGTTGCCGTTCACGGTGAACGCTTTGTGGCTAACCAGCTGACGCGCTTCAGCGCGGGTCGAACCGAAGCCCATGCGGTAGCAGACGTTGTCGAGACGCGCTTCCAGCAAACGGAGCAGGGTTTCGCCGGTGTTGCCCTTGCGACGCGAAGCTTCAGCGAAGTAGCGGCGGAACTGACGCTCGAGGACGCCGTACATGCGCTTGACTTTTTGCTTTTCGCGCAGCTGGTTACCGTAGTCCGAGGTACGGGCACCGGATTTAACACCGTGCTGGCCTGGCTTGACGTCCAGTTTGCATTTCGAATCGAGGGAGCGGCGTGCGCTCTTGAGGAACAGGTCCGTGCCTTCACGGCGGGACAGTTTTGCTTTAGGTCCGATATAACGTGCCACGATGAATCCTTTAGTTGTAAATGACGCCCCGACGCAATGCGACAGGCGCTAGTTCGAATGCCGTCTTGAACTTGTCTTGAACTTAGCAAGTTGAAAAGCGGTCGAACGGTGGCTGAAACATGCCTGCAATGTGAACATTCCAGACAACGACAGCCGGGCAGTATACCCTAACGGGGCCTGCGCCGGCAATCTTTGTGCAGTGTGACCTGCCAACGACGAAGTAGTTAGCCGAAGCTTAGATACGACGACGCTTTGGGGGACGGCAACCGTTGTGCGGTACTGGCGTCACGTCCTGGATTTCGGTGATCTTGATACCCAGGTTGTTCAGAGCACGCACAGCCGATTCACGGCCTGGGCCTGGGCCCTTGATACGAACTTCCAGATTCTTGACACCGCACTCGACAGCGACCTTGCCAGCTGCTTCGGCTGCAACCTGCGCTGCAAACGGGGTCGATTTACGCGAACCCTTGAAGCCGGCGCCACCCGAAGTCGCCCACGACAGGGCATTGCCCTGACGGTCGGTGATCGTGATGATGGTGTTGTTGAAAGAAGCGTGCACGTGGGCGATGCCCTCGGCGACGTTTTTCTTAACCTTTTTGCGGACGCGTGCTGCTGCGGCGCTGCTTTGTTGCTTGGCCATAGTCGTTTCCTATTATTTCTTGAGCGATTGTGCGGCCTTGCGCGGACCTTTGCGGGTACGAGCGTTGGTGCGGGTACGCTGACCACGCACTGGCAGACCTTTACGGTGACGCATGCCACGGTAGCAGCCCAGGTCCATCAAGCGCTTGATGTTCATGGACAGCTCACGGCGCAAATCGCCTTCAACGACAAACTTGGCGACTTCGTCGCGCAGTTTCTCGAGTTCGTTATCGTCCAGGTCTTTGACCTTTTTATTGGTCGCAACACCCGTAGCGTCGCAGATTTTCTGCGAACGTGGACGGCCAACACCGTAGATCGCCGTCAGGCCGATAACAGTGTGTTGATGATTTGGGATGTTTACCCCTGCAATACGTGCCATTCGTTATTCCTCTATCAATAACGCTAAATTAACCTTGACGCTGCTTGTGACGCGGTTCCACGCAGATTACGCGGACAACGCCTTTGCGCTTGATGATCTTGCAGTTGCGGCAGATCCGCTTGACTGATGCGAGAACTTTCATGATTGCACTCTCTTTACGTTCGGATGGTTCGATTTCTAAATTTTACTTGGTTCGGAACACAATCCGGGCCCGGCTCAGGTCATACGGCGTCAACTCCACCGTGACTTTGTCGCCAGGAAGAATGCGAATGTAATTCATGCGCATTTTACCCGAAATGTGGCCGAGCACCACGTGGCCGTTTTCCAGCTTTACTCGAAATGTCGCGTTGGGGAGATTCTCAAGAATCTCGCCTTGCATTTGTATGACGTCGTCTTTTGCCATTCGCTGTGTCTTCCTGGGCGCTTATCGCGTCGGAATGCCGCCCTTGAAATTTGCCTTGCGCAGCAGTGATTCATATTGCTGCGACATGACGTAGTTCTGTACCTGAGCCATGAAGTCCATGGTGACAACTACAATAATCAACAGGGAGGTGCCGCCAAAATAAAACGGCACTTTCCATTTGGCTTGCATAAACTCCGGCAACAAACACACCAGGGTGATATACACCGCGCCAGCCAGGGTCAATCGCATCAGAATCTTGTCGATGTAACGGGCGGTTTGCTCACCAGGACGAATCCCCGGTACGAACGCGCCACTCTTCTTCAAGTTATCTGCTGTTTCTTTGCTGTTAAACACCAGCGCTGTATAGAAGAAACAGAAAAACACGATGGCCACCGCATACAGCAGCGCATGGATGGGTTCACCAGACCCCATCGATGCCGCCAGATCTTTCAGGAAACCGATGAACGGGTTACTCGTGTCCTTGCCCTTGGTGAACCAGTCAACGATCGTAGCCGGGAACAAGATGATCGACGAAGCAAAGATCGGTGGGATCACGCCGGCCATGTTCAGCTTCAACGGCAAGTGGCTGGTTTGACCGCCATATACCTTGTTGCCGACCTGACGCTTGGCGTAATTGACCAAAATCTTACGTTGTCCACGCTCAACAAATACCACAAAGTAGGTCACCAGTACCACTAGCAGAATGATGAAGATCGCGGCAAAGCTGCTGATCGAACCGTTCGAGATCAAGGTGAACAAGCCACCCAGTGCTGCCGGCAAACCGGCCGCGATCCCGGCAAAAATGATGATCGAAATACCGTTACCCAGACCGCGCTCCGTGATCTGCTCGCCGAGCCACATCAGGAACATGGTACCGGTCAGTAAAGTCACCACGGTGACGAAACGGAACGCCATGCCGGGATCGAGTACCAACCCTGGCTGCGATTCGAGTGCCACTGCAATGCCGAACGCCTGGAACAGCGCCAGTGCCACCGTGAAATACCGGGTGTACTGGGTGATCTTGCGACGGCCTGCTTCGCCCTCTTTCTTCAGCGCTTCCATCTGCGGCGACACGATCGACACCAACTGCATGATGATCGAAGCCGAGATGTAAGGCATGATGCCGAGAGCGAACACCGTGAAGCGGGACAGGGCGCCGCCTGAGAACATGTTGAACATGCCCAGGACGCCGCCTTCGTTCTGCTTGAACAATGCTGCCAGCTGGACCGGGTCAATCCCGGGGACCGGGATGTGCGCACCGATACGGTACACGACCAACGCGCCAAGCAAAAACCAGAGCCGGCCCCAAGGGAATCCCGCTGCTGCACTCTTACCAAGTTGTGAATTAGTCGCCAATTTTTGCTCCGATCAAGCCGTTCGCCAATTAGGCTACCGAGCCACCAGCTGCTTCGATGGCCGCTTTGGCGCCCTTCGTTGCTTTGATGCCTTTGAGGTTCACCGCTTTGGTGACTTCGCCGGACAGGATGACACGCACATCGCGCGCCAGCACTGGCAGGATACCTGCTTGCTTGAGCACCAGGATGTCGACATCGCCGACCGCCAGGTTGTTCAAGTCCGACAGACGCACTTCGGCTTTGAACGTGGCGTTCAAGGACTTGAAGCCGCGTTTTGGCAGACGGCGTTGCAGAGGCATCTGACCGCCTTCGAAACCGACTTTATGAAAGCCGCCCGAACGCGATTTTTGACCCTTGTGACCACGGCCGGACGTTTTGCCCAGACCGGAGCCGATACCGCGGCCGACGCGACGCTTGTAGTGCTTGGCGCCTTCGGCTGGTTGGATGGTATTGAGTTCCATGTTTTTCTCCGTTCGTAAGCGCGAGCGCTTACGACACAACTTTCACGAGGTACGAGACTTTGTTGATCATGCCGCGCACCGATGGGGTGTCTTCCAGCTCGGAGACCGAGTTGACGCGACGCAGACCCAGGCCGCGCACGGTCGCGCGATGCGATTCGCGCGTGCCGATCAGGCCCATGACCAACTGAACTTTGACGGTTTTAGTAGCTTCTTTAGTCATCATGTTCACCTTAAGCCAGGATGTCTTCAACCGACTTGCCGCGCTTGGCGGCAATGTCGGAAGCAGTGCTCATTTTCGACAGGCCGTCGAGAGTTGCGCGCACCAGGTTGTAAGGATTCGACGAGCCGGTGGATTTCGCCACGACATCGGTTACGCCCATTACTTCGAAGATTGCGCGCATGGCGCCACCAGCGATCACGCCGGTACCAGGCTTGGCGGGCATCATCATTACTTTCGATGCGCCGTGACGGCCGGTAACGGTGTGGTGCAGGGTACCGTTCTTCAGAGGCACCTTGATCAGGTTGCGACGGGCTTCTTCCATTGCCTTCTGCACACCGACTGGTACTTCTTTCGACTTGCCCTTGCCCATGCCGATGCGGCCATCGCCGTCACCGACGACGGTCAATGCGGCGAAACCCATGATACGACCGCCCTTGACCACTTTGGTCACGCGGTTGATCGCGATCATTTTTTCGCGCATGCCATCATCCGGCTTGTCGCTTTGCATTTTTGCTTGCATTTTTGCCATGATGATATCCTTAGAACTTCAGACCGGCTTCACGCGCGGCTTCAGCCAACGCCTTCACACGGCCGTGGTAACGGAAACCGGAGCGGTCGAACGCAACTTCGGTAATCCCTGCTTTCAGAGCCTTTTCGGCGACGCGCTTGCCGACCAGTGCAGCCGCTGCAGCGTTGCCGCCGCCGCCGGTCTTGCCTGCCAGTTCGGCGCGCACTTCGGCTTCGGCGGTCGAAGCCGAAACCAGGATCTTCGCATCCGGGCTGATCAGGTTGGCGTAAATGTGCAGGTTGGTACGGTGTACCGACAGGCGATTTACTTTCATCTCCGCAATCTTGATGCGGGTCTGGCGTCCACGACGCAGACGTGATTCTTTCTTGTCCATGGTCAGCCTTCTTATTTCTTCTTGGTTTCTTTAAGCTTAACCACTTCGTTCGCGTAGCGAACGCCCTTGCCTTTGTAAGGCTCAGGGGAGCGGTAAGCACGCACTTCAGCGGCGACTTGGCCAACCTGTTGACGATCGATACCCTTGATCAGGATCTCGGTCGGCGTCGGGGTGGTGGCGGTCACGCCAGCCGGCATCGCGTGAGCGACCGGATGCGAGAAACCCAGCGAAAGGTTCAGCTTGTCACCGGCGGCCTGGGCTTTGTAGCCCACACCGACCAGGGTCAGCTTCTTCTCGAAGCCCTTGGTTACGCCGGTCACCATATTGTTGACCAGGGCGCGCAAGGTGCCCGACATCGCATTGGACTCGCGGCTGTCATCGACGACGTCGAAGGACAGGCTGCCGTTGTTGTTTTCTACTTTTACCAGGCCATTGAGCTTCTGAACAAGCGTGCCCAACGGACCTTTTACCGTGATCGACTGTGCAGTGATCGCCACTTCGGCGCCAGCTGGAACAGCGATCGGCATCTTAGCTACTCGAGACATCGTCTTCTCCTTATGCCACGTAGCAAATAACTTCGCCGCCGACACCGGTAGCGCGCGCTTTGCGGTCTGTCATGACGCCTTGCGGAGTCGACACAATCGCCACGCCCAAGCCATTCATGACGCTAGGGATGTCATCTTTGCCCTTGTAGACGCGCAGCCCTGGACGGGACACGCGATCGAGGCGCTCAATGACCGGACGGCCAGCGTAATACTTCAAACCGATTTTCAGTTCCGCCTTGCCACCGTCTTCGGTAACCGCGTAATCTTCAATGTAACCCTCGTCCTTGAGGACGTTGGCAATCGCTACTTTAACTTTCGACGATGGCATTGCCACGGTCGTCTTTTGTACGCCTTGGGCGTTGCGAATGCGGGTCAGCATATCGGCGATAGGATCGCTCATACTCATTGCATATTCTCCTATTACCAGCTTGCTTTAGTCATACCCGGAATTTCACCACGCATGGCGAATTCACGGAGCTTGATACGTGCCAGACCGAATTTACGGAATGTGCCACGTGGCCGGCCGGTGATGGCGCAGCGGTTACGCTGGCGGGTCGGGGCCGAGTTGCGCGGCAATGCCTGCAACTTCAAACGGGCTTCATAACGTTCTTCTTCCGTCTTCGACTGATCATCGATGATGGCTTTCAGAGCGGCACGCTTCGGGGCGAATTTCTCCACCAGGTCTGCACGCTTCTGTTCGCGGTTAATCAGGGATAGTTTTGCCATGATCTCAGTTTCTGAACGGGAATTTGAAGGCGGCGAGCAGAGCTTTCGCTTCGTCGTCGGTCTTGGCGGTAGTCGTGATGCTGATGTTCATACCACGCAGCGCATCGATCTTGTCGTACTCGATTTCAGGGAAAATGATCTGTTCCTTGACACCGATGTTGTAGTTACCGCGACCATCGAACGAACGACCGTTGACGCCACGGAAGTCACGCACGCGCGGCAGGGCCACGGTGATGAAACGATCGAGGAACTCGTACATACGGGCGCCACGCAGGGTGACCATGGTACCGATCGGATAGCCTTCGCGGATTTTAAAACCAGCGATTGCTTTGCGTGCCTTGGTCGTCACTGGCTTTTGGCCAGCAATTTTCGTCAGGTCGCCAGTGGCGTGCTCGATGATTTTTTTGTCAGCAATCGCTTCGCCCAAGCCCATGTTCAGGGTGATCTTGGTCAGACGCGGCACTTCCATCGCCGATTTGTAGCCAAATTTGGCCACCAGGTCAGCGACGACCTTTTCTTTATAAAAATCTTGAAGACGGGCCATGATTAAACCTTCACTTCTTGACCGGAAGACATGAACACGCGGACTTTTTTGTCATCCACGGTCTTGAAGCCCACCCGGTCTGCCTTGCCAGTCGCTGCATTGAATAATGCAACGTTGGAAATGTGAATCGGCATAGTCTTATCGACGATACCGCCCTGTACACCGGTCATTGGGTTCGGCTTGGTCGCTTTTTTAGCGACGTTGACGCCTTCAACGATGACGTGCTCAGCATCGATACGCTGCTGAACTACACCACGTTTGCCCTTGTCTTTACCGGTCAGAACGATGACTTCGTCGTTTTTACGAATCTTATCCATTACGACTCCTTACAGAACTTCAGGTGCCAGGGACACGATTTTCATGAACTTCTCAGTACGCAATTCGCGCGTGACAGGTCCAAAAATGCGCGTTCCGATCGGTTCCAGCTTGGCGTTGAGCAGCACGGCGGCATTGCCGTCGAACTTCACCAGGGAGCCGTCTTGGCGGCGCACACCTTTAGCGGTACGCACAACCACAGCGTTATAAATTTCACCTTTTTTGACACGGCCACGTGGCGCAGCAACCTTGATGGTTACCTTGATCACATCGCCAATGCCAGCATAACGGCGCTTGGAACCGCCCAATACCTTGATGCACATAACTTCCTTGGCACCGGTATTGTCGGCTACTTCGAGCCGGCTTTCAGTTTGAATCATAGTATTCTCTTTCCCAACTTAAGCCGAAGAATCCCCACAATGTGGGCCTGCGGTCAGTCTTGGTCCCGCCAGAAACCCCTGCTGGAGTCACTGATTGGGTGATGGACTTTCCAAAAACATTCGTCTCTGGTCCGCTGGCCACTTTGGGGTGACGAATTTTTGCGGCAACACATGAACGAAGCCCGCTAGTATCGCATAACACTGGCGGGCCCGCAAGAACTAAATTTTAGAGTGAGTACGGCACCACGGAAGCCGTGGCACCCTGCTCACCCGGTACTACTTTTAGATCACCTGTGCAGCTTGTACTACACGGGTCACCGTCCAAGCTTTGGTCTTGGAGATGGGGCGACCTTCCTGGATCTCAACGGTGTCACCCGTTTTGACCGAGTTGGTCTCGTCATGCGCGTGATACTTGTTCGAGCGCATGATGATTTTGCCGTACAGCGGGTGCTTAACGTGACGCTCGATCAGGACGGTGACCGTCTTGTCCATCTTGTCGGAAACAACCTTGCCGACCAGCGTACGCTTCAGGGCGACTTTAGCGGTATCAGTCATTTGGCTTCCTTCGAGTTCATTACCGTCTTCACACGCGCGATATCGCGGCGTACCTTCTTGAGCTGGGAAGTATTGCTCAGCTGTTGCGTAGCGATTTGCATGCGCATGCCGAACTGGGCCTTCAACAACTCATTCAGCTCTTTCTGGAGAGCGTCCTGGTCTTTGCCGCGGAGTTCTGTTGCTTTCATATCCAACTCCTTTTATTGGCCGACTTGGCGGATGACAAACGTCGTCGCCAGCGGCAGTTTGGCGGCAGCCAGGCGAAATGCTTCGCGCGCCAGTGTTTCGTCAACGCCGTCCATCTCATACAGGACTTTGCCTGGCTGGATTTCTGCGACGTAGTACTCTGGATTGCCCTTACCGTTACCCATACGAACTTCAGCTGGCTTGTTCGAAATTGGCTTGTCCGGGAAAATGCGGATCCAGATACGACCGCCACGTTTGATGTGACGGGTCATGGCGCGACGTGCTGCTTCGATCTGACGGGCGGTGATGCGGCCGCGAGCGACTGCCTTCAAACCGAATTCACCGAACGAGACAGCGGTGCCGCGGCTGTGAGAAATGCCGGTGTTACGGCCTTTCTGCTCTTTACGATACTTCCTGCGTGCTGGTTGCAGCATGGTTATTCTCCTGCTTTCTCAGCTGGTTCAGCTGCGGCGGGTGCTGCTGCCGCAGCTGGGGCTGCTGCCACCGGCAATTTCACCGCTGGACGAGCACGCACAACCGGCGCTGTGGATGGACGGGCGCCACCTGGACCGGCTGGACGTGGGCGGCCAGCTGGCTTGCCATCGTCACGGCGCGGGCCGCGGCTCTTCTTGTCGTCGGCCGGGGTGTCGATCACGGGTGCGTCGCCGTTTGGCGCGCGGTCACCCTTGTAGACCCAGACCTTGACGCCGATGATGCCGTACGTCGTGGCCGCTTCGCTGGTACCGTAGTCGATATCGGCGCGCAGGGTGTGCAGAGGCACCCGACCTTCGCGATACCACTCTTTACGAGCGATTTCGATACCGTTCAGACGACCCGACGACATGATCTTGATGCCCAGGGCACCCAGACGCATGGCGTTTTGCATCGCACGCTTCATCGCGCGGCGGAACATGATGCGCTTTTCCAGCTGCTGCGAGATCGAATCGGCGATCAATTGCGAATCGATTTCCGGCTTGCGGATCTCTTCGATATTGACGTGCACGGGCACACCCATGATCTTGGTCAGCGCGGTCTTCAGTACTTCGATGTCCTCGCCTTTTTTACCAATGACCACGCCTGGACGCGAGCTGTAGATCGTGAAGCGCGCATTCTTGGCAGGACGCTCGATGACGATGCGGCCAACCGAAGCGTTCTTCAGTTTCTTTTTCAGATAAGCACGTGCTGCGAGGTCTTCGTTGAGCATTTGGGCAAAGTTACCATTGCCCGCGTACCAACGCGACGCCCAGTTACGGGTTACTGACAGGCGAAAGCCTGTTGGATGAATCTTCTGTCCCATCGTGACCCCTTAGTTACCGACAGTCACGTAGATGTGACAGGATTGTTTCGAGATACGATCGCCACGACCCTTAGCGCGAGCAGTAAAGCGCTTGAGGATCGGACCCTTTTCAACATAGATCTGCACCACTTTCAGCTCGTCGATGTCGGCGCCGTCATTGTGCTCGGCGTTGGCAATTGCCGACTCCAGAACCTTCTTGATGATGGTCGCGCCTTTTTTCGGGCTGAACTGAAGAATGTCGAGTGCTGCGCCGACTTTCTTGCCGCGGATCAGATCTGCAACCAGGCGGCCCTTTTGGTCCGACAGGCGCACACCTTTGAGGATAGCTTTGGTTTCCATTATTTCTTCGCCTTCTTGTCAGCGGCATGGCCCTTGAACGTGCGGGTCAGCGCGAATTCGCCAAGCTTGTGACCAACCATGTTCTCGGAGACATACACTGGCACGTGCAGCTTGCCGTTGTGTACAGCGATGGTCAGGCCAATAAAGTCTGGCGAGATCGTCGAGCGGCGCGACCAGGTTTTGACTGGCTTTTTGTCTTTGTTCGCTTGCGCGGCTTCGACTTTTTTCACCAGGTGGGCGTCGATGAACGGCCCTTTTTTCAATGAACGTGTCATGTCTTATCCTTATTTCTTGCCGCGGCGCGAGACGATCATGGAAGTCGTACGCTTGTTACGGCGCGTCTTCTTACCCTTCGTCTGTTGGCCCCAAGGCGACACTGGATGACGACCAGCTGCGGTTTTACCTTCACCACCACCGTGCGGGTGATCGACCGGGTTCATGACCACACCGCGAACGGTAGGACGAACACCGCGCCAGCGCATGGCGCCAGCTTTACCGATTTTACGCAGGCTGTGCTCAGCGTTACCGACTTCGCCTACCGTTGCACGGCATTCGATGTGGACACGGCGCACTTCACCGGAGCGCAGGCGGACCTGGGCGTAGGTGCCTTCGCGGGCCATCAGCACGACGCCGGCGCCGGCGGTACGGGCCATCTGGGCACCCTTACCTGGCAGCATTTCGACGCAATGCATCACGGTACCGACCGGAATGTTGCGGATTGGCAGGCAGTTACCCGACTTGATTGGCGCTTCCGAGCCATTCATGACGGCGTCGCCGACAGCCATACCCTTGGTGGCGATGATGTACTGGCGCTCGCCATCGGCGTAGCACAGCAGCGCGATGTTGGCGGTACGGTTTGGATCGTATTCGATCCGCTCGACCTTCGCAGGAATGCCATCTTTCTGACGTTTAAAATCGATCAGACGGTAATGCTGCTTGTGACCACCACCGATGTGACGGGTGGTGATGTGACCGTTGTTGTTACGGCCGGCGGTCTTCGATTTCTTTTCAACCAGGGCAGCGAACGGACGACCTTTGTACAGGTCGGGGTTCACCACCTTCACCATGCCACGACGGCCTGGTGAGGTTGGTTTCATCTTTACGAGTGCCATTATTTAGCCTCCTCGGAGAAGTTGATTTCCTGGCCAGGCTTCAGGCACACGAAAGCGCGCTTGGTATGGTTGCGACGACCGTTGAAACGGCCCGAACGCTTTGCCTTACCTTCGCGATTGAGGGTCTGCACCGATTCCACTTCGACCTTGAACAGCAGTTCAACGGCGGCCTTGATTTCAGGCTTGGTGGCGTCAGGCAAGACGCGGAAAACGATTTGCTCGTTCTTTTCCGCGACCATGGTGGCCTTCTCGGAAATGACGGGCGCCTGCAGCACCTTCATCAGGCGCTCTTCGGAAAATTTGATTACGCCGCTCATGCGAACATCTCCTCGATCATGGTCAAGGCTGCTTTGGTGACCACGATTTTTTTGTAGAACACCAGCGACATCGGATCTGCATGACGGGGCTCGACAACCAGCACGTGCGGCAGGTTACGCGAAGCCAACATCAGGTTTTCGTCCGGGGTGTCGGTGATGATCATGACCGATTCCAGGCCCATGCCGCTCAGCTTTTGTGCCAGCAGCTTGGTCTTTGGCGCGTCGATGGCAAAGCCTTCGACCACCACCAGGCGCTCTTCACGAGCCAGCTGGGAAAGAATCGAGCAGATACCTGCGCGGTACATCTTCTTGTTCACTTTGTGGGTGAAGTTCTCGTCAGGCGAGTTAGGGAAGATGCGTCCGCCGCCGCGCCACAGTGGCGACGACGACATACCGGCACGAGCACGGCCCGTACCTTTTTGGCGCCAAGGCTTCTTGGTCGTGTGGTGAACTTCTTCACGATCCTTCTGCTTGCGGTTACCCGAACGCGCGTTAGCGGCGTAGGCGACGACGATCTGGTGAATCAGGGCTTCATTGTAATCACGGCCGAATACGGTATCGGCGGCGGCAACGTTCGAGCCTGCTTGTCCTTGCTCATTCAGAAGCTTCAGTTCCATCGTTAAGCTCCCTTCTGTGCTTTGGTTTTGATGGCAGGCGACACGACGACCTGGCCATTTTTCGCACCTGGTACGGCACCTTTGACCATCAGCAGCTGACGGTCGGCATCGATACGGGCGATTACGAGATTTTGAACGGTGCGGTTGACGTCACCGAGGTGACCGGTCATGCGCTTACCTGGGAACACGCGGCCTGGATCCTGCGCCATACCGATCGAGCCTGGTACGTTGTGCGAACGGGAGTTACCGTGCGTTGCGCGACCCGACGAGAAGTGGTAACGCTTGATGACGCCGGCGTAACCCTTACCAATCGTAACGCCCTGAACGTCGATCTTTTGACCGACTTCGAACAGCGAGGCAGCGACGATGTCGCCAGCTTTCAGTTCGGCAGCTTTAGCGGCATCAATGCGGAATTCTTTCAGCATCGTACCGGCTTCGACGCCAGCTTTGGCGTGGTGACCCGCAACAGCTTTGGTCACGCGGGAAGCGCGACGTTGACCGAATGCGACCTGAACGGCGGTGTAACCATCCGTTTCAGGAGTTTTGACTTGCGCAACACGGTTGTTCGACACGTCAAGCACGGTAACCGGGATCGAGTCCCCTTCATCCGTGAAGATGCGCATCATTCCAACCTTGCGACCGAGAAGGCCTAGGCTCATTTTTTCTCCATTCCCACCTACGATTGGGCGGGGCTGACTGTTTAACTACCAAGTAAAGATACGGACTCGAGACGGACGAATCCATACCGAAGCCGGCTAGTATAACGTGCAAAAGGGCTTGACGCAACAAGTTAGTTAGAGGTATGGCGTGTTGTTGCTGTGCGATTGCTGTGCGATTGCTGTGCGATTGCTGTGTTGTTGCTGTGTTGTTGCTGTGTTGTTGCTGTGCGCTTGCGCTGCCCCTGCCGACTGCGTATGAGAGCACCGCAGCCCGCCTGCTTGCGTTCGCACGACCCTGCCCCATAATGCGGTCTTTACAGATGGCCTCCGCCCCTGCCCATCCCGAAAGTTTGACTATGCGCGTCTGGTTTAACAGGACTTTTTCGTCCGTCTCCGCAGCCATCAGCCTGATCCGTCAGGCCGACCCCGCCGGCCGCTTTTACCTCATCTACAGCAATCCGAGCCCCCACGTGGCGGCCGCCCGCACGGCGCACGCATTCTATACAGAGCCACGCGGGCTCGAGATGGACGCCTATCTCGACTGGTGCCTGGCATGTTGCCGCGACCAGCAGATCGACATTTTTATTCCCGGCAAGGGCGCCACCGCCCTGGCCGCCCAGCACGAGCGCTTCGCCGCCCACGGCACCCGCATCCTCAGCGCCGCTCCAGCCGAACAACTTGAACTGATTCACGACAAGGCGCGCTTTTACGCTGCCAGCCATGTTGCCGGCGCCCCCGTCGCGCCCTTTCTGCCATTTGAAACGGCGGACCAGTTCGACGCCGCCTATGCCGCCCTGCGCCCGCAGCACCGGCAGCTGTGCATCAAGCCCTCGCACTCGGTGTTCGGCCTCGGCTTTGCCATCCTCGATGAACAACGCAGCAGCGCCGCCCTGCTGCTGGCCGGCGCCGCCTACCACATCGGCTATGACGACTTCCGCCGTGGTCTGGCCGAACTGGGCAGCTGCCGCCCCATGCTGCTGATGGCCTATCTGGACGGCGAAGAGTACAGCGTCGACTGCGTTGGCGAACATGGCCGCCTGGTGTGCGCCGTCGCCCGCCGCAAACCGGCCACTGCCGGCCAGGGGCAGTTAATCGACATGCGCGCCGACATTCTCGGCGCCTGCGCACAGCTGGCCAGCACGCATGGCTTGAATGGCGTGTTCAACATCCAGTTCCGTCTCGGCGATGGCGTCCTGCACCTGCTGGAAATTAATCCGCGTATGTCGGGTGGCATCGCCATGGCCTGCGTGGCCGGCCCGAATCTGCCGTGGATCGCCCTGTCCGGCTTTGCCGATGGCTACGGCCGGGTGCACGTGCCAGCGGTGCGCGACGGCATCCGCGTGGCCGAGCTGGCCAGCGCCACGGAACTCGCATGAGCCACTCTCCGACGCACTACCAGGTGCTGCTGCCCACCGGCGCGCTCGCACTGACCATTGAGCGCAGCGACTGCCCGCTCGACGATATCATGGGCTTTGCCGCCCGCGACAACGCCAAACGGGGCTTTCTGTTCCTCTCGAAGGTGCTGGGTAAACACTGGCCGGTGCGGCCGGCGGCGATGACGGCCATCCATGCGCGTCTGGCCGCAGCCGTGCCGCCGCTGGCCGGGCCGGTGGTCTTCATTGCCATGGCGGAAACCGCGATTGGCCTCGGCCAGGGGGTGTTCGAAGCGTGGTTACGCCTGCACCCGGACCAGCCCGCCTTGTTTCTGCACAGCTCGCGCTACCGCGTGGGCGATACTGACATCGTCGAGTTCGAGGAAGCGCACAGCCACGCGCCACGGCAGTTTTTGCACCTGCCGCCGGCTGATGCCGAGCGCCAGCTGTTATTGACGGCGAAGGCGCTGGTACTGGTCGATGACGAAGCGAGCACCGGCAACACGTTTATCAATCTGGCGCACGCCTGCCGCGCTCTCAATCCCGCCATCGGCCACGTGCACCTGGCCACCATCACCAATTTCATGGGCGACGATGCCACCGCGGCACTGTCGGCCCGCTGCGGCGTGCCGGTGACGCTGGCGTCGCCCGTGAGCGGTCACTACCAATTTACGGCGGGCCAGTTCAGCGCATCGGGCGCGCCGGCGCAGCGCTTCGATGCCGACGCCGAACGCGGCGCCAGCGGCCGTTTCGGCCGCCATGGCTTGCGCCGCGCCTTGCGCGCACCAGCGGCGCTGGCGGCGCGACTGGCGAACGACATCGCGCCAGACAACAGCGTGCTGGTGCTGGGCACCGGTGAATTCATGCACGCACCCTACCTGCTGGGCGCCGCGCTGGAACAGCTGGGCGTGAACGTCATGGTGCAGTCGAGCACCCGTTCACCCATTCTCACCTGGGGCGCGGTGGCAACCAGGCTGGCGTTTGCCGACAACTACGGCGAAGGCGTCGCCAACTATTTATATAACGTCCGCCGCGGTCAGTACCAGCACGTATTGATTTGCCACGAGACCCCTGCCAACGCCGCCCTGCGCCAGCTGGCGCAGTTGCTCGATGCCCGCCTGTTTTACTTTCAAAGCGAGACCCAGATTGACGAAGTTTCATAAATTCCTGTTCGCCGACCTCGACGACACCCTGTTCCAGTCGCGCGACAAATGCGCCACCGACGGTGCCCTCGTGCCAGCGGCCTTCCTCAAGGACGGCAGCGCCATTTCGTACACCACGGCGGCGCAGCGCGCCTTCCTCGACTTCGCCCGCGACGGCATGACGGTCATTCCCGCCACCGCCCGCAACATCGATGCCTTCGGCCGGGTCAAGCTGCCGTTCACCAGCTACGCCGTACTCGACTACGGCGGCATCGTGCTCGAACCGGGCGGCGCGGTCGACCAGCTGTGGCTGGCACGCATGCAGCAAGCGATGCAGACGGCCCTGCCCGGCCTGCGCGAACTGGCGGTGCTGATCGACAGCTGGGCAATTAGTAACGGCTTTGGCGGGCGCGCGCGCCTGATCGAAGACTGCGCCACGCCGTTTTATCTGGTCGTCAAGGACCCCGCCAAGGTGGCCGCGCGACTGGCGCCCATCGAACACCAGGTGGTGCAGCCGTGGCTCGACAGCGGCGCCGGTGGCCGCGACTATTTTATTCACCGCAATGGCAACAACCTGGCGATTTTGCCGAACGCCCTCAACAAGGCGCATGCGGTGGCTTACGTCACCGAAAAGCTGCGCGCCACCCATCCGCACATCATTACCTTCGGCATCGGCGACAGCCGCTCGGACGCCCGCTTCATGGCTGCCTGCGACTACGCCATCGTGCCGCGTGCCAGCCAGCTGGCAGCGCTCACCGTGGCGGCGCTATGAGCTTTTCCGGCAGTTACCGCGAAGGCGAGGTCGAATTTCTGCTGACCCCGCTACCCTTGCAGGATTTTGTCGACGTCGCCGACAAGGAATATTTGATCCAGTCGGGCCAGCGCCATTACAGCGAAATGCTGTCGCCCGAAGTGCTGCCCTCACAGCGCTACCTCGACGTCTTTCGCCAGGCCTGCGCCGCCAACAATGACCGGATGGCGCGCGACTGCCTGACCCTGGCTGCCTTGATCGCCGCGCGCCGCGACGGCGCCATCACGGTGGTGTCGCTGGCGCGGGCCGGCACTCCCGTGGGCGTCGTGCTCACGCGCCTGTTAAATGGGGTGCTCGAGCGCCAGGCGCACCATTATTCGGTGTCGATCATCCGCGACCGCGGCATCGACAGCAATGCCCTCGCATATATTTTGGCGCAGGGCCATGCCGCCGCATCGCTGGTGTTTGTCGACGGCTGGACCGGCAAGGGCGTCATCGCCGCCGAACTGCGCAGCACCATCGCCACCTTCAACGCCAGTCACGGCACTGCCATCGATGGCGGCCTGTACGTGCTGTCGGACCTGGCAGGCACAGCTGCCTGCGCCGCATCGTGCGACGACTATTTGATCCCTTCGAGTATCCTGAACGCGACCGTGTCCGGGCTGGTCAGCCGCTCGATTCTGAATGCATCGATCGGTCCCGGCCAGTTTCACGGTTGCGTGGTCTACCAGCAGTTCGCCGCGCACGACCAGTCGCAGGCGTTCGCCGACGCCATCGTCGCCGCCGCCGAAGCGCAGCTGTCCGCTGGCGAGGGCATGCAGGCGGCGCCGTCCGACCAGGCCCGGGCGGCGGCAGTGTCGCGGGCGTACATGCAGGCGGCGTTGCGGCAGCACGGCATCGACGACGTCAATCTGGTCAAGCCGGGCATCGGCGAGGCGACCCGGGTGTTATTGCGGCGCACGCCGCGGCTGTTGATCGTGCGCGACGGCGGCGCCCGCGATGTCGCCCACCTGCTGCTGCTGGCGCAAGAAAAACAGGTACCGATGCTGGTCGATGGCGCCCTGCCCTACCACGCGGTGTCGCTGATCAGGAGTGCTTTGGATGCTTAAATCAATGGGTGCATCGCTTTACGTGCCAGCAACCCACAAATACCTGATGGCGGTGGCCGACGGCGAACGCTTGCCGCATGTCCGTTCGCTGATTTTCTGCACCGAGGATGCGGTGGCCGAGCGCGACCTCAGCTGGGCGTTGTTCAACCTGTCGGTGGTGCTGAACAATATGCAGGCGCACACGCGTGCCGAGCGTTTCGTGCGTGTGCGCAATCCCGAGGTGCTGGCACGGGTATTGGCCATGCCGGGCGCGGACAAGCTCAGTGGCTTTGTCATCCCGAAGGCGACCAGCAGCAATTTCGAGCTGTATTTCCGCCAGGTGCGCGATACCCACCACATGCTGATGCCGACCCTGGAGACGGCCGAGGTGTTCGACGACGCCGCCATGCGTCAGTTCCGCCAGCTGCTCGAAGCGCCCGCTGTGCATCGGCGCATCCTGGCGCTGCGCATTGGCGGCAACGATTTGCTTGCCCTGCTGGGCCTGCGCCGCCCGCGCGGCATGACGATCTACCGCACCCCGCTCGGCCCCGTCATCGCGCGGCTGGCGATCACCTTTCGGCCGTACGGCTTCGTGCTGACGGCGCCGGTGTTCGAGCACCTCGATCTGCCCGAACTGCTCGACCAGGAAGTGCTGGAAGACCTGGCGCATGGCATGGTCGGCAAGACCGCCATCCACCCCAGCCAGATCGCCCTGATCGAGCAGCATTACCGGGTCAAGCCGCACGACTTGAGTGCCGCCCGCGCCATTCTCGACGTCAATGCGCCGGCGGTGTTCAAGATGCATGATTCGATGTGCGAAGTGGCCACCCACCGGGCCTGGGCCCAGCGCATGGTCGAGCAGTCGGACGTGTTTGGCGCCCATCCGCACGAAGCGAGCGCCAGCGCACAATAGAAAACAGAGAAAAGAGAAAAGCGCGGTCCCCGTTCTTTGCGTGGACCGTGCCAAAAGAAAAGGGCCGGTCAAACCGCATGACTGCGACTTGACCGGCCCTGATGTACTACCTGTTCTGGTGGGCGGTGCAGAATTCGAATCTGCGACCCCTTGGATGTCGACCAAGTATTCTAACCAGCTGAACTAACCGCCCTGAGGGGACGCATTGTAAATAACGGCTGGACTATATGCAAGCTTTGTTTGCGAAAACCCATCAATGGTCAGCACAGGGCCTAAGCGAGCGCCAGCCGCCGGGCGCTGGCCGGGCGGCCGATCTGAAACACCGCCACCGCAGTGACCAGCGCGCTTGCCTCGCCTTGCAGGCCGGTCGCCGCCGCGGCCATCTGTTCGACCAGCGCCGCGTTTTGCTGGGTGTTTTCGTCCATCGCAGTGACGGCGTGGCTCACCTGTTCGACGCCGGTACTCTGTTCGGCGCTGGCGGCACTGATCTCGGCCATGATGCGAGTCACCCGTTCGATGGCGACGACGACGTCACCCATGGTGGTGCCGGCCTTGCCGACCAGCGCCGTACCCTGCTCGACCCGCTCGACGCTGTCGGTGATCAAGGTCTTGATTTGCCTGGCGGCGGCGGCCGAGCGCTGCGCCAGGTTGCGCACTTCGGTCGCCACGACCGCAAAACCGCGCCCCTGCTCGCCGGCCCGGGCCGCTTCGACGGCCGCATTCAGGGCGAGAATATTGGTCTGAAATGCAATGCCGTCGATCACTCCGATGATGTCGGCAATTTGCCTGCTCGAATCGCTGATCTGTTTCATGGTATCGACCGCTTGCGCCACCACCTGCCCGCCTATGACGGCAACGCCGGCGGCGCGCTGCGCCAGCTGGTCGGCCTCGTGCGCATTGCCGGCATTCTGTTTGACGGTGGCGTTGAGCTCCTCCATCGACGCCGCCGTTTGCTCGAGCGCACTGGCCTGGGCTTCCGTGCGGCCGCTCAGATCCATATTGCCCTGCGCAATCTGAATACTGGCAGAGGCCACCAATTCGCTGCCTTCGCGCACTTTTTCAACCACGCTGACCAGGCTGCCCTGCATTGCACTCAAGGCGCGCAGCAACTGCCCGGTCTCGTCGCGCGCCGTCACGTTGATGGGCGAACTGAGGTTCCCCTGGGCCACCGTCTTAGCAATCTCGACCGCCTGGGCGATCGGCGCCAGGATCGAGCGGGTAATAAAGATCCCTGCCAACAGCAGTAAGGCCAGTACCGCAAGGCAGGCCGCCGCCATGGTGTTGCGCTGCCCGACGAACTCGGCACTGGCTTGGGCAACGATCTGGGCGCTGCTTCGGTCGTTCCAGTCTGCATAAAGACGCGTCGCCCTGACCAGCGAGGCCAGCAGCGGACGGCACTGCTGGTTCATCATGGCAATGGCGGCGTCTTTTTGATCGCTCAACGCAAGCTCGACGATCTTCATGGCCACCGGTGCATACGCCGCTTCAATGCCGGCGATGGCAGCGATCATGGCGCGCGCCTCGCTGGAAGTATCGTTTGCTTCCGCCAATCCTTGCAGGCGCCGCAAGCTGTTACCCACTTCCTGGTGGGCCTGGATGACGACGGCTTTTTCCTCGGCCAGATCGGGCGCCGACGTCACCAGCACCAGGTTGCGCGCGGCAATCGCCCGCAGGTCGACCGCCTCCCTGACGTCATGGGCGGCATTCTGGCGCGCAATAATACCGTTGACGTAATGGTCGAAGCTATCGTTGGCGGCTTGCAGAGAGTGCAGGAACAAGAGGCAAAACAGCACAAAAATTCCTCCAAGCAAGCTGTACGACAGTATTAATCTGGCCCTGATGGTGAGGTTACGCATGGTATTGGTCCGTTTTGGTCAATGGAAATGGTGAGGGGGGGCTTGCCAGCACCGGCAGATCGAGCAGCGCCACTGGCAGCGGACGGCCGAACAGGTAGCCCTGGAAGCGCTGACAGCCTTGGCTCTTCAGGTAGGCCAGTTGCGCGGCCGTCTCGACGCCTTCGGCAATCACGCTCAAGCCGAAGCCGGCGGCCAGCGCAATGATGGCGCTGACGATGACGGCATCGTTGGCGTCGCTGATAAGGTGTTTGACAAAGCCGCGGTCGATCTTGATTTCGTACAGGGGCAGCAGTTTCAGATACGACAGCGAGGAAAAGCCCATGCCGAAATCGTCCAGCGACATCCGCATGCCGCAGCGCCGCAACGCCGCCATCTTGTCGACGGTGCGATCGACTTCCTCGAGCAGCAGGCTTTCCGTCAGCTCAAGAATGAGCAGGGTCGGATCGATGCCGCTGCGCTCGACGATCTGCAGCACGCGGGCGACAAAATCGCCGTCGCTGAACTGGCGCGCGCTGACATTGACGGCAATCGTCAGCTGCGCACTGGCCGGCGCCATCGACCACTGCTGCAGCTGGGCGCAGGCTGTTTCCAGCGTCCAGTAGCCCAGCTCGACAATCAGACCTGATTCCTCGGCCAGGCCAATAAAGGCATCCGGCATCACCAGGCCCTTGCTGGGGTGCTGCATGCGCAGCAGCGCTTCGACACCGGTGAGGACGCCGCCAGCGTCGACCTGAGGCTGGTAGTGCAGCACGAAGCTGTGCTGCTCCATGGCCAGGCGCAGATCCTCCATCTGTGCGCTGTGGACGGCGATGCGCTCCTGCATGGCCGGGTCAAAAATGCGCTGCAGGTTGCGCCCGGCCGCCTTGGCGCTGTACAAGGCAATGTCGGCGTGCTGCATCAGCTCGTCCGGCGAGTGCGCAGTACCGCAAAACAGGACCACGCCAATACTGGCCGACATCCGGTGCGATACCCCGTCGTGCTCATACGGCGCGCTGATCAGGCGCAGAATCATCTGGCCGATCGCCACGACTTCGCGCGCGGCCAGATCGACATCACAGCTGAGCTTCTCGAGGATGATGACGAATTCATCGCCGCCGCTGCGCGCCACCGTATCCTGGCTGCGCATGGCGCCGCTCAGGCGCGCGGCAATGAGCTTGAGGATCTGGTCGCCCGCATCATGACCATGGGTATCGTTGAGGGTTTTAAAGTGATCGAGATCGAGGAACAACAGGGCACCATGCTGGCCACTGCGCGCGGTTAGCGCCAGCGCGTGGCTGAGCCGGTCCTGCATCAGGCGCCGGTTCGGCAGCTCGGTGAGCGGATCGAGGAAGGCGAGCCGGCGGATGGTTTCCTCCGATTGCTTCAGGGCCGTCACATCGGTCGACAGTTCACCAAGCAAATGTTGGCCGGCCGAGCCGATGAAGGGAAAGCGGATGTTCTTGCGGTAAGCCACCGAGGCTGGGGTCAGGTGAAATTCCTGGATCGTCTCGTGCGCGCGCGCGCTGGCCATGATGGCCTGGTCGTTCACCACGACCGCTGCCATCAACTGATCCGGCGACAGGGCGTCGAGCGGTCCGACGCGCGAGGCGGCATCAGCGCACAGCGCGCTGTCCCAGCCCTTGTTGGTGTACAGGTAATGGCCATCCTGGTTGCGAATCGACGCCATGAACGGGCCCGCATCCATGAATGCATGAAAGCGCTTTTCACTATCGATGAGCGCCAGCTCGGCGCGCCGCAGGCTGGCGCGCGCGGCGGCGTCGTCCAGTTCACGCTGGAGGGCGGGGGCCAGCCGCGACAGGTTGTGTTTCATGACGTAATCGTTGGCCCCCGCTTTCATCAGGGCCACGGCCATTTCTTCGCCTACCGTGCCGGAGACCAGAATGAACGGCAGGTCGGACTGCACCGCCTTGCAAATGAGCAGCGCTTCCATGCCACTGAAGCCGAGGATCGAGAAATCGGACAGCACCACATCCCATGGCTGCGCCAGCGCCGCCATCAGTGCGGCCCGGTCATGCACGCGCTGCCAGCTGAGCTCGAAACCGCCGCGGCGCAGCGCGCGCAACACCAGCAGGGCGTCGTCTTCGCAGTCTTCGACCAGCAGGACGCGCAGCGCGCCGCTCATGCCGTGGTCCAGGCAGCGCAGCTGGCATCGCCAGGCATCACCAGCGCGGCCTTACAGCGGCTGCGCATGCTGCCCCGGCGATGCGCAAAAGTAAAAGGTGGCGCCCTGGCCGCCGCATGCAGGCGCTGGAAGGCATCGAACATTTTTTCCATGTACATGCGGTCGAAGCCGGCGCCGTTGTCGGCGACAAAGTAGACGGTTTTTCCCTGTTCCACCGTGGCGCCAAAGCGGATCACGGCGGCGGTGGTCTTACCGGTAAACTTCCAGGCATTTTCGAGCAGGTTTTGCATCATGATCTGCAGCAGCGCGCGGTCGCCGTCCATGCATACTTGCGGCGCAATTTCCCAGCGCACCTGGCGCTGGGGATGTTCAGCGTCGAGGCGGGCGGCGATCGCCGTGCACAGCTGGCTCAGGTCGACCGGCCGGCTGCACAAGGCCGCCCGTCCCACCTCCGACAGGCGCAGCAGGTCATCGATGAGTTTGCCCATGCGCTCGCTGGCCAGCCGAATGCGCTGCAGCGCGTCCTGCCCTTCGGCGTCGAGCTGGCTGGCGTGGTCTTCCAGCAGCGCCAGCGAAAAGCCGTCCATGCTGCGCAGCGGGCCCCGTAAATCATGCGAGACCGAGTAGCTGAAAGCCTTCAGTTCATCGTTCAGGCCGTTCAGCTCGGCATTTTTTTGACTGAGCATGTTTTCGGCGCGGATACGGTCATCGATTTCCAGGCGTAACTGTTCATTGCTGGCCGCCAGTGCGGCCGGACTGGGCAGGGCGAGCGCGAACGGCAGCAGCTTCATCAGCAAAAAAGCGGTCGGAATCGACGCCAGCGCCGTGATCGCCTTGACCGCCCCAGAGAGCCAGTAGTCGGGATACCAGACGGTCCACACCTCGATCACGTGGCTGGCGCCGCAGGCCAGGATGAAGATGGCAAAACACAGGAACATCCAGTGAAACTGCAAGTCCTTGCGCCGGCGGACGAACACGATCAGCGTAAGCGGGATGGTGAAATACGCCATGGCGATCAGGGAATCGGAAATGACATGCAACCACAACAGCACAGGCTCCCACATGTAGCAATGGCCATGCGGCATAAAATTTTCCGAGGAAAAATAGCTGCGCAGATTATTCAAGGGAAATTCTCGGGACAAGGTTTGGGGGCCGATAGCGGCAGCAGGGACGCCACCAGAATACCAACCGAGTATTACCTTTTATTGCCCAGAAGAACCAAGAAATATCCCCGGGAACAACGAGAGAATTTCTTGGAAAGGTGGCTGCCGGCTAGTCGGCGCCGCCCACCCCATGTTTGACAGCCAGCAAGACCAGGCTGACGACATCGCGCACGCCCAGCCGCTCCATCAGCTGGGAGCGATGGGCCGCCACGGTCTTCTCGCTCAGGTCGAGCTCAAAGGCGATTTCCTTGGTGCCCTTGCGCATGACAATCATCTTGAGGATCTGCGACTGGCGCGCCGTCAGTGCCGGGAAATTGCCGGTATCGGCGGCGGGGGCGCGCACGAAGCGATCGATCATCTTGGTCGACACCGCCGGACTGAGATACGTTTCGTGACGCACCACGGCATTGAGCGCAATTTCAAGCTCCACCGGTGCCGATTCTTTCAGCAGATAGGCCGAGGCGCCCTGGCGCAAGGCCTCGGTGACCATTTCTTCGGACGCGTGCATGCTCAGGATGATCGTCGCCACCTGCGGAAACTGCCGCTTCAAGTCACGCACAAGGTCGAGGCCGCTATACGGTCCCATTGCGATGTCGGTCAAGACAATGTCGGGCACCACCTGCGCCAGCACGCGCATGGCCGCTGCCGGATCGGACGCTTCGGCAACCACGCAAAAGTCGTGTAACTGGTCGATCAGGCTGCGGATGCCCGCACGCACCAGCACATGGTCGTCGACCAGCAGGATCGTTGCCCTTGGCGTCATGCTGGCTCCAGCGACAGGGCCACGGCGATGCGGGTGCCGCCCGTCGTCGACGAGACGACGTCGAAGCGGCCGCCCAGCAGCTTGACGCGCTCCTGCATGCCGCGCAGGCCATTGCCGCTGCCGTCGTGCGCATCGATGCCGGCGCCGCCCCGTTCAAAGCCGACGCCATTGTCACGCACCAGCGATTCGAGTTCGCGGCCCGATTCGCCGCCGTTCAATTCCACCACCACGCTGCTGGCATGGGCATGGCGCATGATATTGGTGGTGCTTTCCTGGACAATCCGATAGATCGCGATCTCGACCGGCGGCGCCAGCCTGGCCGGCAAGCCCGCGTATTCAAACACGTAGCGGCAGGCACCGCTGGCAAACTGCCGTTCGAGCAATTGCCGCAACGCCGATTCCAGGCCCAGGTAGTCCAGCGTTGGAGGACGCAGCGACACCGAGATGGCCCTGATCTGGGCGATCAGGGTGACCACCGCCGCATCGGTCTTGTCCCACAGCGCCAGGGCGGGCGCATCGTGCAGGGAGCCGCGCAGGTGGAACAAATCGATTTTCAGCAGCGCCAGGTGCTGGCCCAGTTCATCATGCAATTCACGCGCCAGGCTGATGCGCTCCTGCTCCTGCGCCTGCAATAACTGCCCGGACATTTTCTCCAGGTTGGCATTGAGTTTGAGGATTTTCAACTCGGAGGCTTTCTGCTCGGTGATGTCTTCGCCGATACTGGCCGTGCCGATGACACGGCCATCGATATCGTGTAGCACCGACGTGTTCCAGCAAATCAGGCGGCGCTCACCATTCCGCTTGACGACCTCATCCTCATAACGCGACGCGCCCGCGCCCTGCGCCAGGCGGGCCAGAAAATTCGCCCTGCTCGCGGCAGGGGCGGAGGCCATGAACACATCGAACCAGTTTGCGCCGACCACCTGGGCGTCATGCAAGCCCATTAAATTGAGCAGGGCACTATTACAAAACGTTATTTGCGCATCGAGGTCGAGCATGACTGCCAGCATGCTGGTGTTGTTGAGTAACTCGAGAAAGCGCCGTTCGCTCTCGCGCAACTTGCGGATCGCCATCTTGCTTTCAGTGATGTCCTGGGCAATCCCTGCCATGCGGGTAACGGCACCACCCACTTCGCGGATCTGGAACAGCTTCATCGACAACCAGCGCACCTGTTGATCGGGCCGTCTGATCTGGAACGCACATTCAAACGGCTGGTCGGTCCGGGCCAAGTGGGCGGCGTACTCGGCGGCGACGCGTCCCCGGTGTTCGGGCACGATAACATCGAGCCAGGCTTCGGGACGCTCGCCCAAACCGGCGCGCGGGCGGCCAACGATGTCGTCGTAGGCGGGGCTGACGTAGAGCACGCGCCAACGGGCGACGTCGAGCAGGAAAAAAATGTCGCGAATATTGTCCGCCATCTGGCCAAATTGCATATTGCTGTCGTGCAGCGACTGCTTGGTCAAATGCTTCTGCGTGACGTCCACGTGCATGACGATGGCCCCCTCTGGCCCCTCGCCCAGCGGTGACACGGTCATCAGGAACCAGCGTTCACCGTCTGGCGCCTGACACGGGTATTCCATCGAAAAATGGTCGATGCTGCCACTCAATACCTGGCGGATCCCGGTTCCCACATGGTTGCCGCTGTCGCCGGGCCGGCAGCCGTCGCCCTCGCACAGCGCGAGGTAATTGCTGCCGATGCCAAACTGACTCGACGCCGGCATGCCATTGGCGTCGGCGAAGCCGCGCCACGCCTTGTTCACCGACAACAGCGTGCCACTGCGGTCAATCAGACCGATGTTGGCCGGCAGCGCATCGATGATCGCCACTTCCATCGCATCATTGGTCATTTGCATGCCCGCGGAGGCGGCCAGCGGCCGGCGACCGCTGCCGGCCAGGCGCAGCAGGTTGCGCACATTGAGCCGCAGTTCGGCGCCATCGCAGGCGGTCATTACCGCGTCGGCGCCGGCGGCCAGTGCCGCCAGGCGGGCACGCCGGCTGCCTGGCGCATGCAGCACCAGCACCGGCAGGTGCCGGGTGGCGAGCGCCGACTTGATCGACCGCACCAGCGCACGGCCGCGCGGCCCGTTCGACATCTCGATCACCACCAGGTCGCCGCCCTGCCGGACGATGGCGGCAGCGGCGCCGTCGCCCGCATCGACATCGGCCAGTGTATGGCCGTCCTGCTGCAGGATGGCCCTGATCTGCGCGCGCGCGCCAGAGACGGCGCCAATCATCACAATCGTGGCGCCCCCCTGCATCATTGGCCGCCTGGCAAAAGAGGCATACCGGCCCGCCCGCCAATCGGCGGCAGGTCAAATGTCAAATCATAGGAGAGACGTTTCATCATCGCATTGTGCCCTAGTTTGCCCTGCGGACGATGGCAATGTGCAGCGGCGCCGGCCGCCGTTCAAGTTGACGCAAAGAATCTTCGACGCAAACAATCTGGTACGCTAATGGCACCCCCACATTGCGTGTCATCCGGCACCGTCATTCCACCATCAAGGACGCACTCCCATGAAGCCAGCCCGTCTCCCCGTCAACAGTCTGATCCTGGCCGGCGTCCTTGCCGGCAGTGCCAGTGCGGCCCCGCTGCCGGCGCCGTTTGCAACGCAGCTGGCCGCCAACTACCCGGCGATCGAAACGCTGTACCAGCAACTGCACCGCAATCCCGAGCTCGGCTTTAGTGAAGTGCAGACCGCTGCCACGCTGGCCAAACTGGCCAAAGAGCTCGGCTACGAGGTGAGTACCGGCGTCGGCGGCACCGGCGTGGTGGCCATCCTGCGCAATGGCCCCGGCCCGACCGTGATGCTGCGCACGGAGATGGATGCCCTGCCGGTGCTGGAAAAAACCAGCCTGGCGTTCGCCAGCACCGTCACCACCAAAAATAGCGCCGGCGACATGGTGCCGGTAGCGCACGCCTGCGGCCACGACCTGCACATGTCGGCCTGGTACGGCACCGCCAAGCTGATGGCGGATAACCGCAAGGCGTGGAGCGGCACCCTGATGCTGATCGGCCAGCCGTCTGAAGAAACCGTCGCCGGCGCTGCAGCCATGCTCAAGGATGGCCTGTTCCAGCGCTTCCCCAAACCCGACTACGCGCTGTCGATGCATGACGACGCCAGCGGGCCGTCGGGCACCATCATGTATCACGCGGGAGCGTTTCGGGCGTCGTCCGACGTCGTCAATATCACCGTGTATGGCCAGGGCGGCCACGGCGCGGTGCCGCACGAAACGCGCGATCCCATCGTGATGGCGGCGCGCATCGTGCTGGCCCTGCAAACACTGGTATCGCGCGAAAACAATCCGATCGATCCGGCGGTGATCACCGTCGGCAGCATTCATGGCGGTACCCAGGCCAACATCATCCCCGACCAGGTCACGCTGTCGCTGTCGGTACGCACCTTCAAGCCGGAAGTGCGCCAGCGCGTACTGGCCAGCATCGCCCGCGAAGTCAAGGGAGAAGCACTGGCCGCCGGCGCCCCCAAGGTGCCGCTGGTCGAGGTCAAACCGGGTACCGATTCGGTCTACAATGATCCCGAGCTGATGGCACGCATGGTCAAGACGCTGCAGGGTGCGGTGGGCCCCGAGTTCGTCAAGGAAATGCCGCCCAAGATGACTTCGGAAGATTTTTCCCAGTATGGCCTGCAGCCGGGCGTCAAAGCCATTTTGCTGCACGTGGGCGCGGTCGATCCGGCCCGCCTGCAAGCGGCCATCAAGGCCGGCCAGCCGCTGCCGGGCACCCATTCGCCCCAATGGGCACCCGACTTCAAGCCCACTGTGACCAACACCATCAAGGCGGAAACGGCCATCCTGCTCGACCTGATGGCGCCGTCCCGCTGATAGAGTGCGCAGCTACCAGCGCAGCGCCGCTGCCCTGGTAGCCTGCAGGCGAAGGAGTGACGATGAAACGGTTTGCCAGTTGCAGTTGCGGTCAGCTGACGGCGCAGGTCGACGGCGAGCCGGTGCGGGTGTCAATTTGCCATTGTCTGGCCTGCCAGCGCCGCACGGGCGGCCCGTTTGCCCAGCAGGCCCGATTTCTACGCCGTGATGTGCTGGTGGCCGGGCCGGCGAGCGTCTACACCCGGGTGGGCGACGCCGGCTCGCACAGCCATTTCCATTTCTGTCCCCAGTGCGGCGTCTGCGTGTATTACCTCACCGACGGCATGGATGACAGCATCGCCATACCGGTCGGCACCTTTGCCGACCCGAATTTTCCCGCGCCCAATGTGTCGGCCTACGAGTCGCGCATGCACGGCTGGGTGGTGGCGCCGGCCGATGCCGTGCACTTCGAGTAACAGCCGGCGACGGGGTGATGCAGCCAGGCGCCACCTGCCGTGTGTGCCGCGCGCGCTGCGCGCTGGCATCGGCGTATCGAACACCCGGCAGCAGGCCGCCGCCAGGGCAGCATGCGTGGCCGCGCCAGCGAGCATGGTATCGGCCAGCGCCAGTGCGGTCAGCTGGTGCGGATGCATGGGCTGGAAAGGGGCGCAGGGCCTTCAACAAGTCTTGTGATGCGTGAGCACACTCGCGTGCAACGCGGCGACGCTCATGCGATGAAATACCAACCACTCAACATCCCGCGGGGTAACCCCGCAGAGGCTGGCCTTGCACGTGGCAAAGACGGCCGGCTTGAAGGATGCGCCCGGCATGACAACAGGTGAGGTTTTACAAAAAGTCAATTTCAAACGACGCCGACAAATTAACAACAAGCAATATGTGTAAGACGCTGTTAACGGCTCATTCCTCTGTTAAAAAATGTTCAAATGAAATTTTACGAATATAATTTACTGACAATGACTTCGACCAATTGACTATTGCGTTTCGAAGCCATGCACGTGTAAGTACGTCAGTATATTTCTAAAAAACACTATTTTTTACAGCAAATATTTCATCTAAAGAAATATCCAAATCCGCCCAAGCAGCGCGTCATCACGGCACTGACCGTGAACAGGGGCCGCGCTGTCCCGCCGGCGCCCAGCTTGTCAACCTTTAGGAGTACGTATCTTGACCACCCATCCGGCGCCACTGAGCAGCGCGCTGCAACAATCCTTGACGCCATCGCCACCGCCGTCGAGCGAGCCGGCTGGTGCCAGCGCCTTTCACGTGCATGGGGTCTGGACCATGGGGGTGGTCATCATGCGCCGCATTGGCTTTCGCTCGAAGGCGCTGTTGATCTGCGCCCTGTTCCTGCTGCCGATCGCCATGTTGTGCCGCGCCCACCTGGTCCGCACAGCCGATGATATCGGCTTCTCACAGCGCGAAGTGCTGGGCGTGCAATACAACCGGGCAATTTATCCTTTGATCGGCCTGGCCCAGCGGCTGCGCCGCGAAGCCACCGGCCCGGCAGCGAGCGCGTCGGTGGAAGCGCTCGATGCAGGCTATGCGCAGCTGGCCAGTGTCAACCAGGCGCTCGGCGCCACCCTCGACACCGCCAGCGCCTACGACGCCGTGCTGGCCGCCCGCGCCCGCATCAAGAACGGCGCCGGCACCGAGGCCGAGGCCGTGTTCGCCGCCCACACGGCCCACATTAAAACCCTCATTGCGCTGCTGTAAACGGTCACCGACAATTCCAACCTCACCCTCGACCCCGAGATCGCCACCTTTTATCTGATGGATTCGGCATTTGCCCGCATTCCCGACATCGTCGAAACGGCGGCGCAGCTGCGCGCCACCGGCGCTGCCGCCCACCAGGCTGGCGCCCTGACTGCGGCACAACAAAGTGGCACCAGTGAACTGATCGCCGTTGCAGAATTTCAAGCCGCGAATATGGCTGGCGGCCTCGCCAAGCTCAAGGACGATGGCGCCGGTCTGTTGCAGCGGCTCGACCTGGCGCCGCCGCAGCGCGCCAGTGGCGCGTTTTTCGGCACCGTGCGCAAGCAGCTGCTGGGCACCCCGCAGTGGACGCCCCAGGCCCAGCGCGAGTACACCGATCAGGCCGACAGCGCCATCGACAGCCAGTACGCCATGGCCACGCGCCTGATGAATGAACTCGAAGCACTGATTAATGCGCGCGTGCATGCGATGCAAGCGGACCGCAATATTTTGCTGGTCGTGCTGGCGCTGGCCTTACTGGGCGCAGCCTACTTCTTCTTCACCTTTTATCTGGTCACCAATGGCGGCCTCGGCTTAATCCGCAAACACTTGCAGGAAATGGCGCGCGGCGATTTGCGGCGCGCACCATCGCTGCCGTGGGGCAAAGACGAAGCCGCCGCCGTCATCACCGACCTGCGCGTGGCCTACGAATCGCTGCACCAGCTGGTGCACACGGTGCGTGCCTCTGCCCACAGCCTGCATGTCACCAGTGAAAGCATCGCCGCCGACAGCATCGATTTGTCGGAGCGCACCGCCGCTGCTGCCGCCGCGTTGGAGCAGCAGGCTGCTGCCATGGAGGAAATCGGTGCCACGGTGGGCACCAACGCCGAGCTGGCAACAGCGGCCGCCACCTTTGCCACCGACAATGCGCGGGTGGCCGAAGTGGGCGGCGCCGTGATTGCCGGCGTGGTCAGCACCATGGAGGGCATCCACGCCTCGTCGACCAGCGTCAGCGAGATCATCGGGGTGATCGATGGGATTGCGTTCCAAACCAATATCCTGGCGCTCAATGCCGCCGTCGAAGCGGCCCGTGCAGGCGAAGCAGGCCGCGGTTTTGCCGTCGTCGCCAGCGAGGTGCGCACCCTTGCCCACCGCAGCGCGACGGCTGCCGCCGAAATCAAGAAATTGATTGCCGACAGCGTACGGGATATCCGCGGCGGCGCCGAGGTGGTCTCGCAAGCGGGCGCCACCATGGCGACCATGGTCGACAACGCCCGCCGCATCAGCACCTACCTTGCCGAAATCTCGACCGCCTCGAAGGAGCAGGCCAGCGGCGTGGCGCAGGTGGCCACCGCCATCACCGAGCTCGATCACAATACGCAGAGCAATGCCGCGCTGGTCGAGCACACCTCGACCGCGTGCGCTGAACTGACCGGGCAGGCCGACAATTTGCTCGACGAAATCGGCAAGTTCAAAGTCAGCTAAAAACTGCACGCTCCAGCGGCCACCAATAAAAACGGGGCCCAGTGGTTCGCGATGATCTGCGAACCACTGGGCCCCGACTGTTTCTGTGTGCGCCGCGACGTACGCGGCGCTGACACCATTATTGCAGCTTGATTTCGACGTCCACGCCCGCTGGCAGGTCCAGCTTCATCAGTGCATCAACCGTTTTGTCGGTTGGATCGACGATGTCCATCAGGCGCTGGTGGGTACGGATCTCGAACTGGTCGCGCGAGGTCTTGTTGACGTGCGGGGAACGCAGCACGTCAAAACGCTGGATGCGCGTTGGCAGTGGCACCGGGCCCTTGACGACGGCGCCGGTGCGCTTGGCGGTTTCGACGATTTCCAGGGCCGACTGGTCGATCAGCTTGTAGTCGAATGCTTTCAGGCGAATGCGGATTTTCTGGTTTGGTGCGGACATGATATTTCCTCTAAAGAGCGAACCATCCTTAACGAATGGCAATATATGGGAGCAAGATTATACGATGAAAACAAAGGCAGAGACCGTGAGGCCCCTGCCTTTTTACTGAGCGACTTGATTACAACAACGAATTACTTCGACGCTTCGCTCAGAATTTTAGCAACCACGCCGGCGCCGACGGTACGACCGCCTTCACGGATAGCGAAGCGCAGGCCTTCTTCCATGGCGATCGGGTTGATCAGCTTGACGGTGATCGACACGTTGTCGCCTGGCATGACCATTTCTTTGTCCGCTGGCAACTCGATCGAACCGGTTACGTCCGTGGTACGGAAGTAGAACTGCGGACGGTAGTTGTTGAAGAACGGGGTGTGACGGCCGCCTTCGTCTTTCGACAGGACGTAGATCTCACCGGTGAAATGGTTGTGTGGCTTGATCGAGTTCGGCTTAGCAAGAACCTGACCGCGCTCGACGTCTTCCCGCTTGGTGCCGCGCAGCAGCAGACCGACGTTGTCGCCGGCCATACCCTGGTCGAGCAACTTACGGAACATTTCGACGCCGGTGCAAGTCGTTTTGAC
>NZ_JAFCUW010000010.1:0-213333 GCF_049896725.1 Massilia sp. PWRC2
TACCTGAGTGCTGATTGCGTCAATGCCTTAGCGTCAACGCTGATGCACGAGCTGGACTTGCGTACCGATCTCGAACTGCCGATTCGAAACGCACTGATCCACACAGCGGCCGCGATCGCACAGCACGGCCATGATTGCACGGTGGTCGAAGCGGTGACCGGCCAGCTGTTCCATCGAATCGGAAGCACAGGCGACACACTCGACTGATGCTGACTACCGCACGGGGCGTGAGCGATCGCAGCCCCATGCCCCGCCTGATGCCTCGTAGGGCCAGTGCCGATGGGGTAGGCCCTGAAATTCTTTGGGGCCTGACATCTCCAAGACCGCATGTGTCATCAAATTTTTATGTATCGAAGGATTTGCTTTGAAAAATAACGCACAGAAGCCGCCAGACGGGCTGTCGCCAGCAGCAAAGACCTGGTGGACGAAGCTCACGAACGAGTACGGCATCGACGATCAGGCCGGCCTGCTGATCCTTGAAACCGCCATGCGCGCAATGGACCGCATGTCAATGGCGGCCGGCCTGGTCGACCAGCACGGCGCCGTCACGGTGGACAAGTTCGGCCAGCTGAAAGCCAATCCCGCCTGCGCCGTCGAGCGCGACAGCCGCGCCGCCATGATGGCTGCGCTCAAGAGCCTGAATCTCGATCTCGAGCCGCTGGGCAAGCCTGGCCGGCAGCCAGGGCGGTAACCATGCCGACGAATCGTAAGCGCACCACGCGCGGTCGCCGCGGCCCGCCAATCGCTCCCGACGACTGGGCTTTCCTGAACGATGAGAAGCCAAAAAACCCGTTTGCCGCACTGATTAAAGCCGACTCCCGCTGGCGCGCGCTGTGGGAAGAATACGGGGAAAGTATCACCAGTGACTGGGCTGAGCGGCATCCTGGCACCAGACCCACTCACTGGTGGAAGTTCTCGGCGCCGCGCCGCGCTGGGCCGTCCGGCTACGAGGGGCGGGAAGGCTGGCTCTGGCTCGAGCCCCGCCTGCAGGTTGGTGGTGAGCCCGTCGACGCTACCGACGGCGCCAGCGCGCGCAACAAGGCATTGCCGGACTGGGACGATGAGGCCCCGGCTTACCTGGCCAGCCCGCCCGTGTTCGAAAGCGAGCTGGCATACCTGGCGCGCCACGGCCTGCTGCTGCCGGGCGAGAGCAAGGCGGTCGTACCTGCGAAGGCACCAAGACGGCGACGGGCACAGCGGCCCTCCTGATGGGCCTAGCGGGCCAATCCGAAGGGGGTAGTGGGGTGCAAATCCTTGCAACTTCACTCGCTCAGGACCGACTGTGTTCCTTTGTTTTAACGCTAACCCACAAAACGAGGGGTAAAAAGGTCGAGAAATCGTTGTGCGCGCACGCGCATGCGTGTACGCGCGCGAGGCTGGCCAGGCCGTTATCTGTAATCCATTTACAGATGCGTCCAAAAGTGGACCGATCTCGCGGGTAAAGGAGGTGCCACGAGAACCCCGCAATGGGGGTCTCGCAGACTGTGGCGATACCGTCGGAACACCAGTTTGGCGGCCGGCCCAGACCGTCAGTTTGGGCCGGCCAGCGCGCCGGGGAGTTGCGTGCAAATCTGCTCGCATCTCACTGTGAAAGGAGGTGCCGTGAGATGCGGCCAAAACTGGTTCGATCTCGCGATGCACTGAAGATTCGCCAGAAGGGGCTGCGTACTGCGCAGCCCCTTTCCTTTGCGAGGGACTTAAAGTCACACGCATATTTGCGAGTCGTTTAAAGCTACTGGCGGATTTGCGGCTCGCTCTAAGATAGTCGCAGCGCACGGCGCTTGTGCGTTACCAAAGTTCGCTCGCAAATTCATGACCGTCTTTCGACCGGCCGCACCGCGTGCTTGTGCCATACCCAATGTAAGGCGCAGATGTACTGAACTTTCAGGGCATCTCACGGCGCAAGTTGGTGTCCCGAGAGCCCTGCACGTGCTGCTACCTTCGCTACAACCGCTACTCATGGCCCGAATCTTCGCAACTGTAGCCAAAGTAGCAGTAGCAGACGTGCCGATTCAAATTCCGGCGCATGCAAAACTGCGCCGATCTGACTGCGCAGTTTTGCGCAGTGAAAGATGCGCGCAGCCTTGCTTATATTTTCCCGCCCGTCCACCGCTGGCTGGCGCCGGCATCTTCCTGCCACCCACAGATTGTGGCCGGCGCCGCGACCTCATGAATTTTGGTTCAGGGCTGAAAATTATGCGCAGTCCACCCGACTCTGGTGGCTGGAGGTTTTACGGGCAAGTCGTAAAAGGCATCGCGTCGCCTAAATTTTCAGGTCATGCTCCTGAAAGTTTAGGAGCGCCGCCGTCGAGGTCTTCCCCCAGTGGGGGAACCCGCTGAAAACTCAGCAGGTCGATTGCCCGAATATTTGGGCCATCGTTCCAGACCGTCACTTTGGCGGCGCTCGAGACCCTCGGTTTGGAACGGCCTCAGTTTGAGGGGGAGGTCTTCCACACGCTGTGGATCATCCCATCTTCGTTTAAACGAAGATAGGGGCTTCCCCCAATGGGGGAGTATCGCCAGTATCGGCCATACCCCGCAGTGCGGGACGTAGGCGCCGAAACCGACACGGCGTAGGCTTTGGGGTGTCATTGCCAAGAGCGACACCCCCCATTGCGGAGCGTGGTGTAGTCGGGCACACCCAGGTCAAAATGATATTGAGGTTGAAATATAAAAAAAATCTAAATTGCACTTATACTAACTGTTTAATGGAGGAAAAATGGAAGAGTTACTGAAAAGCTTCAAGGCTCAAATGTACGACCGTGTTAGCAGTCCTTTGACCTTTTCATTCGTTCTCTCTTGGTGTGTTTGGAACTACAGGTTCTTGATGGTTATGATAGGGACAGGCCCTGCGGCGGAAAAATTTGTCTACGTCGAACAGCACCTTTTCGCTACATGGGAAGACATCGCGCGGCATGGCTTCATTTATCCGCTTTGCTCAGCGCTAGCATACATATATATTTACCCGTGGCCAGCCAGAAAAGTATACATCTTCAGCCAAACTCAGGCTATGAAGATGAAAAAGGCGCAACAAACAGTGGAAGATCAGACCCCGATTTCTGAAGAAGAAGCCGCTGAACTTCGCGCGAACATGCGGAAGGAAAAGCGCGAGCGAGCTGAAGAACTAGAGCGGGCTGATAAGGAAATTAAGCAGCTTCGAGATGACTTGGCGCGCCGTGAGGTGAAGCCGACGGCAGCTGAGGCGCTTTATCCGGTTACCGTACCCACCAGTGAGTCGAAAGACCTGACGGACGCGCAAAAATTTCTGCTTCACACAATCGCAAATGCTCCTAAAGACTATCTGGACGACCGATATTTGAACGGCGAAACTGATGGCTCGTTAGCGAGCAGAAAAAATAATGTTGCTGTGCTTATGGAGCGAAAACTTATAAAGGATAGGTTTGACGCTAGGGGGCGCTTTCTTCAGGCCACGCCATTAGGATGCAAATATTTAGTCACGGAATCTGTTGAACCGGCTGTCGACACGCCAAGCCCATAGTGGCTGCGGTTGGCGGAGTTTTTATAGTATGATGCGCCTCACGTAAATGAGATCACGTGCAGAAATGCGTTTGACGGTACTTTTGACGGTATATTTTTGCGAAATGCCCATCTTCTCTAGGGCAACGCGATTCCGGTTCCGGGCACCATAAAAATCAATTACATAAAATAGCTTGAGCGCAGCATGCTCTGGTACCCCGCCACTGTACGATTGCCGGCGCAAGCCGTCAGCCGGGCACTGGCGAACCGTTTGCCCACGTAGCCGGGATTGCCCATTGCGTTGCCTTGTCATAGAAGATGAAGTGGAAACCGCGCGCTTCATCTGCAAGGGGCTGCGCGAGGCCGGCTACACGGTCACCAGTAGCGCCCATGGCCTCGAGGGGCTCGATCTGGCCACCGGCGCCGACTGGGATATCATCCTGGTCGACCGTATGCTGCCCGGCGCTGTCGATGGTCTGGCCATCATCGGCAAGTTGCGCAGCTTGGGCAAACAGACTCCCGTGATTATCCTGTCGGCCCTCACCAGCATCGAGCAGCGTGTCGGCGGCCTGCGCGGTGGCGCCGACGATTACCTGTCGAAACCGTTTGCCTTTTCCGAGCTGCTGGCGCGCATGGAAGCACTGCTGCGACGGGTGGCGCCCGAGTCGGAAGGCACCCAACTGCAAGTGGCTGACCTCTGCCTCGATCTGCGCACCATGCGCGTATCGCGCGATGGCCGCCCGATTACGTTGCAGCCGCGCGAATTTCGCCTGCTCGCATACCTGATGCGCCACACGGGGCAGGTGGTCACCCGCACTATGCTGCTCGAGGCCGTATGGGATTACCATTTCGATCCGCAGACCAATGTCATCGACGTCCAGATTAGCCGCCTGCGCACCAAGATCGACAGGGATTTTGCGCCGCTCCTGATTCACACCCTGCGCGGTGTCGGCTACAGCCTGGCCGTGCAGGTGCCCGCTGGGGATGGTTGAGCTGAAGCAGTCGGCGTTGCCCGCGGCCGGGCTGCGCTGGTCAATTGCTGCCAAGCTGGTGCTGGGATACGGCCTGTTGGGACTGGCGTCGATGCTGGTGGTGTCAGCCGTCTTCTATATCGGCACGATAGGCGTGCTCGACCGCACAATCGATGGCCGCCTGCTGGCCCTGTCCGAGCGTCTGCTGGGGCAGGGTGGTCGCACGGCGGCTGCGCTGGCGCCCGAGGTGGACCGCCAGTTATCCGACGGTATCGACAGCGACCGTGAAATTTTTCTGTTGCTGGACGCCGATGGCCGTCTGCGCGCCGGCAACCTGAGCGCCTGGCCGGCCCATGCCAGCGCCGGCCTGTTCAGCGGCCGCGTGATGCGCGGCGGCGTCGCCACCCCCGCGCGTCTGTACTGGAGCACGCTGGACGACGGTGGCGCCTTGATGGTGGGACGCGACCTCAGCGAGCACGAGGCGATCCGCCGCCTGGTGTGGCGGGCGCTGGCGACCGGGGCTGCCACCTCGCTGTTGCTGACCATCGTCGGCGCCCTGCTGTTTCGCCGCCAGATCGAAGGCCGGCTGGGCGCCATCCGCAGCACCGCTGAACAGATCGAGGCGGGTGACTTGAGCCGGCGTATCCCCGTCCATGGCAATGATGAATTCGCCCGCCTCAATGGTGACGTCAATCGCATGCTCGACCGCATCGAACTGTTGATGGATGGTGTTCGCCATGTGTCAAATGCCATCGCCCACGATTTGCGCACTCCGCTGGGGCGCGTGCGGGCGCGCCTGGAAGAGGCCCTGCGCCATGCCCAGCAGCCGGGCGTACTGGAACACGCCGCTGCCGGCGCCATCGGCGACATCGATGGCCTGATCGTGCTGTTCGAGCGCTTGCTGCAGATCGCCGAAGCCGAAGCAGGCATGCGCGCCGGCCTGTTTGAACCGGTCGACCTCAATCGCATCGCCGCCGACCTGGTTGACATGTACGAGGCCAGCGCCGACGATGCGGGGGTGACGCTGACGCTGGCACTGGCGCCGGCGGCAAGCACGCTGGGCGAGCGCAACCTGCTCGCCAGCGCGGTGGCCAGTCTGCTCGATAACGCCCTCAAATACGCCGGCGCCGGTGCCGGCATCGAACTGCGCACCGGCGCGACTGCGCGCGGGGTGTTCATCGCCGTTTGCGACAATGGCCCCGGCATTCCCGCTGGCGAGCGCGACAAGGTCACCCAACGCTTCTACCGTCTCGATCAAAGCCGCCATCTACCTGGCAACGGCCTGGGGCTGGCGATCGTCCAGGCCACCGCCGCATTGCACGACGGCGCCCTGCGCATCGAGGACGGTGCCCCCGGCCTGGTGGTACGCATCGACCTGCCGCCAGCGTTCGGGCGCTGATTTTTATTGCTCGCTGTCCCCGCTTCGGTCTCGCTACCTTTCCAAACCGTAATGTGATCGCCATGCTGCCGCAAGGTGGCGCGCCCCATCATGCTCGCCAGATGCAGCGTCGCCAAGCCATGCTGCGTCTGGCGACGTGTCCGGCGAAGGCGCGTTGAGCCGGCCTCTGGCCGCCAACCGTTCCATTTTTTTCAGGGCAAGCGTCATGACCTTATTTCACCGCCTTTCCAGCGCGCTCGCCATTGGCGTGCTGGCCAGTTCCTGTGCATCCGTGCCCGCCACCGGAGGCCCCAGTTACGGTGCCGTGGCCGCGTTCTACGATGCCAACACCGCGCGCGCCGCGCTGCCAGTGTGCCTGGCCGCGCTGCCACCCGAGCAGCTGGCGCAGCAGCGTTTCGTGCGCGTGCCCTACCACCACGTGCGGCGCCTGCTGGTCGGCGTTGCGGCGCTGCCGCCGGGCGCCAGCGTGGTGCTTGGCCAACGCGTCGAACTGTGGCCGCAGGATTGCGCTGCAGGAGCGCTCTCGCGCATCACGCGTATTTTTCCGCCCGTTCTGTTGCCGACTCTGCCTGCCGTGCATGGCCAGACCCAATGACCACCTGGCGCGCCTTCGTCGCCCTGCTGGCTGCCTGCGCACTGGCTGGCGCAGCGGCACCTGATGACGCCCGCGCGCAGGCATTGAGCCTGCAGCAGGCCCGCACTCTGGCGCACGACAGCAATCCCGACCTGCGGCTGGCCGCTCTGGCACACGAGGCCGCCACCGCCGCCCTCACGGTGGCCGGCGCGGCCCCCAATCCCGTGCTGACCGTACAAAGCTTCAATCTCAATCCGCATGCCGGCATCGGTGCCGGTTCGCTGCGCAGCAAGACAGTCGACAGCGCCGTACGCCTCGACCAGATGTTCGAGCGCGCTGGCAAGCGCGGCCTGCGCATCGATAACGCCACTGGCCTGGCGGCAGCGAGTGCCTTCGATGTTGTCGATGCGCGCCGCCAGCTCGACCAGCTGGTGGGGCAGGCCTATTACGACCTGTTAGCAGCCAGCGAACGGCTGCAGATATATCGCGACAGTGCCGTCCTGTTCGACCACACGGTTGCCGCTGCCCGCCTGCGCAGCAAGGCAGGCGACCTGGCCGGGGCTGACGTCGCCCGCGCCCAGGTCGATGCCCTGCGCGCCCACAACGACTTGTTGCAGGCCACATCTGCACAGCGCCAGGCGCGCTTGGCACTGGCGCTGCTGATCGGTCAGCCGCAGCTGGCCGAGGCGCTGATGACAGCCGATGGCTGGCCGCTAAATCCACCCGCTGACCCGGCAGACGAGCTGGCCGCCGACCCGGCCGACAGCACATTACGCGCCCGCCCCGATGTGCGGGCGGCGCAAGCGCGCGTGCAGGCCGCCGAATCGGCGCGCAAAATGGCGCTGGCCGCGCGCAGCGCCGACATCACGGTCGGTGTCCAGCTTGAGCATTTTCCCGCCAGTGCCGCCAATGGCCAGGGCAGTGGCAACAGCGTCGGCATCGCCCTGCAGATTCCCTTGATGGTGCGCTACGCCTACCAGGGTGAGGTGCGCGCTGCCGACGTCGCGCTCGAGGCTGCCTGCGAACGGCTGCGCCAGGCTCGTCTGCAGGCGCGCGGCGACATCGATGGCGCCCGCGAGCGGGTCCGCAGCAGCGGCGCCATGCTGCGCAGTTTCGATGCCAGCAGCGGCGTTCTGACAGCGGCGCGCCGCTCGGCCGACGCCGCCGAATTCGCCTTTCAGCATGGTGCACTTGGCATCATGGAACTACTCGATGCGCGCCGCAGCTATCGCGCCGTCCAGCTCGAGGCACTCACCGCGCGCGCCGCCTACGCCAGTGCTCTGGCGCAGCTGCAGGCCGCCCTTTCTCAAGGACCGACACCATGAAAAAACCGCTGTTTCGACAAGCGCGCCTGCTTCCGCTGTTATTGCCCCTGCTGGCGGCGCTGCTGCTGGTGCTGGCCGCCGCTGCCATGCATTACAGCCATGCGGCGCCTGACGCCGTCGTCAAAAGCGTACCGGCGCACACCGACGGTGCGATCGATTTTGCCGACGATGCCCCCCAATGGTCGTCGCTGAAGGTGATGGCGCTGCTGACCAGCGCCATGCCCGTCGCCGAAGCGGTCAATGGCCGTATCAGCTACGATGAAAACCGCACTGCCCGCGTCAGCTCTCCGATTGCCGGCCGCGTGACGGCCCTGCGGGTGGAGGCGGGCGACAGCGTCGCGGCCGGCGCCATGCTGGCACAGATCGACGCTCCCGACCTCGCCACCGCACAGTCGGATTGGCGCAAGGCGCACGCCGATGAGCGCCGCAAGGCGCTCGCCTTCGAGCGCGCGCAGATCCTGCTGGCCGGCGAAGTGCTAGCGCGCAAGGACTTCGAGGCGGCCCAGGCCGACCTTTTGCAAGCGGTCGCGGAAAGCGCGCGCGCTTCCCAGCGCCTGAAAAGCCTCAATGCCGGGCCGGGCGAGGCGGGCTTGTTTGGCCTGCGCGCGCCAGTGGCCGGCGTGGTTGCCGAGCGCCAGATCAACCCCGGTCAGGAAGTGCGGCCCGATTTGCCGATGCCGCTGTTCGTCATCAGCGACCTGCACCAGCTGTGGGTGCTGGTTGATCTGCCCGAAGGCGCCGCCGGCGCCATCCACCGCGGCCAGGCGGTCGCCATCGAGACCGACGCCTGGCCCGGGCGCCGTTTTGACGCCACCGTGGTGCTGGTAGCCGGTGCGCTCGATGCGCAGACTCACCGCCTGCAGGTGCGCTGCGCCGTCGCCAATCCGCAGCTGCTGCTCAAGCCCGAGATGTTCGCCCGCGTGGCTTTTCTCGCCGCCGCTGCCGGACCTGGCCTGGACACTCCGCGCGCCGTGCAGCTACCCAATACCAGCCTGTTTTCCGAAGGCGTCTATGAATTCGTGTTTGTCGAAGCGCGCCATGGTCATTTCGTCAAACGGCGCGTGCACGTGGCGCTGCGGGGCCATGACAGTAGCTGGTTAGATGGCGGCTTGCGCAGCGGCGAACGGGTGGTGACCGAAGGCGCCTTGCTGCTCAATGCCGAGATGGCCAATCACGCTGAAACTCAGCCGCAAACCCCCGGTCACGACCATGCTCAATAAACTGATCGACTTCGTGCTGGCCCAGCGCGTCTTCGTGCTGATCCTCACCGTCGCACTGGCCGTGTTTGGCGTGCGCGCCTTTCGCCATCTGCCCATCGAAGCCTTCCCTGACGTCCAGGACGTACAGGTGCAGATCGTTACCCAGTATGCGGGGCAGGCGCCGGAGGAAGTCGAGCGTGCCGTTACCCTGCCGATCGAGCGCGAAATGAGCGGTGTGCCGCAGCAGACCCAATTGCGCTCGGTGACCATCGGTGGTCTGTCAGTGGTCACACTCACCTTCGCTGACGGCACCGACGATTATTTCGCCCGCCAGCAGGTGCTGGAAAAACTGCAAAACGTCACCCTGCCAGCCGGTTTGCAAGCGGGGCTGGCGCCGCTAACCACTGCGGTCGGCGAAGTGTTTCGTTACATCGTCGAGGCGCCCGCCAGCATGGACCCGAACGAAGTACGCGCGCTGCAAGACTGGGTGGTGCGCCCGCAGCTGCGCATCGTCAGCGGGGTGGCCGACGTCGTCAGCTTCGGCGGCACCGTCAAGGAATACCAGGTGCAGATCGATCCGGCTGCCCTCAAGCGCTATGGCGTGACGATCGATCAGGTCAGCCTGGCGTTGAGCAACAACAGCGCCAACGTCGGCGGCGGCCAGCTGCAGCGGGGCGATGAAGCGCTGCTGGTGCGCGGTATCGGCATTTTCGCCAGTATCGACGATATCGGCCGCGTCATCGTGAGCGCCAATGCTGGCAAGACGGTGCAGGTGGCCGACCTCGGCACGGTGGTGATCGGCTTTCGGCCACGCTCGGGCATTGTCGCCTTCAATGGCCAGCACAGCGTGGTCGAGGGGATCGTCCAGATGAGCAAGGGTAGCAATGCCGCCAGGGTGGTGGCCGATGTCAAGCTGGCGGTGGCCGCCATCAATGCCCGCTTGCCACCCGGCGTGCGCCTGCGCACCATCTATGACCGTACCGAGCTGATTGACCACACGGTGCGCACCGTGGCGGAAAACCTGCTGGTGGGCGCCGCGCTGGTGATCGGCATCCTCATGATCTTCCTCGGCAACTGGCGCGCCGCGCTGATCGTCGCCACCGTGATCCCGCTGTCGCTGCTGGGCGCTTTCATCATGCTCGACGCCCGGGGCATCCCGGCCAATTTGATTTCGCTGGGCGCCGTCGATTTTGGCATCATCATCGACAGCGCCGTGGTGCTGGTCGAGGCGCTGATGGTGCGCCTGGCATTGCAGCCGCAGCAGGCGGAGGGCGCGGCCGGCCAGCTGGTTGCGGCGGCCTGGCGCCAGCGTATCCTCAAGCAAACCGTGGTCGAACTGGGCCATCCGATCCTGTTCGCCAAGGCCATCATCATCGTCGCCTTCATCCCCATCTATACCTTTCAACGGGTCGAGGGCAAGATCTTCGCGCCGGTCGCCTTCACCCTCAGCTTTGCCATGCTGGGCGCCATCGTGCTGAGCATGACGCTGGTGCCGACCCTGCTGGCCTGGGTGATCGCGCGCCATCCGCCGCGCCAAAAGCACAGTCCGGCGATGGCGTGGCTGACCGGCGCTTACCGCAAGCTGCTGGCGCGCGCGCAGGTAAGCCGCACGGCGGTGCTGCTGGCAGCGGCCGCACTGCTGGTGCTGACGCTGGCGCTGGCACCGCTGCTGGGCAGCGAATTTCTGCCCAAGCTCGACGAGGGCAATATCTGGCTGACCATCAGCCTGCCCAATTCGACCGCGCTGGCCAAGACCGAGCAGGTCGAGCAAGCCGTGCGCGCCATCCTGAAAAGCTATCCGGAAGTGGGCAATGTGATCTCGCACGTGGGCCGGCCAGACGATGGCACCGATCCCAAGGGCCCAAACAATATGGAAATCCTGGCCGACCTGCAGCCGCGCGCCAGCTGGCGGTTTGCCGACAAAGATGCGCTGGTGGCCGACATCTCGGCCCGCATCCGCCGTATGCCGGGCGTGCCCACCAATTTTTCCCAGGTGATTGAAGATAACGTCGAGGAGGCGCTGTCCGGTGTCAAGGGCGAGATCGCCGTCAAGATCGCCGGCCCTGATCTGGATGTCTTGATGCAAAAGAGCGAACAGGTGGCGGCCATCCTGGCCAGCATCGATGGCGCCGCCGACGTGGCGGCCGTGCGCATCGGCGGCCAGAGCGAAGTCGATGTCATCATCGACCGCGGCCGCATTGCCCGGCTGGGTATCAATGTGGCCGATGTCAATGGCGCCATCCAGACCGCGCTGGCCGGTAGCACCGTCAACACGTTTTTCGAGGGTGGGCGCCGCTTCGACATCACGCTGCGTCTGCGCAGTGCCAGCCGCGCTTCGGTCAGCGACATCGCCGCCCTGCAGATCAATCTGCCCGGCGCTGCCGGCACGGTGGCGCTGGCAGATCTGGCCCGCATCGAAGTGCGCCAGGGCGCCGCCCGTATCAGCCACGAGGCGGGCGAGCGCAATGCCTCGATCAAGGCCAACCTGACGGGCCGCGACCAGGGCAGCTTCGTCGCCGAAGCGCAAACCAGGGTGGCGCAGCAGCTGCACCTGCCGCCCGGCTACCAGATCAGCTGGGGCGGCCAGTTTGAAAACCAGCAGCGCGCCGTCGCCCGCCTCGAAGTGATCGTGCCGGTCACCGTGCTATTGATCTTCTCGCTGCTGTTCTGGGCCTTCCGCTCGGTGCGCAAGGCGCTGCTGATCCTGGCCATCGTGCCGTTTACCCTGATCGGCGGCTTTGCCGGCCTGGCCGCTGCCGGCCTGCATTTTTCGGTGTCGGCGGCGGTCGGCTTCATTGCGGTGGCTGGCATCTCGGTGCAAAACGGCGTCATCATGGTCGAGCAGATGGTGGCCCTGGCGCGCTCGCGCGGCGCCGCCAGCGTGGCCGAGCGCGCCATCGATGGTGCGGTGATGCGCTTGCGGCCCATCTTGATGACAGCGCTGATGGCCGGACTCGGCCTGTTGCCGGCGGCGCTGTCACATGGTGTTGGCTCGGAGACGGGGCGGCCGTTTGCCGTCGTCATCGTCGGCGGCATCGTTTCGGCTACCATGTTTACCCTGCTGCTGCTGCCATTAGCGTTTCCGCTGTTCGCGGAATCGCCCGAGGCCTCGTAACCCCGCAGCGGCGCTGGAGAGCGCCGCGCCGATGGTGTAGCATGGCGGGCGGCGTTGCCATGGCGCTGCCTGAGCAGTTTTTCGCAGCGCCCGCCGCTACCGCACCCGAGGACACGATTTGAACATCACCATCAACGAAGCGCTGCGCGCCTTTATCGACCCGCTCAGCCCCATTGAGCACGCAGCCCTCGAGCGCAGCCTGCTGGCCGAAGGCTGCCGCGATGCGCTGGTGCTGTGGGGCGAGGTGCTCATCGATGGCCATAACCGCTACGACATCTGCAAGCGCCACAACATCGCCTTTCGCACGGTGCAAAACAACAGTTTCGCCTCGCTTGACGATGTCATGCTGTGGATGATCGACAATCACCTGGCGCGGCGCAGCGTGTCCGATTTCCAGCGCGGCGTGCTGGCGCTGCGCAAAAAAGACATCGTCACGGCGCGCACGGCGCAGCGCGCCGCTGAACTCGATGGTGCCGATGGCAGCATGGCATCGGCTGCGATTGCGCCGGCCGCCGCGGCTGACGCTGGCCCGCCATGGAACACCCGCGAAGACGTCGCCAAGGCGGCGCGGGTGTCGAGTAATACCATCAGCCAGATCGAACGCATCCAGAAGGCGGCGGCGCCGCAGCTGGTCGAGGCGGTCCGCGCCGGCACCATTTCGATCAACGCCGCCGCAAATGTGGCGTCGCTGCCGGCCGAGGCGCAGATTGCCGCCGTCGCTGGCGGCAAAAAACAGTTGCAGGAAGCGGCACGCCAGGTGCGTGAACAAAAAGCGGCGGCGCGCCCGCCAAAAGAAGAGCCGCCCGGCGAAATCACCGCGCTGCGCGCCCAGGTGGCGGCGCTGCGCGAAAAAATCGATGCCTTGACGGCGCAAAATGCCGAACTGAAGACCCTGCTGGAGCAAGCATGAAGCTGCGCCTGCCGTTGCCCCTGTCCACCGCCCTGCTGGTCGCCTTCGGCCTGAGTGCCGCCCTGACGGTGAGCGTGCCAGCCGCGGCCGCCGCTGCCAAGGCGCGCGCGCCAGTCAGCCTGGCTGCCAGTGAGCAGGCGCGCCTGGCCGCGCGCGCCGCGCGCGTGACCATCGTGCGCGATACCTGGGGCATCCCGCACGTGTTCGGCAGCACCGATGCGGACACCGTGTTCGGACTGCTGTATGCCCAGGCCGAAGATGATTTTCACCGCATCGAGCGCAATTACATCAATGCGCTGGGCCGCCTGGCCGAGGTCGAGGGCGAGCGCGAACTGTGGCGCGATCTGCGCATGAAACTGTACGTCACCCCGGCGACCCTGCAGGCCCAGTATGCCGCCAGTCCGGCGTGGCTGCGCCAGCTGATGGTGGCGTTTGCCGATGGCCTGAATTTTTATCTGGCGCGCCACCCCGAGGTCAAGCCGCAATTGATCCGCCATTTCGAGCCGTGGATGGCGCTCGCCTTCAGTGAAGGCAGCATCGGTGGCGACATCGAATCGATCGACCTCAAACAGCTCGAGGCCATGTATGGCCAGCCGGCCACGCTGGCCGCAGCAACGCCGGTGCCGGCGCCGACGCTGGTGGCAGCGCTGGCGCCGCCGTTCGAGGCCGAGCCGCGCGGCTCGAACGGTTTTGCCATCGCCCCCAGCCGCAGCGCCTCCGGTCACGCACTGCTGCTGATCAACCCGCACACCTCGTTTTATTTTCGCCCCGAAGTGCACATGGTGAGCGAACAGGGTTTAAATGCCTATGGCGCCGTCACCTGGGGCCAGTTCTTCGTCTACCAGGGTTTCAACGAGCGGGCAGGGTGGATGCACACTTCCGGTGGCGGCGACGTCATCGATGAATACCTGGAAGACGTGGTCGAACGCCACGGCCGCTTTTATTATCGCTACGACGGCAAGCTGCGGCCCCTGCGCACGCGCCAGATCCGCCTGCCCTACAAGCGCGATGGTGGCGTCGGCGTCGGCGTGCGCACCGTCACCGCGTACTTCAGCCATCACGGTCCGGTGGTGCGGCAGGCCGCTGGCAAGTGGGTCAGCGTCAAAATGATGGACGCACCGTTAACAGCGCTGACCCAGTCCTTCCTGCGTACCAAGGCGCGCAATTACAGCGCCTTCGTCGACAGCATGGCGCTGCGCACCAATTCGTCGAACAACACGGTGTATGCCGATGCCGACGGCACCATCGCTTATTTTCACGGCAATTTCATACCGCGCCGCGATTCGACCATCGACTGGAGCCACCCGGTCGACGGCAGCGTGCGCGCCACCGAGTGGCAGGGTCTGCACGCGGTGGCCGACACCATCACCCTGCACAATCCGGCCAGCGGCACCATTTTAAATACCAACAACTGGCCGTTCGCCGCCGCCGGCGCCAGCAGCCCGCGCCAGGCGGACTTTCCGCGCTACATGTGGGCGCTGCCAGAAAACGCCCGCGGCGTGCATGCGGTGCGCGTGCTCAAGGACCAGTCGAATTTCACCCTCGATAGCCTGATCGCCGCCGCCTACGACAGTTACCTCACCGAGTTCGAGCCGCTGCTGCCCCAACTGCTGGCGGACTGGGATGCGCTGGCCGCCGCCGATCCCCTGAAGGCGCAACTGGCGGCGCCGGTGGCGGCGCTGCGTGGCTGGGACCTGCGCTTTGCCAGCGCCTCGGTGCCGACCTCGGTGGCGGTGTACTGGGGCCAGCAATTGATTGCCGCTGCGCTGCCGGCTGCGCGTGCGGCCGAACGGCCGGTGGCTGACTACATCATCGACGCCGTCGATAGCCAGGCGCGGCTGCAGGCGCTGGTGCTGGCGACCGCCAAGCTGACGGCCGACTTTGGCAGCTGGCAAACGCCGTGGGGCGACATCAACCGCTTTCAGCGCCTCAGCGGCGCCATCGACCAGCGCTACGACGACAGTCAACCGAGCTTGCCGGTGCCGTTCGCCTCGGCCACCTGGGGTTCGCTGGCGTCGTTTGGCATGTCGGCCAAGCAGACCACCAAGCGCATCTACGGCGACCGCGGCAACAGTTTTGTGGCGGTGGTCGAATTCGGCCCGCGCCTGCGCGCGCGCAGTATTCTCGCCGGTGGCCAGAGCGGCGACCCCGCCTCGCGCCATTTCAGCGACCAGGCCGAGATGTACAGCAAGGGCCAGTTCAAGGAGGTGCTGTTTTATCCTGCCGATATCGATCAGCACGTGGAGCGGCGCTATCATCCGGGGCAGTAGCAACTGCGCTTGGGTATAATCGCCGCTTCGAATGATTCTGGTACGGCCGTGGCTAAACTCTATTTCAGGTATTCGGCGATGAACGCCGGCAAATCGACGGCGCTGTTGCAGGTGGCCCACAACTACGAAGAGCAAGGCCAGCACGTGCTGCTCTACACCGCCGCCATCGACCACCGCTACGGCAGCGGCAAGGTCACTTCGCGGCTGGGACCGCAGCGCGATGTCGACACCTTCGATGCCGACACCGATTTTCTTGCCAGCGTGCCGAAGGTGGCCTGCGTGCTCATCGATGAGGCGCAGTTTTTGACCACCGTGCAGGTGCAGCAACTGCACCAGCTGGCCCAGGTGCGCGGCGTGCCGGTGATCTGCTACGGCTTGCGCAGCGATTTTCGCGGCGACCCGTTTCCCGGCTCGGCGTATTTGCTGGCGCTGGCCGACGATATCGAGGAACTCAAGAATATCTGCACCTGCGGCAAGAAGGCGACCATGAATGTGCGCATCGACGAAGCGGGCCGCCGCATCCGCGAGGGCGAGCAGGTCAGCATCGGCGGCAATGAACGCTACCGGCAAGCGTGCGGCCGCTGTTTTTATGCGTAATACGGCATAACATGCCGGGTCGGCACCCGTCCCTGGCACGCTGATGCAGTGCGCAGCATTGCTGCCGGCGTGGTGCTGCGGGCACGGCGAACTTTTACTGCACTTGCTGGTCTATCTTTTACCCTCGGCCGCCCTGGCCGTGCTGTTCGCCATACTGGCGCGCCTGCATCCCCTGTTTTTCGTGCTGACCTTCGCCGGCACCGTCTGCCACGAGCTGGCCCATGTGCTCGTTGGCTTGCTGGTGGGGGCACGTCCACGCGGTGTTTCATTGCTTCCAAAGAAAGTCAGCGGGGCCGGCGGGCGGCTCTATTGGCAGCTTGGCTCGGTCACCCTGAGTCACCTGCGCTGGTACAACGCGGCGCCAGCGGCGCTGGCGCCGCTGTTGCTGCTGCTGGTGCCGCTGGCGGTGGCGTTCTGGCGCACGCGCGACGGCTGGCACTTTGGCGCCGTCGACCTTGGCCTGGCGCTGCTGCTGGCGCCCCAGTGGCTGTCGTTCTGGCCCTCGGCCCCCGACTGGCGGATTGCTGCCCGTTCGTGGCCGTATGGGGCGTTGATGGTGCTAGTGGCGCTGGCCTGTTCGCCAGGCTGTTCGCTGTTTCATCTTGTAAAAAACTAAGCAGATGTCCCGCTTCCCCCTTAATCTGTTCTTAACGCTGGCGCGCTGCCCGCCTGCACGCGCCGCCTATCCTGTTAGAATCGACCGATCGGATGCGGCAAGCCGTTTCGCCGCAGCAGCGCAAGGCAAAGCAGATGACGCCAGCCATTGACGTAATTCACAGCATATACGCACGGAGACCCCACGCATGAAGAAGAAGATGTTCATCGCCGCAATGGCCGCCGCCATCTGCGCCCACGCCATGCCCGCCATGGCCCAGCCGCAGGCGACCGACAAGGGTGCCTTTGTTCAGCTCAAACCCGAACCGGCGCAGGCGCAGGCCGCCATGTGGGCATCGAAATTTCTGGCGCGCTACCACTACAAGGCCATGCCGCTCGACGACGCCATGTCGGAAAAGATCTTCGACCGCTACTTCAAGAGCCTTGATGGCGAAAAACTGTATTTCGTGCAAGCCGATCTCGACCAGTTCGAGCTGGGCCGCAGCAAGCTCGACGACGCGATCCAGAACGAAAACCTCAGTCTGCCGTTTGCCATTTACAACGTCTACCAGCAGCGCTTTGCCCAGCGCATGGGCTATGCGCGCGAGCTGATCAAGGGAAAATTCGATTTCACCAGCGACGAGACGTTCCAGCTCGACCGCGAGAAAGCGGCCTGGCCAAAGACCGAAGACGAGGCGCGTGACCTGTGGCGCCGCCGTGTCAAGAACGACTGGCTGCGCCTGAAACTGGCGGGCAAGGATGACAAGGCGATCCGCGAAACGCTCGACAAGCGCTATGAAAATTATCTCTCGCGCGTGCGCAAGCTGAACAACGAAGACGTGTTCTCGATGTTCATGAATGCGTATGCCACCGCCATCGAGCCGCATACCAATTATCTGGGCCCCCGCTCGGCGGAAAATTTTGACATCGCCATGCGTTTGTCGCTCGAAGGCATCGGCGCCGTGCTGCAAACGCGCGACGAATACACCGTCATCCGCGAAATCGTGCCGGGCAGCCCGGTGGCGCTGTCGGGCAAGCTGAAAGTGGGCGACCGCATCGTCGGCGTCGCCCAGGGCGACAGCGCCCCGTTCACGGATGTGCTGGGCTGGCGCATCGATGATGTTGTCACCCTGGTGCGCGGCGCCAAGGATTCGGTGGTCCGCCTCGATGTGCTGCCGGGCGACGCCGGTACCGATGGCAAACACCTGGCGGTATCGCTGGTGCGCAAGAAAATCAGCATGGAAGAGCAGTCGGCCAAGAAATCCATCATCGAAGTCAAGGATGGCAGTTTAAAACGCCGCATCGGCGTCATTGCGCTGCCCACCTTTTACCAGGACTTCGACGGCCGCCGGCGCGGCGAAAAGGATTACAAGAGTGCCACCCGCGACGTTGCCCGCATTCTTGGCGAGCTCAAAAAAGAGAAGGTCGACAACGTCCTGATCGACCTGCGCAACAACGGCGGCGGTTCGCTCACCGAAGCGGTCGAATTGACCGGCCTGTTCATCGACAAGGGCCCGGTGGTGATGCAAAAGACCACGGAGAAAGTGGAAATCGAATCGGACACCGTACCCGGCATGGCGTGGGATGGCCCGGTGGGCGTGCTGATCAACCGTGGTTCGGCGTCGGCGTCGGAAATTTTTGCCGCCGCCATCCAGGATTATGGCCGCGGCCTGATCATCGGTGAACCCAGCTTCGGCAAGGGCACCGTGCAGACCATCGTCAACCTCGACCGTTTCGCGCCGAATGAAAAAGTCCATTACGGCGAGCTGAAGATGACGATCGCGCAGTTCTTCCGCATCAATGGCGGCACCACCCAGCTGCGCGGCGTGACGCCCGATATCAAGTTTCCCGTCACCGCCGACGCCGATGTGTTTGGCGAATCGACGTATGACAATGCCTTGCCGTACACCACCATCAAGCCGGCCACTTACACGGCGGCGGGCGATTTGAAGGAGCTGATGGCGCCGCTGCAAAAGCGCCATGAGGCACGCATTGCCAAGGACAAGGACTTCGAGTATCTGCAGGAAGACCTGGCCGAGTTCCGCAAGATCCGCAAGGACAATGCACTCTCGCTCAATGAAACGGTGCGCCGCAAGGAGCGCGATGCCCAGGACGCGCGCTCGAAGCTGCGCGACGCCCGTCTGGCAGCGCAGTCACCGCTCGACGACGGCGCTGCCGGCCCCGACAGCAAGGAAGCGCGTGCCAAGGTGCCAACGCCGGTCAAGCCGGTCAAGTCGGTGGCCTTGAAGGGCTCGGCGCGCCAGGACGATGGTCTGCAGTCGGACGAGCGTAACCTGGTGGCCGAACTGGCAGCCGAAAAAGCGGCGAAAAACGCCAAGGATGTGCTGCTGCAGGAAGCGGCCCACGTGCTGGCCGATGAAGCAGCGATGCTCAAGCTCGACACCCGGCTCGCTTCGCGCACCATGCCGTACCGGTTGCCGGTGAAGGATGCAGGTAATTAAATAGCTAACTGAACGGGCAACTGAGCACCGCTTCATCACCGCCCTTAAAACAGGCACCGCTGGTCTGCTCGACAGCGGTTTTTTTTCGGGTACAATCCTTGTGAACGGTCGTGCTTTTTTGAGGCGAACACAACGAGGAGACAGCATGGATCTGCATTACAGCGACGACGACCTGGCCTTCCGCGCCCAGGTGCGCGCCTTCCTGGCCGAGAATTTGCCGGCCGATTTAAAACACAAGGTCAACCAGCACAAGCGCCTCGAGCGCGACGATTACGTGCGCTGGCACAAAATCCTGGCCAAACAGGGATGGGTGGCGCCCGGCTGGCCCCTTGAATTTGGCGGCACCGGCTGGACGCCCGTGCAGCGTCATCTGTGGGAAGAAGAGTGCGCGCGTGCCGGTACGCCGCCGATCCTGCCGTTCGGCGTCAACATGGTCGCTCCCGTCATCATGGCGTTCGCCAGCGCCGCGCAAAAAGCGTATTATTTGCCGCGCATCCTGTCGTGCGAAGACTGGTGGTGCCAGGGCTATTCAGAGCCGGGGGCCGGTTCCGACCTGGCGTCGCTCAGCACCAGTGCGGTGCGCGACGGCGACTATTACATCGTCAACGGCCAGAAAACCTGGACCACGCTGGCCCAGCATGCAGACATGATTTTCTGCCTGGTGCGTACCGATACGGGTGTGCGCAAGCAGGAAGGCATCTCGTTTCTGCTGATCGACATGAAGTCGCCCGGCGTGACCGTGCGGCCGATCGAAATGCTGGACGAAGACCACGAGATCAACGAAGTCTGGTTCGACAACGTGCGGGTGCCGGTGGCCAACCTGGTCGGCCAGGAAAACAAGGGCTGGACTTACGCCAAGTACCTGCTCGGTCACGAGCGCACCGGCATTGCCGCCGTTGGCCGCTCCAAGCGCGAGCTGGCGTTCTTGAAGCGCTACGCTTGCGCCCAGATGGTCGATGGTCGTCCGCTGCTGCACGAAGCGCTGTTCGGCGCCAAGGTGGCGGCGCTGGAAATTGAATTGATGGCGCTGGAAATGACGGTGTTGCGCGTACTTACCCAGGCCAAAGCACCCGGCGCCGAAGCGTCCGTGCTGAAGGTGCGCGGCACCGAGATCCAGCAGCGCCTGACCGAACTGATGGTCGAAGCGGCCGGCCCGATGGCGCTGCCGTTCGACCCCGCTTTCCTGGCGTCGGACAGTGAGCACGCCAGCGGTGGCGACGACGACGCCGCGCCGCTGGCTGGGTATTACTTCAACTTCCGCAAGACGTCGATCTACGGCGGCTCCAACGAGATTCAACGCAATATCATCTCGCAAATGATCCTGGGCCTCTGAGGCTTGATAAAGGAAACACGATGGACTTCAATTTGAAGGAAGAGCAGCAGCAGTTTGCCGAGGCCCTGCGGCGCTGGATCGATAAAGACTACAGCTTCGAGACGCGCAGGCAGATCATTGCCTCGCCTGGCGGGGTTTCTGCCGCCGCCTGGAACACCTTGGCTGAACTGGGCATGACGGCGCTGCCGGTACCGGAGCAGCACGGCGGCTTTAGCGGCAGCGCGGTGGACCTGTACGTGGTCATGAAGGAGCTCGGGCGCGCGCTGGTGGTTGAGCCGTATTTCGCCACCGTACTCGGTGCGCAGTTTCTGCGACGCGGCGGCGGCCACGGCAACCTGCTCGAGCAGGTCGCCGCCGGTGAACTCAAACTCGCCTGCGCGCTGCACGAGCGCCAGGGGCGCCATGAACTGGCCGATATCGTCACCCGCGCCCGTGTCGATGGCAGCGGCTTTGTGCTCGACGGCCGCAAGAGCGTCGTCGTCCACGGCGCCGAAGCCGGTGCGCTGATCGTCTCGGCGCGCGTGAGCGGCAGCCAGCGCGAGCACGCCGGCATCGCCCTGCTGGTGGTGGCGGCCGACGCTGCCGGCGTGACCATCAACGGCTACCGCAGCCTCGATGGCCAGCGCGCCGCCGACATCGTGTTCGACGGTGTCAAGCTCGATGGCAGCGCCGTCATTGGTGTGGCCGGCGCGGGCTGGGACATCCTCGACGCCTGCGCCGATTACGGCGCTGCGCTGCTGTGCGCCGAAGCGCTGGGAGCGATGGAAGCGCTGTTCGACGCCACCCTCGATTATCTCAAGACGCGCCAGCAGTTCGGCGCCCCGATCGGTAAATTCCAGGCGCTGCAGCACCGCATGGCCGACATGTTCATCCACCTCGAGCAAGCCCGTTCGATGGCGCTGCTGGCCGCCGTCAAGGCCGATGCAGCCGACGCCGACGAGCGTCGCCGCGCCGTGTCGGCGGCCAAGTACCGCATCGGCGAAGCGGCCCGCTTCATCGGCCAGCAGGCGGTGCAGCTGCACGGCGGCATGGGAGTGACCAATGAATTGATCGCCGCCCACCACTTCAAGCGGCTGGCGATGATCGAGCTGACCCTCGGCGACGGCGACCATCACCTGCGCCGCTTCATGGCGCAGCCGGGCTTTGGCGGCTCTGCAGTGCAGGACGCTCATGCGTGACGTCGAACGCCTCGACGAACTGGTCGGCAGCGAGGTAGCGCGGTCGGACTGGATGGCGATGCCGCAGGCGCGTATCGACACCTTCGCCGACGCCACCGACGACCACCAGTGGATCCACACCGATGCCGCCCGCTGTGCGCGCGAGTCGCCGTTCGGCGTGCCGGTGGCGCATGGTTTTTTGACGCTGTCGCTGATCCCGGCCCTGTTTGAAAACGCCATCCGCCTGGTGGGGGCGAAGATGGTGCTCAACTACGGCTTGAACAAGGTGCGCTTTCCGGCGCCGCTGCCGGTCGATGCCCGCGTGCGCGCCCGCATCACGCTGCTGGCCGTCGAGCCGTTCGATGGCTGCCTGCAGCTGACCTGGAATGTGGTGATCGAGTGCGAGGGCAGTGCCAGGCCGGTGTGCGTGGCCGAGATGCTGATGCGGCGCTATTAACGCTCTGACGGACCGGCACCAGCATAAACCGGCGGCTGTCTCGAGCATGCCGTTCAGTTGAGGAAAAAATGGGACAGGCTCCGAAGCTGCCAGCGCCGCGCGCTGCTGGTGCTACACTGTCGCCCCGAACAGCGCTTCATACCCCATCATCATGACCAACAAAAAACCGCCATCGGCCAAGCCGGTCACCGTCGTGCCGGCCGGCCGGCCCGACAATCCTTTCCTCGACGCCGAGCTGTATGGCCGCATGCGCGACTACACCGAGCGCGATGCCGCCTTTTCGAAAGAGATCAAGGCCATCGGTGAACGCGGCGCCGGCAAGAAAAGCACCGATGCGCGCGAGGCGCCGTCGCTCAAGGTGCTGCGGGTGGGCGTCAAGAAGGGGCTGGCCCTGCACGAAATGTTTGCCCGCATCGTCAGCGGCGTCGAATCAGGCCTGTGGGAGCCGTGGCTGGCGCAGTTCGGCTTCGATCTGGCCGGCGTCAATTACAGCAAAACCGGTGCGCGCAATGCCCGCCTGGCCCTCGACCTGAGCCTGGGCTCGAAGGCCACCGCCTACTTTGCCAACGCCGGCATCGCCAACTGGCGCAGCCTGGCAGCGGAAGACTGCGTGCAGGTGCAAATCCACAAGCCGACCGAGACGGCGCCGGCGAAAGCCTATGCAATTTTTTACCTGGACGCGCCCGCTGCGGCCTGACGAGCGCCGGGCACGGCCGGTCAGTGGCCACCAATGTTAAATTTTTGGTTACTTTAGGCAACAACGAGCAGTAATGCGCGGTATGATGTATCGACAGATGATTTGACCCAAGCCCCGTCATCCTGTGGATAGTTCAGCCGCCGCCAGCATGCAGGGGAGGCTGAACGCTTTCGGTCTCCCTGCTGACGATCGCCGGTTTCGATCGCGTAGCACGCCCGCCACCTTCAAGGCATTCTGGCGCACACAAGCCAGTGCCGTATTACCTTGATTCCTGAAAAACGACGGTGGGGCAGGCAATGCCGGCATCGCGCGCACCGTTGCGCGCGCGCCTGGTGGCGTGCCGTTGTCGTTGATCAGGCCGGCGCGCTATTGTTGCATCCTCCAGACTGTCATCACCATGAAATCCGCTGTCATCCATCCTTCTGCCTGTGTGTCGGAACAGGATGTTGAAGTAGAACGCCAGGAAGTCCTGCTCAAAGCGGGCGCCCTGCAAAACGCCATCTTCAAAAGCGCCAATTTTTCCAGTATTGCCACTGATGCCCGCGGCGTCATCCAGATTTTCAACGTCGGCGCCGAGCGCATGCTCGGCTATGCGGCCAGCGAAGTGACCAACCGGATTACCCCGGCCGATATCTCCGATCCCCTTGAAATGGTGGCGCGGGCCCAGGCCCTGAGCGAGGAACTGGGCACCGTCATCACGCCCGGCTTCGAGGCGCTGGTGTTCAAGGCCTCGCGCGGCATCGAAGACATTTACGAACTGACTTATATTCGCCGCGATGGCAGCCGCTTTCCGGCGGTGGTGTCGGTCACTGCACTGCGCGACGCCAACAACACCATCATCGGCTTTTTGCTGATCGGCACGGACAATACCGCCCGCAAGCACGCCGAAGAAGCGCTGCTCAAGGCCGGCGCGCTGCAACGGGCGATTTTCAACAGCGCCAATTTTTCCAGCATCGCCACCGATGCCAGCGGCGTGATCCAGATTTTCAACGTGGGCGCCGAGCGCATGCTCGGTTACCTCGCCAGCGAAGTGGTCGACCGCGTCACCCCGGCCGATATTTCCGATCCGCTCGAAGTGGTGGCGCGCGCGCAGGCGCTCAGCGCCGAACTGGGCACCGCCATCACGCCGGGCTTCGAGGCGCTGGTGTTCAAGGCCTCGCGCGGCATCGAAGACATTTATGAGCTGACCTATATCCGCCGCGATGGCAGCCGCTTTCCCGCGGTGGTGTCGGTGACCGCGCTGCGTGACGCCAGCAACACCATCATCGGCTACCTGTTGATCGGCACCGACATCACGGCGCGCAAGCAGGCCGAGGAAACCGCGCAGGCGGCGCTGATGGCCAAATCGCAGTTCCTCGCCAATATGAGCCACGAAATTCGCACGCCGATGAATGCCATTCTCGGCTTGACGCGCATGGTGATGGAGTCAGACCTCAAGCCGCAACAGCGCGAGCAGCTGGAAAAGGTGCAGCGCTCGGGCAAGGCGCTGGTGCGCATCATCAACGACATCCTCGATTTTTCGCGCATCGAGGCGGGCCGCCTGGCCATCGAGCGCATTCCCATGCGGGTCGAAGCGGTGCTGCTGGAAGTGGCTGAACTGCTGGGCATGCAAGCCGAAGACAAGGGGCTGGCGCTGCACCTGGCCATCGATCCTGCCATGCCGCCGCTGCTGATGGGCGACCCATTCCGGCTGGTGCAGATTCTCAATAACCTGGTCGCCAACGCCATCAAATTTACCGAGCAGGGCGACATCCATATCGGCGTGCAGGTGGGTGCAGCCGGCATCGGCCCCGGCGCAGGGCCGATGATGCTGCACTTTACCGTGCGCGATACCGGCATCGGCGTGGCGCCGGAGCAGATCGCCGCGCTGTTCCAGCCGTTTTCGCAAGTCGACTCGAGCACCACGCGCACCTTCGGTGGCAGTGGTCTCGGCCTGGCCATCGTCAAGAAGCTCGTTGGCCTGCTGGGCGGCACGGTGCGGCTCGAGAGCACGGTAGGGCAGGGCACCAGCGTCTCGTTTAGCATCGAAGTGGCGCGCGCGCCCGAGGAACTGGCCAGCGGCATGCAGCGCAGCGGCGCCGTGCAGCCGATGGCCGGCAAGCGCATGCTGATCGTCGACGACCAGCCCAGCGCACGCCACATCCTCGCCCTGCTGCTCAAGGCCTGGGGCATCGACGTGATGGAGGCCGGCAGCGGAGCCGAAGCGCTGGCGCAGATCGAGCATGCCCAGCGCACCGCGCAACCGTTCGACGCCATGCTGCTCGACTGGCACATGCCGGGCATGAGCGGTCTGGCGGTGGTGGCGGCCCTGCGCGCGCAGGAAAAAAACAGCGCACAGGCCGACGCGCTGCCGATCTGGATGGTGACGGCGCATAACAAGCCGTCGCTGCAGCAGCAACCGGAAGCGGCCCTGATTGCCGGGGTGCTCACCAAGCCGATCAGTCCGTCGCTGCTGTTCGAGGCGCTGTTGCAGGCGCCGCCGCAGGGCGGCCGGGCGGCCGGCTCGGGCGCGCAAGAATTTGTCGGCATGCGCGTGCTGCTGGTGGAAGACAATGAACTGAACCAGGAAGTCGCCGCCAGCATCATCATCAAGCGGGGCGCGATTTTGACGATTGCCGCCGATGGCGCCGAAGCGCTTGAACTGGTGCGCCATCAGGCATTCGACCTGGTGCTGATGGACTTGCACATGCCGGTGATGAATGGTCTGGAGGCGGCGCGCCAGATCCTGCTGCTGCCCCACGGTAAACAGCTGCGCATCGTCGCCATGACCGCCGCCGTGATGGTGGAAGACCGCGAACGCTGCCAGGCGATTGGCATGGTCGATTTTATTTGCAAGCCGGTCGAGCCGGACGACATCGTGCGCGTCATGCGTAGTAGCGGGCGCAGTCGCAGCGCGGTGACGCCGGAACGCCGTGCTGTCATTACCGGTGCGGCGGCGGCGCGCCCGCCGGTGCAGACGCCGCTGCTCGATCTGGTGCAGGGTCTGCGCCGCCTCGACGGCGATCAGTTGCTGCAACAGCGGCTGCTGCGCGGTTTCATCGACAGCTACCAGGGCTTGATGGTGCAGTTGGAACGCATGTTCGCCGCCGGCGAGCGCGCCAGCGTCGAGGACCTGGTCCACGCCGTCAAAGGGGTGGCCGCCAACCTGGGCGCTGCTGCGCTCGCCGAAGTCAGCAGCCACCTGCTCGACCAGCTGGCAGCGGCGGCGCCACTGGCCTCGCTGACAGCCTTTAGCGTCACCTTGAATGCCACGCTGGCGCAGATGCATAGCGAGCTGGCCGGGCGGCCGGCGCCGCTGTTTGCACCGCTGGCGGCGGCGGCTACGCCGTCGCCGCCGTCGCTGGCCACGCTGCTCGACTTGCTGGCGCCTTTCGTGAAAGGGCAGGAACTGATCCCCGACGCCTTGATGGACACGCTCGACTATGTGTCGCGGATGGACTTGCCCGAAGCGACGCTGCTGAAAGATCTGCATTATTGCTGCGACAATTTTGCGCATGTGCAGGCGCTGGCGATTTTTCAGACCCTGCGCGGTCAGGACGGCCAGCCATGAACGATTTCCTGGCTGCAGCTGTGACTGAAAAACCGCTGATCGTGGCGGTCGACGATTTGCCTGCCAACCTGCACGTGCTTGCCGCGCTGCTCAAGCGCGATTTCCGCCTGAAGACGGCCACCAGCGGCAGTTCGGCGCTGGCACTGTTCGAACAGCAGGGCGAATTGCCGAAACTGCTCATCGTCGACGTCAAGATGCCGGGCATGAGCGGCATTGAACTGTTGCGCCGCATGCGGGCGCTGCCGCGCACGGCCGGTATTCCGGTGATCCTGGTCAGCGCCGACGCATCCGAACAGTATGAAACCAGTGGCTTGCAGTTGGGCGCCGACGATTACCTGGTCAAGCCGGTCTACCGCGATACCCTGATCATCCGCGTGCGCAACCTGATCGCCCGCAGCGAAGAGCGCCAGCAGTTGCGCCTGGCCGGTTATGTGTTCAATTTTAGCGGCGAGGCCATCACCATTGCCGATGGCAACAACACGCTGGTCGATGTCAACGCCGCTTTCATTAAATTGAGCGGCTACAGCAAGGCTGAAGTGGTCGGCCGCCATCCGGCACTGCTCGGTTCCAGCCGCAACAGCGCCGAACACCAGCGCGAACTGGCCCAGCGGGTGGCGCGCGATGGCTACTGGCAGGGCGAGCAGTGGCAAACGCACAAGGACGGCAGCGTTCATCCCACTTTCATGACGGTGTCGGTGATGCGCGATCGCGTCGGCGATATCGAGTATTACCTCACCAGTTCGGTCGACATCAGCCAGTTCAAGGAATCGGAACGGCGCATTGCTCATCTGGCCCACCATGATGCCTTGACGGGCCTGCCGAACCGGCTGCACCTGCAACGCTATCTCGAACAAGCGATCCTGATCGCGCGCCGCACGTCGGAACAGCTGGCGGTGATGTTTCTCGACCTCGACCGCTTCAAGAACGTCAACGATACCCTGGGACACGCGATCGGCGACGCCCTGCTGGTCGAAGTGGCGGCGCGCTTGCAGTCGTGTATCCGTGATTACGATGTGGTGGCCCGTCTCGGTGGTGACGAGTTCGTGGTGATCCTGCGCGGGCCCGATATTTTAAGTGACGCCATCGGGGTGGCGAAAAAGCTCAACCTGGTCTTGAACCAGCCTTTCCTGCTGGGGGCGACCACACTGCGCAGCGCGGCGAGCATCGGCATCGCCCTGTATCCCGACCATGCCGACAGTATGGACGAGTTGATGCGCAATGCCGATACCTCCATGTACTTCGCCAAGGCCGATGGCGGCAATGCCTTTCGCTTTTTTTCCCCATCGATGAATGCGGGGGCGCATGAACGGCTGCACCTGGAGGGCCAGCTGTACGAGGCCATCGAGCGGCAAGAGTTTGAACTGCATTTTCAGGTGCAGGTCAATGCCCGCGGGGGGGCCGTCGGCGCTGAAGCGCTGCTGCGCTGGCGCCATCCGCAACGCGGTTACGTGGCGCCGGGCGCCTTTATTCCTCTGGCCGAGGAATCCGGCTTGATCATGCTGATGGGGAACTGGGTGCTCGACCAGGCTTGCGCCCAGCTCAAGCGGTGGGAAAGCCATCCACGCGCGTGCCGGCTGGTGTTGGCCGTCAATGTCAGCGCGCGGCAGTTTCGTCAGCCCGATTTTGTCGAGCAGGTGACGGCCTGCGTGCAGCGCCATGGCATCGTGGCGGGCCGCCTGAAGCTGGAGATTACCGAGAGCCTGACGCTGAAAAACGTCGACGAGGTGATCGACATCATCAAGCGCTTGCGCACGCTGGGCATTGGTTTCGCACTCGACGATTTTGGCACCGGTTACTCGTGCCTGCAGTATCTCAAGCGCCTGCCAGTGCAGCAACTGAAGATCGACCGCTCCTTCGTGACGGAGCTGGTGTATGACAGCAGCGACCAGGCCATCGTCCGTACCATCATCGCGATGGCGCGCAATCTCGATCTGCAAATCATTGCCGAAGGAGTAGAGACGGCCGAGCAGCGGCAGATTCTGGCCAGCTTCGGCTGCGACTATTACCAGGGCTATCTGTATGGGCGGCCACTCGACATCAGTGCCTTTGAGGCGAGCCTGGGCGAATAGACTTTTCAGTCGTGCCGCTGAAAACTCCGGCCACAAGGGCGAAACGACATGGACGAATACAAGCGCATTTCGTGGCTAAGAAAATTTAATTTACTGCTACCTTAAAAGCCCGCCATCAAGAGCGACATGAGAGCCGTCGGACCATACATCACACCAATTAACAAACGCCACCCCAGGCGCGCACCTTGAGGGAGAAACAGCGCGCCAATGCCAACCGCCAGCCCAAGCGCGATGGCGGCGAGCGCGCTGAGCGCAAAAACGTTGCTCGCAGGGCCGATGCCGGTCAATGGTGAAAGCAGGCCCAGCACTGCAAGCGCGAGGGTAACAACAAAAGGCGCGTATGCCAGCCAGTATAGGCGCTGCAAGCGAACCATGGTCGTTTCCTGATTTTTCGTCGATTTCCACAGGCGCCAGTCGTCCCGCAGCTGTTTTGGACAACCAGAAACATCGTGCGATGGCTTATGCCCGACGTAACAAGAGGCGTCGCCACAGTACCAGGCACCCGCAAATTGCCGGGATAGAAATAAAATGCGAGACGTTCTCGTGGTAGAACAAAGCGGCAACATAGAGCGCAGCCATGGCACAGGCGATGTAATACGCAGCGAAAGCGCCAACACGGCGGTCGTCAACCACGGGACTGATCGACAGTTTAAGCAAGCATCGTCGCTGCTTCAGAAAAAAAACGCTGAAAGCCGCCCAAAAAAATACCAGCGCGGCCAGACCCATCATAAGTGCGAGAATTTTCATGGTCGGATTCTGTTCCTTTAAAACTTGGCTTGCTTGATCCGTCCCTGCACATAGCCCAGTTCACCAAGGGCCGCCTTGTCTGCCGCATTGATCTCGAGGCATTGTTTGTAGACTGTTTCGGCTTCATTCAGGCGCCCCAGTTCCACCAGCACAAACGCTTTGCCGCGCAGCGCCTCACCGAGCTCGATGACGCGGCTCTGAGGGGGCGAATAATCGCGCGCGAGCGCGGCCGCCGCCTCGAACCTGACCAGGGCCTCATCCCATTTTTTTTCGCGCCGATAAAAATTCGCACATTCAGAGGCATAGTGGGCATTGTTGGGCGCCATGCGCATGGCTGTTTGCAGCGCTGCGCGGGCCTGCGCATGGCGGCCGAGATCGATGAGGGCGTACGCTCTGAGGAAATGGGCGTCGCACCACGCGGGACCGACCACCATGGCCTCCTGCTTGTCGGCCGCTGCCTGCGCCAGATACAGCAGACTCTCCGGCGCACTGCGCGCGCAATAAACGGTCTTGGCGCCCGCGCGATAGGTGCTTTCGTAGGCCGCGATGACCTTGTCAAAATACTGGTCCAGCGCTTCTTGCGGGTGGCGCTCCTTGACCAGCTTGACGCCATCGTTGAGCAGTTGCGTCTGCCGTATTTCGTACTCACGGGCAGCACTGGCCGGTGCACTGGCGGCGTCTGCAAAGACAGGCGCAGCCTGCGCAAGCAGCAAGCTGAAAAAAAAGATGATGCGCGTTTGCATTGAGTGCATTCTCCAGCCGGCTGCGTGGGTTGTTGTTGCTGATTAATTGATCTGCTTGAGCACTTCCAGCACAGCCTGTACCACGGCGGCTGGCTGCTCGGCCTGAATCACATGCGCGGCGCCTGCCACCAGCCGTTGCGTGCCCTTGTTTGATAACGCGGCAATCTCCTTGTGGATCTTGGCGTTTTCATCTTCCAGCGCCTTGTTGAGGGCGCTGTGCGGTTTGCCGGGAACCGCAAAAGGACTCACGCCACGGGTAAGTACCAGCAGCGGCAGATCGCCGAAGCGCTGGCGCACGGCGCGCAGTTGCCCGTCGCTGGCGTCGAACGCATTGTATTCGTCGATCAGGCTTTGCCAGTAGGCGCTCTTCGTCTCGATCGACTGTACCGCCTTGCCACGTACCGGCCCATAGAATGCAGGGGAATCGCCCACACAGTTGGTCAGCGCTGCGCTACCTTGTTGGAACCCTTTTTTTGCTGCGGCCAGACACTGTGCATTCTGCGCCTTCACCATCGCGTTGATCTGCCGGATTTTGCCGCCGGTGACCTTGTCGAGTCGCGCATTTTCATCTTCGGTGCGGGGTTCAAGCAGCACCAGACCCTTGACCTGCTCTGGGTAGCGATAGGTGTACAGCTGGGCGTTTTCACCGCCGAGGGAGTTGCCAACCAAAAGATACGGCGGCTTGATGGCAGCGACCTGCAAGGCTTTATGCAAGTCCTCGACGGCATTTGCCGCGCTGTTTGGGCACGCCGCCGGGTCGCTGTAACCGAGTGCGGCGCGGTCATAGACACAGGCGCGGGTGTGCTTTGCCACTTCAGGCTGCACCTTGAACCAGGTCCAGCCGGCGTCACCCGATGGCGCATCAAACACCACGGTGGTACTGCCAGTACCGCTGCAATACAGGTGCAGCTTGCGACCGCCGATATCGACCCGTTGCTGCGGGCTGGCAAATGCGGTATCGGTCGATGCCTGTGCCAACGGACCGACAAAATGCATGCCGGCTGCGAGCAGCAGAAACGTTTGACACAACCTGGGTCTGTTCATCGTATCCCCAACAAGTGAAGGTTGCGGCAAGCGCCGTTCAGCACCGCATATTGCTGAGTATAATCAATTAAACAAGCTTGCACAACGCATCAGGCTTCGCATTTTTCAAAACACGTTTGGGGAAGTGCCCTTTGGCAAGCCGCTAGTGTACCGCTGGTGTACCGCTGTTGTACCTTAGCAGCTTGATGCCATCAGCGGAACCCACCATCGCATCCCGCGTGGGCGCGATGACCGGCGTCGCCCCGCTCGACCGACAAGGCCGGCGATACGGCGCCAGCGCCGCCGTGCGTGGCGGTGGTGGTGCTCGATGTTTAACTGCGCGTCACCGGCAGGCTGACATCCTCGCCCAGCACGGTCCACTTGGCCAGCTCGAGCTTGGCAATGGCGTTGCGGTGCACTTCGTCGGGGCCGTCGGCCAGCCGCAGGGTGCGGTTGCCGGCCCATTGCGAGGCCAGTGGAAAGTCGTCCGAGACGCCGGCGGCGCCGTGCGCCTGGATCGCCATGTCGAGCACCTCTTGTGCCACGTTGGGCGCCAGCACCTTGATCATGGCGATTTCCGCCTGCGCATGCTTGTTGCCGACGGTATCCATCAGCGCCGCCGTTTTCAGCGTCAGCAGGCGCGCCGTGTCGATCTTGATGCGGCAGTCGGCGATGCGCTCGCGCCACACGCCCTGCTCGGACACCTTTTTGCCGAACGCCACGCGGCTGTTCAAGCGCTTGCACATCAGTTCGAGCGCCCGTTCGGCCACGCCGATGGCGCGCATGCAGTGGTGGATGCGGCCCGGTCCCAGCCGGCCCTGGGCGATTTCAAAGCCACGTCCTTCGCCCAGCAACAGGTTCGCTGCCGGTACCCGCACATTCTCGAACAGGATTTCGCAGTGGCCATGGGGAGCATCGTCGTAGCCGAACACGGGTAAGGGACGGACGATGGTAATGCCGGGTGTGTTGGCTGGCACCAGGATCATCGATTGCTGCTGGTGGCGCGCAGCGTCCGGATCGGTCTTGCCCATGACGATGAAAATGGCGCAGCGCGGATCGCCGGCGCCGGATATCCACCACTTGTGGCCATTGATGAGATAGTCGTCGCCCTGGCGTTCGATACGGGTGGCGATATTGGTGGCGTCCGATGACGCCACGTTCGGCTCGGTCATCGCAAAGGCCGAGCGAATCTCGCCGCGCAGCAGGGGCTCGAGCCACTGTTTCTTGTGCGCTTCAGTGCCGTAGCGTTCGATGGTTTCCATATTGCCCGTATCGGGCGCGGCGCAGTTGAACACTTCCGGCGCCCACACCACGCGGCCCATGATTTCGCACAGCGGCGCGTAGTCGAGATTGGACAAGCCCTCCGGCGCGCGCGCCGATTGCGGCAGGAACAAATTCCACAGGCCCTGTTCGCGCGCCAGCGGTTTGAGACGTTCGATCAGCTCGGTAGGAATCCAGCGGTTGCCCTTTTCCGCGCCGTTGCGGTCGACCTCTTGCTTGAACGCTTTTTCGTTCGGATAAATGTGCGTGTCCATGAAGGCCAGCAGGCGCGTGCGCAGTTGCTGGCAGCGTTCGGAATAATCAAAGTTCATGGTCAGTCTCCGTTATTGTTGTGTTGTATGGGGTGTCGGCGCTCAGCGCATGGCCGCCTGGGCATATTGCCAGCCCAGTTCCGCCATCGGCCGCGCTGCCTTGCCGTTTTGCAGGGCCTGGGCGCTGGAAGCGGTGCCATCGACATAGCGCTTCATGATGCCCTGCATGATGCCGGCCAGCCGGAACATGTTGTAGGCCAGATAAAAATTGAAATCTTCCGGTCGGATCACGGCACCGGTGCGGGCCTGGTAGGCGGCGATATAGGCTTCCTGCGAGGGAATACCGAGCGCCGCCAGGTCGAGGCCGGCAATGCCGCGGAACTGGCCGGGGGCGATGTGCCAGCTCATGCAGTGATAGGAAAAATCGGCCAGCGGGTGACCCAGGGTCGACAGTTCCCAGTCGAGCACGGCAAGGATGCGCGGCTCGGTCGGATGAAAGATCACGTTGTCGAGGCGAAAGTCGCCGTGCACGATGGCGGTCGCTTCGCCGGCCGGAATGTTGTTCGGCAGCCAGGCGATCAGCTGGTCCATCGCAGCGATGGTCTCGGTGCTCGAAGCCTGGTACTGGCGCGTCCAGCGCTCGATCTGGCGGGCAAAATAATTGCCCGGCTTGCCGTAGTCAGCCAGGCCGATGGCGGCATAATCGATCGCATGCAACTGGGCGATGACGCGGTTGGTTTCGTCATAGATGGCGGCCCGCTCGGCCGGCAGCATGCCGGGCAGCGACTGGTCCCACAACACCCGCCCGTCGATGAATTCCATCAGAACGAACGCGCGGCCGATGATCGACTCGTCGGTGCACAGCAGCAACTGGCGCGGCGCCGGAAAGCCGGCCCGGTTGAGCGCATCCATCACCTTCAATTCGCGGTCGATGGCGTGCGCCGATGGCAGCAGCTTGGCGGCCGGGCCCGGCTTGGTGCGCAGCACGAAGGACTGCTCGCCCACCGTCAGCTTGAAGGTGGGATTGGACTGGCCGCCCTTGAACTGGGCCACCTCGACTGGTCCCGGCGGAAATTCAGACAAGGCCGCACGCAGGTAGGCGGCGAGGGCGTCGGTGTCGAAGCGCTGGCCCTCGGCCACCGCTTTGGTACCGATCATTTCTTCAAACATGGTGTCTCCCCAAAGTGATCCGCGCTGATTTTCGCTGATTCTTGCTGATTTTCGCGGTGATGCCCGGCCTATTCTAGCCGATGAAAGCGCACGACCGTACTATTCATTGGTACTTTATATCACCTTTGGCGTGATTTCTGGTATTGCCTGAACAGCTCTTCCATCGTGGTCGCCCGCGTCGCCAGTTGCAGGGGCTGGGGTGGCGTGTAGTTGACAAAGCGCACCACCCAGTCGTGCTCATCAACGCCGACGTCGAGCGCGTTGATGCAGCCCGCCGTTTGCGCCAGGTTGCCAAGAAACACGCGCGATCCCGTCAGCGCCAGCGACAGGATGGCGCAGTTGACGCCGCCGTGCAGCACCAGCAGCGCGCTGTCCCAGTCGGGGTCGGCGCGCAGCCGGCCGATGGCGGGATGCACCCGGTCCATCAATTCGCCCGCCGATTCGCCGCCCAGAAAGCGCTTGGCGGGATCGACGACGCCCTCGAACACGCCGGTGAACGCCTCACGCAGCTCGGCGTCGGCAATGCTCGACAAGCGCCCGCCACGGATTTCTTCCAGCTCGGGCCAGGCTTCGATGGCGATCTGCTGGCCGCTGGCGGCCAGCACCCGCTGCGCCGTTTCTATGGTGCGCGGCAAGCCGGAAACGATCACCCGGTCAAACTTGACGCCGTCAGCGGCGAAGGCGGCGCCGGCGGCGCTGGCCTGGGCGCGCCCCGTTTCATTCAAGGGCACGGTTTCTGGCAGCATTGGTTTGCCGCTGGCATCGAAATACGTGACGCTGCCATGGCGCATCAGGAACAGGCGGCGGCGGCCGCCGCCGGGGGAGGGGAGGGGTGCAGTAGTCATTCCGGAATAGTACACCGGCAGCGTGGCTGTCTTAGAATGCTTGAAGCGTTAAATATCTCTGCGGCAACACACATTTTGCGTATTGAAAGCATTCGATGGCCCGTCCCGAAAAAGTGCGCCTGGGAGAAATCCTGGTCCAGCAAAAGCTGCTGTCGGAAGAGCAGCTGGGCCTGGCGTTGGCGGACCAGAAGCGTAGCGGACGCAAGCTCGGCCGTGTGTTTGTGGGCAATGGCTTCGTCACTGAAGAGCAGATTTCCGGTGCGCTGGCGCGCCAGCTGGGCATTGCCTACATCAACCTGAAATTTTATAACACCAATCCGGCGGTGGTGCGCCTGCTACCGGAGACGCAGGCGCGGCGCTTTCGCGCACTGTTGCTGGAAGACCATGCCGACAGCGTGCTGGTCGGCATGTCCGACCCCACCGACCTGTTTGCCTATGACGAGATCGCCCGGCTGGTCAAAAAATCGGTGGAGCTGGCGGTGGTCAACGAGACCGAAGTACTGCACGCGATCGACCGCATTTACCGCCGCACTGGCGAGATCACCGGGCTGGCGCGCGAGGTGGAGCAGGACCTGGGCGAGGTGGTCGACTTTGGCAGCATGAGCGCCACCCCGGGGCTGGAAGAGGCGCCTATCGTCAAGCTGCTGCAGTCGGTGTTCGATGATGCCACCCAGGTGCGCGCTTCCGACATCCATATCGAGCCGCAGGAAACCACGCTGCAAATCCGCTTTCGCATCGATGGCGTGCTGCACCTGCAAACCGAGACCGACATCAAGGTGGCCACGCCGCTGGCGCTGCGCTTGAAACTGATGGCCGACCTGGATATCTCGGAAAAGCGCCTGCCGCAGGATGGCCGCTTCGCCGTCAAGGTCAAGCAGCAGCGCGTCGATGTGCGCATCTCGACCATGCCGACCCAGTACGGCGAATCGGTGGTCATGCGTCTGCTCACGCAGGGTGGCGCCGCCCTGCGGCTCGACGCCATCGGCATGCAGCCGGAACTGGTGGCGCGCCTGCGCTCGATCGTGCGGCGGCCGAATGGCCTGGTGCTGGTGACCGGGCCCACCGGTAGCGGCAAGACCACCACCCTGTACAGCGCGCTGGCCGAACTGAACTCGATGGAAAAAAAGCTGATCACTGTCGAAGACCCGGTCGAATACCGCCTGCCCGGCATCAACCAGGTGCAGGTCAACGACAAGATCGACCTGACGTTCGCCCGCGTGCTGCGCTCGGCGCTGCGACAAGACCCCGACATCGTGCTGGTGGGTGAAATGCGCGACCAGGAGACGGCGCAGATTGGCCTGCGCGCGGCGATGACGGGCCACTTGGTGCTCTCAACGCTGCACACCAACGATGCCGCCAGCACGCCGCTGCGGTTGATGGACATGGGGGTGCCGCGCTATATGGTCGGCAGCGCCTTGCAGGCGGTGCTGGCGCAGCGCCTGGTGCGGGTGATCTGCGAGAGCTGCGTTACCGGCCACGCCACCAGTGCCGCCGAGCGCCAGTGGCTGCGGCTGGAGCTGGGCGACCTGGCCGAGCGCGCGCCCTGCCACGCCGGCCGCGGCTGCTCGCACTGCAACGGCCAGGGCTACCGCGGCCGCACCGGCGTCTATGAACTGCTGGAGATGACAGCCAGCGTGGCGGCCGCTGCCAACCATCCCGATCCGGCCCACTTCCTGCACGCGGCGCACGCACAAATGGCTGGCGAGACCTTGCGCCGGCATGCGGTGGCGCTGGTGGTGCAGGGCCGCACCACGGTGCAGGAAGCCATGCGCATCACCAATCAGCTCGAGGATTGACGGTGCCGTTGTTCGACTACAGGGGCCGCAACGGCCGCGGCGAACTGCTGCAGGGCGTCCTCGAAGGCAGTGACGCGGCGCAGGTGGCCGACCAGCTGTTTGCCACTGGCGTCACGCCGGTCGACATCGTCGTCAGCCGGCGCGCGGGGACGGCGGCGGGCGCCGATCTGCTCGGTGTTGTGTGGCGCCTGCTCGAGCCGAAGGTGGGGGCCATCGAGGTGCAGCTGTTTAGCCGCCAGATTTACACCCTGCTCAAATCCGGCGTGCCGCTCATGCGCGGCCTGGCGGGCCTGCAGGAATCGGCGATCAGCAAACCGTTTGCCCGCGTGCTCAAGGACTTGCGCGAGTCGCTCGACGCCGGTCGCGAACTGTCGAGCGCCATGCGCCGCCATCCGACCGTGTTTTCGCCGTTCTACCTGTCGATGGTGCGGGTGGGCGAAATGACGGGGCGCCTTGAAGAAGTATTCCTGCGCCTGTTCGATCACCTCGAGTTCGACCGCTCGATGGGCGAGCGCATCAAGTCGGCCACCCGCTATCCCAGTTTCGTGGTGGTGGCGATGCTGCTGGCGATGGTGGTCATGAACATCGTCGTCATTCCCCAATTCGTCAAGGTATTCGCCAGCTTTCACGCACCACTGCCGCTGACCACCCGCATCCTGATCGGCGCGTCGAATTTTACGGTGACCTTCTGGCCGCTGCTGCTGGCCGCCGTGGTGGCCGGTGTTGTCGGCTGGCGCGCCTGGCTGGCCACGCCGGCCGGGCGCACCACGTGGGACCGCTACAAGCTGCGCCTGCCGATTGCTGGCAAGATCATTTTGAAGGGCACCATGGCGCGCTTTGCCCGCAGCTTCGCGCTGTCGAGCCGCAGTGGGGTGCCGATCGTGCAGGCGCTTGGCGTGGTGGCGCAAACGGCCGACAATGCCTATCTGACGACGCGCATCGAACAGATGCGCGACGGCGTCGAGCGCGGTGAAACCATCCTGCGTACCAGTATCAATGCGGGCGTGTTCACTCCCATCGTGCTGCAGATGATCGCCGTCGGCGAGGAGGCCGGCACGCTCGAAGAATTGATGGATGAAATCGGCCTGATGTACGAGCGCGAGGTCGACTACGAACTGAAGACGCTGTCGAGCCAGATTGAGCCGATCCTGATCACCTTCCTCGGCGCGATGGTGCTGTTGCTGGCGCTGGGGATTTTTCTGCCGATGTGGGATCTGGGCAAGGCCGCGCTGCATCACTAGAGCTAGCGGCGCTTTACCCGTTAGCTGTAGAAAATTACCAGGTAAGCACGGCTGTAGTCTGGCGGTTGACATCGGTCACTAATCGAGCTCGTCCACGCGCAATTTCGGCAAGCGTTGCCGCAGCCGTGCAAAGGCGGCACGGTCCCTGTCACTCTCCTTGTCAAGGATCGGGTACTAGGTGTGGCGCGCGCGAATGAAGTGCAAGGCCCCGTCCGGACTTGACGGCTAAAGCACCAAAGCGCCCCGTTAGAGATACCGTCGCTCACTTTTTAACACTAAAAGTGTAGCCATAATGCAACTAACTATCAATAGCTAATGCCGCCAGAAACGCGGGCCCGGTGTGGCCACGTTTTCCGTCATTTTCACACTGTAGCGGCCGCTGCGGCGGGCGCCGGCTGCCGCGCGCCTGATGCGCGCAAGACATCGGCTGCTGCCGCTGCCACTGTCTGTATTGCTATGAATCAAGGTAAGATTCTTTCATCCCGCCCTGATCGTCGCCGGGCCTGCCGCCTGGCAGAACAGCATCACCAAACGGTTACAGCAGCGTGGCCGCCCCGCGCCTGCCATCACCCCCCGGTGCCAGCGGCCCGCACCGACGCGCGCCACTGCACCAGAGCACATCCCCTTTCATCAATGGAGCTTGACCATGCCTGCTTTTCAACCCGAAATTCACCCCGCACTTGCCCCTTCGAGCACCGTGCGCACCATCCGCCTGACCGCCCAGGGCGGCTTCACGCTGATCGAATTAATCGTCGTCATCGTCATCCTCGGCATCCTCGCCGCCACCGCGCTGCCAAAATTTGTTGACCTGGGCGCCGATGCCCGCGTCGCCAAGATGCAGGCCGCCACCGGCAGCCTGAAAAGCGCCGCTGCCCTGTTCCGCGCCCAGTGGCTGGTGCTGTCGTCGCCCGCTTCGACCACCACCAATTCGAGTTCGACCACCAGCACCATCGTCCAGGAAGGCGTCAAGATCGCTTTCCTGAACGGCTACCCGGATGTCGGTGGCGATGGCGCCGCCGGCGCTGCGGGCGCCACCGGCACCGCCGCCGTGGTGGCCAACTCCGGCATCGTCGCCTCCAGCAACCTGTCGACCACCGACTACGCCATCACCGCCACCAGCACCGTGCTGACGGTGGCGGCCGATGCCGCTCACCCGAACTGCCGCGTGACCTACACCGAAGCGGCCGTCGCTGGCGGCGCGCCCGTGATCGACGCCACCAATGTCACCAAAGCCAATTGCTCCTGATCGCGTCAGCCTGGCGCCGCCGGCTGAGCGTTGCCTCGCCGGCCGGCGGCTTTACGCTGGTCGAGCTGGTGGTGGTGATGGTCATCGCCGGCGTGCTCGGCGCCATTGCAGCGGGCCGCTTTGTCGACCAGCCAGCCTTTGCCGCCGCTGCGTGCGCCGAGCAGTCCCGCGCCCTGCTGCGCTACGCGCAAAAGCATGCGATTGCCCAGAACCGCCCCGTGTACGTGGTGCTCACTGAAGCGCGCATGGGCCTGTGCTACAACTACCAGAGCGATGCCAGCTGCAACGGCGGCAACCGTGTGCAGGCGCCGGCCGGCTCGAACAGCGGCGCCGCCGCCACCGTGGCCGCCTGCGCCGATGCCGGCTGGCTGTGCGAGGGCACGCCAGCAGGGCTGGCGCGCACGCTCGCTCCGGCTGCCCCCTATTTTTATTTCGATGCGCTGGGCCGGCCGTGCGCCGCCAGCGACTCCGCCGCCAGCGGCGCCTCGACCTTTGTCACCAGCGCGCTGACGATCAGCGGCGATGCCGGCGCCACTGGCAACCCTGCCAGCATCGCCATCGTCATCAGCCAGGAAACCGGCTATGTGTACTAGCGCGCGGCCCCTCTCTGGCGGCCGCCAGCACGGCGTCACCCTGGTCGAGCTGTTACTGTTCATCGTCATCGTCTCGATTGCGGTGGCCGCCGTGCTGCAGGTGATGCGCCTGAACGCCGCCGCCAGCGCCGATCCGCTGCGCCGCAAGCAGGCCTTGATGATCGCCGAGGCCCTGCTCGAAGAAGTGCAGCTGGCGCGCTACACCGTGTGCGATCCCGCCTCCAGTAACGCTGCCACCGCCACCAGCGTGAGCGCCTGCGTCATCGCCGAGCGCTTCGGCCAGGGCGGCGGCAGCGGCGCCGGCCAGGAGCCGGTCGGCGCGCGCCCCTACGACAACGTCAACGATTACGTCGCCGCTGCCGGCGTCGCCCAGGCGTCCTTCAACAGCGGCGGCGTGCTGGCCGATGCCAGCGGCGTGGCGCTGGCGGTGAGCGGTTATACGGCCAGCCTAACCATCGTGCCGGAAAACCTCGGCGACATCGTCAGCGGTTACACCGCCGGCGCCATCGATGTCGGCGAGGTGCTACGCATCAGCGTTACTGTCAGCTACGACAGCAGCAGCCTGACGCTCGATGGCTACCGCACGCGCTATGCGCCGACCATTCCATGAGCGACCCCGCTGTCATGCACGGGCCGGCGCAAGGCGGCTTCACCCTGGTCGAAGCGGTGCTGGTGATGGTGGTCATTGGCATTCTCGGCGCCAGTGTCGCCGTCTTCATCCGCGCGCCCGTGCAGGGCTATGCCGACGCCGTGGTGCGCGCCGAGCTGCTCGACGTGGCCGACCTGGCGCTGCGCCGCATGGCACGCGACCTGCGCCTGGCCCTACCGAACAGCGTTCGCGTCAATGCCGCCCAGGACAGCATCGAATTTCTGCTCACCCGCACGGGCGGGCGTTACCTCGATGCCGCTGACGGCGTCGACAGCCGTCCCGTGCTCGATTTTTTGGATCCCACCAAGACCAGCTTCACGGTGGTGGGTGCCATGCCCACCAGCGCCCAGCTCGAACCGGGCCACGATTACCTGGTGGTCAACAACCTCGGCGCCGATTTTCCGCCGGCCGACGCCTATGCTGTCAGCGCGAGCCAGCGCAACATCGCCTTGATCGATGGCGTCGACAACGCCACCAGCACCATCACGCTGCATGACAATCCGTTTGCCGTGCAGGTGCCGCCGGTGCCGTCGGCCAGCCGGCGCTTTCACGTCGTCAGCGGGCCGGTCAGCTATTACTGCGGGCCCGAAACGAGCGGGCCGAATCTGCTGACGCGCCAGTCGGGCTACCCGATCAGCGCCAGCCAGCAGAGCAATCCGGTCGCGGCCGGTTCCAGCAGCGGCCAGCGCGCCGTGCTGGCCGGGCGCGTGGCCAGCTGCAAGTTCGAGATCAGCAGCCTGGCCACGCGCCGCAGCGCGCTGGTGCTGATCACCATCGAGCTGCAACCGAAGATGGCTGCCAATGCCGGCCCGAATGCCACGCTGCGGCTGGTGCACCAGGTCCACGTGGAAAATACGCCATGAGGGCGCTGCGCGCAGGCGTCCGGGCGCAGCAGGCCAATGCCGGCATTGGCCTGGTCACCGCCCTGTTTTTGCTGGTGGTGCTATCGAGCCTGGCGCTGGCGCTGCTGTCGATCACCAGCGCCGGCCAGGCGGCGGCGGCGGCCGATGTGCAGGGCGCGCGCGCCTATCAGGCTGCACGCGCCGGCATCGAGTGGGGCCTGTACCAAAACCTGCGCACACCGACGCGCCGCTGCGACCCCAGTTATTCGTTCGCGCTGCCGGCCACCAGCAGTCTCAATGGCTTTACCGTCACGGTGACTTGCGTGAGGCTGCGCACGCTGGCGCCGCCGGTGGCGGCCGCGCTCGACCGCTGGGTGATCGGCGCCACCGCCTGCAATCTGCAGCCGGCCGGCGGCAGTTGCCCGAATCCGCTATCGAGTCCCGAGTACGTGCAGCGCCGCCTCGAGGTCAGCCTGTGAAGGCCGCTTTGCGCGCGCTGGCGCTGCTGCTGTTAATCTGCCTGCCGGTGCGCGCCGCCAGCGTCAGCTACGCGTTCACCACCGCCCAGTGCGTCAGCGGCAAGGCCTTCGGTGCGCCAGGGCAGACTTGCGCCGCTTTCCCCACCCAGGCGCCGGTGGCCGGCAGCGCCGCCACTGCCTGGGTGACGATGCTGGCCGGCGGCGTGCCGAACGCGCCAGCGACGACGACCGCCGTGCGCCTGTCTTTTGCCCTCGGCTGCGTCAACCCGGCCAGTCATGCAGGGGTGGCCGCCAGCTACGCCGGGGTGACGCTGCCCCTGTGCAGTGATCACGGCGTCCCCCCCGGCAGCAGCGGCTGGTCGGCGCCGTTTGACCTCACCTTCAAGGCCGGCGCCGCCAGCGCCAGCATGAGCGTGCCCACCTTCAGCTACGCCGACGTCGGCCAGGTGACCCTGATGCTGCGCGACGCTGGCGGCGCCACCGCCAGTTCTGCCGCCTTCGTCGTCAAGCCGGCGCGTCTGGCCATCAGCGCCGTCACCCGCAACGCTGACGGCGCCGCCATGCCGGCCGTGGCCAAGGGCGCCGACAGCGGTTTTACCCGAGTCGGCGAGGCCTTCACCATCAAGGCGGCCGCCTTGACCAGCAGCGGCGCGGTGGCGCCCAATTTCGGCAGTGAAGGGGCGCTGTTGCGGCTCGATGTGCAGTTGCCGGCCGACGCTGCCACGCGCGCCGCCATGCGCAAGCTGCCGACGCTGGGCGCGACCAGCTTTGCGCTGGTCACCGGCGGGGTCTTTAGTCGCAGCGATTTTGCCGCCGACGAACTCGGTATCGTGGCGGTTACGCCGCAACTGGCCAGCGGCGACTACCTGGGCGCCGGCGCCGTGCCCGCTACGACGCTGAACGTCGGCCGCTTCTATCCCGACCACTTCGACACCGTCAGCAGTGGCGCCATGGCGTGCCTGGACCACATGCAGTGTGCGGCCGGCGTGACAACAGCGGCCTATGCGGGCCAGGCATTCGGCGTCACCGTCAAGCCGATGGCAGCGGGCGGCGCGGCGCTGCTCAATTATGGCGGGGTGCTGGCGCGCCCCATCACGCTGTCGGCCTGGAGCAGCGCCGGCACCGGCAGCGTCAACCCCGGCGCTGGCCTGCTAACCGCCAACAGCATCGCCGCCGGCGCCAGCCTGGCCGCAACGCCCGTCTACAGCCTGCCCAATCCGTTTAGCGACAGTGCGCCGCGGGCCAACAACTGGAGCGTGCCGACCGCCATCTGGCTGCGCGCCAGCGCCAGCGAGAACGTCGGCGCGGCCAGCGTGGTCATCAGCTCAAGCCGGCCGCCGCCGGCGGCCAGCAGCGAGGGCGCCATCGAGATCGTCGCCGGCCGTCTGGCGCTGGGCAATCCTTATGGTTCGGAACTGCTGACTTTGCCCGTGCGCCTCGAAGCACAGTACTGGACGGCGGCGCGGCGCTGGGAAACGAGCAGCGTCGACAACGCCAGCAGTGTGCTGCCAGCGACCATCAGCTTTTCCAGCTGCCTGAAAAATCTGGGACCGCCCTGCAAGACGGCCGTGCTGGCACCGGTGAACAGCAACAGCGTGGCACTGCTGGCCGGTGTCGGCACCTTTTGGCTGAAAGCCCCCGGCGCTGGCAATACCGGCAGTGCCCAGTTCAAGCTGGGCAGCCCGGCGTGGCTGCCCAGCACCGGCGGGCGCGCCGTGTTCGGCGTGTTCAGCAGCCCGCTCATTTACAGTCGCGAGGTCTATTGATGATGCACACACAGCACGATGGCGGCGCCCCGCTTGCAGGAGGGCGTCGATGGGATTTCTGAGAAAACCCCGTCATGCCGATGGCTCGCTGGCACTGGCCGCTGGCGCCGACGGTGTCCACGCCGCCGTGGTGGTGCGCCGCCCGGGTGCTCTGGCGCAGGTGAAGGCAGCGGCCTGGTTCGACGCCGCCGCCAGCGCCGAGGCGTTCGAGCGGATTGGCAAGCAGATGCGGGCGGGCCAGTACCGCAGCAGCTGCCTGCTGGCGCCGGGTGAATACCAGATGCTGTCGCTCGACGCCCCGGCGGTGCCGGCCGACGAGCTGAAAACGGCGGTGCGCTGGATGCTCAAGGACATGCTCGACTACGCCGTCGACGATGCCACCATCGACGTCCTCGGCGTGCCGCTCGACCGCGCGGGTGGCCAGCGCAACAGCATGTTTGCCGTCGCTGCCCGCAACAGCGTGATCGAAGCGCGGCAAACATTGTTTACGACGGCGCGCCTGGGACTGGCCGCCATCGATGTGCCGGAAATGGCCCAGAGGAATATTGCGGCTTTGCTGGAAGAGCCGGGGCGCGGCCTGGCCATGCTGTCGTTCGGTGCCAGCGGGTGCCTGTTGACGGTCACCTTCGAGGGCCAGCTGTACCTGGCACGCCGGCTCGAAGTGACGCTGGCGGATCTGCTGCAGGCAGCTAGCGAGCTGAGCGACGAGCTGGCCAGTGCTGCTGTCAGCGCCGCCAGCGCTGACATCGAAGCGGGCGCCGCCGGTGAGCAGCGCCACCCGGTGTTTGACAAGCTGACCCTGCTGCTGCAACGCTCGCTCGACCATTTCGAGCGGCAGTTCCACACGATTGCGCTATCGCGCCTGGTGCTGGCGCCGTCGGCCGTCAAGGGGCTGGCCGATTATCTGGGCCGCAATCTCTACACTGCCGTCCATGCGCTCGATCTGCACGAGGTATTCGACCTGGCACGGGTGCCACTGCTGCTCGACTTGGCCGAGCAGCAGCGCTTTTTTCTCGCCCTCGGCGCCGCCCTGCGGCAGGAGGCGGTGCTGCCTGCTGCCGGGATGGGCCAGCAGATCAACCTGATCAATCCCCGCTTTCAGCCGCGAACGACGCTGTTTTGCACGCTGGCGATGGCGCGCGCGTTGACGCTGCTGCTGCTCGGTTGCATGCTGCTGGCACTGGTCGGGCAATACAACGGCATCGTGCTCGAGCGGATCGCCGTGGCCGGCGCCGCCCGCCTGGCCAGCGAGCAGGCACGGCTCGACCAGGTCAATGTCGACTACGCGCCGCGCCAGCGCAGCAAGACCCTCGCTGCCGAGCTGAGCGGCCAGGAAGCCAAGTCAGCCCTGCTGCGCGACGCCGCCCGCGCCATCGAGCGCGATGAACTGGGCAACAAGGCTGGCTATGCCGATGTGTTCAAGGCGCTGGCGCGGCAAACCATGGAGGGCGTCTGGCTGACCGCCATTCGCATCGACGGCGCCGACGGCGGCATTGGCTTGCAGGGCAGGGCGCTCGAAGCGGCGCGCGTGCCCGCCTATCTGCAGCAGCTGGGGCACGAACCGCTGCTGCAGGGCCGGCGCTTTGCCGGTTTGCGCATCGGACCGGCGAAAAGCCTGGGCGAGGGCGGCGTCAGCTTTGTCGAATTCACCCTCGACAGCAGCACCGAGGCGATCGCCGACAGCGCGCTGGCGGGCGAGGTACACCGATGAAGCCGCGCTTTGCCGCGCTGGCGCAACGCATCGACGCGCTCGGCCTGCGCCAGCGCGCCCTGCTGTTTTTTGGCGCGGCGGCGCTGATCGTGGTTGCCAGCGGCACGCTGCTGCTGCAACCGCTGGCGCTGCGGCTGGCCACCGTGCGCGAGCAAATCCGCCAGCAATACCTGCAGATCGCCAGCATCGATGGCGACATCACCCAGCGCGTGCTGGTGCACGCCGAGGACCCCGACGCCGCCGCCGTCGCCCGCCTGGCCGCCGTGCGCCTCGACAGCGCGCGGCTGGCCGAACGGCTGCGCAGCATGCGCTCGAGCCTGGTAGCGCCGGAAAACATGGCGCCCCTGCTTGCCCAGTTACTCAAGGTGAACGGCAAGCTGCGGCTCGACAGCCTGGCCACTCTGGCGCAGTCGCCTTCGCCAGGGCCGACCGGCAGCAACGGCGCCGCCACCGCGCCGCTGTTCTATCGCCACGGCGTGCGGCTGGCAGTGAGCGGCAGTTACGCCGACATGGTCGCCTACATGGCGGCCCTCGAAGCCATGCCGACCCAGCTGTTTTGGGGCAGCGTCCGGCTCGACGCCGGCGCCTATCCGCAGGCCAGCCTGACGCTGACGATGTACACGCTGAGCCTCGATCCCACCTGGATCAGCCTGTGATGAACGCGCGCACCCTCGCTGCCAGCGTGCTGGCCTGCCTCGCCGGCGGCGCCCAGGCCCAGGCGCTGCCCGATCCGACCCGGCCGCCGCCGCAGTTCGCCGGGGCGGGCGTTGCAACCGGCGCAGCGAGCGCAGCGGCGGCAGTGCCCCTGCTGTTGCAATCGATCCTGATCGACCGCGCAGCGGGCGGACGCCGGCTGGCCGTCATCGATGGCGTCACTGTCGTGCCGGGCGGCGTCGTCGGCGGCGCCACCGTGGTGCGGATCGGCGCCAACGATGTCGAAGTGCGCAAGGATGGCCGCCGCCAGCTGCTGCGGCTGTTCCCGCGCAGCGTCATGGCCGCCGCCGTGGCAGCGCCCCCTGTCGACCTACAACCCCACCCAAAGTGAAATCAGCATGCACAAATTAGCACTTACGGCCGGATGGCTGGGATCGGCCGCACTGGTCGCCGCCTGCAGCGGCATGCAGCCGCCGCGCGAGACTTACGATGCCATCAAGGGGGAAGTGGCGGCGGCGGCGGCACGCGACGCCGCGCCGCAGCGAACGGAGCCGCAAAGGGAGCAGCAAAGGGAGCCGCAAAGGGAGCAGCAATGGGAGCAGCAAAGGGAGCAGCAGGCGCCGCAGCGGTCGCCACTTGCATCGCCCCCGCCGCCTTCGGCCCCCTCGGTTGACGCCCTGCTGCCAGCGGTCGAGGCCCTGGCGGCGCGCCTGCCGCGCGCCCGGCGTGCGCTCGAAGAACGCTTCGATGTGTCGTTCAATAATGTGCCGGCCGCCCAGTTCTTTCACTCGATCGTCGTCGGCACCCGCTACAACATGCTGGTCCATCCCGACATCGGTGGCACCATCAGCGCCAACCTGAAAGACGTCACGCTGATCGAAACGCTCGACGCCGTGCGCGAGCTGTACGGCTACGATTACCGCATCGATGGCAGCCGCATCGCCATCAAGCCGCTGACGATGCAGACGCGCATGTTCCAGGTCAATTATCTGACAGGCAGCCGGCGCGGGCTGTCGAGCTTGCGGGTGACCTCGACCTCGGTTGCCAACGCCGTCAACAACAGCAATAACGTCAACAACGGCAGCGGCAACAGCGGCGCCCCCGGCCAGCCAGGCAGCGGCCAGCCCGCCGAATCGACCAGCGTCAGTACCAGCGACGCCAGCGATTTCTGGGCCGAACTCAAACTGGCGCTCGAGGCCATCGTCGGTGCGGGCGCGAAGGAGGGCGGCCGCAGCGTGGTGATCAGTCCGCAATCGGGGGTGCTGGTCATCCGCGCCATGCCGGAACAGTTGCGCCAGGTCGACCAGTACCTGCGCGCCACCCAGCTGTCGGTCGACCGCCAGGTGATCCTGGAAGCGAAGATCCTCGAAGTGGAATTGAACGATGGTTACCAGAGCGGCATTAACTGGGCCTCATTCTCGTCTTTTCGCGGTGGCAATGGACGGTCGACGGCGGGCCTGCTCAGCCCGGGCGCCAGCCTGACGCCGCTGCCCCTGGCGGGCGGCATACCGGCTGCCATCAGCGATGGCAGCAGCCTGTCGGCCAGCAGCGGCTTTTCGATCAACAATGCGGTGGGCGCTGCCAATTCGCTGTTTGGCCTGGCGTTTCAGACCAGTAATTTCGCTGCGCTGATTTCCTTCCTCGAGTCGCAGGGCACGGTGCACGTTCTGTCGAGTCCGCGGGTGGCGGCGATGAATAACCAGAAGGCGGTGCTCAAAATCGGCACCGACGAGTTTTATGTGACGGGCGTGACCACCACCACCGCTTCCAGCGCCGGCGGCAACACCGTCACCCCCAGCGTCACCCTGCAACCGTTCTTTTCCGGCGTGGTGCTCGATGTCACCCCGCAGATCGATGACAAGGGCAATATCCTGCTGCACGTCCACCCTTCGGTCAGCCAGGTGAGCACCATCACCAAGTCGATCAACCTGGGCAGCGCCGGCAACCTGAGCCTGCCGCTGGCGGCGTCGTCGACCTCGGAAATCGATAGCATGGTGCGCGGCCAGGACGGCCGGGTGGTGGCGATCGGCGGCCTGATGCGGCAATCGTCAAGCGCCGACCGCGCCGGCATTCCGGGCGCGGCCAGCGTGCCGGTGCTCGGTGCGCTGTTCGGCAGCCGCGCTCAGGTCAACCAGAAGCGCGAGCTGGTGGTGCTGATCAAGCCGACCATCGTCGAAGGTGCCAGCAGCTGGAATGAGGACCTGTTCGAGACCGGCAAGCGGATGCGCGCACTCGATCCGGCCGGCCACTAGGGGCGTCGGTGCGCATGTACACCAGCCACTTCCGCCTGCACGAGATGCCGTTCGGCCTGACCCCCGACACCAGTTATTTTTTCGCCAGTCGCCACGCGCAGTCGGCACTCAATACCCTGCTGGTGGCGGCGCGCAGCGGCGAAGGGTTTATCAAGATCACCGGTGAAGTCGGCACTGGCAAGACGCTGTTGTGTCGCAAGTTCATGGCCTGCGTGGGCGACGCCTTTGTGATCGCCTACATCCCCAATCCATCGATGGCGCCGCGCACCCTGCTGCTGGCGGTCGCCGATGAACTGGGGCTGCTGTTCGACAGTGGCGCCGGGCACCCCGTCGGTGCCGAAGTCGACCAGCACCGCTTGCTCAAGGCGCTCACCGCCCGCCTGCTGGCGCTGGCCGGTGAGGGCCGGCGCGTGCTGCTGTGCCTTGATGAAGCGCAGGCCATGCCGCTCGAGACGCTCGAAGCGATCCGCCTGCTGACCAATCTGGAAACGGAAAAGCGCAAGCTGCTGCAGGTGGTGCTGTTCGGCCAGCCGGAACTCGATGCGCACCTGGCCGTTCCCGGCATCCGCCAGCTGGCCCAGCGCATCAGCTTTCATTACCACCTCGAGCCGCTGCAGCGCGCCGACCTGGCCGCGTACCTGGCGCAGCGCCTGCGGGTGGCGGCAGCGGCGGGTGCCGCCGACAGCAGCCTGTTTACAGCCGCTGCCGTATCGGCGTTGTACCGCGCCAGCGGCGGCGTGCCGCGGCTGGTCAATATCGTGGCGCACAAGGCGCTGATGCTGGCCTACGGGCTCGGACGCAGCACGGTCGAACTGGCCGACGTCGTTGGCGCCGCCCGCGATACGCCGGGCGCGCGGCCGCCTCGCTGGTCGCTGGCAGAAGTGCTGGTGCGCCTGTTCACCCCGCGCCTGCAGGCATCGCGCCAGCGCACCGCCCGATGGAGCCGCCATGAGCGTCATTAATACCATGCTGCAGGACCTCGATGCGCGCGCTGGCCAGGCGCCGCCGGCGCCGCTGCCAGCGCAGGCAGCGCCGATGCTGCAACTGGGCCCGCGGCCGCTGCGCCAGCGCCTGCTGCTCATTGCGCTGGCCGGCGCGCTGGCGGTGGCCACCTGGCCGGCCAGTGCGCCATCGTCGCTGCCGTCGGCGGCGGCGCCGCCCGCGCCGCCGAAAACCATCGTGCTGGCGCCTGTTAGCGCAGAAACAGCGGCGCCGCCGCAGGAACCGGTGCAAGCAGCGGCGCCACTGGTGTCGCCGCCAGCCCCATTGACTGCGCCTGCTCTCGCTGCTGCTCCTGCTTCTGCTCCTGCTCTTGCTCTCACTTCTGCTACCGCTTCTGCTTCTGCTTCTGCTCCCGCTCCCGCTGCCGCTGCGACGGCAGTCCGGCCGCCGCCTGCGGCTGCGGCCAATGCGGTGGCCGAAGGCAGCGGCAGCGTCGGCAGCCCCTACCGGCGCGCCCTCGATCATCTGGCCGGCGGGCGCAAGGCGGCCGCCATTGGCGAACTAAAACAGGCGCTGCAGGCGCGCCCGCGCGACATGGCCGCGCGCGAAACCCTGGTCGGCCTGCTGCTCGATGGCGGCCGCACCAGTGATGCGGTGGTGCAGCTGCAGGCGGCGCTGGCGCTCGAGCCGCGCCACCCGGCGATGGCGATGCTGCTGGCACGCCTGCAGATCGACGCCGGTGGCGATGGCATCGATACCTTGCTGCGCAGCCTGCCGGCTGTGGATGCTGGCGAGATCGGCGAGGCTGGCGCCTACCACGCGCTGCTGGCGGGCGCCCTGCAGCGGCGCGGGCGTCACCACGAGGCAGTGCCGCATTACCAGGCAGCCCTGCAAACGGCGCCTGACCATGGCCTGTGGCTGCTGGGGCTGGGCCTGGCGCTGCGCGCCGATGGCCGCAGCGCCGACGCCATCGAGGCCTTCCGCCGCGCAAACGCAGCAGGCGACCTGACGCCGGAACTGGCGGCGTTCGTCGCCGCCCAGTTGCCGGCGCAGCGCTAGGGAGGCACTGATTTATTCTGGCGGATGGAATCGGTCACGAAAGAATTTTTACGAAAACGCAGCCCGGCAGAGCGCAATACCGCAGACATGCCGGGGCATGGCGAGGATTTGCAACGCAGCTGGGCGCTTTTTTCGTGTGCCGAGGCCGCCGTCTTGAATTAACCAGTGCTTCCCTGGCCGTGCTGCCATAGCCCCCGGCTTGATCGGCGCTTTGCTTATCGCGCATAATGACGCTCGTCCATCGAACCGAAAGCGCCATCATGACCGCCCCCTTGCGCACGCCTGCCGTGGCGACCAAACTGCCTGCCGTCGGCACCACCATTTTCAGCGTGATGTCGGCGCTCGCGGCCCGCCACGGGGCGGTCAATCTGGGGCAGGGTTATCCCGATTTCGATTGCGACAGCGCGCTGGTGGACGCGGTCGGCGCCGCCATGCAGGCGGGCCACAACCAGTACGCGCCGATGGCCGGCGTGCCGGCGCTGCTGCAGGCGGTGGCGGCCAAGATCGGCGCCGTGTATGGCCACCGCTATTCGCCTGTCGACGACATCACCATCACCGCCGGCGCCACCCAGGCCTTGATGACCACCATGCTCGCCATCGTCAAGGCGGGCGACGAAGTGATCGTGCTCGACCCGTGCTATGACTGCTACGTGCCGGCCATCGCGCTCGCTGGCGGCGTGGCGGTGCGGGTGCCGCTGCACGCTGGCAGCTTCCGCCCCGACTTCGGGCGCATCGCCGCCGCCCTGACGCCGGCCACGCGCGCCATCATCATCAATACGCCGCACAACCCCAGTGGCACCGTGTGGACGGCCGCCGAGATGCTGCAGCTGCAGGCACTGCTGGCGCCCACCGAGGTGATCGTCATCAGCGATGAAGTCTATGAACACATGGTCTACGACGGTGCGCCGCACCAGAGCGTGAGCCGTTTTGCCGGCCTGGCGGCGCGCGCCTTCGTCATTTCCAGCTTCGGCAAAACCTGCCACGTGACCGGCTGGAAGGTCGGCTATGTGGCGGCGCCGGCGTCCTTGATGGCGGAATTTCGCAAGGTCCATCAATACAACGTCTTTAGCGTCAGTACGCCGATGCAGCACGGCTTTGCCGCCTACATGGCCAGCCCTGCGCATTACCTGGATCTGCCGGCGTTTTACCAGCACAAGCGCGACCTGTTTCGCGCCGGCCTGGCCAACACCCGCTTTCGCCTGCTGCCGTGCGAAGGCACCTATTTTCAATGCGTCGATTATTCTGGCCTGAAGGTGGCCGAACGGCAGCTCGACGAGGCGGCGTTTTGCCAGTGGCTCGCTGCCGAGGTGGGAGTGGCGGCGATTCCCCTGTCGGCGTTTTACGGCGATGGCTTCGCCCAGCATACCATCCGCTTCTGTTTCGCCAAGCAGGACGCCACCCTGGCCAGCGCGCTCGAACGGCTAGCCAGCCTGTAAGGGGCCCTCTGATAAGGGGCCCTCTGAATTAGGCGCGGCTCGAACGCGTCATCACGAAGGAATCGACGGCCGGCAGCGCCGCCAGCTCGAGGGCGACCTCGCTCATCGCCGCGGAGCGCCAGGCGTCGCTGGCGAAGATCAGGCACTCGAGTTCGAAGCGCTGGTGATTGAACTTGAGCGTCATCGAATCGGGCGGCATGCGCAGGCCCCGTTGCGACAGGTAGTCGAGTACCGTCTCCACCTGCGGCTGATAGCCTTCGCGGAACCGGATGGTGCTGGAAAAAGCCGAACGGGCGGGCAGCCGTCGCTCGAAGCGCGGCAGCAATTCGACGGCGATGACAAATAGCGCCGCCAGTCCGATTGCCGGCACATAAAAGCGCACACCGACCAGGATGCCCAGCGCCGCCACGCCCCAGATGGACGCGGCGGTGGTCAGGCCGCGCACATTCAGGCCGCTCTGCACGATCAGGCCGGCGCCGAGAAAGCCGATGCCGGTCAGGATGGCGCCGATCACGCGGGTCGGATCGGCCGCCCCTGGCGCCACCTCGACCCCGCCATACCAGAGCGTCGGATAGCCGGCCAACAAGGTAACGGCGGCCGAGGTGGCGCTGACCAGGCAATACACCTGGCTGCCGGCCGCGCGGCCGCTGAAATAGCGCTCGTAGCCGACCACCCAGCCAAGCAGCATGGCCAGGGTCATGTTGCCGACAATGTCGAGGCCCGGCATCAGCCACGGCGGGATGCTAGTCATGGCAGCTTACTCCTGGGCGGTGGCGGGTTGCAGACTGCGCAGCATGGCGCGAAACTGCGGCGACGCGCGTAGCCGCTGGCGGGCGTGCTGGCGCAACACGGCGATGTCGGCTTCGGGCAATTGCAAGGTGGTGGGGATGGCCTTGAGCCGTTCAGCCAGGGCCGGGTCGGCGGCATCGAGGCCCACTTCGATCAGGTGGAACGCGATGTCGCTGGCGAACGGTGTGTCCTCGCCGCGTGCCTGCGCCTGCTTCACTTCGAGGCGCCAGGCCTGTATCGTCGCGCGCATCTGGTCGAGCGCCGTGGCCGAATTGCGGTTGATCGGGATGTCGGCCAGCGCCAGCGCGGTGCGCAGCGGTCCCGGCACCCGGGCACTGCGGTCTTCGGGCGCGCGCGCGCTGGTCTCGGCGTTGACGACGATGAAGACCACGCGCCGCAAGCTGCCGTAGCCGGCAAAGCGCGCGCTGCTGACGATGCCACCGAACTGGCCGATGTAGTCGGTGGGGCCGCGCGCGCTGACGTTGTCGTCCAGTCCGCCATCGACCACGTGAATAAACGGACGGCGCGGCCCTGCCGCTGCGCCGTCGCTTTCCAGCTCGCGGTAGCTCTCCAGTTCGTCCAGGCGGCGGCTGTTGGCCGCCGCTCCCTGCGCGCTGGCGGCCTGGCGCAGCAGTGGCGCGCCGCAGTCTGGCCGGCGCGGGTCGCCCACATGGTTCCAGAAGGTCACTGGGCTCAGCAGCAGCGGCACCGCGCTGGACGCCGCCACCGCGCGCACCAGCTTGACGCCACCGAGGTCGCTGCACAGAAAATCGAACTGCTCCTGGACGAATTCGAAGCGGCCGCCGCTGACCATGTCGGACGCAAAAATCACGGCAAACGGTTTGCGGGGGCGTTCGCTGAGGTCAGCGAAGGTGGTGCCGTGGAACAGGCGCTCGTCGAGAAACTGCTCGAAGGCGTCGCTGCGGCCATAGTGGGGTGAGCTGAGCCGCCACAAGGTGGCCGGCGCCAGCAGGCTGCGGGTAAATGCCGACTGCGCGGCGCCGTGCAGCAGGGCCGCCTCGAACGGCGCCAGTCCCGCTTCGCCGCCCATCGCCAGCGCACCGACGAGCATGCTGCCGCCCGATAAGCCGGAAACGATGTCGATCTGGTCGAACAGGCGCTGCTGGCGGCCGTCCCAGTCGATCGGGGTGGCGCGCAATTCGTCCAGCACGCCCAGTCCCAGCGTCGCCGCGCGCAGGCCGCCGCCGGAAAACGACACGTGCAGCAGCAGGCTGTCTTGCGGCTCCTGGGCGACAAAACGCTGCAACCGGTAGCCTTGTTGCGGTTCGACGCGCGCGAGTGGCGGGTTGATCGCATAGTGCGCGCTGGAGCAGGCCGCCAGTGGCACAAGCAGGGCGGCGCCGGCGTGGCGCAGCAGATAGGACAGCCCGGACAGCCCGGACAGCCCGGACAGCCAGCGCATCATGGTGACTGCGGCGACCAGCCGCCGCCCAGCGCGCGAAACAGCGCCACCTGTGTTTGCAACAGCGCCGATTGCTGGCCGATGACGGCTTGCTCGACGCCCAATACATTGCGCTCGGCCAGCCGTTCATCGAGCGCCGAGCCATACCCTTCCTGGCGGCGGCGCTGGGCGATGCGCAAGGTCTCGGCCAGCGCGCGGCGCTGGGCCAGGGCGTCGCCCAGCTGCTCCTGCTCCTGGGCGTGGCTGTTGAGCTGCACTTCCACTTCCGCCCAGGCGCCCAGTACCGTGCGCTGGTAGGCCGCCAGCGCCTGGTCGCGGCGTGCTTCAGCCGCCTGCGCCAGGGCGCGCAGCCGGCCGCCATTGAATATCGGCGCCAGCACGCTGCCACCCAGGCTCCAGATGGTGAACGGGTCGCCCCGCAGCACGCTCGATTCGACCTGGCCCAGACTGGCGTTCAGGCGCAGCGACGGCAGCCACTGGGTGCGTGAGGCGGCCAGCTGGGCGTCGCTGGCGGCCACCTGCAGCTCGGCGCCGACGATGTCGGGGCGGCGCCGCAGCAGCGCCGATGGCAGCCCGGCGTCGGGCAGGGCGCAGGCGTGCAGCGCGGCCAGCGCGCCGCCGCGCTCGACCGGCCCGGGCGCGCGCCCCAGCAGCACATTGAGCTGCGCCTGCTGGCGTTCGAGCGCACGGCGCAACTGCGGCAGCGCCTGGGCGCCGGCATGGCGTTCCGCCTCTGCCTGCGCCAGGTCGAGGTCGCCGGTGTAACCCTGCTGGCGGCGCTGCCGCGCCAGCATCAGGGTGCGCTCGCGCGAGTCGAGCTGACGGCTGGCCAGATCGAGCTGGGCATCGAGTTCAAGCAGGCCGACGTAGGCTTGGGCGACGCTGGCCGCCACGGCGAGGGCGACGCTGTCGCGGGCGGCGCGGCTGGCTTCCTGGTTGTCATCGGCGGCGCGTGCCAGGGCATCGATGCGGCCCCACAGGTCGACTTCATAGGCCGCCTGAAACAGTTCCTGGTGCGCGCTTGACTGGTAGGGCTTGAGGGTGACGTCGCTGATGGCCTTGGAACGCTGGGCGACCGCGCCGGCGTCCAGGCTGGGCCAGAAGGCAGCGTGCTGCGCCGCCGCCATCGCGCGCGCTTCGGCGACGCGGGCGGCGGCCTGGCGCAGATCGTCGTTGCGCGCCAGCGCCTCGGTGATGTGGCGGGCCAGGGTGGCGTCGCCAAAGCACTGCCACCAGGATTGCTGCACTGGCGCCGCCCTTGGCGTGCTTGCCGTGCTTGCCGTGTTGCGCCAGGCGGCGGGCGCGCTGGCGGCAGCCCGGGCGCTGGCGGCGGGAGCAGGGCGCGTGGCACAGGCGGCCAGTGCGATCAGCGCGGCCAGCGCGCAGGCCACCAGGGTGAACGGTCGCTTCATGGTTGTGGCGAGCCGGTGTCGACGGCGGCGATCACCGACATGCCGGGACGCAGGCGGCTGGCCCGCGGATCGCTGGCATCGACGGTGATGCGCACCTGCAGGCGCTGGGCGATCTTGGTGAAGTTGCCGGTGGCATTGTCGGCGCGCAGCACGCTGAACTCCGAACCCATGGCCGGCGCCAGCCGTTCGACGCGGCCCTTCAGGCGCGCATTACCCAGGCCATCGACCTGCAGCTGCGCCGCCTGACCGGGCGCCATGCGGGTGGTCTGCGCTTCCTTGAAGTTGGCCACCACCCATACCTGCGACGGCACCAGCGCCAGCAGCTGGGTACCGGGCGTGACGTACTGGCCCAGCTTGACGCCGATTTCACCGGCGCTGGCAGCGCGCGGCGCACGGATGCGGGTGTTATCGAGATCGATTTCAGCCAGCTGCACGCTCGCTTTGGCGCCCTCAATGGCAGCTTCAATGGCTTGCTGGTTGACGTCGACCGAGCGCAATTCCTGCCGCGCCACCTCGACGGCGGCGCGTGCCTGGGCGGCATGGGCATCGGCCAGCCGCTGCGCCGCTTCGACCTGGCGCAGGGTGCTGTCGGCCTGTTCCTGTTCGCGCTGGGAGACCGCTCCATCGACCGCCAGCACCCGCGTGCGCCGCTCGTCCGCCTTGGCGCGGCCGAACTGGGCGGCGGCATTCGCCCGCTCCGCTTCGGCGGCGGCCAGTTGCGCCTGGGCGTTGCTGATACCGGCCTCGCGTACCCGCCGCGCCTGCGCCACGTTGGCCAGGTTGGCCTGCTGCGCTGCCAGCGTGGCGCTGGCCTGCGCCAGCCGCTGTTTGAAGTTGCGGTCATCGAGCCGCACCAGCAGCTGGCCCGCCTCGACGGTGGCGAAGTCGCGCACCAGCACTTCGGCGACATAGCCGTCGACCTTCGGCGCGATCACCGTCACGCTGCCGCGCACGTAGGCGTTTTCAGTCGATTCGATGGCGCCGTGAAAGGGTGGCAACTGCCATGCATGCAGCACGAGGGCGACACCAAGCAGGGCGATGGCGGCGATGAGGATGCTGGTGAGATGGGGAATATGGGGGAGTTTTTTCATGGTGATGAAGGAAAGGGGATCAGACGGACTGGCGGCGCAGCGCACGCATGGCGAGCACGCTCAGCCATAAAAACATGGCTCCGGCGAGCACGGCTGTGTAGGCGAACAGATCGTTGTAGGCGAGGACGATGGCTTCGCGGCTCACTTGCTGCTGCAGCAGCGCCAGGCCCTGCTGGGCGCGGGCGGCGGGATCGCTGACCACGCGTGCCACCGAACCGGCCAGCTGGGCCAGCCGCAGCGTTACCTGGGGATCGCCAAACGCCAGATGTTCGGCCAGCGCCGCATAATGAAACGACTGGCGCTGCGCGATCAGGGTGTTGATCAGGGCCGACCCCAGCAGACTGCCGAGGAACTGCGCCGCGCTGTAGGCGGCCAGGAAGCTCACCAGCTGGCGCCCGCCGTCTTCCATCACCGGACCCAGGCCTTGCAGCAGCGAGGCGGCAAAAAACAGGCCGAGGCCGACCGACAGCAGCGTCTGGCTCAAGTAAAACTGTTCGGGTCGGCTCAGGGCGGTGGCATCGCTATCGATCCATGCGGCCAGCAGCACCAGCACCACCGCGAGGACCGACAGCAGCGGCACGCCGCGCCTGGCCGCCACCACGATGGACAGGGCGAAGCCGCCCAGCAGGCCGATGCTGGCCAGGGTGAACAGCGTGCGCATTTGCGTGTTGGACTGGCCCAGTGCCAGCAGCAGGCCGACCACGCCGAGCGTTTGCTCTGACAGAACGATGCGAAAGAGCAGCACGGCGAGCACGAAGCGCAGCATATAAGGACTGCACAGCCAGCGCAGGTCGAGCAGCGGATTGGCGCGGTGCAGGTCAATGATGGCGTACAACGCAATGGCGCCGATGGCCAGGGCCAGGCACCAGCCCAGCCACGCGCTGTCGGTCCACCAGGCCAGGCGGCCGCGCGAGAGGGTCACGCACAGCAGGGCCAGGCCGGTGGCATACAACAGAAACGGCAGCAGGTCGCCCCGTTCCAGCGCCGGTTTGCGCGGCTGCGCTGCGAGGGGGAGGGCGTGGATGGCAGCCACGCTGAGCAAGGCCAGCGCGACATCGAGCAGGAACAGCCCATGCCAGCGGCCGGCCGCCAGCAGCTCGGGGGCGATCACGCGGCTCAATGGCCCCGGCAGTTGCAGGCAGGCGAAGCCGATCAGCAGTGCCAGCGGCGCCAGTTTCTGCGGCATCGCTTCCATCATGTAGAACACGGCCAGGGTACTGAGCGGCGCGGCGGCCACGCCCAGCGCAGCGCGCACCGCAATGGCAGAGGCGAGGTTGTCGGTCAGCAGGTGCAAGGCGCTGATCGCCAGAAACAGCCAGAGGCTGACGACGGTGAACGCGCGCAAGCCGACATGCAGGCGTATTTTGGTCATTAGCAGGGTGGCCCACAAGCCGGTCGAAAAGTAGGCGGTCGTCAGCCAGCCGGCCTCGGCCAGGGTGGCGCCCAGCGAGCCCTGGACGTCGGCCAGGTTGTTGTTGACCAGATGCAGGCCAAAGCCCTGGGTCAGTGCCAGCAGCACGCCAGCGGCTACCCGCGCCACTGCGGCCAGCGGTGCCGATGGTGGCGGCGCCGGCAGTTCAGGCGGTGCAGTGCTGGCAGGATGGGTTTGCATGGTGGTGGGTTCACGGTCTTCATGGGTGCCGACGGTGGCGCGTGCCGGCTGTTGCTTGAGCCCCATATTGGCGCTGCCCCGTCTTTCTTGACAGGATCAGAAAGGCGGTGGCGAAGGCGTATCAGGTGATGCCGCCAGGAACTGGATCGTGCTTGTTCGGGCTAGTCGTCAGGCGCGCTGGTGCAGCCATGCCGCCAGGCAGGCGAACACTTGCCGCCGTTCGGGCTCGTTGAAAATTTCGTGCGACAAGCCGTCGAAGCATTGCGCCGCGACCACGCCGGCGGGCGCCGCCGCGGCGAAGGCGGCGCTGCCGCGTGGTGCCACGCAGCGGTCGGCGCCGGCCTACATCAGCAAGGTGGGCAGGTGCCAGCGCGGTGCCAGCGAGCGCACCAGTTCGCCACCGTCGAGGATGAAGCGCGCCAGCCGCGGCGTGATGCGGTCGTGCACCAGCGGATCGGCGAGGTAGGCCTTGACGGCGGCGCTCTCGCGCGAGACCCATTCAGGTTTCAGGCCATTGCCCATGCTGAAATTCGGCGCCAACAGGCCGAGGGTGGCCAGCATGATTTTTTGCACGGCGCTGGTGTCGGCGGCCAGCGCCGGCGACGACAGCGCCAGCGCATCGACGGCGCGCGACCATGTTGCCTGCTGCGGCGGCGGCCGCAGCGCTTCGGCGACGAAGCGGGCGGCGATCAGCCCGCCCATGCTGTGGCCGAGCAGCACCAGCGGACTGGCGCAGCGCGCGCGCACCGCGTCGATGACGACGGCCAGATCGGCCAGCAGGGCGTCGTCATGGTCGATGCGCCCGCGCGCGCCGTCGCTGCGGCCATGGCCACGGTGATCGTAGCCGATCACACTCCAGCCCCAGCTGTTCAGAGCAGCGGCCAGTTCATGGTAGCGCTGGCCATGCTCGCCCAGGCCGTGCACCAGCAGCAGCGTGCCGCGCGGGGCGGCGCAGGGCCAGTCGTGGAGGTGGAGGGTGAGGCCCTCGGCGGTGCGCAGGATCGGTGGCATAGGCATCAAAAAAAGCGTCTCAGGTGAAGGCAGATGGCCGCACTGTAGCGAATTGCCGGGGCGGCCGACAGGCTCAGAATCGCCTGCGCGCAGGCGTATCACGGCGGACAGCACCGCGGCAGCGTCTGGGCAACAGCGTGGCGGTCAAGTTTGGTCATTGATGCAATATGGCTCTTATGTTAATCTTGATCGATGTCCAGAGTCAGAATGGCCGAAAACGAGCGTGTCAGGCGATCGGCACGAGAGGGGGGGGAGGGGTGATCCGCTACAAGGAATATGCCGATGAACTGGCCCAGCGGATCGACGCCGGGCACCTCAAACCGGGCGACCGCCTGCCATCGGTACGCGAGGTCAAACGCCAGCGCGGGGTCAGCGCATCGACCGTGTTTTCCGCCTATTATCTGCTGGAAAAACAGGGCTACGTCGAGGCGCGCAACCGCTCCGGCTATTACGTCAGCGCCAAGGCGCCCCTGGCAGCGGCCGGGCGGCGTGCCGCCATCGCGCAGGCGCATGCCATGCCGGTCGATTATTCTTCGCTGGTGTTCCACATCTTGTCGCAAGCCCGACAGCGTGAGCTGGTACCGCTGGGGTCGGCATTCCCCTCGCCTGAACTATTTCCGTTGGATCAATTGGCGGTAAGCATGGGACGGGCGCTACGGCGCATGGATCCGTGGCACACCGTGGACGATCTCGCGGTGGGCAATCTGGCGCTGCGACGGCGCCTGTCGATGCGCTACGGCATGCTGGGAATGGATGTGGCGCCGGCGGAACTGGTGATCACCAGCGGTGCCATGGAAGCGCTCAATCTGGCGCTGGAGGTGACCACGCAACCCGGTGACGTGGTTGCCATCGAAACGCCGGCGTTCTATGGTGCGCTGCAGGCGCTCGAGCGGCGTGGCTTGCGTGCGGTCGAGGTGGCCACGCATCCACGCACCGGCGTCGAACTCGACTCGCTGCGGCGCGTGCTCGATGCCCATCCGGTCAAGGCTTGCTGGTTCATGCCGACGTTCCAGAATCCGCTGGGGTGCACCATGGCCGACGACGCGAAGGCGCAGCTCGTTGCGCTACTGACGGCGCGGCAGATTGCGCTGATCGAGGACGATGTCTACGGCGAATTGCACCACGGTGCGCGCCGCCCGCCGCCAGCGAAGGCATGGGATCGCGATGGCTGGGTCTTGCACTGCGGCTCGTTTTCGAAGTCGCTGGCGCCGGGCTACCGCATCGGCTGGGTCGCTGCGGGACGCTTTGCAGCAGCGCTGGCGCGGCATAAAATGATGAGTTCGTTGTCGACGGCCTTGCCTTCGCAACTGGCGATCCTCGACTTCCTGCAGGAGCGCAGCTTCGAGCGCCATCTGCGATCGCTGCGCCACGCGCTGGCGCGCCAGCAGGCGGCAGCGCTACGGGCGATCGAGCAATACTTTCCCGCCGAAACCAAGGTGACCCGTCCTCAGGGCGGTTACTTTGTCTGGGTGGAGCTGCCGGCCCACATCAATGCGCTGTCGCTGCACCGCCAGGCAGTGCAGCGGGGGATTGGCATTGCGCCGGGCCAGCTGTTTTCGGCCGATCACCGCTACAGCCATCACCTGCGCATCAATCTGGGCCATCCGGGCGACCTGCGCACCGAGGCGGCGCTGAAGGTATTGGGGGAGATCATGCAGCGCAGGGGCAACGCGGTTGCAGTCAGTTAAGCGCCTGGCCATCGGCAGCTGGCGCACTTGCTGCACGCACTTGCTGCACGCACCAGCGCAGCGCCAGCGCGCACGCTGCGATGACCAGGGCGCTTCCCGTCATCGATTGGTCATCGGGCAGGTAGGCATTGCACAATTGCCTGGGCTGGTCCTGGTAGAGCAGGCCGACAATGGCGGTCATCGCGCAAAAGTTTCCCATGAAAAACAGCTCGATGATGACATTGGCGCGTTCGATGGCCCCCGGTAGCGCCGCGCCCAGCGCGAACAGGGTGGCGAATTTGAGTGACTCCGACAGGCTGCTGGTGAGACTCAGTTCAAGCGCGCGCGGGATCATCCAGTAGGCGCTGGCGAACAGCGCTGCGCTCAACACACTCAAGCCGTGGGCGTCGAATGGCGCCAGCCGTCGCAGGCAGGGTGCGTTACCACACAGCAGCGAGCCGGCGACGGTGATCGCTGGCAGCTGCAGCAACATATGGCTGAGCATCGCCCCCTCCAGCCATCGGTGTGCAAGGGCACTGGCCAGCAAGCACAGGGCGCCCACCCCCAGACGTCGCGTGCGCCGGTGCGTCACCAGGCGTGCGCCGTTGCCAGCGCATAGCGCAGCGCAGCGTCCGGCTCGTCAAGGTCGACGATGCGACCAAGGCGGCCGCCCGGATCGACGATGTGGAAGGCCGCGTTGTGGACAAATTCGCCCAGCGGGGCCGGCACGACGACGATGCCCATCGATGACAGCAGGCGCTGGCGCTGTGTGGCGTCGGCAACGCTGGCAAACTGCCAGACGGCGCTCTGCGCATGCTGCTGCCGCGCGTAGGCCAGTAACACTGGCGCGCTATCGCGTGGGTCAAAGCTGACGCTGAGCAGGCGGACTTTATGCTGCAGTCCATGGGCGATGATCTGCGACTGCATCTGCTGGTACTGGCTGCCCAGTGCAGAACAGACGGCGTTGCAGCGGCTGTACATGAACGTGACGATGGCGACCCGGCAATCTTGCCGCAGATTCTCGAGCAGCGCCGTCGGCTTTGGCATGGACAGCAAAGTCGGTGGCAGCGCGATGGGATGCTCGCGCAATTGCAGGCGGCGCCCCTCTTCGGTCGCCACCACCCGCAAGCCCAGCGTGGCATCGTAGAGTGCAGCGATGCCAGCGCTGCTCACCAGCAGCAGCGCGGCGAGCGTCTCCTTGCGGGCTGCGCCGCCTGCGCTGTTTGCCTTATTTGAGTTTGGCGAGCTCATCATCACCATTCCACGGCGTTGTCCGCGCCTTGCTCGCTGCGCGTTCGCGCTGGACCACGTTGGCGCTCACTTGCGGTGCAGTGTTGCCGAAATTGGCGCGGATATGGCTCAGAACGGCAGCAATTTCACGGTCGTCAAATTTGTCTTTGAACGATGGCATGGCGCCGTTGTAGGTGGCGCCCCTGACCGTCAGCCGGCCGGTAATGCCATGTAACAGGATATTGGCCAGTATGTTGTCCGGACCGGCAACCCATTCCGAGCCTGCCAGCGGCGGAAAGGCCCCCGCCAGACCGGCGCCGCTGGCCTGGTGGCAGGCGACGCAGTTGGCCGCGTACAGGTCAGCGCCGTTGGCGGTCGACACGGCGCCCTTGACCTTGCCTTCGAGCGTGGCCACGGTGCGGCGGTCGCCCAGCGTGGGATCGTCATCGCGCCCGGTGCTGACGATATACGATACCGCCCACAGCAGCAAGCCGGCGACGATGGCGATGACCGCCGGCGGCACCGGTTTGTTCATTTCGTGGGGGTCGGGATATTCACGCGAGCGCACCTGGTTGTCGCGTTGTTCAGTCATCGTTATGTTCTCGCCTCATTTGTTGGTGCCGTTGTTGACGTTGTTGCCGTTGTTATCGTTGTCAGCGCCCGCGGGGCGGGGCGCCTCGCGCACCGGATAGGTGTGATCGAGCCCCTGCAAATAGATGACCAGATCGAGCACCTCTGCTTTCGCCACGATCACCTTGTCCGCTGGCGTAAAGCCGTCCGGCATGTGCACCACCCGGTCACCCGGCTCTGCCGCGCTTTTCAGGTCGAACAGGAAGGGGTAGGCCGGCATGATCGACGCTTGCGTGTAAGCGCGTGGCTGAAACAGATGGGCCAGGTGCCAGTCGGCGCTGGGCTGGCGGGCGCCAATATTGAACAAGTCCGGTCCGGTGCGCATGGTCCCCAGCAAATGCGGCTTGTCGTAGGTGTAGTCGGCGGCGACCGAGGCGCGGCCCCAGCCACGCTGGTCGTCGGGGGCTTGCGCCTTGTCGCGCGGCTGTTGCGAGTGGCAATAGATGCAGCCATTCTGGATATACACGTTGCGTCCGCGCAGTTGCGCAGCGCTGTAGGGTTTTAAGCCCGCCGGTGCGGCCACCGCCTTGAGCTGCAAAAACGGTACGATCACCAGGGCCGCTGTCGCCAATGCCAGTGTTACCATGGCGCCACCGAGCAGTTTGAGTTCGTCTTCCATTTATGCTCCGGCGATGGCGGCAGGCAGGCGGCGGGTATGGATCAGCGCCGCACCGGTGCGTGCCGGTCCGTAACGCAAGGCCATGGCGGCAAAGTGCACCGCGAATACCAGGTGGCCCAGCGTCATGATGGCGCCGCCGAGCGAGCGGCTTTGCAGGTAAGGCATGGTGACGATGACCGACTCGATAAATGGCCTGCTGGCGTCGAGCATGGCGCGCCCCTGCAGCCAGCCGCCGATGCTCAAGCCAATAAAATACATCGAAAAACCGGTGACGACCAGCCAGAAGTGCGCGGCGATCAGGCCGGGGTAGGGCCACTCCCATGACATCACGCGGGGCATGACGAAATAAATCGCCCCAAACATGACCATCGTAAAAAAGCCGTACAGGCCAAGATGGGCATGCGCCACCGTAAAGTGGGTGAAGTGGGTCACGGTGTTGACGCTGCGTAGCGCTTCGACCGTTCCCTGGATCGAACTGAGCGTGTACATCATTCCACCGAGAACAATAAAACGCAGCGTCGGCGAATACACCAGCTTGCCAAAATGCCCGCGCATGGTCATGTGCTGGTTGATCGAAAACGCCACCACCGGCACCAGCATCATCACGCTTTGCACCACCGACAAGGTGATCAGCCAGCCGGGCACCGGCCCGCCCACCAGGTGATGGCCGCCCACCTGTCCATAAAAAAACGCCAGTGTCCAAAAACCCAGCAGGGACAGGTTGTAGGACTGAATCGGCCGGCCGATGATTTTCGGAAGAAAATAATAAACCGATGCAAGCGCCATCGGCGTGTAAAAAAGACCCAACACATTGTGGCCAAACCACCAGTTCATGGTGGCTTGTTCGACCCCGATGTGGACGGCCGATAAATTGGCGATCAAGAACAGGATGGGAAACCAGAACAGGGCGGCGCCCATGTACCAGATCGACACATACAGGTGGTCGACGGTGCGCGCCTGCAGGGTGTACACCAAAGGCAGGCCGATCAGCGCGCCACCGGCCACCAGCAAGAGATCGACCTGCCACGGGATTTCCAGCCATTCCATGCCATCGTTGAGGCCAGCCGCAATACAGCCGAGGCCCGCGATCAGCCCGGCGGTCCACAACATGCAACCGATGATGGCGGCTTTGCCGCCGACCAGCGGTGTTTTCAGCAGACGCGGCAGTAACCACAAGGCGATGCCCAGTGCCGCCATCGGCGCCCAGCCGTAGGCGACGGCGTTCAGATGAATGGTGCGCAACCGGCCAAAGGTCAGCCAGGCTTGCTGGACAAGGAAGTCCGGCTGGTGCAGCTTGATCGAACTGGTCAGGCCGGCCAGCGAGGCGACGATCAGCCACACTACCGCGCAGGACAGGAACAGGAAGACCACGAAGGCGGACGAACGGTCTTCTTCAACCCGCTGCAGCAAGTCGCGCTCCTGCGCAGTGCGCTGCTCTGCCGGCAGGGCGGGTATTGGCTGGTCCGGGTCCTGGCCGTGGCGCGCCAGACTGGTCTGTTGCGCCTTCGTTGCGGCCGGTTCCTCGCCGATGCCGATTTCGCCATGCGAAAAGATGACGTGGGCGGCGGCCGCCGACGGGTCGAATAAACGCTTGCGCAGTGACCAGATGAATACAAACAGCCCGGTGATCGACAGGATGAAGGCAGAGAGCAGGAGAGAAACGGTGTTCATGAATGTGTTCGCTCAGTTGTAGTGAGACCATTGTCCCAGTGCAGCGCTGCGCGCATTCGGGCAGCCCTGTCAAGCAGCCATAGTGGCGCTGCGCCGCCAAGGTTGACAGGCTCAGAATCGGTTCGAAGAAGGCGTATCAGCTCTCTGTCGTCGCGCTGGCAAGTAGGGGAGAACAGAGGAAATGGAAAAACTCGGGCGCTAAGAGCTTGCCTAAGTTTGTAGCGTCAAGGCGGCCACTGCGCAGCCGCACGCTTGGCGTACAGGATTTCTATTTTCCTGGCCAGCAACCGGTAGATCGCGACATCGCTGGCGTGCGCCACCAGAGCGCCGCTGCCGCGCATGTGGCCGATGTGGGGATGGGGGGCGAGGCGATCCGGGCGCTTGGGGGCGGTGAGCCTGTGCGGCTCGTCGTTCAGCGCAGCGGCGCCATTGCCGGCGGCGGCTTGCCGATCCGGGTGATGCCAACGATCGGCACCGGGCAGTCGGTGATGGTCATGCGCCAGTCGACGTGGTAAGGGGTCATACTGCAATCTGATGCGGGTGGCCCTGCATGCCCGCCCTTCCAGCGCGACGGGCGACTGGCACCGCAGGGTGACTGTCGCATGCATGCTTCACCGCGCCAGCATGTATTTAGGCCACCTCATCAGCCAGCTGCAGCTCGACCCACGCCTCTGGCAGCATAATTTTAAACAGCCCCAGCGCAGCAGTCTTGCGCGCCAGTTTCAGCAAGGCCTTGTCCTTGGTGATGAGCACCGCGGCGCCGCTATCGCGCGCAATCTCCAAAAATTTCTGGTCATCGCGGTCGGTGCAGATGGGCAGGCGCACCTCGAGCGCGCTGGGTGCGAGCACCGTGATCAGGGCGTCGAAGCGGGCGGCGGCAACCGCACGGCTCGCTTCGTCGAGGGGCAGGTGGCGGTAGTGCAGCACGATGTTGTACTCGTCGCGGCAGTCGGCGCGGGTGACCGCTTCGACGGCGCCGCTGTCGAGCGCGGCGAGCAGGCTGGACCAGCGCGCATCGTGGAACACCAGCAGATCGAGGCAGACATTGGTGTCGATGACGATGCGTTTGGCTGGGACAGGTATCATGTGGGCAATTCTTTATGTCTGAAAAGTTTCTATCTTATGTTGATTGTGTTGTCGCCTGCAAAATCTCTCGACTTTGAAAGTCCCGTCAAAACCACACTGTCGTCCACCCCGGCCATGCTGGCCCGTTCTGCCCAGCTGATCGAGGTGTTGCGCGGTTACGGCCCCGGCCAGATCGCCGAACTGATGAGCCTGTCCGACAAGCTGGCCGCCCTCAATGTGGGCCGCTATGCCGACTGGCGCGTCGACACCGCCGGCGCGCGCCAGGCCGCGCTGGCGTTCAATGGCGACGTCTACGGCGGCCTCGACGCGCCGTCGCTCAAGCCGAAGGCGCTGGCCTGGACCCAGCAGCGCCTGCGCATTTTATCTGGCCTGTACGGCGTGCTGCGCCCGCTCGACCTGATTCACCCGCACCGGCTGGAAATGGGCACCCGCCTGCCCACCGAGGGCGCGCGCGACCTCGTGCACTTCTGGGGCGACGCCGTCACCGACCGCCTCAATGAGGCCGCGGCGGACGCCGGCGCCCGCACACTGGTTAATCTGGCTTCGCAAGAATATTTTCATGCGGTGCAGCCAGCGCGGCTGGCGCTGCCGGTGATCCACCCCGTGTTCGAGGAATGGAAAGACGGCAAGTACAAAATAATTTCGTTTTATGCCAAGCGGGCCCGTGGGCTAATGGCCCGCTACGCCGCCGACAAGGCACTCACGGATGCCGACCAGCTGAAAAGGTTCAAGGTCGAGGGCTATGCCTATGCGCCGGCGGTGTCGACGGCCACGTCATGGGTGTTTCGTCGCAAACTGGTGTGAGTGGACGTGAAAACGGCAGCGCTCCTTGACGGGGCGCTGCCGTTAGTCGCAGTCACAGGAAGTTCGCTGCTGTAGTGGCTTTCGCTGGTTGAGTGGCTCTAGCTGCTTGAGTGTCTTTAGCTGCTTGAGTGGCTCTGGCTGCTTTGGTGGCTCTAGCTACTCTTGCGCGAGAAAAAGTTAAAGAAACTTTTTTCGCCTTCGGGCTTCAAGTACTTGCTGTTTGGGTAGTTCTTGACGAACACGCGCTGGGCATCGTCGCGCAGGTCGAGATTGCCCATCTTGTCGTAGCAGCGGATCATCAGGAACAGTGCCTCTTCGCGGGCCGGGGCATCGCGGAAGTCGGTGACCGCGCCTTCAGCCCGGTTGAGCGAAGCGAGGTAAGCACCGCGGCGATAGTAATAATTGGCGACGTGCACTTCGTAGGATGCCATCGCATTGACCAGGTATTTCATGCGGTCGATGGCATCGGGCGTATATTTGCTGTCCGGGAAGCGGTCGACCAGCGCCTTGAAGGCGGCAAACGATTCGCGCGTCGCTTTCGGGTCGCGCTCGGTCGGGTCTTGCGAATAAATGCTGCTCAGGAAACCGATCTGGTCATTGAAACTGACCAGGCCGCGCAGGTAGTACATATAATCGGCCTGCGGGTGGTTCGGGTGCGCCTTGATGAAGCGCTCGATGGTGGCCAGCGCCTGCGCCTGGTCTTGCGTCTTGTAATAGGCGTAGGCAATTTCCATTTGCGCCTGGGTGGCGTAGACGCCGAACGGATAGTTCGATTCGAGCTTTTCCCACAACTTGATGGCGGCGTCGTAGTGCTGGCCGTTCATCTCCTCGCGCGCCTCGGCGTATAATTTCGTCACCGACCAGTTTTTGGTCTCGTCGGCCTTATCTGGAAACAGGCCGCACGCGGACAGACTGAACAGGACACAGGAAGCAAGCAACAGAGATAATTTTTTTTGCATACGATTTTGCAAGACTTATACCGAGATTCAACGAAAGGCTGATTATAGCCGATGGGACTGATGTGACTTTAACTTCAACGCCGAAACTGGCGGATTTACAAAACGAACCACCCGATGCGATCGGTGATGCCGAGTACGACGACGAGATCGTAAGCGATTTTGGCGAAGGCGTCGACCTCGAGCCCATCAACTTGCAGCTGACGGCCGAGTCCTGCGGTCAGCGCCTCGACAAGGTGATCGCCGGCCACGTCCCGCAGTTTTCGCGCAGCCGCCTGCAAACCTGGTTCGACGGCGGCCATGTGCTGGTCGACGGCAAGGCCGCGCGCGGCAAGGACACCTCTTACGGCGACGAAACGGTGGTGGTCCACCCGCAAAGTGCGCCGGAAGACACCGCTTACACGCCGGAAGACATTCCGCTGACCATCGTCTATGAAGATGAACACATCCTGGTAGTGAACAAGCCGGCAGGCCTGGTGGTCCACCCGGGCGCCGGCAACTGGTCGGGAACCCTGCTCAATGGCTTGCTGCACCATGCGCCGCAGCTGGCCAATGTGCCGCGCGCCGGCATCGTCCACCGGCTCGACAAGGACACCAGCGGTTTGATGGTGGTCGGCAAAACGCTGGCGGCCCAGACCGACCTGGTGCGTCAGCTGCAGGCGCGCAGCGTCAAGCGCGAATATTTTGCGCTGGTCTGGGGTACGCCGCCGCTGGGCAGCACCATCGATGCACCCATCGCGCGCCACCCCAAGGACCGCGTCAAGATGGCGGTGTCGAACAATTTTTCGGCCAAGCCCGCCATCACCCATTTTCAGCGCCTCGACAGCGGCTTGCTCGATCGCCGTCCCGTCAGCCTGGTCCAGTGCCAGCTCGAAACGGGTCGCACCCACCAGATCCGTGTGCACATGGAATCGATTGGCTTTGCGCTGGTGGGCGACGCCGTGTATGGCAAGCGCCACCTGACCCCGGTATTTCCGCGCCAGGCACTGCAGGCGCGCCGCCTGGGCCTGGTCCATCCGGCCACCGGCGAGGCACTCGAATGGATTGTGCCGCTGGCCGACGATTTTGCTGGACTGATCGCCACTGCGGGGATCGCCGAGCCCGGCACGGACGCCAGTGCGGGCCCTTAAATGGCGGCCGTCATCCCGCCAATGATCATCCCTGACTGGCCGCGTTTGCCGGCCAGCGTCGGCGCGCTGGCCACCACCCGGCGTGGCGGATTGAGTAGCGGGCCGTACGGCGACGGCAGCGGTCGGGGCGGCCTCAATCTGGGCCGTCATGTCGGCGACGTGGAAGCGACCGTGCTGGCTAACCGCGCGCTGCTGGCGGCCAGCCTGCCCGCTCAGCCGGCCTGGATTTCGCAGGTGCATGGTGTCGCCGTGGTCGATGCCGCCAGCGTCGGGCCAGACCAGCCCGTGCGGGTGGCCGACGCCAGTTATGCCACCACCGCAAGTGTGGTCTGCGCCGTCATGACGGCCGACTGCCTGCCCGTGCTGTTTGCCGATCTCGACGGCAAGGTGGTGGGCGCCGCCCATGCCGGCTGGCGCGGGCTGGCCGACGGCGTGCTGGGCGCCACCGTGGCCGCCATGCGCGCCGCCGGGGCTGGCGACATCACCGCCTGGCTGGGGCCGGCAATTGGCAAACATCGTTTTGAGGTGGGTGTCGCCGTCATGGAACGCTTCATGATGGATGCGGTCGAACCACAACTGGTGGCGGCAGCATTTGCGGCCTATCCGGGGCGGCCCGGTAAATATCTGGCCGACATGAACGCGCTGGCGCGCCTGCTGCTGGCGCACGACGGCATCGACGACGTCGCCGGTGGCAATGACTGCACGGCCAGCGACGCCGGCCGCTTTTATTCGTACCGGCGCGACGGCGTGACCGGGCGCCTGGCCAGTCTGATCTGGCGCAAGGCCGCGCAATAGAGGTTTACGGCGGCGTTTGTTTGCTGGCCTCGGCCGCACGGCGCTTTCGCTCTTGCCGTGCCTTCGAACCGGTGATATAAAAAAGAATCGACAAAGGCAGCAGGCAGTAGGCCAGAAACGTCATGATGCCGGCCACCACCGAGGTTTCGGTGAGGGCCATTAGTCCGACGACATACACCCAGGCGAGGGCAACAATCCACATACGCTTCCCTCCGGCAGAAACCGCGAAACCACAATTGTAACCAATGGATGGAACGATGAACCAAACCGATGCGCAGTCCCTGGCCAGCAATCCCATGGCGCACTTGACCGACCCTGCAGCGTGGCAAAAATGGCTCAGCGAAATGGCGCCACCGGCCTTGCCGATGACCAGTGCGCTGGTCGATGCGGCAGCCCAGATCGATGCCGCCACCCTCGAAGGCTTGCGCGTGAGCTATCTGCAGCGAGCGGCCCAGCTGTGGCAAGACCTGGCCACCATGAAAACCCCGGAGCTGCATGACCGCCGCTTCGCCGCCCCCGAATGGCGCGCCAATCCGCTGGCCGCCTTCAGCGCTGCCAGCTACCTGCTAAATGCCGAATTTCTCACCGCCATGGCCGACGCCGTCGCCGCACCGCACCGTGAGCAGCAGAAAATCCGCTTCGCCGTCCAGCAAATGGTCGATGCGCTGTCACCCGCCAATTTTCTGGCAACCAATCCGGAAGCGCAGCAAAAGCTGATCGACAGCAAGGGCGAATCGCTCACCCGGGGCCTCAAAAACATGCTGGCCGACATGCAGAAGGGCCGCATCTCGCTGTCCGACGAGTCGGCTTTCGAAGTAGGCCGCAATGTTGCCACCACGGCAGGGCAGGTGGTCTATGAAAATCCGCTGTTTCAGCTGATTCAGTACACCCCGCTGACGGGGCAGGTGCACCGCGTGCCCCTGTTGATGGTGCCACCGTGCATCAATAAATTTTACATCCTCGATTTGCAGCCGGAAAATTCGGTGGTGCGCTATGCCGTCGAGCAGGGCAATACGGTGTTCTTGGTGTCGTGGCGTAATCCGGACCAGGCACTGGCCGGCATCAGCTGGGACGATTACGTCGAGCGGGGCGCCATCGAAGCGCTCAAGGTGACGCAAGACATCAGCGGCAGCGACAAGGTCAATGCGTTCGGCTTTTGCGTCGGCGGCACCATCATGGCCAGTGCGCTGGCGGTACTGGCCGCGCGCGGCGAACAGCCGGCGGCCAGCCTGACCCTGTTGACCACCTTGCTCGACTTCGAAGACACGGGCGTGCTCGACGTCTTCATCGATGAGCAGCAGGTGGCACAGCGCGAGCGCGCGCTGGCGAAGGGCGGGCTGATGCCGGGACGCGACTTGGCCACCACTTTTTCATCGCTGCGGCCGAACGACCTGGTGTGGAATTACGTGCAGTCGAACTATTTGAAAGGCAATGAGCCGCCGCCGTTCGACCTGCTGTACTGGAATTCGGACAGCACCAATCTGCCCGGCCCCATGTTCTGTTTTTATTTGCGCAATATGTACCTGGAAAACCGTTTACGGGTGCCGGGCGGGCTGACCACCGCTGGTGCCGCCGTCGACCTGGGCGCCATCGCCGCCCCGGTGTTCATTTATGGCTCGAAGGAAGACCACATCGTGCCACCGGCGGCCGCCTATAAATCGCTTGGTTTGCTCAATCCTGGCCATCCTGCGCGCAACCGCTTCGTGCTGGGCGCCTCCGGCCACATCGCCGGCGTCATCAATCCCGCGTCGAAGGGCAAGCGCAGTTACTGGACGGCGCCGGCCGCCGTGCCCGCCGTGCCCGCGGCAAAGCCGGCCACCAGAAGTGCCAAAGGAAAAGGCCGTGCCCAGGCGGCGGCCCCCGCCAGCTACGACGCCTGGCTGGCTGGCGCCACCGAACACAAAGGCAGCTGGTGGGGCGAGTGGGCAATATTTCTCGCCGAGAACGGCGGCGACCGCGTGCCCGCCCGTACCGCTTTGGGCAATGCGCGCTTCGCCCCCATCGAGCCGGCACCGGGCCGTTATGTGAAGGTCAGGGCCGATTAAACAAACGCGCCAGGGTGGCTGCTAAGACAAGTGTTGTTGCTTTGTATTTACAGTTTGGTTGCATTGCAATAATTACTGCATCAGCAGACACAACATGGTATTTTGATGGTCTGCCATACCCGCCCACATTGGAGACATGAAGAGGCGGGCTGGCTGTGGAGGCGGCAGTTGCCGTTTTATGTTCAGCATGCGCTGCGGCGCAATAAGTGGAATTCGCGATGAGTAGTGGTAAAAAAAACAGTGAACGCCTGATCAAAAAGTATCCGAACCGTCGCCTGTACGACACCCAGACAAGTTCTTATATCACCCTCACCGACGTCAAGCAGCTGGTGCTCGACGCCGATGAATTTACCGTCATCGATGCCAAGTCGAACGAAGACTTGACGCGCAGTATTTTGCTGCAAATTATCCTGGAAGAAGAAGCGGCTGGCGCTCCCATGTTCACCAGCGCGGTGCTGTCGCAAATCATCCGCTATTACGGCCATGCGATGCAGGGCATGATGGGCTCGTATCTGGAAAAGAACGTCCAGGCCTTCACCGACATCCAGCACAAATTTACCGCAGGCGCCGGTGGCCTCGACGCGAAACCGTTTAGCCCGGAAATGTGGTCGCAGTTCATGAATGTGCAGGGCCCGATGATGCAGGGGATGATGAACAACTACATCGAGCAAAGCAAAAACCTGTTCGTGCAAATGCAAGAGCAGATGCAAAACCAGAGCAAGTCGATCTTTGGCGCGTTTCCCTTCCCGGTGCCGCCCGTGCCACCGGTGCCGCCCACCGATAAAAAATAGTGGTGCAGGGGAGCCGCTGACGGCGGCCGTGCTCAATGGTCAGCGCGCTTTGCCGCGCGGCGCCGCTCGCGGTACAATGGCAGATTGCCCGCCAGAATACCGCTCCCCGCCATGACCGAACTTCGTCGCATCCCCGCTGTCCCGCTTGCCAACACGGCTGCTGCCCCCGCCCAGTCTGCCATCCGCATTCCTTCGCCCATCATCGTTGCCCCCGGGGTTGCCCCGAAAGTGGGGTTTGTGTCGCTCGGTTGCCCGAAAGCGCTGGTCGACTCGGAACAGATCCTCACCCAGCTGCGCGCCGAAGGCTATGAAACGGCCAAGTCCTACGATGGCGCCGACCTGGTGATCGTCAATACCTGTGGCTTCATCGATGCGGCCGTGCAAGAGTCGCTCGACGCCATCGGCGAAGCGCTCGCTGAAAACGGCAAAGTCATCGTCACCGGTTGCCTCGGTGCCAAAAAGGATGCGGCCGGCGACGACATCATCATGAAGATCCACCCGAAGGTGCTGGCCGTGACGGGGCCGCATGCGCTGGGCGAAGTGATGGATTCGGTGCACCTGCACCTGCCCAAACCGCACGAGCCGTTTTTCGACCTGGTGCCGGCGCAGGGCGTCAAGCTCACCCCCAAGCATTACGCCTACCTGAAAATTTCCGAAGGCTGCAACCATCGCTGCAGCTTTTGCATCATTCCCTCGATGCGCGGTGACCTGGTCTCGCGCCCCATCGCCGACCTGATGATGGAAGCGGAAAACCTGTTCAAGGCGGGCGTCAAGGAATTGCTGGTCATTTCGCAAGACACCAGTGCCTACGGCGTCGACGTCAAGTTCCGCTCGGGCTTCTGGAATGGCCGTCCCGTCAAAACCCACATGACGCAGCTGACCGAAGCACTCGGCCAGCTGGCCGCCCAGTACGGCGCCTGGATTCGCCTGCACTACGTCTACCCGTATCCGCACGTTGACCAGATCATCCCCATGATGAGTGGCGGTCACGTGCTGCCCTACCTCGACATCCCCATGCAACACGCGCACCCGGAAGTGCTGCGCCGCATGAAGCGGCCAGCCAGTGGCGAGAAAAACCTCGACCGCATCCAGGCCTGGCGCGCCATGAATCCGGACCTGACGATCCGCTCGACCTTCATTGCCGGCTTTCCCGGCGAGACGGAAGAAGAATTCGAGTACCTGCTGGAATTCCTGAAGGAAGCGCAGATCGATCGCCTGGGCTGCTTTGCTTACTCGCCCGTGGCGGGCGCCACCGCCAACCTGCTGGACAATCCGGTACCGGAACAGTTGCGTGAAGAGCGCCGCGCGCGTGTCATGCTGCTGCAGGAAGAAATCTCCGCCCAGCGCCTGCAGGCGAAGGTGGGGCGCACCGTGCGCGTGCTCATCGATGAAGTCAATGGCCGCGAAGCGATCGGCCGCTCGGCTGCCGACGCGCCGGAAATCGATGGCGTCGTCCATATCAAGAAGTCGCTGGTGCCGGGCAAAAAACTGCAGGTGGGCGAATTTGCCGATGTCGTCGTCAGCGCCGCCGATGCCCACGATCTGTGGGCCAAGGTGGTCTGATGAGCCGCTCCGTGCAGACCGGTCTGGTCCACAGCGATTACACGGCGCCGGCCGGTTTCAACGCCTATCCGGTGCCGATCCACCATGCGTCGACCGTGCTGTTCAAGGATGTCGCCGCGATGCGCGCCGGCACCTGGAAAGACAAGCAGTCATACACCTACGGCCTGCACGGCACCCCCACCACGTTCACCCTGGAAGCGAAGCTGGCGGCCATCGAAGGCGGCAGCTGCTGCCTGCTGGCGCCGAGCGGACTGGCGGCAATTGCCATGGTCGATTTTGCCTTGCTGGCAACGGGCGACGACGTGCTGTTACCCGATAATGTCTACAACCCGAATCGCGAACTGGGCAACTGGCTCACGCGCGATTTTGGCATCAGCGCCCGCTATTACGATCCGATGATCGGCGCCGGCATTGCCGCCTTGATTGAGCCGAACACCAAGCTGATCTGGACGGAGGCGCCCGGCTCGGTATCGATGGAAGTGCCCGATCTGCCCGCCATCTGCCAGGCCGCGCACGCGCGTGGCGTCCTCGTCGCCCTCGACAATACATGGTCGGCCGGTCTGGCCCTGCGCGGTTTCGAGCTGGGCGTCGACATCATCATGCATGCGCTGACCAAGTACCAGTCGGGTGGCTCGGACGTGCTGATGGGCGCCGTCATCACGCGTGAGCAGGCGCTGATCGAACGGATCGGCATGGCCCACATGCGCCTGGGAATGGGCGTGAGCGCCGACGATGCCTATCTGGTCATGCGCGGCCTGCCCACCATGAAGCTGCGCTTCGAGGCGCACGACGCCGGCGCCCGCCAGGTGGCGCGCTGGCTCAAGGGGCGCCCGGAAATTGCCAGGGTGCTGCACCCGGCCTTCGAGGACTGCCCTGGCCACGCCACCTGGCAGCGCGATTTTAGCGGTGCCGGCGGCCTGTTTTCCGTGCTGTTCCAGCCGTCCTACGGCGAAGCGCAAACCGACCGCTTTGTCGACGCCTTGCAGCTGTTCGGCATTGGTTATAGCTGGGGTGGCGCCAACAGCCTGGTGATGCCGTACCGCATACAGGCCATGCGGCGCGACTGGCCGGACCAGGGCGTGCTGGTGCGCTTTAATATTGGCCTGGAAGCGCCGCAGGATTTGATCGCTGATATTGAACAGGCGCTGGGCCGGCTGTAACGGTCCCTGCCGCGCTGCATGCGCCACCGGCGGCAGGCCGGTGCGCTTGCTTTTTCTAGTGTGTTCGCGCCTGCGCAGGCATGGCGCCGGCGTCGCACCGGCTTGCGTGCTTCAAGTCGCTGATCACAGCGCGCATCCCATCACGCTACTATTTTTTTGCTTGAGCCTGACGTACAGGGTGGCACCAAAATGCGCTGCATCTTCATCGACTTGAAAGGAGCGAACATGCATGTCCATCAGCCTGCCTGCCATTACCGCCCGCTCAAGGTCGGCAAGCATTGCTGTACCTCTTGAGCCTCGACGCGCTGCATGGGATTGCATCAGAGCGTGGTTCGGTCGTGTGTCCGGTCAACAAGGTAGCGGGCGCCGCGCCTCAGATGGCCCGCCTCTGCTGCTCGGTGTCAACTGGCCAGATGCCGCCACAGGTTCCAGTTTAAAGATGCTAACCACATGCGTCAGCGCTGTCGTCTGTTCGCGCAGCGCCTGCGCGGCTGCAGCGGCTTCTTCCACCAGGGCGGCGTTGCGCTGCGTGGTGGTGTCCATCTCAATGACCGCCATGTTCACCTGCTCGATGCCTGCGCTCTGCTCGGCCGTCGCGGCGTTAATCTCCGTCATGATTTCCGTCACACGCTTGACGCTGACGATGATCTGCATCATCGTCGCCCCCGTCTCGCTCACTAGCAAACTACCTGCCTCGACGCGTGACACCGACCCGCCGATAAGTGCCTTGATTTCCTTGGCCGCGCTGGCCGAACGCTGCGCCAGATGACGCACTTCAGACGCGACGACGGCAAAGCCGCGCCCCTGTTCGCCAGCGCGCGCGGCCTCGACGGCGGCATTGAGGGCCAGGATATTCGTCTGAAACGCGATGCCGTCGATCACGCCGATGATGTCGGCAATCTGTTTCGACGACTCACTGATCAGCGCCATCGTATCGACTGCCCGCTTGACGACATTTTCCCCCTGCACGGCGCAGTCGCGCGCGCTGATCGCCATCTGGTTCGCCTGATTGGCGTTATTTGCATTCATGCGCACAGTCGACGTCAGCTCTTCCATCGACGAAGCCGTCTCCTCGAGTGCACTGGCCTGCTGCTCGGTGCGCGACGACAAATCGAGATTTCCCTGCGCAATTTCATCTGATGCAATCGAAATCGTTTCGGCGCCAGCCCGTACCTTGGCCACAATCGTCTTCAGGCTGGCATTCATCGCACCCAGGGCGGTAAGCAATTGTCCTGTTTCATCGTCGGAAGTGGCGGTAATGTCAGTGCTGAGGTCGCCTGACGCCACTGACTGCGCCACGTCGACCGCATGTTTGAGCGGCTGGACGATCGAGCGCGACACGATCACGCCGGCTGCCACGGCGCCGCTCGCACCAATGAGCATGGCGATCAGACTGAGCATTGTGGCCCGCTGGCTGCTCGCTGCCGCCTGTGCAACGCTTGTTTCTGTCGTCGAGACAATCTGCTTGCGTGCCTTGTTCAGCAGCTCGGTGGGACTGCGGTCCTTGCCCTTGACTGCGGCGTCGCCAACCGTCGCTTCGAAGTCTGCGTCCGTGAACGCGGCGTAACCTCTGCGATAATCGTTGCCCATTTGCGCGTGCGCCTGAGCAAACTGCGCCAGAAGATTGCGCGCCTCGCCTGGCGCGATCTTCGCCGTCAACGCCGCTGTTTGCGCCGCCACTTCGCTTTCGCTGTCTGCAAACGCTTTCCAATATTTTGCCCGGTCGCTGTCGTTTTTTCCACGTAGCAGCGTGTTTTTCCATTCCTGGACCTGCGTCTTGAAAGTCGACAGAATGGTTTCAACTTCCTGCGCCTGACTGTAATTGGTGACGGCGCTACGATAGATGCTGATGGAATTGTTCAGTTGCGACAGGCCGAACAGGCCGGCAGCGGCGACGGCAATGGCGACGGCCGCGAAACAAACAGGGAGCTTACGGCTGAGGTTCATGGCTGATCACTGACGAAAAATAAAGGCTGATGGTTTTAGTGTTTCTAAGCAAGCAAAAATCACAGATTATCACACTTATATTTCCATGAAGCACTTTGTGAATTCAGGGAGTGGTTAGTGTTTTACCTTTCAACGCACTATTGAGCAATAACACGACAAAGAAGCGTTCATAGCGGCGGCAATGCCGACTGTCTCAGCGGTTTTAACTTCGTCAGGCAAAGGTATCCAGCGACGACCAAGGGTGACTGTGCAAGATGGTGAATTGTTTCATCATTTGCAGACCGAGATTTCCCTTTTGAGTCTGCGGAAACGAAGAACGATATCGACCATTCGCGCCGCACCTGGCGGCGCTGAGGACGGTGGCGGGTAATAGCGGCATGATAGTGTCTGCCGCGATCTGCCTGCCATCGCAGACAGTGCAACAGTTCGCTGGCCGGCGAAGTGTGGACGCCAGCGATCAGCACAGCACGCGGCGGTGCTGCGATCGGCTGTTGCAGTGCGCTGCCTGAAACGGCCGCGAGAATTCAAAAAAAGCGAACAAACTAAAAAAAAGCGCGCCGTCGAAGACAGCGCGCCTGGTCGGCAGGGGCAAAGTACTTAGCCTTTAAGCACCGTGCGCAAGGCCGCTGCCAGCTCGTCAGCGTTAAATTTCGCCACATACGCGTCGGCGCCCACCGACTTGACGTGCTCTTCGTTGGTGGTGCCCGACAGCGACGAGTGGATCAGCACCGGCAGATCCTTGAAACGGGGGCTTTTCTTGATCGAGCGGGTCAGGGTAAAACCGTCCATTTCCGGCATTTCCAGATCGGTCAGCACCAGCGCCACGCGGTCGTAGATGCTGTGGCCGTCGGCCTCGGCCTGGGTGGCAATCGCGTGCAGCTGGTCCCACGCTTCCTTGCCGGTCTTGGTCATGATGAAGGGCAGGCCCATGGCATCGAGACCCTGCTCGATCAGCGCGCGCGCCACCACCGAGTCGTCGGCGGCAAGAATCACCGAACCGGGCTTGATCTTGATTTGCGCACCGATGGTGGCGGCGTTGACGTCGGGCCGGTCGGTCGGGTTCATATTGCGCAGGATGGTTTCCAGATCGAGTACCTGGGCCAGGCGCGGCCCGTTGGCGTCGTCTTCCAGGCGGGCGATGCTGGTGACCAGGCCGCCGGTACCGGTGCTGCGCTCGGCCGACATCACCGCGCTCCAGTCGAGCCGGACAATTTCTTCCACCGATTCGACGGCAAAGGCCTGGGTGGTACGGGCGAACTCCGTCACCAGCATGATGTTCAGGCCGGTTTTCGGGACGCAGCCTGCAATCGCCGGCAAGTCCAGCACCTGGATGATGGCGCCGCGCAGATTGACCACGCCAAGCACGTGATCGACCGCGCCGGCAATCGCCGTCACCTCGGGCATGGCGACAATTTCACGGATCTTGAAAACGTTGATACCGAACAGCTCGTTGCGGTCGCCGTTCTTGTCAGCCCCGAGGCGAAACAGCAGCAACTCGAATTTGTTGGTACCTGTCAAGTTGCTGCGTTCGTCGACTTCTTGCTGAACAGTTTTCATCTGTGCTCTCAATGGGGTAAATGACCTAGCCAACAGTATGCCAGCATCTTTACCATTGCTGCACAGTAATTTTCCGCTGCGAGGCTAGGGCGCTATACTGGCATCGCATTATTGTTGTTCAGATCAACAAATCCGCGAATCACCCGGTACAGATACCAGACCCAGGCGATGCCCCAGACGGCGAACGCGAACGGGATGCCGATAAAGGTGACGAACAGCGCGCCGCCCACCACAAACCACAGCAGCGAAAACCAGAAGGTGCGGATCATCCAGGTGTGATGGCTATAGACGAAGCTGCCCGCGGTGCTGGGGCGCTTGAGGTAATTGAAGATCAGCGGTACCAGCGAGAGCGAGCCCAGTGAACATAAAAAGATGACGGCGTGGGCCACATACATGATGCGGGCGAAATTTTTGGCATCTTCGAGACCATGATCGAGCACTAGCGTTTGCGACATGTTCAGTCCTCCATTGTTGATGTGATAATTATAATACGACGGGCTAGATCCTCAGTCTGATTGCCGCGCCGGCAGATGTGTGCGTGCCCAGTCGACAATCGCGCGGCTGTCGAGGGCGCCAGTGTGGCGCGCCACTTCGCGCCCCTGGTAAAACAGCGCCAGCGTGGGAATCGAGCGGATATTGAAACGCGCCGCCAGGTCGTGCGCCTGTTCGGTGTCGACCTTGAGCAGGCGCAGCGCCGGCTCGAGCTGGGCGGCGGCCTGCTGGAAGGCCGGTGTCATCATCTTGCACGGGCCGCACCACGGCGCCCAAAAGTCCACCAGCAGGGGCAGCTCGCTGCGTTCGAGGTGGCGGCCAAAACGGGCGCTGGCCAGGTCGAGCGGGCGGCCCTGAAACAGCGGCTGGCCGCACTTGCCGCAAGCGGGACCTTCGGCCAGGCGAGAACGGGCGACGCGGTTGACGGTATCGCAATGGGGGCAGACGATGTGGACAAGATCAGTCACGGGCAGAATTCCTCGGTGTGAATTGGATCAGCCGATTGTAAATCGACTGGCGCCGACCGTGCGTTCGCTAGCGAGCCGCCCCATCAGCGGTGGCGCCGGTCCGCGCTGACGCCCGAAATTGTTACCGAGAAACGTCAATTTATTTTACCTACTAGTAATAAAAATGTGTTGTGGCAATAGTCCTGCGCTACACTTATTACCATGAAGCCCCGCCATTCGACGCCGCAGTTTCACATCCTGGTGGTCGATGACCAGCCGGTCAACCTGCGTCTGCTGGAGGCGGCGCTCAGCCATCACGGCTACCGCGTCAGCAGCGCTGCCGATGGTCAAGTTGCCCTTGCACTGCTGTGCGGCAGCGGTGGCGACGGCGGGCCAGCGGTCGACCTGGTGTTGATGGATTGTCACATGCCGCTGATGGATGGCTTCGAGACGGTGCGCCGCCTGCGCCAGTGGGAGCACGGTGGTGGCGCGCGGGCGCCGCTGCCGGTGATTGCCGTTTCGGCCGCCAGTGCCGCCGATGAAGGCCAGCGCTGGCGCCAGGCGGGCATGGACGGCTTCATCGCCAAGCCGTTTCGCCTGCCGCAACTGCTGGCCGAGATCGCCGCCAAACTGGGCCGGCACAGCGCTGGCGCCGTTACGCCAGCGGCCGCCGGCCCGGCGGCGGTGCTCGATGTCGATGGCGCCCTCGAGCGGCTCGATGGCGATGTGCAGCTGTTTCACACCTTGCTGGCGATGGCCGCGCGCCAGCTGCACGGCGACTGCAGCGCGATGACGCAAGCGCTGGCCGCTGGCGCGCGCGGCGAGGTGGTGCGCCTGGCCCACCGCTTGCGCGGCCTGCTGGCCACCATCGGCGCCGAACGCAGTGCAGCGATCTGCGTACTGCTCGAGCAACAGACGGCCCGGCTAGCGCCCTTGAGCGACGCTGACGAGCTGGCCGCCTTGTTGCCCCTGTGGGCGCGCCTGCAGGCCGAACTGCGCCAGCTGGAGGCCGAGATCGCCACTTGCTCAGCCCTGCCGGCGGGGCCAGTGTTGTCTACCTGAGCCTGATATTCGGCGCATGCGCTGCGCCAGGCGCGTGCGCGGTCTGCTCGCTCTCAGTGAGCGCCATCGCCAGCGCCTGTACTTGTTCGATGAGCATGCTTGTCACGTTGACGGCAGCTCCCTGCCGGGTTGGCGACTGATCAGGCCGCAGCGCCACCCGAGCACGCCGCATTGATGCGGATCGCCGCCAGCGGCACGCCGGCACTATCGGGGCGCCGCGGCAAGCCCGGATAGCCGATGCGCGCTGCCGCCGCCAGGGCGTCGGCCAGGCTCATCTGCGGATTGAGCGAGCGCACGATTGCCGCCGTCAGCGGTGCGTGTGCGTACAGATGTTCGATGCTGGCCAGCGGCGGCTCGCATTCAAAGTAATCGGTGGCGTATTCGTAGTAGCAGCTGGCCGGGGCCAGCAGGATCGACAGGTAATCCTGCGAGCCGTCGTACCGGTGCTGCTGGCGCGCATCGGGGTGCGCCAGCTGGCACCAGACGGCGTCCTCGAGCCGCTGCCAGTAGCAAAAGCTGACGGTGTCCATCATGAAAGTGGCGTCATGCAGCAGCGCGGCAAACTCTCCCGGCACCATGCGCTGGGCTTGCAGCGCCATGGCGCGCGCATCGGCGCGTGGCAGCGCGTGCACGTGCCCCTTGATGATGGCGCCGGCGCCCGACAGGTGCAGATACCAGTGGTCGCCTTCACCGTTGCGCATGGCCGCTACATGCTGGCCGGCGGCAAATGCAGGGTCGTAGCTAAAGTAGCGGTATTCGACTTCGGGACAGAGGATGGCATCGAGCAGCGCCAGGGCCATGGCCCGCTGGGCCAGCAGGCGCGGAGGAGGAAGATACAGGGGGTCGAGCTGCATGGCGGCCTTTGGTTGAACCCGGACGCGTCAGCCGGGTGAGGATCAGTCTCCCACGAAAAACATTTGCCCGGCAATGGTATTCCGGAAAGCTTGCGCCAATGTGCGTGGCTTCAGTTGTACGGCGACAACGGAGTTGTCATGCCGTTACGTGCAGCGGATCTGTCCATCACGGCGCAGCGCTGCGCCGTGCCAGCAGGCGCGGTCCGAGCATCACCACCACCAGCGAAGCGACCACCAGCGCCGTGCCGGCCCACTGCCAGCCAGTAATTTTGTCGCCCAGCACCAGCATGCCGGAGCTGATGCCCACCACCGGCACCGCCAGGCTGAACGGCGCCACCCGGTTGACCGGATGGCGTTTTAACAGTCCCGTCCACAAGGCATAAGCGAGGATGGTGGCAAACCAGCCCAGATAAGCGAGCGAGGCCCAGGTGCTCCAGGAGGCGGCCAGCGGCCGCCAGCGCGTGGCGGCATCGTCGAACGCCAGCGACAGCAAAATAAACGGTAGCACCGGCACCAGCGCGCTCCACACCATGAAGGGGACCACCTGAAAGTCGGCGCTGCACTGCTGCGCGCGGCGCACCACGATGTTCGAGCCGGCCCACATGGCGGCCGACAGCAGCACCAGTACAAAGCCGAGCGGGGTGGTGGCGCCGGCGTCGGCACCGGGCGCCAGATAATTGAGGGAAAAGCAGGCGATGCCGAGCGCCGCGAAGGCCAGCCCCCAAAGCAGCGCGGTGGAGGCGCGCTCGCTGAGCAGCACGAAGCCAAACAGTGCCGTGAAAAACACCTGGGTCTGCAGCAGCACCGACGCCAGCGCCGCCGACATGCCCACCTGCAGGCCCAGGAACAGCAGGCCGAACTGGCCGACTCCCTGCAGCAAGCCATACGCGGCGACGAAGCGCCACGGCAGTTGCGGTGGCCTGACCACCAGGATCAGCGGCAGCAGGGCGAACAGGTAGCGCCCCGCGCCCAGCTGAAACGGCGTCAGCTCGCGCAGGGCGAATTTCATGGCGATAAAGTTGGTGCCCCAGATGAGCACCACGACGAGGGCGGCCAGGTAGTCGCGCCGCCCCAGGGAAGCTGTCATGGCCGGCTCAGTGCGAGCCGCCACCCAGGTAGGCTGCCACCACTTTCGGGTCGGTTTTTAAACTTTCGGCGGGGCCGTGCACCGAGATGCGGCCGTTTTCCAGCACATAGCCGTAGTCCGCCACGTTCAGGGCAGCGGCGGCGAACTGCTCGACCAGCAGCATCGTCACGCCCTCGCTTTTCAGGCGGGTGATGATGCGAAAGACTTCTTCGACCAGGATCGGCGCCAGCCCCATCGAGGGTTCATCGAGCAGGATCACTTCGGGATTGAGCATGACGGCGCGCGCCATGGCCAGCATTTGCTGCTCGCCGCCCGACAGGGTACCGGCCAGCTGGTGCTGGCGCTCTTTTAAACGGGGAAACAACTCGAGCGCTTTTTCCAGGTCCAGCTTGATGTCACCCTTGGGGCGCGAACCGGTGAAACGGGGGAAAGCGCCCAGCAGCAGGTTGTCGGTCACGCTCATGGTGGGAAACACGCGGCGGCCCTCGGGCGAGTGGGCCAGGCCGCAGCGGGCGATCTTGTGCGATTCGAGGCCGGTGATGTCGCGCCCGCCCAGGCTGACCTTGCCCGACGTCGGCCGGATCATGCCGGAAATGGCGCGCATGGTGGTGGTCTTGCCGGCGCCGTTCGAGCCGATCAGCGTGACCAGCTTGCCCTTGGGGACGTCCAGTGAAATCCCGTGCAGCACTTGTACCTTGCCGTAGGCGGCGTGCAGATTTTGTATCGATAACATGCTAGTCCTTGTTAGTGCGCTGCAGCAGGAGGGGCGCCGTCGTCGGCGCTGCCACCCAGGTAGGCTTCGATCACTTTCGGATCGCTCTGTACCAGGCTGGGGCTGCCCTCGGCGATCTTCTGGCCGAAGTCGAGCACGGTGACGGTGTCGCAGATAGCCATGACGACGTCCATGTGGTGCTCGATCAGGATGATGGTGATGCCATGCTCGCGAATCTTGCGGATGATCGCCATCAGTTCCTTGATGTCGGGCGCGGTCAGGCCGGCAGCCGGTTCATCAAGCAGCAGCAGGCGAGGATTGAGGCCCAGCGCGCGGCCGATTTCCAGCAGGCGCTGTTTGCCGTAGGGCAGATTGCGGGCTTCTTCATTGGCCAGATCGGCCAGGCCGACGAACTCGAGGATCGAAGCGGCGCGCTGGCGTGCCGCCTTTTCTTCGCGGCGGTAGCGTGGCGTTTGCAGCATGACGTCGGCAACGTTCGAATCGAAGGTGTGGTGCAATCCCACCAGCACGTTTTCGGTGGCCGTCATTTCGCCGAACAGCTGGACGTTCTGGAAGGTGCGGGCAACGCCGCCGAGGGCGATCTGCGACGGCGTGCGGCCGGTGATGACTTCGCCATCGAAGGACACCTTGCCGTCGGTGGGCTGATAAATCCCCGTCAGCACATTCATCATGGTGCTCTTGCCCGAGCCGTTCGGGCCGATCAGGCCGTGCACGGTGCGCGGGGCAACGTTCAGGTCGACACGGTTGAGCGCTTTCAAGCCGCCGAACTGCATCAGCACCTGGTCGACCTGCAACAGGGTGGCGCCAGTCGTTTTGGGGGCACTGGCAGCGAAGGCGTCGGCGCCGGCAGAGGCCACCGACAGGCTGGTGTCGTGCGCACCGGCGCGCCCGACCAGCGAGCGGAAAAAGCCGACGATGCCGTCTTGCAGGTAGTAGACGACGAACAGCGTCATCAAGCCAAAAATGGTCAGGCGCCAGTCGGTCATGTTGTCGAGCCGGTACGAAAAATACGCCATGGCGACGGTGGCGACGACGGGAATGCCCACCTTGCGCGGCGTGCTTTTCTGGCGCGCCAGCAGATAGACGGCACTGATCACGGCGACGGCGGCGAAGAACACGGCAATCTTGCGGAACAGTTCAATGTCAGCCAGCAGGCTCGGCAAAATCACCACGATCAGTGCGCCAATCAACGCGCCCGAGCGGGTCTTGCGGCCGCCCATGATCACTGCCAGCAGGAACAGGATGGTCAGTTCAAAATTGAAGGTTTGCGGCGAGATGTATTCTTCCGAGTAGGCAAACAGCGAACCGGCCAGACCAGCCAGACCGGCGCTGATGACGAACGCATACACCTTGTAGCGGTACACCGATACGCCCATGCAGTCCGAGGCAATCGGGCTGTCGCGCAGGGCTTCAAAGGCGCGCCCCAGGTTCGATTTGAGGATGCGGTGGACGACGATCAGCGACACCACCATCAGCCCGGCGACCAGATAGAAATAACCGACTTCGGTCAGCTTGGTGCCAAACAGGATGGGCTTGGAAATCTTGATCCCCATCGGCCCTTCGGTAATGAAGGTCATCTCGTTGATCAAGATCTGGATGATGGTACCGAAGGCCAGCGTTACCATCGCCAGGTAGGGCCCGGTCACGCGCAGGGCTGGCAGCGCCAGAATGGCGCCGAACAGGGCAGCGCCGCCGATCGAGCCGAGCATGGCCAGCGGCCACGGCACACCGAGCTTAAACACCAGCACGCCGGTGATGTAGGCGCCGATGCCAAACAGGCCGGCGTGGCCGAGCGACACCTGGCCCGTGTAGCCGACCACGATATCGAGGCCGAACAGCAAAATGGCGTAGATCAGGATGGTCTCGGCCAGGTGGATGTAGTACGGATTGGGAATGAGGATCGGAAACGCAATGAGCGCAATGATGCCGACAATGGAGGCTGCAAAAATCTTCTTGTTCATGGGGTGCCTTCAGACCTTCTTGATCGCGGTTTTGCCGAACAGGCCGGCCGGCTTGATCGCCAGGACCAGCAGCAGCAGCACCAGGCCCGGTACTTCCTTGTAGCCGGTCGAAATATAGTAACCAGTGGCAGTTTCGGCGATGCCCAGGATCAGGCCGCCGACGATGGCGCCCATGCCCGAGGTCAACCCGCCGATGATCGCCACGGCGAACGCTTTCAAGCCCAGCGAGGCGCCCATGGTGGCGCCGGTCAGCGTCAGCGGTGCTACCAGCACGCCGGCAAAGGCGGCGGTGGCCGACGACAGGGCGTACGAAAAGGTGATCACCATGCTGGTGTTAATGCCCATCAGCCCGGCGGCGTCGCGGTCGTTCGAGGTGGCGACCACGGCCTTGCCGTAGATCGACTTGCGGTTGAACAGTTCGACCGCCAGCATGATGGCCAGCGCGCCGACGATGACGGCGATCTGCATCGGCTGCACGTTCGCACCGAGCACGTTGATCGGGGTGGTCGGCAGCGGCGAGGGAAAGGTCAGATCGTCCTTGCCCCAGATATTTTCAGCGACGTTTTTAAAGATGATGGCCAGCGCGATGGTCGACATGATCCAGCCAAATTCCGACTTGATCTTGATGGCCGGGCGCACGCCGATCCATTCGACAAACATGCCCTGCAGGCCACCGAACACCAGCACCACCGGGATCATCAACAGATAACTGAGGTAAGGGCCGCCGTGGATCGAACCGACCAGCGACAGGCCCACCAGGGCGCCTAACATGAGCGCTTCGCCCTGGCCGAAATTGAGGGTGCCGGAAGTGGCGAAGGTGAGCTGGTAGCCGAAGGCGATGACGGCGTAAATCATGCCGAGAGCGATGCCGGAAAAGACAATCTGTAGCAGGATATCCATGATGTGGTCCAGTGGGCGGCGCAAGGGGCAGGCGCCGCCGGTCAACAAGAAAATGGCCAGGCTTGAATCCTCAAGGCTGGCCAGAATGACAGCGAACAGCTACGGGAATGCAGAATTACTTGGCCAGTACGACGTGTCCGCCTTTGACTTCACCGAACACGGTGTTCTTGAAGTCGATTGCTTCGTGGTCATCCTTGCTAAATGGCTTGGCGTAAGAAGTGACGACACCATCGACCTTCTCGTTGAGGTTCTCCAGCGCGGCCAGGATCTTCGGACCATCCGTGGCGCCGGCCTGCTTGATGGCGGCGGCCAGCAGGTAGATCGAGTCGTAACCCTGGGCGGCCGACACGGGCGACGGCATGCGGCCGTTCGGTGGGTTGTAGGCTTTCACGTAAGCGTCGATGAAGCTCTTGCGCTTGGCCGTGGTGGGGTCCTGGATGAAGGTTTGCGGCATGCGGGTGCCGTCGCCGTTTTTGCCGGCGTTGTCGATGAAGTTACCCATCGACAGGGTCCAGGACCCGATCAGCGGCACTTTCCAGCCCAGCTTTTCCATGCCATTGGCAATCTGTGCCAGCTCCGGGCCGATACCATAAGTCAGCACTGCTTCGGCGCCGGCTTGCTTGGCCTTGAGCAGCTGGGCCGTCATGTCGACGTCCTTGATGTTGTATTTTTCGGTAGCGACTGGCTTCATGCCGCGCTTGTCGAGGGCTTTTTCCAGGTCTTCACGGCCGAGCTGGCCGTAGTTGGTGGAGTCGGCCAGGATTGCCAGCTTCTTGAACTTGCGGCGCTCAACGGCTTCCTGGATGATCATTTCCGACTGGATCTGGTCGCTGGCGGCGTTACGGAAAATGTAGTTGGCCGGCTCCTTGGCGAATTGCTGGGTGATGATGGAGCCGGTGGCGACGTTGTTCATCACCGGAATTTTTGCTTCCTGGTAGAAGCGCTGCGAGGCCAGGGCGACGCCCGTATTGATGTAGCCGACGGTGGCGACGACGCGTTCCTTGTTGATCAGTTCCTGGGCGACCTGCACGCCGCGCGGTGGCGCTGCTTCATCGTCGCGCTCGATCAGCTGGATCTGGCGACCGAGTACGCCACCCTTGGCATTGATTTCAGCGGCGGCCAGCTTGGCGCCGTCGCGCATCGACACGCCCATGGGCGCGGAGCCGCCCGTGAAAGGACCGGCGACGCCAATCTTGATGGGGTCGGCGGCGATGGCCGACATCGACACACCGAGTGCTATTGCTGCTACCAGCGTCTTCAACTTGAAATTCATTTGCTGTCTCCATGATGTAATTTTATGACTGCCTTACGTGGGCGTCGCCGTCCATCGATGATCGATTGTATGGGAGCATTTTGGTAACAGCAATCGTTAGATGTGACGCGTTGCAACAATTTTTCTTGTAAGGCGGCGGTAAGAAAGAAGGCGTAGGAACATCAGGTACTTACGGTTATACGGGGGCCGCGCCAAACAAAAAGGCCGCAATCGCTTGCGGCCTTACAGTGAGGTGCGGTTGTTTGCGCTCCCGCCGTGCGCGATCAGCGGCCGAAGCGCGTACCGATGCCGATACCGCCCCAGTTGCGCCCGCCATGATGGCCGCCCCAGCTCCGGCCAAAACCGAGGTCGAGGCCAATCGAAACGGGCGGATAATAGTACGGCGCCGGCGCATAATAAACCGGTGCCGGGTAGTAGACGGGCTGCTGCACGTACACAGGTTGCTGCACATAAACAGGCTGGGTGACGATGGGCGCCGACGAATACACGGTGGCGCTGCCGGTGCCCGACGCCGCCGCCAGGCGGTCGCCCGTGCCAGGTGCCACCGGGGTGACCGACACCACGTGCCAGTCGGCGGAGTTGGCCGGTGGTGCGTACACGCTGCCATAGGCGGCGCGCGGCGCATCGTAGGCGCAGCCGGTCAAGGTAGCGGCAGCAGCGGCAACAATCGTGATTACAATGGTTAAGCTTTTCATGGGGTCCTCGCGCAATGTGGGCACTATGATATAAATACTAAGGGAAATATCAGAAATGTCCTACCCGGATTACAGCTTGTTACACTCGCAAGGGGGGCTGCAACATGACTGAGCGCGTGCTGCGGCTGGCCACCGTGGCCGATATTGACCGACTGGAGGCGCTGATCGAACGCTCGGCGCGCGCGCTGTCGGGCGGATTTTACACGCCGGCCCAGCTCGACGCTGTCACCACCGAAGTGTTCGGCGTCGACAGCCAGTTGATCGCCGATGGCAGCTATTTTGTGATCGAGCAGGATGGCGCCTTGCTCGCCTGCGGCGGCTGGGGCATGCGCTCGACCGGTTGCGGCGGCGACAAGCACAAGACGGCGCCCGAACGGCTGCTCGATGCGGCCACCGAAAGCGCCCATATCCGCGCCTTTTTTGTCGATCCGGCACATGCGCGGCGCGGCCTCGCCTCGCAACTGATGGCGCACTGCGAGCAGGCCGCCGCCGCTGCCGGTTTCCGTTCGCTGCAACTGGTGGCCACCATGCCCGGCGTGCCGCTGTACCGCAAGCTGGGCTTCGCGCTGGTCGAACCGTATGAATTGCCGCTGTCGGTGCCGGTGCCGGTGGCGCTGATGCGGCGCGCGCTGCAGGCTTGATATGTCTGCATACGCCCATACCGTCGGCGCCGTCGTCTACCGCTTCGACAGCCTGCGCACGCTGCTGGCCAAGGCCAGCCCGCCCCGTTCGGGCGATCTGCTCGCCGGCCTCGGCGCGGCCAGCGCCGCCGAGCGGGTGGCCGCGCAAATGGCGCTGGCCGACCTGCCGCTGACGGTGTTCCTCAATGAAGCGCTGATCCCGTACGAAGCCGACGAAGTGACCCGCCTGATCATCGATGGCCACCAGCGCGCCGCCTTCGCCGCCATCAGCCACCTGACCGTGGGCGGCCTGCGCGACTGGTTGTTGAGCGAGGCGGCGGCCGACAGCGCGCTGGCCTTGAACGTCATCGCCGCTGGCGTCACGCCGGAAATGGCGGCCGCGGTGTGCCGGCTGATGCGCAACCAGGATTTGATTCTGGTAGCCTCGCGCTGCCAGCGCACCAGCAGTTTTCGCAACACCATTGGTTTGCCGGGCCGGCTGTCAACCCGCCTGCAACCGAACCACCCGCAAGATGGCGCTGCCGGCATCGGCGCTGCCATCCTCGATGGCCTGCGCTACGGCAGCGGCGACGCCTGCATCGGCATCAACCCGGCCGCCGACAATCTGCCCCAGCAGGTGCGCCTGCTGCACATGCTCGATGAACTGATTGCCCGCTATGCCATTCCCACCCAGTCGTGCGTGCTCACCCACGTCACCAATACGCTTGCCGCCATCGAGCGCGGCGCGCCGGTCGACCTGGTATTCCAGTCGATCGCCGGCACCGAGGCGGCCAACCGCAGCTTCGGCATCGACCTCGCCCTGCTGAAAGAAGCGCAGGCGGCAGCGCTGGCGCTCGGCCGCGGCACCGTCGGCAACAACGTCATGTATTTTGAAACGGGGCAGGGCAGCTGCCTGTCAGCCAATGCCCACCATGGGCTCGACCAGCAGACCTGCGAAGCGCGCGCCTACGCGGTGGCGCGCGCATTCGCGCCGCTGTTAGTCAATTCGGTGGTGGGGTTTATCGGCCCCGAATACCTGTACGACGGCAAGCAGATCATCCGCGCCGGCCTGGAAGACCATTTTTGCGGCAAGCTGATGGGTCTGCCCATGGGCATCGATGTCTGCTACACCAACCACGCCGAGGCCGACCAGGACGACATGGACACCCTGCTCACGCTGCTGGCCACCGCTGGCTGCACCTTTGTGATGGGGGTGGCGGGGTCGGACGACATCATGCTCAATTACCAGAGCACCTCGTTTCACGACGCTCTCTACATACGCCGCCTGCTGGGCCTGAAAGCGGCCCCAGAGTTCGACGCCTGGCTGCGCCAGATGGGCATTTTCACGGGCGCCGATGGGGTGCGGCTGGGCGCCATGCCGCCCCTGCTGGCGCAGGCCGCGCGCACGCTGGCATCATGAGCGCGCCGCCCGCGCCCGCTGGCGCCATGGGCGCTGCCGATCCTTGGCAAGGCTTGCGCCGGCTGACGGCGGCGCGCATCGCCCAGGGCCACGCCGGGGTATCGATGCCAACCGCGCCGCAGCTGGCGTTTCAGCTGGCGCATGCGCAGGCGCGCGACGCCGTTCACGTGGCGCTCGACGTCGATGCACTGGCCGCGCGCCTGCCCGCTGCCAGCGTGCGGGTGCACAGCATGGCAGCCGACCGCCCCACCTATCTGCGCCGGCCCGACCTGGGGCGCCAGCTTGATCCTGTTTCACGCGCGCGCCTCGGTGCCAGTCACGGCCCGTTTGATCTGTGCGTGGTGCTGGCCGACGGCCTGTCGGCGCCAGCGATCGCGCGCCACGCGGCGCCCCTGCTCGAACTGCTGTGGCCAGCGCTGACGGCAATGACAGTGGCGCCGCTGGTAATTGCCGAACAGGCGCGGGTGGCGCTGGGCGACGACATCGCCAGCGCGCTCGGGGCGCAGCTGGTAGTGGTGTTGATTGGCGAGCGGCCCGGCCTGAGTGCAGCCGACAGCCTGGGTATCTACCTGACCTGGGCGCCGCGCGTCGGGCTGACCGACGAGCGCCGTAACTGCATCTCGAATGTGCGCCCGGAAGGCTTGCCGTATGCCGCGGCAGCCGCGGCGCTGCTGTACCTGATGGACGGCGCACGCCGTATGGGCAGCTCGGGTGTGGCGCTCAAGGACGAGCGCGCGCTGGCAGGCGGCGCCAGTTTGCTACCCCAACAGGATGAAGCTTAGCGCAGGATGTGCAGCACGCCATCGAGCCCGCTGAAGTTGAGGGCGACCGCCGCCTGCCGCTGCACCACCGGCTTGGCGCGAAACGCCACCGACAGGCCGGCGATGGCCATCATCTGCAAATCGTTGGCGCCATCGCCCATGACGATCGCCTGCGACGGAGCAATGCCCAGCTGCTCGCACACCAGCTTGACGGTATCGCGCTTGGCTTCGGCGTCGACGATGGCGCCGGCCACCTGGCCGGTGAGTTTACCGTCGATGATTTCCAGGCTGTTGGCGTTGCTGTAGTCAAGCCCCAGGCGCGCGCGCAGGTGGTCGGTAAAAAAGGTAAAACCGCCCGATACCAGCAAGGTCTTGATATTGGCCGCCTTGACCGCCGCCAGCAGGGCGTCGGCGCCGGGCGAGAGTTGCAATCGCTCGTCATAGACGCGGTGCAGGGCGGCGGCATCGAGCCCTTTGAGCAGCGCCACGCGCTGGCGCAGGCTGTCGGCAAAACCGATCTCGCCGCGCATGGCCGCTTCCGTAATGGCCGCCACCTGTGGCTTCAAGCCCTGCATGTCGGCGATTTCATCGATGCACTCGATGGTGATCAGGGTCGAATCCATGTCCATCGCCAGCAGGCTGTAGTCACGCAGGGTGGCGGCGCTATCGATGAAGGTGGCGTCAACGCAGGCCGCCTGCGCCGCCTGCTGCACCGCTGCGCGGGTGGCGCTGTCGCAGGTCACGTTAGCGCAGCGCAGCGCGTGTGCCGACAGCACGTGCACGCTGTGCGGCGCGGCCAGGGCGGCGATCGTGTGCAACAGCCCGAGCGAGGCTTGCGGACCCTGTAACACCAGTTTCATCGTCATCGTCATTGTCCCTTCAGCTTAAGCCAGCAGTTGTTTGATGGTCTGTTTGACCTGGGTGACGCGTGCCGCCAGGTCGGGCATGCTGGCGGTGATGCGCAGCTTGTCCTGGCCGGCCAGCTTGATGTGGCGGTTCTTCTGGATCAGGGTGATGATGCGCAGCGAATCAATCGGCGGGTTGACCATGAACTGCAGGCTGGCCGCTTCGCCATGGGCGTCGATCTTGACGATGCCGACCGACTTGGCAACAATGCGCAGGCGGTGCGTTTCGATCAGGGCCTTGACCGGGTCGGGCAGTTTGCCGAAGCGGTCGATCAACTCTTCCTGCATGTCGTCGACCTTTTCCAGGGTGGCGCAATTGGCCAGCCGCTTGTAGATCGACAGGCGCTCGTTGACGTCGCCGCAAAAGTCGACCGGCAGCAGTGCCGGCACATGCAGGTTGATTTCAGTGGTGGTCGCCAGCGGCGCCGCCAGATCCGGCTCCTTGCCTGCCTTGAGCGAGCGGATTGCCTCCTGCAGCATGTCCGAGTACATCTGAAAACCCACTTCGAGCATTTCGCCCGACTGGTTCTCGCCGAGCACTTCGCCGGCGCCGCGAATTTCCAGGTCGTGCATGGCAAGGAAAAAGCCCGAGCCCAGTTCTTCCATCTGCTGGATCGCATCTAACCGGCGCTGCGCCTGCTTGGTCAGCACCGCGACGTCATGCACCAGCAGGTAGGCATAAGCCTGGTGGTGCGAACGGCCGACGCGGCCGCGCAGCTGGTGCAGCTGGGCCAGGCCGAACTTGTCGGCGCGGTGCATGATGATGGTGTTCGCCGTCGGCACGTCGATGCCGGTCTCGATGATGGTGGTGCACAGCAGGATGTTGTAGCGCTGGGCGACGAAATCGCGCATCACCGTTTCCAGCTCGCGCTCGTGCATCTGGCCGTGGGCAATGCCGATGCGCGCTTCCGGCAGCAGTTCGCTGAGCATGGCCATGCGATTGCCGATGGTCTCGACTTCGTTGTGCAAAAAGTAGATCTGGCCGCCGCGCTTGAGTTCACGCAGGCAGGCTTCGCGGATCACCGAACCATCTTCGCTGCGCACAAAGGTTTTAATCGCCAGCCGCTTTTGCGGCGCGGTGGCGATGATGGAAAAATCGCGCAAGCCTTCGAGCGCCATGCCCAGCGTGCGCGGGATTGGCGTGGCGGTCAGGGTGAGCACATCGACTTCGGCCCGCAGGGCTTTCAAGGCTTCCTTTTGGCGCACGCCAAAACGGTGTTCTTCGTCGATGATCACCAGCCCCAGGCGGGTGAACTGGACATCGGCCGACAGCAGCTTGTGGGTGCCGATGACGATGTCGAGGGTGCCGTCGGCCATGCCCTTGATGGCGTTGTTGATCTCTTTACCGGTGCGAAAACGCGACAGCTCGGCGATGCGTACCGGCCAGTCGGCAAAGCGGTCAGCGAACGTCTGCGCGTGCTGCTCGGCCAGCAGGGTGGTGGGCGCCAGGATCGCCACCTGTTTGCCACCCATGACCGCGATAAAGGCGGCGCGCAGCGCCACTTCGGTCTTGCCGAAGCCGACGTCGCCGCACACCAGGCGGTCCATCGGCTTACCGCTGGTCATATCCTTGATGACGTTGGTGATCGCCTCGGCCTGGTCGGGCGTCTCTTCAAAGCCAAAACTTTCGGCGAAATTCTGGTAATCGTGCGACGAATATTCGAAGGCGTGGCCCTGGCGCAGGGCGCGGCGGGCGTACAGATTGAGCAGCTCGGCGGCGGTGTCGCGCACCTGTTCGGCGGCGCGCCGCTTGGCTTTTTCCCAGTTGCCCGAGCCGAGTGCGTGCAGTGGTGCGTCTTCCGGCGAAGCGCCCGAATAGCGGGCGATCACATGCAGCTGCGACACCGGCACATACAGCTTGGTGTCCTTGGCATATTCGAGGTGCAGGAACTCGGTCTCGCCTTCGCCCAGGTCCATGCTGGTCAAGCCCATGTAGCGGCCGATGCCATGGTTGATGTGCACCACCGGGTCGCCGATTTTCAGCTCCGACAGGTCGCGCACCATCGACTCGACCTGGGTCACGCCCTCCTGCTTCTTGTGGCCGACGCGCCGGCCGGAACCGGCATACAGTTCGGTCTCGGTGATGAACACCAGCGTCTCTTGCTGTTCGCCCTGGCCGAACAGCTCGAAGCCCGCCTGCAGCGGCGCCACCCCCAGCGACAGCCTGGCCGACGATTGCATAAAGCCCTCGAAGCCCTCGACCGCCACCAGCGTCAGCGCATATTCATTAAAATACTGCTGCAGCGTTTCGCGGCGGCCGTTCGATTCGGCGCAAATCATCACGCGGCCGCGCTGGCCCAGCAGATACGCCCGCAAATTGGTCAGCGGATCGTCGAGACGGCGGTTGACGGCGATATTTGGCATCGGCGCCGACAGTTCCGACGGCGCGCTGCCGTCGCCCTCGCGGTTGATGACCCAGCGCGGCAACGGTTTGGCCAGCGTAAAAAACGCTTCGTCGCTGAGGAACAGTTCGTCCGGCGGCAGAATCGGCCGCTCGCGGTCGGACTTGAGAAAGCGGTAGCGCGACTGTGTGTCGCTCCAGAAGCGCTTGATGGCGGCGTCGATGTCGCCCACCAGGGCCAGCGTGGTGTGCGCGGGCAGGTAGTCGAACAGGGTGGCGGTCTGCTCGAAAAACAGTGGCAGATAGTATTCGATGCCGGCCGAGGCGATGCCGCTGCCGATGTCCTTGTAGACCACCGAGCGACTGGGATCGCCCTCGAAGCGCTCGCGCCAGCGGCTTCTAAAACTGGTGCGCGACGGTTCATCCATGGGAAATTCGCGGCCCGGCAGCAGCCGCACTTCGCGCACCGGATAGAGCGAGCGCTGGGTGTCGGCATCAAAGGTGCGGATGGTTTCGATCTCGTTGCCAAACAGGTCGAGCCGGTAAGGTAGCGCAGAGCCCATCGGGAACAGGTCGATCAGGCCGCCGCGCACCGAGTATTCGCCGGGCGACATCACCTGGCTGACGTGGCTGTAGCCGGCCAGCGTCAGTTGCGCCTTGAGGGCTGCTTCGTCGAGCTTTTCGCCCTGCTTGAAAAAGAAGGTGTAAGCGGCCAGGAACGACGGCGGCGCCAGCCGCACCAGCGCGGTGGTGGCCGGCACGATCAACACATCGCAGTGGCCGTTACGGATTTCGTGCAGGGTCGCCAGTCGTTCCGAGACCAGGTCCTGGTGCGGCGAAAAGGCATCGTAGGGCAGGGTTTCCCAGTCCGGCAGCAGGTGACAGGCCAGGCCACTGGCAAACCATGGCAGTTCGCCCAGCAAACGCTGGCCGTCGCTGGCGCTGGCCACCACCACGGTGAGCATGCGTTGTTGTTTTTTCAGGGCCAGCGCCGCCACCGCCAGGGCGTAAGCATCGGCGGAACCATACAGGGTGGGAAGGGCGAAGCGGCTGCCCGGTTTCGGCAGGGATGTGGAGAGCTCGAAAGGCATGCGGGATGCGCGTCTACTGGGAGGAAAGAGCCTGCCATTATAGTCCGATTCGGCGGGCGCCCGCGCGCCAGCGCTCAGGCTTGACGCGCAGCGAACCGCCCCTGACCCGGGTCATTCAGTTCGCAGGGCCAGCGGCGCGGTTGGCGATGCCAAACGGGACATGGACCATGGGGATGGTGCCGCCCGGGGTAGAGCGCAGGTGACTGAGCTGGTCGTCGAAAAACAGATGTGGCTTGAACACCGACAGCACGCGCGCCTTGTCCATACCGCCCAGGAAGAACGTCTCGTTGGCCGATACCCCCCAGCTTTTCAGCGTCGTCACCACCCGCTCGTGCGAGGGCGCGCTGCGGGCGGTGATGATGGCGATGCGCAGCAGCTTGCGATAATGCGGGTCCTTGCGCTGCATGCGCTCTTCCATGCGCTGCATCAGCGCGAGGCGCTGGAACAGGATCGCCAGCGGACCCGGTTGATGGGGGCGGCCGATGTGCAGCGTCTCGTGAGCGTGGAACTGGTCCAGGCCGCCCTGCTTGAAAACAGTCTCCGATTCGTCGTCGGCGATGACGCCGTCGAAATCGAAGGCCACCCGCAACTCGGCGTCGCTGTCGTCGTCGTCGGTCTTCGACGGCAGCACCAGCCCGGCCGCGTGGCCGGCGGCGATGGCGTGACGGACGTCGTCCTCGTTGGCGCTCAAGAACAGCGCCGTATTAAACGCTGCCAGATAAGGGTAGGGCGCGGCGCCGGTCATGAAGGCGGCGCGCGAAATATCGAGGCCATAATGGGCAATCGAGCGCATCACGCGCAAGCCCGTCTCCGGCGAATTACGGGAAAACAGCACCACTTCGACCGGGCTTTGGCGGGGGAAGTGGCGGTTGATGTTGAGCAGGCGCCGGATAAACGGAAATGCCACGCCTTTTTCCAGCAGGACGTCGAGGTGCTGCTCCTGGTAATTGCGGTATTGCTCGGCGCCCTGCTCGAGGTACACCTGGTGCGAGCCGGCCAGGTCGAACAGCGCCGACGAGGCCACCCCGATCACCAGCTTCTGGCTGATATCGAAAGCCATCAGGCACGCCGTTTCTGTTGGTCGTCCAGCAGGCGCTCGAGTACGGTGCGCTCGATGGCGGTGGGGGCGACGCTGGCAATGAAGGCGTCGACGCTGGCGGGGTCGAGCTGGCCGGCATCGAACAACACGCACAGCATGGCCAGCCGCTCGGCGCTGGCCAGCACCTGCGCCATCGCCGTGTCATCGTTGGCGGCGTCGCCGGCGGCCAGGATGGCGCTGGCCACGCCCGGCGGGAAGTCCCACTGGGTGGCGATGCGCGCCGACAGGCAGCGCGCGTCGGCACGCAGCTCGGCGTAGAACTGCGCCGACGGCGGCAGCGCCGCGCCGCTGTAGACGCGGTCGAACAGGCGCAGCGCCACCACCAGGCCGATGTTGTGCAGCAGGCCGGCCAGGTAGGCTTCGAAGCGGTTGACGCCGACAGCCGGCGCCAGCGCACTCGCTGCCAGCGCGCACAGTTCGGACTGGCGCCACACCAGCGGCGCGCCGTACTGGGCGAAACGGCCGCTGTTGGCATTGATGATGGGGCGGAAAGCGACCCGCGCCAGCAGCATGCGCATGCCATTGGTACCGAGCAGCATGGCGGCCGACTCGATGGTGCGCAGCGGCGCGCTGGGGCTGTAATACGGGCTGTTCGCTTCGCCGATGACGGCCGCCACCAGCACCACGTCCTGCGCCAGCTGGCGTGACAGTTCGGCGCCCGACATGCTGTCGTCGCGCAGGCTTTTGAGCAGCTGCGGAATAACTTCGGGCACGCGCGGCACCAGCGCGGCGCCGTCACCGGGCGCTTCGATCAGGCGCGCCAGCTCGTCGAGCATGCGGCGCTCGGTGGCGGCCGGCACCGGCTCGACCGGATCGCCTGCGATCCACTGGTAAAACAGCAGCGAGAGGTTGGGCACAGCGGTGGGCACAGCGGCGGGCACAGCGGCGGGCACAGCGGCGGGCAAGGCGGCGGCCACCGCCGTGCGCGCGTCCCCCGCCGCCACCGCGGCCGGCCGGGCCAGCGGCTCGCGCGGCCGCGGTGCGGCCCCTTCGTCAGCCTTGAACCATCGGCGTAGCCAGTTGATCATCGAGACAAACCGTGAAAAAAATGCATTGAGGGGCAGGCCATGCTGGTCGCGCAGGCGCAGCTGGCCGCCCTTACAGTTCGACGCGGCGGGCGCTGGTGGCCGACCAGCGGTACAGGCCACCGACCAGCGCGGCGCCCAGCAGCAGCGCCACCAGCATGCCCTGGTGTTCGCTCATGCCATTGGCAATCGCCAGCGGTTCGCCCTTGCCGGAGGAAACGATGAGGGCCGCCAGGCCCACATTGAACAGGCTCTCGCCGACGATAAAGCCGGACATTACCAGCACGCCCATGCGCTTGGCCGCTTCGCCCCAGCTGTGGCTGGAGACGGCGCGCTCGAACAGGTAGCCGCCGACCGCCCCCACCACCACCGGCAAGGTCACCGCGCTGGGCAGATAGATGGCCAGGCCGACGCCCAGCGGTGGCAGGCTGTATTTACCGGCGCTGAATTTTTTCAGCAGGTAGTCAAACAGCACCAGCGCAATGCCAATGGCCGCGCCGTAACCGAGCAGATACCACGGCAGGTCGCCACCGATGACGCCCTTGGCCAGCGTCGAGATCAGGGTCGCCTGCGGCGCCGCCAGCGGGGTGGCCGAAATGGCGCCGATATTCGGCGCGCCGGCAAAGCCGTTGGCGCGGTTGAGCAGTTCAAGCACCGGTGGCACCACCGCCGAACCGGCAAACACGCCGATGATCAGGCCAACCTGCTGCTTCCACGGGGTGGCGTCGACCAGCTGGCCGGTTTTCAGATCTTGCAGATTGTCGTTGCCGATCACCGCCACCGCCAGCACCACGGTGGTGACGAACAGGGCGAACGCCACCAGCGCCTGCGCCACATCGGGACCGATCAGGTGCCGGCCGACCATGCCGACCGACAGCGAGGCGCCGAGGATGGTCAGAATGGCGATGCCGGAGACGGGCGAGTTGGACGAGCCGATCAAGCCCGCCATGTAACCGCAGACAGCGGCGGCGAACATGCCGGCGATCAGGATGTAGCCGACACCGACGGCCACCAGCGGCACCGACAGCGTCGCCAGCGGACCGCCCTGCAGGAATTCGGACAGCAGCCAGCCCGCCGGCACCATCGAAATCAGGGTGACCAGGCCAACCAGGAAGATCGGCAGATCGCGCTCGGAGCGGGGCAGGGCGCCATCGAGGCTGGTCGAATGGCGCGCGGCCGCCATCGCCGAGCGCAGGCCGCCGATGACCGGTTTGGCCAGGCTGGCCAGGGTGATGATGGCGGCCGCGCCGATCACGCCGGCGCCCATCATGCGCACCTGGCGGCTCCACACGCCGAGCGCCTGGTCGGCAGCGCTGACGGTGTCGGCCACCGGAATCCCGGCGCTCACCCATGGTACCAGGATGCCCCAGGCGATCAGCAGGCCGGCCAGCATGGCGATACCGACCGTGATGCCCATCAGGTGGCCGGCGCCGATCAGCGCCAGCGAGCTCGATGCGCCTATGCCGGTGGCACCGGCGCCGGTGCGAAAGTAGATCGACACTTCAGCGGCCATCAGCTTGGCGGCGGCAAACAGGGCAAACAGCGCGGACGCCAGGCTGCCCCAGATCACCGCCCACAGGCCAGCCTTGCCTTCGGCGGCGCCGCTGCGCGAAGCCATGCCGACTTTCAGCACTTCGGCGGCCGCCACCCCTTCCGGGTAAGGCAGATCCGATTGCGACACCAGCGCGCGCCGCAGCGGCATGGTGTACATCACGCCGAGCACACCGCCGATGGCGCAACAGCCAAAGGTGGGCCAGAACGGTACGTGCGCCCACCAGCCGATCATCAACAGGCCGGGCAGCACAAAAATCACCGACGCCAGGGTGCCGGCCGCCGAGGCAATGGTTTGAACGATATTGTTTTCCTGGATGGTGGCGCTCTTGAAGGCCGACAGCAGGGCCATCGAAATGACGGCGGCCGGGATCGAGGTGGCAAAGGTCAGGCCGACCTTCAAGCCCAGATAGACCTGGGCGGCGGTAAATACCAGGGTGATTAATACCCCGAGGATGATGCCGCGCACCGTGATTTCTTGAGGGTCAGCCAGGCTGGCTGTATGGCTCGACGCCACCGGTCCAGCAGTTTTTACCGTCGCCATCCGCAGCGCTCCAATGAAGGGTTGATTGAGGGGCCGTACGGCTTGCTTTTCACGCAAGCCAAGAGCGCCTAACAAAACCTTCAGGACAAGGCGCGGCGGCGAAGACAGTACGTCTTGACAGCAAGCCGGGGCAACGCGGTCATGGAGATTTTGTTAGGCGCTCAACATCGGGCCGGCTCCATCATAACCGCCATGCTGCAAAATGAATAGCATTGGTAGCACGTCAATTTTGCACGGCAGGGGCGAGCGGCGCCGGTGGCACTGGCGGGGGCGCCAGGTCGGGCGCGGCGGGCGCTGGCGGCGGCGCCAGTTCCAGATCAATCCCCTTGAACTGCTCGGAACCGGCATATTCGGCGTAGATCCAGTCGTCGTCCTGGCGCATCACCCCTTCCGGCTCGCGCCGTTCTTCCTGCGGCCGGCCAGAGAGCGCCACCCGCATGTAGTCGATCCAGATCGGCATGGCGACGGTGGCGCCGAATTCACGCCCGCCCAGCGAACGGGGATCGTCGTAGCCCATCCACGCCACCGCCACCACGTTGGCGCCGTAGCCGGCAAACCAGCCGTCGAGCGAGTCGCTGGTGGTGCCGGTTTTGCCGGCGATATCGCGCCGTTCGAGTTTGCGGGTGGCGTCGGCGCCGGTACCGTAGCGGGTGACGTCGCGCAGCATCGAGTCGGTGATGAATGCGTTGCGCTCATCGATGACGCGCTGCGCCGGCGCCGCTGGCGCGGTTTCGGCAATGACGGCGCCGCGACCATCGACGATCTTGCTGATCAGGTAGGGCTGCACGCGGTAGCCGCCGTTGGCAAACACCGCATACGCCGCCGCCATCTGCAGCGGGGTGACGGCGCCGGTGCCCAGTGCCAGCGTCAGGTTGCTGGGATGGCGTGCTGCATCGAAGCCGAATTTGGCCAGGCTGTCGTGTACATACGGCACGCCGAGGGTGCGTAACAGCCGCACCGAGGGCACGTTCTTCGACAGTGCCAGCGCGCGCCGCATGCTGACGACGCCATCAAAGACGCCGTCATCGTTTTGCGGCGACCAGGTCTTGCCAGCGTCCTCGCCCGGCATGTCGAGCGGCGCATCGAGAATCTGGGTGGCAGGCGACCAGCCCTGTTCCAGGCTGGCCGAGTACAGGAAGGGTTTGAAGGCGGAGCCGGGCTGGCGCCAGGCCTGGGTGACGTGGTTGAATTTCTGCAGATTGAAATCGAAGCCGCCCACCAGCGCGCGGTAGGCGCCGCTGCTGCCATCGATGGCGACAAAGGCGGCCGCCACCTGCGGCAGCTGGACGATGGCCCAGCCTTTGTTGTCGCGGCTATCGTGACGGCTTTCTTGAAGGTTTTCTTTACGATTTTCTTGATTGTCGCGGCTGACGCGGATCACCGCGCCGCGCGTGAGCCGCAGGCTGGACCTGGCATTGGCTGCCAGGCCGGCAGCGGCGAATTTCAGGCCGGCGCCGCTGATCTCCACCGTCTCGCCATCGACCGTGATGGCTTGCACCAGCTTCGGCGAGGCGGCCAGCACCACCGCCGGCAGCAGGCCGTCGCTCGAGCGCCGTTTTTGTAGCGCTTCGTCGATGGCGTCGTCGCGCTGCTCGGCATTGTCGGGCAACTCGAGCAGCGCTTCCGGCCCGCGGTAGCCGTGGCGCTGGTCGTACGCCAGCACGTTGCGGCGCAGCGAACGGTAGGCGGCGTCCTGGTCGGCGCTGACGATGGTGGTGGTGACCACAAAGCCGCGCGTGTAAGCGTCTTCCTTGAACTGTTCGTAGACTGTCTGGCGCGCCAGTTCGGCGACATATTCGGCGTGGCTGTCAAATTGCTGGCCTTTCGCATTGACGTGCAGGTTTTCCGCCAGCGCCGTTTGATAGTCGGTCTCGCTGATGATGTCCTGCTCGCGCATGGCTTTTAATACCACCTGCTGGCGCGCACGCGCGCCCCTGGGGTTGACCACCGGATTGTGGCGCGCCGGATTTTGCGGCAGGCCGGCGAGCATGGCGATTTCGCCGACCGACAGCTGGTCGAGTGACTTGCCAAAGTAGATGCGGGCGGCGCTGGAAAAGCCGAAGACACGCTGGCCTAGGTACATCTGGTTCATGTACAGCTCGAGGATCTGCTCTTTGGTGAGGGCGCTTTCGATCTTGTAGGCCAGCGCCACTTCGGTGGCCTTGCGGGCGATTAGCTTGTCGCTCGAGAGGAAGAAATTGCGCGCCACCTGCATGGTGATGGTCGAGCCGCCCTGGCGAAAGCCGCCGCGCAGGTTGGCGCGGGCGGCGCCCAGCGCGCGCCGCCAGTCGATGCCGCCGTGGTCAAAAAAACGCTTGTCTTCGATGGCCAGCAGCGCCTTGACCATCAGCGGCGGCATCTTCGCCACCGCCACGAAGTCGCGGTGCTCTTCGCCGAATTCGCCGATCAGGACATGGTCGGCAGTGTAGACGCGCAGCGGAATTTTCGGCTGGTAGTCGGTGACGGCCTCGATCGATGGCACATTCGACCACAGGACGACGGCGGTGCCGATGACGGCGGCGACGATGGCGACGACGAGCAGGACGGCGATGATGATGAAGCCGGCAGGGCGGGCAGGGCGGACGGGTCGTGCGGATGGCAATCTGGTCAAAACGGTCTCTCGCGAAGTGAAAGCGGGGAGGATTATACGGCGCGCTCAATGAACCGAACCTTAACGGCCGCGCGCCGCGCCGGCAAGTGTTGACGCCATCGTGGCGCCCACTGCTACCGGCGGCATCGCTATAAAACACCAGGACGAACACCAGGACGAAAAAAAGCAGGCTCGCAGGCCTGCTTTTCTTTTTACTGCTGGTATGGTGACGCCGTCCGCTTACTTCACGCCGTGCATCAGCTTCTGGATCAGTGGCGCCAGCGCCAGTAGAATCACGCCGCCGGCCAGCAGCGACCAGAAGCCGAAGGTGTAACCCGACAGCGCCGACGCCACCGACATGCCTGATTCGCCGCTGACATGGCTGGCAAAAATGCCGGACAGGTTGTTGCCGATACCGGTCGAGAGGAACCAGCCGCCCATGCCCAGGCCGACCAGGCGGGTCGGCGCCAGCTTGGTCACCATCGACAGGCCGATCGGCGACAGGCACAGTTCACCGACCGACTGGATGCAGTAGACGGCAAACAGGGTCCAGAACGGGATCTTGTTATCGGCGCCGACCAGCACCGACAGGGCGTAGATCAGCAGGCCGAAGGCGAGCGCATTGAAGATGATGCCAAGGCCGAATTTGCGCGGAATCGAGGGGTTGGCATTGCGCCGGCCCAGCGCCACCCAGACCCAGGCGACGATCGGTGCGCAGGCGATGATGGCGATCGAGTTCACGCTCTGGAACCAGGCGGTGGGAAACTGCATGAAGCCCAGGTCGCGGTTGACGATATTTTCGGCCAGGAAGGTGAACGAGCTGCCCGCCTGCTCGAAGAACATCCAGAACAGGATATTGAAAGCGAAGATGATCATCATGGCGATGGTCTTGTCGCGCGCCACCTTGCCGTCGCGGATACCTTCGACCATCAGCATGCCAGCCAAAATCACGAACAGGATCGACAGCACGATTTGCAGGTTGCCGGCACCGGCCTTGAGCAAACCGTACATGACGGGGATCACGCACACGGCGCCGATCACCACCATCAGCATGCGCATGGGGTTCTGGGCAGCGCCGACGGGGGCGCCGATGCCCTTGAGGGTGCGGCGGCCAATGGCGAACCACACCAGGCTGATGAGCATGCCGACGCCGGAAGCGAAGAACACCACTTTATAGGCTGGGACATCGCCGACGTTGAAATAACGCTGGGCCAGAATCTGGGTCAGGATCGGCGAGATAAAGGCGCCCGCATTGATCCCCATGTAGAAAATGGTAAAGCCGGAATCGCGACGGGTGTCATTGATCGCATACAGCTTGCCGACCATGGTCGAGATGTTCGGTTTGAACAGGCCGTTACCAACGATGATGGTGGCCAGGCCCAGCTTGAACACATTCGGGTCGGGAATGGTAATGGCGAACAGGCCGGCGGCCATGAAGGCGGCGCCGATCAGGATCGAGCGCTGGTAACCGATCACGCGGTCGGCAACGTAGCCGCCGAAGACGGCGCCTGCATACACCAGCGCCAGGTAAGAACCGTAAGTGAGGTTGGCATCGGCTTCGCCGACTGCAGCGCCACCATAGAACTGGGTGACGATGTAGAGCACCAGGGCCCAGCGGATGCCGTAGAACGCGAAGCGCTCCCAGAATTCGGTCATGAATAACATCCACAGCGGACTTGGATGACCCAAGATCTGCTTGAACTCCGGGACGACGACTGGCTGGTCGGATGTAGCTGCACCGCTCATGCGGGGTTCCCCCAAAATATTTAAAATTATGAATGGATAAATCATATGAAAAAAGCAGCATGGCCACGCCGGTAAGCATGACGCCCGCCACCCAGATTCGATACCGGCTGCATTCTAATGTAAATTCGATAGCGCCAGCGAACTTTTGGCCACTGTGCTAAATAGCGCATATTTGTCGCAACGCACCATTCGCACGAACCCTCCACGGGGCCCTAAAATTTATCGTATATTGAGGCCCCGTACCAGGATTAAAAAAGGAAGGCCCCATGGACTACGACGTTGTCGATACCCTCATTTCGCCGGACGGCCGGCTCGAAGTCCTCTCCAAGGCCGAAGTGGCCAAGCTGCTCGATACCAGCAAGGGCGGCCTGTATGAGATCTTCCGCAGCTGCGCGCTGGCGGTACTGAACTGCGGCAGTTCCATCGACGATGGCAAGGAACTGCTGGAACGGTATCAATCGTTTGATATCCACATCGTCCAGCGCGAGCGCGGCATCAAGCTCGATATCAAGGGGGCGCCGGCGATCGCTTTTGTTGACGGCAAGATGATCAAGGGTATCCACGAGCACCTGTTTGCGGTGCTGCGCGATATCGTCTTTATCAGCAATGAAATCACCGACAGCCCCAGTTTCGACATGAGCCGCTCGGATGGCATCACCGATGCGGTCTTTCACATCCTGCGCAACGCCAATGTGCTGCGGCCCATGCGCAATCCCAACCTGGTGGTGTGCTGGGGTGGCCATTCGATTAACCGGGTCGAGTACAACTATTCGAAAGAGGTGGGCTACCAGATGGGCCTGCGCGACCTCGACATCTGCACCGGTTGCGGCCCCGGCGCCATGAAGGGGCCGATGAAGGGCGCCACCATTGGCCACGCCAAGCAGCGCCTGAGCAATGGCCGCTACCTGGGCATTTCCGAACCGGGCATCATCGCTGCTGAATCGCCCAACCCCATCGTTAATGACCTGGTGATCATGCCGGACATCGAAAAGCGCCTCGAGGCGTTCGTGCGCACCGGCCACGGCATCGTCGTGTTCCCGGGCGGCGCAGGTACGGCCGAAGAGATTTTATACATCCTCGGCATCCTGCTCCACCCGGAGAATGCATCGATACCGTTTCCGCTGATTTTCACCGGGCCCGAATCGTCGCGCGACTACTTCAGACAGATCGATGCTTTTATTGGCACCACGCTGGGCGAAGCGGCGCAGGAGCGCTACCAGATCATCGTCGACGATCCGGAGCTGGTGGCGCAGACCATGCAGACGGCGATCAAGGAAGTCCGCGAGTTCCGCAAGTCGCGCAGCGACGCCTATTATTTCAACTGGCTGCTCAAGATCGACGAAGAATTCCAGCGGCCGTTCAAGCCCAACCACGCGAACATGCGTTCGCTCAGCCTGCACAAGGACCAGCCGACGCACCTGCTGGCGGCGAATTTGCGGCGGGCGTTTTCCGGCGTGGTGGCGGGCAATGTGAAAGACGAGGGGATTCGGGCGATCGAACAGCACGGCCACTTCGAGATCCACGGCGACGCCGCCATCATGGGGCCGATGGACGCGCTGCTGGCGTCGTTCGTTGCGCAAAGCCGGATGAAGCTGCCGGGCAAGGAATACATCCCGTGCTACAAGGTAATTCAATAAGCAGCAGGATTTGAATGGGGGCGCTGGCACCGCAGGTGCAAGCTGCCCCCTTACTGTTACTCTTCGCGGCGCAGGTGCGGGAACAGAATCACATCACGAATATTCGGCGAATCGGTGATCAGCATGATCAGGCGATCGATGCCGATACCGCAGCCACCGGCTGGCGGCATGCCGTATTCAAGCGCGCGGATGTAATCAGCGTCGTAAAACATCGCCTCTTCGTCGCCTGCATCCTTGGCCGCGACCTGCGCCAAAAAGCGTGCCGACTGGTCTTCAGCGTCGTTCAGCTCCGAAAAACCGTTGGCGATTTCGCGGCCGACGATGAACAGTTCAAAACGCTCGGTGACGCCGGCCACCGTATCGGAAGCGCGTGCCAGTGGCGACACTTCGGCCGGGTAGTCGACGATGAAGGTCGGTTCCCACAGCTGCGCTTCGGCGGTTTCTTCGAACAGCGCCAGTTGCAGCGCGCCCAGGCCCGAGGTTGAAAACGGCTTGACGCCAAATTTGAGCAGTTCCGCCTTCAAAAATTCAAGGTCGTGCAGTTGTTCGTTGCTGTAGGCGGGGGCGTACTTGTTGATCGCCTCGACGATGGTCATGCGGTGGAACGGTTTGGACAGGTCGAGCGCGCGGCCGCCGTAGGTCAGCTCGGCGGTGCCGTGGGCATCGACGGCGGCCTGGCGGATCACCGCTTCCGTAAAGTTCATGATCCACTGGTAGTCCGTGTAGGCGGCGTAAAACTCCATCATGGTAAATTCCGGATTGTGGCGCGGCGACACACCCTCATTGCGGAAATTCCGGTTCACTTCGAACACGCGGTCAAAGCCGCCCACCACCAGGCGCTTCAAGTACAGCTCAGGGGCGATGCGCAGGAACATCTGCATGTCGAGCGCATTGTGGTGCGTAATAAAAGGCTTGGCCGCGGCGCCACCAGGAATGCTGTGCAGCATCGGCGTTTCCACTTCCATGAAGTCGTTCTTTTCCATGAAGCGGCGGATCGACGACAGCGCAGCGGTGCGCGCCTTGAAGGTGCGGCGCGTCTCTTCGCTCATGATCATGTCGACGTAACGCTGGCGGTACTTGGTTTCCTGGTCCGACAGGCCGTGGAATTTGTCCGGCAGCGGGCGCAGCGACTTGGTGATCAGGCGCAGGCTGCGCACCTTGATGGTCAGTTCATCGGTCTTGGTTTTAAACAGCGTGCCTTCGACACCGAGGATGTCGCCGAGGTCGTAGTGGTGCAGCGCTTCCATCGCCTCGGCACCGGTCAGGTCGAGCGTGGCGTAAATCTGGATACGGCCGTCGGCGCGCGCGCCGGAAGCGTCCTGCAAGGTGGCAAACGCGGCCTTTTTGCCCGCTTCGCGTTTTAACATCATGCGGCCGGCGACGACCACCTCGACCGGGGTCGCTTCGAGTTCTTCGCGCGTGCGGCTGCCGTATTCGGCGGCCAGCGCGGCGGCCTTGTGCTGCGGGCGGAAGTCGTTGGGGAAGGCGATGCCCTTGGCGCGGATGGCGGCCAGCTTGGCGCGGCGCTCGCCGATGATCTTGTTTTCGTCAGCCGGAGAGGCGGCCTGGTCCTGGAGTTCCGTGGTCATGGTTTTTTTAGTGTGAGTGAAAACAGGGCGTCCATATCGAGCGCCGCAAAATCGCTGGCAATGGCGATGACGTTGTCATAGGCGGCAAACGCCGCTGCCGGCAGGGTGGTGGTGAGCACCACGCAGCGCATGCCGGCGTTGCGCGCCGCTTCCACGCCCAGCGGCGCGTCTTCGAACACGATGCAGTGCCCGGCGGCGACGCCGAGCCGTTCGGCGGCCAGCAAAAAGCCGTCCGGATGGGGCTTGCCACGGGCGACATCGGCAGCGCCGACGACGGCGTCGAAATGGCGCCGCAGGTCGAGGCCATCGAGGGTAAATTCGATATTCGCCACGGGCGCCGCAGTGGCCACGGCCAGCTTGATGCCGGCGGCCTGCGCGCGCGCGATCAGGGCGTCAAAGCCGGCGACGGTTTTCCGGTGCGGGCCATACAGGGCGCGGTAGACACCTTCTTTTTCGCCGTTGAGCGCCGTGACGGCAGCGTCGGTCAAGTGTTCACCGAGGTGGCTGCGGATGATCTCCTTGCCCTGGCGACCGGCCGTGGCACAGAAAAACGCCTCGCCATCGATGGCCATGCCACGCTGCTCGAAAAAGCTGATCCACGAGCGCGTGTGGTAGGCCATGTTGTCGACGATGGTGCCGTCCATGTCGAAGATGAAGGCATGAGTGGCGTCGGTGGCGTCGGTGGCGTGAGTGGCAGCCATCAGACGCCCTGCTTGAGGGACGCCGAGATGAAATCATCAAGGTCGCCATCGAGCACGCCCTTGGTGTTTCCGGTCTCGAAGTTGGTGCGCAAGTCCTTGATGCGCGACTGGTCCAGTACGTAGGAGCGGATCTGGTGACCCCAGCCGACGTCGGTTTTCGAGTCTTCCAGCTTTTGCTGCTCGCTCATGCGCTTGCGCATTTCGTGCTCGTACAGCTTGGCCTTGAGCATTTCCATGGCCTCGGCGCGGTTGCGGTGCTGACTGCGGTCGTTCTGGCACTGCACCACGATACCGGTGGGGGCGTGCGTCATGCGCACGGCCGAATCGGTCTTGTTGATGTGCTGGCCGCCTGCGCCCGAGGCGCGGTAGGTATCGACACGGATATCGGCCGGGTTGACGTCGATCTGGATCGAGTCATCCACTTCCGGATAGACGAACAGGCTGGTGAACGAGGTATGGCGGCCATTGGCCGAGTCGAACGGCGACTTGCGTACCAGGCGGTGCACGCCCGTTTCGGTGCGCAGGTGACCGTAGGCGTATTCGCCCTCGACTTTCAGGGTGGCGGTCTTGATGCCGGCCACTTCACCGTCGGACTGTTCAAGGATCTCGACCTTAAAACCCTTGCGCTCGCAGTAGCGCAGGTACTGGCGCAGCAGCATCGAAGCCCAGTCCTGCGCTTCGGTACCGCCGGCGCCGGCCTGGATGTCGATGAAGCAGTTATTGGCGTCGAGCTGGCCACTGAACATGCGGCGGAACTCCATGCCTTCGATGATTTTGAGGATCGCATCGGCGTCGGCGATCACCGATTCGAGCGTGTCGTCGTCGGCTTCTTCACGCGCCATGGCGAACAGGTCGTGTGCATCCTTCAGATCGGCGTCGGCGCGGATCAGCGTGTCCACCACGCCCTCGAGGGCTTTTTTCTCTTTGCCGAGATCCTGCGCCCGCTTGGGATCATTCCAGACGGTGGGGTCTTCCAGCTCTTCGTTGACTTGCTCTAGTTTCTCTGACTTTTTATCGAAGTCAAAGATACCTCCGAAGTTCGGCTTCGCGACCGGTCAGGTCGTTGAGCAGGGCGGAGAGGGCGTTGATGCGTTCAGCTTCCATGATCTTGGTGTCTTTGCGTAGTATGAATTGAGCATGCCATTATACCGGAGCGCGGGTGGCGTTGCCTGATAGTTGCGGCAGTCTCGCCAGGGTGGCGGCGCTGCCTTATGATGAGCGCTTTCTTCAATGTGCGGAACCCTGCCATGACTGCTTTGACTTGCCAGCTGCCGTCGCCGGCCCGGCTGCCCCGGCTGCCCTCAATGACGCTGGCCCTGCTGCTGGCCGGCTGCGCCGGGCCGCGCGCACCGGCGCCGCTGGCGGCCGGCGCCAGCGCCACCCTGGCTGTCCTGGAGACCACCGACGTTCATGCCAACGTCGTCGGTTACGATTATTACAAGCTGGCCGAAGACCAGTCGTTTGGTCTGGATCGCGCCGCCACCCTGATCGCCAGCGCCCGCGCCGAATTCCCCAACACCTTGCTGCTCGACGATGGCGACACCATCCAGGGCACCGCGCTGGCCGACTACCAGGCGCTGGTCAAGCCGCTCGCCTGCAGCGACACCCTGGCTGTCTACAAGGTCTTGAACCACTTGGGCATGGAAGGGGGCGGCATCGGCAACCATGAGTTCAATTATGGCCTGGCCTACCTCAACCAGGTCACCGGCAGCCACTTCGAGGTCGATGGCGTCGACAGTAGCGCGCCGCGCTGCGCCGGGCCCGCCTTCCCGCAGGTACTGGCCAATGTTTATAGCAGCAAGACGCGGCGGCCGCTGTTCGCGCCGTACAACATCATCGACAAGCGCATCGACGCCATCGGCGCCGATGGCAAGGCGGTCAGCGCGGTGCTCAAGGTCGGCATCATCGGCTTTGCGCCGCCCACCATCGTCGAGTGGGACAAGCGCTGGCTCGATGGCAAGGTGTACACCGAGGGGGTGGTCGAAACGGCCAACCGCTATGTGCCGCAGATGCGCGCCGCCGGCGCCGATATCGTCATCGCCATCTCGCACGGCGGGCTCGATAACAGTCCGTATGCGCCGTCGATGGAAAACGCCAACTGGTACCTGGCGCAGGTGGCTGGCATCGACGCCATGCTGATCGGCCACTCGCACCAGCTGTTCCCGCAGACGGCCAGCACGGTGGCGCAGTTCAACCTGCCGGGGGTCGACAAGGTGGCCGGCACGGTGCACGGTGTACCCACCACCATGGCCAACCTGTGGGGCAAGCATGTCGGCGTGATCGGCCTGCAGCTGCGCTGGGACGGCGCCCACTGGCAGATCGACAAGTCACGCACCACGGTCGAAGCGCGCGCCGCCCAGCGCGCCGACCAATCGTTTGTGGCCGCCGATGCGGGCGTTGTGGCGCTGGTCGCGGCCGAGCATGCGGCCACCATCGCTTACGTCAAGACGCCGATTGGTGCGAGCGAGTTTCGCATGTCGAGCTATTTTGCCGATGTCGGCGACGTCAGCGCGCTTGCTGCCGTCAACCTGGCACAGGGCGATTACGTCAGCCGTTATGTGAAGGCCAATTTGCCGCAGTACGGGGCGCTGCCGGTGCTATCGATGGCCTCGGCCTTCAAGAGCGGCGCGGCGGGGGTGGGCGACTATACCGATGTCGCCGCCGGTCCGCTGGCGCTGAACAATGCGGCCGACCTGTACCTGTATCCGAACACCTTGTATGCGGTGCAGGTCGATGGCGCTGGACTGCTGGCCTGGCTCGAGCATGCGGCTGGCCGTTTTAATACCATCGACCCGGCGCGCACGACGGCGCAGGAGCTGGTCAATCCAGCCTTCCCCAGCTATAACTTCGATATGCTCACCAGTAGCGACGTGCGCTACGAGATTGATGTGACGCGCCCGCCGGGCCAGCGCATCGTTCACCTGCGCTACCTGGGTAAAGCCGTCGCTGCGGACGACCGCTTCATCGTCGCCACCAATAATTACCGCGCCAGCGGTGGCGGCGGCTTTCCGGGGCTCGATGGCAGCAAGACCGTGCTGGCCTCGCCCGACGCCAACCGCGATGTACTCATTGCTGCGATCAGGGCGGCCGGGCACCTGAAGGCTGCCGACGGCGCCCGGCGCAGCTGGCAGTTCGCCAGGGTGGCAACCAGCGGACCGGTGGTGTTTCACGCGCCGCCCGGCAAACTGGCGCTGGCGCAGGCGGCGGGGATCAGCAATGTGACGCAGCTGCAGCTCGATGATGGTGCTGGCCGCGGCTTTGCCCTGTATGGCGTTGATTTGTCGCGTTAGGCAGGGCACTGGTGCGCAGGGTGACTGGTGCGATTGGCCGTGCGGATCGGCACCTGTCCCCAGGCTGGCGATAAGGCGCAGTGTGCGCTTGTAAAAAGTTGCCACAGGCGCCGCGCTGCGCGTGCCAGTCGCCCTGCTTCAATTGAGCCGGGCTTTTTCCTGCTGAACCAAAATAAACGGGTGCACGATCGACGTCCACAGCGCGCTGCCGGACTCGCTCCAGGCCTGCGCCTGTTCGTCACTGACCTTGCCGATGGTGCCGGCGGCCAGCCAGGCGGCAATGCTGGCCTTGTCGTCGTGCGAGATGCGCACGGCGACGTCGATCAGGTCGAGCGCGGGGCTGACAAAAATCACCGTGCCCTGGGCGAAATGGCGCTGCAGCTCGGCCCACAGCAGGCGCGCCGTTTCGCTGTTGATCTTGTGGTGCAGTTCAGTGTCTTTGTCGGGATTGAGCATGGTGCGTTTTTTGAGTCAGTCAGAGTGGTTCAATAAGGGGCGCGGGCGCGCCGCTCCAGGTTAAACGGTAGGCGCCACCCTTGCGTGCATTGCCCACCAGGGCTGGCCGAAAGCAGGCCAGGTTGGTGCCGCCAGATCGCCGCACACTGGGGAAGATGATACCCATCGAGCCCAATTCGAGCAGCTGCGCCGCCAGCGCCTGCGAGGCGATATAGCTGTCCGGCGCCAGCGCGGCGGCAAAAGCGGCGGCGTCGGCGCGCAGGTCGTGAAAGGTGCCGCTAAAGTCCGACAGCATGACCTGGTAGCTGACGCTGTCATTAAAACGGCCAATTTCCTGGTATTCAACGGTTTTATGAAACACGATCTCGGCCAGCGCCGTCGCGATCTCGAAGGCGCAGTACCAGGCGCCCCGTTCACCATCATTGAAGCGGCTGCCCTCCGGGCGCGGATAGGTGTACGCCGCATTGACGATGCGGAAATTCGGCACCCCGAACACCAGTTCGTCGACGCCGATCCCAGGCAGGCTGCCGTACTCGCCGCGCAGGCGTTCATTGGTGGCGTTATCGAGTTCGAACAGGTCGGCCAGCTCCTTGTCGTCGCTCGACAAGGGCGCCAGCACCGAGTCTTCGAGGTCGGCAAAGCGTGACGGGATCAGGCGGCAAGTGTCGAGCTGGCGCAGCAGGGTCAAGGGGGGCAGCGGTGGCAGCGCCAAGATCACAAACCTCCGCGGCGGGCGTCGAGCAGCTTGCGCACCGTTTGCATGGCCAGCAAGCCGCCGGCGAGCATCTGCGACAGCGGCGTGCGCCCGCCAAACACGGGATTGCTGTTCGGCAGCGTCAGCCACTCGTCGGCCAGCACGTCGCCGTAGAGGATGTGCAGGGCCTTGTAAATGCCCAGCAGGTAAGAAATGCGGGTGATGCGGTCCACCTCGAGCACGCGCCCGGGGTTTTTTTTCCACTCGTAAAAGGTCGACGATGACAGCCCGCCGAGCAGCTCGCGGGCGTCTTCGTCGCGCAGGCGCCAGGCGGCGATCAGCTTGAAAAAGCCGGTCAGCGCCGACTTCGACAAGCGCTCGCGCTCGGCGCGGTTGTTGAGGTCGACCAGCACGGCAGGTTCGTAACGGCTCTTCGGATAGGCGTAGGCGAGATTCATGATGACTCCAGTAATGGAGTATTTATACTCCTGAATCGAAATGCTTGCAAGCCCCTGTGGTGCGGGTCCTTAGGCCGGTTCCGCGTGTTCGACCAGTAATTGCACCTTGGTCACGCCATTGTATTCATTGGCGTCGAGCCGAAACGCTACCCGCGCGCGCTCGCTGACGGCGGCCGTATGGCCGAACCAGATGGCATCGAAACGCTGGCCGTTGCGCTCGAGGAGCAGCTTGAGGTGGCGCTCCTTCAAGATGCGCTGGCTGACGACCCGGAATTCGTCGCAAAAGATGGGCGGCGCAAAGCCCTGGCCCCACACTTCGCCATCCATCAGCGCGATGAAGGCGGTGGTGTAATAGGCGTCTTCGAGCGGGCCGTCGGTTTCGATCACGCGTTCAAGCTGGGCGGTGGTCAGCCATGCCTTGCCGACCGCCTCGAATGCGGCAGCGAAGGCATCAAAGGCGTCGGCGCGCAGGGTCAGGCCGGCGGCCATGGCGTGGCCGCCAAATTTATCGATCAGCGTGGGCGCGCGCTTGGACACCAGGTCGAGGGCGTCGCGCAGGTGAAAGCCGGGGATCGAGCGGCCCGAGCCTTTGATAAAGCCGTCGACACCGGGGGCGAAGGTGATGGTGGGACGGAAGTATTTTTCTTTCAGGCGCGAGGCGACGATGCCGATCACCCCCTGGTGCCAGCCGGGATCGAACACGCTGATGGTGCTGCTGTCGGCCGGTTCGAAGGCATCGAGGTGCAGCAGGGCGGTGTCCTGCATGTCCGCTTCGATTTCGCGGCGCTTGAGGTTGATTTCATTGAGCTGCTGGGCGATCGCCCAGGCGCGCCCTTCGTCATCGGTGACCAGGCACTCGATCCCCAGCGACATGTCGTCGAGGCGGCCAGCGGCGTTCAGGCGCGGTCCGAGGGCGAAACCGAGGTCGAACGGCGAGGCGCTGATCGGCGCGCGGCCGGCCACCCGGAACAGCGCCGCCACCCCTGCGTGCATGCGGCCGGCGCGCATGCGCTTGATGCCCTGGGCCACCAGGATGCGGTTATTCGAGTCGAGCTTGACGACGTCGGCCACCGTGCCCAGTGCCACCAGGTCGAGCAGGCTGTCGAGTTTGGGCTGGCTGGCGGCGTCGAACACGCCGCGGCGGCGCAATTCGGCGCGCAGCGCCAGCAGCACATAAAATACCACGCCGACGCCCGCCAGGTTTTTGCTGGGGAAGCCGCATTCGGGCTGGTTCGGGTTGACGATCACGCGCGCGGCCGGCAGGGTGTCGCTGGGCAGGTGGTGGTCGGTGACCACCACTTCGATGCCGCGCCGGTTCGCTTCTAACACGCCATCGATGCTGGCGATGCCGTTGTCGACGGTGATGATGATGTCGGGGTTTTTTTCGCGCGCGGTCAGCGCGACGATCTCGGGCGTCAGGCCATAGCCGTATTCGAAGCGGTTGGGGACGATGAAGTCGACGCTGGCGCCCATCGCCCGCAAGCCGCGCAGGGCGACGGCGCAGGCGGTGGCGCCGTCGCAGTCGTAGTCGGCGACGATCACCATGTTTTTACGGGCCGCGATGGCGTCAGCCAGAAAGACGGCGGCGGCGTCGATGTGCAGCAGTCCGGATGGCGCCATCAGGGCGGACAATTCACTCGACAGTTCACGGGCATCGCGCAGGCCGCGCGCCGCATACAGGCGCGCCAGCACCGGGTGCACGCCGCCCTGGCGCAGCATTTCGGAATCGCGGAAAGAACAGGGACGGGTGGCAATGCGGGTCATGGCAGCTCGGGTGAAGGGACAGTGAAATAAAGGTGGTGCTTCGATTGTGCGGAATGTGCCGATGGTGCCGCTGCGTTCAGCCCAGCAGCCGGTCGAGGCTGTGACGGCGCCAGAAACGGCGCTGCGACAGGGCGCTCACCCCCACTTCGAGTAGCGCGCTGCGGTGGCTGAGCACCAGCTGCAGCTTGAGGCCACCCTTGACGGCGGCCAGCGTCGGCGCCAGCACTTCGCGGTCGATGCGCGCCAGCTGCTGCAGCCAGTCGGCCCAGTCGGTGCCAAGGGCCGGGCCGATCAGGCTGGCCTCGACCAAGGTGGTGGGCCGCTCGGGCGCCTGCAGCCAGTCGGCGACACTGCCGTGGACGACGCTGCCCAGGGCCGCCATCCACGGCGGCGCGTTGGCGCTGGCCAGCGCACGCGAAGCAACGCTGCCGGCGCTGCCTGCACTCGCGCCAGCCCACGGCCAGAAGCCATTGATGACGGGCAGGCCGCGTGCTTCCCGTTCGCCATTGGCGGGATGGCTGTGCCACAGCATCTGCACTTCGTTTTGCAGCTTGCGGTAGGCCAGCGCGGCGGCGCCCACCGGCATGGCGTCGGTCAGGTTCATGCCGCCGGTGGCGTCCGGGCTGGCGGTGTCCAGCCCGGCCCAGGCGTCGGCGCGCATGAACCAGGTGCCGGCGTCGCCGTAGACCAGCGTGTGGCCCAGCTCTTCAAAGTAGGGACGGGCGCTGTCGAACAGCGCGCGCGCATGCGACTCGGCCAGGCCGAGGCGGCGCGCGTCGCTCATCAACAGGTGGGTGCGGGCGATTTCGATGTGCGCCGGCTGGACGATCCACCAGTGGGCATCGGCATCGGCGACGGCCGGATCGAGGCCAAAGCCGCGCATGACGGCAGCGGCGAATGGTAACCTCGACAAACCCGGCAAACCCGGCAAACCGGCGTCATTCAAGCCCGCCAGCTGCACCAGCACGCGCTCATGCGGCAGACTGCGGCCGCCGCCATCGATGTTGCTGCGGCGGCAGCTGGCGCTGCGCGCGAGCAGCGCCGCCAGATGGGGGGCCCGGGCTGCGCGCACCAGGTCGGCAGCCAGTTCGGCGGGGGGCAGGGCAAACGGCAGCAATACGGTCAATTCAGTCATGCCGCCATTGTAGGGCATCGCAGGGAATCGCCGGCGCCGCCAGTCGATGATTCAATAGTGACAAGGCTGACGCCAGCCGACTTTGTGTGGCACACTTCGCTCTCATCCGAATTTCCCGTTGGAGCACATGAGCATCATCGACAAACTGCCCTATGAATGGCTGGTCGGCCTGCGCTATACGCGCGCCGGCAAGCGCAGTGGCCGCAACAGTTTTATTTCCTTCATCTCGCTCATCTCCGTGGCCGGCATCGCCCTTGGCGTGGCTGCCCTGATCGTCGTGCTGTCAGTGATGAATGGTTTTCAAAAAGAGGTCACCGACCGCATGCTGTCGGTGCTGGCGCACATCGAAGTGTTCGACCCGCGCGGCGCGCTGCCCGACTGGCAGGCGTCGCGCCGTGAAGCGTTCACCAATCCGGCCGTCACCGGTGCGGCGCCGTTTGTCGAGACCCAGGGCATGCTGGTGCGCGACGTCATGCGCCCGGCCATCATCCGCGGCGTGCTGCCGGAAGAAGAGGGCAAGGTGTCGGACGTCGCCCGCCAGATGAAGGCGGGCAGTTTCGCCGACCTCACACCGGGCTCGTTTAATATCGTCATGGGTTACGCCCTGGCCGGCGCCCTCAACCTGTCGATCGGCGACAAGGTGACCATGCTGCTGGCACAGGCGCAGACCACGCCGGCCGGCATGCTGCCGCGCACCCGCACGTTCACGCTCACCGGTATTTTTGAAGCAGGCCACTACGAATTCGATTCGGGCCTGGCGTTTATCAGCCTGCAAGACGCTGAAAAAATGGAGCGCCTGGAAGGCCCGTCCGGCCTGCGCCTGCGCATCAGCGACATGCACCAGGCGCCCCAGGTGGCGCACCAGCTCAAGGCGAGCATGAGCGGGCCGCTGGTGGTGCGCGACTGGTCGCAGGCCAATGCGACCTGGTTCGCTGCCGTGCAGACCGAGAAAAAAATGATGTTTATTATTCTGACCCTGATCATCGCGGTGGCCGCATTCAATCTGGTGTCGACTCTGGTGATGACGGTGACCGACAAGCAGGCCGATATCGCCATCCTGCGCACGCTCGGTTCGTCGCCCGCCTCGATCATGAAGATCTTCATGATCCAGGGCGCGCTGGTGGGCTTGATGGGGATGGCCATCGGGGTCGGTTTTGGGGTGCTGGTGGCGATGAATATCGACGTCATCGTGCCCTTCATCGAGCACCTGCTGGGCGTGCAGTTCCTGTCGAAAGACATTTATTTTATTAGTACCGTGCCGTCCGACCTGCGCTGGCCCGATGTCGGCCGCATCGGTGGCCTGGCCGTGGTGCTGGCGTTTTTGGCGACCCTGTACCCGAGTTATGCGGCGTCACGGGTGAAGCCGGCGGAGGCGCTGCGTTATGAATAATCCTTCCGTGAGTGCCATGCCTGCCAACGAATCTGCCACCGACTCTGTCGCCGAATCTATCGCCGAATCTATCGCCGAACCGTTCAGCACTGCGCGCAAGCCCGTACTTACCTGCACGGGGCTGGGCAAGACGTTCCGCCAGGGCGAGTACGCCGTCGATGTGCTCAACAGCGTCGACTTTGCCATCTATCCGGGCGAGCGCGTGGCCATCGTCGGCGCGTCCGGCTCCGGCAAGTCGACCCTGCTGCATTTGCTGGGCGGGCTCGATACGCCCAGCCGCGGCACCGTCAGCCTCAATGGCGAGGATTTCGCCACCCTGTCGGAAACGCGGCGCGGCGACTTGCGCAACCGCGATCTGGGTTTCGTCTACCAGTTCCACCACCTGCTGCCAGAGTTTTCCGCGCTCGATAACGTCGCCATGCCGCTGCTGATTCGTCGGCAGAAGCGCGCGGACGCCAATCTGAGTGCCAGCACCATCCTGCAGCGCGTGGGGCTGGCCAAGCGCGCCACTCACCGCCCAGGCGAACTGTCGGGCGGCGAGCGCCAGCGGGTGGCGCTGGCGCGCGCGCTGGTCACCCTGCCGGCCTGCGTGCTGGCCGACGAACCGACCGGCAACCTCGATCACGCCACCGCCCAATCGATGTTCGATCTGATGCTCGAGCTGTCGAAGAACCTCGGTACCGCCTTTGTGATCGTCACCCACGACATCGAACTGGCGCGGCGCTGCGACCGCGTCTACCGCCTGACCGAGCACGGCCTGCAAGCGCTAGAAACCTGATCAGTCCCCATGCTGTGGATCGATAGCCATTGCCACCTCGACGCCCACGAATTCGGCGGCGTCGAGCAGTCGCGCGCGGTCGCTGCCCGCGCCGCGGATGCTGGCGTGGCGATGATCGTCATTCCGGCGGTTGACCGGCATAATTTTGACAAGGCCGCCAGTCTGGCCGCCAGCGTGCCGAACGCCAGCTACGCGCTGGGCATTCACCCGCTGTGCGTGCCCGCTGCCAGCGAAGACGACTTGCTGCTGTTGCGCGCACGGGTGGCGGCGGCGATCGGCGATCCGCGCTTTGTCGCCATCGGCGAAATCGGTCTCGATTTTTTTGTACCGGCGCTGACCGAGCCGGCCATGCGCGAGAAGCAGGCGCATTTTTTTGCGCAGCAGCTGCGCATCGCCCGCGACTTTGAGCTGCCGGTGCTGATGCACGTGCGCCGCTCGCAAGACCAGGTGCTCAAACACTTGCGCCGCCTGCCTCCGGCCGGCGGCATCGCCCATGCGTTCAACGGCAGTTTTCAGCAGGCGCAGATGTTTATCGAGATGGGTTTCAAGCTCGGTTTTGGCGGCGCCATGACGTTTACCCGCGCGCTGCAGATACGGCGGCTGGCCACTGACCTGCCCCTGGAGGCGATCGTGCTCGAAACAGACGCTCCCGATATTTCACCGGCCTGGCTGCACCCGGCGCGCAACAGCCCGCAGCAGCTGCCGGCGATCGGCGCCGCACTGGCGCAGCTACGCGGCAGCACGCCGCAGCTGGTGGCGACGCAGACCGCTCGCAATGCGCTGGCAGCGCTGCCGCGGCTGGGCGCGCTGTTGCCCCCGCAACTATATGCGCTGACCTAGTTCACTGAAGGCGCGGGCGATGCGGATGCTGATGGCCGCTGCCGCCAGCAGCGCCGCCAGCATGGCGTAGCCGGGGCCGCTGTCGGCATGGATGGCCAGCATGGTGGCGCCGTGGCGTTGGGACGCCTGCAGCGCTGCGGCGACCTGGTCCAGCGCCGCGGCCAGGGCAGTCGCCGCCACCACCGTGCTTTCGCAATCGTTGTTGCGGCTAAAGACATTGTCGACACAGCCCGGGTAGCGCGCGCCGAAGTCGCGCAGCGAATGCGCCGCCATCTGCCATTCAAGCACGCCGGCTCCAGGCAGCGGCCGCGCCCTGGCCAGCGCGCACAGGTCGACGGCAGCGACGCCGGGATTGAACGGCGTCAGCTTGGCGCCGCCGGGGTCGGCGCCGCGCCGCCCGCTGGCCAGCCGTGCGGGCGGCGCGCACTGCGCCTTGACGATGGCGCCGACGCGCTCGTCGGCGCTGGCCTGGGCTTGCAGCAGGGTCTGTGCGAGCAACACCTGGTCGCTGACCCGCGCCAGGCGACCGCCGAACACCAGCAGCCCCACCAGCGCCAGCGCCAGCAGCACTTCCGACAGCAGCGCCAGCCGGCGCCAGTACAACTGACCGCCATCGGCGCGCGCGCGGCCGCCGCGCACCAGCGCCGTCGCCGCCACGCCAAAGGCCAGCAGGGCCAGAAAAAAGCTCAGGGCAGGGTGGGCCAGCAGGGTGGGAAAGCCAGGTTCGATCATGGCGAAAACAGTCGATGGTGGATTGGGTGCTGTATAGCAAAACGACGCCATTGCGCTGCTGATTATGTCGCTTTTTGGTTTGACGCGGCAACTAATCGTTGAGAAGAGCGTCGAAAGCAGGGGCACTGGCGCGACTGGCCGGGCGAATCGGCGCCGGTCGCATGTCTGCGATGTAGCACATTGTGCAACAACACACAATCGGGACAGGCAGCCTGCGCTGCGCGCGCGCGTCCCCTGCTGCGGTCAGTTGGGTTGCGCCCGTGACTGCAGGAGCGATCGTCGGCGCCTCGCGCACCACCTTCGACGCCCGCCAAAGCCGGCGCTGCGCCGGGCCGCGACACTGGTCACTTTACGGCAGGAGAAGACGATGCGCTGTGCAATTGTCGGCTTTGTGGCGGGCGCGATGGCGCTGCAAACCTGCGCCAGTTTGCCGCCCGGCGAGCTGCTGTGCGGCCTTGCGCTGGGCGCCGTCGGCTTGTTGCTGTTGCTGCGCGGCGCGCTGCGCGCCGCCATTGCCGGCGCCATGCTCGGCCTGTGCTGGGCAGCGCTACTGGCCTCGGCCAGCCTGGCGCCGCAGTTGGCCGAGGCCGACGAAGGGCGCAACTTGACCGTGGTCGGCACCATCGCCAGCCTGCCTTACCGGTTCGAGCAGGGGGTGCGCTTTCAGTTCACGGTCGAACAGGTGGTCGGCGGCGCCAGCGCGGCGCCGCTGCCGCCGCGCCTGGCCCTGTCCTGGTACGCCGGTGTCGGCGGCCGCCAGGGGCCGCAGACACCGGTGCCGGCGGTGCTGCCGGGCGAGCGCTGGCAACTGGCAGTGCGCCTGCAGCGCCCGCACGGCAGCGCCAACCCCGATGGCTTCGATTACGAAATGGTCTTACTCGAGCAGGGCGTGCGCGCCACCGGCTATGTGCGGACCGAGGCGGGCAGCAACCAGCGCCTGGCGCCCTTTGTGTTTAACTTCGGCAATCTGGTCGAGCGCAGCCGCGCGGTCTTGCGTGCCCGCATCCTGCGTGCCTTGCCGGCCAAGCCGTATGCGGGCGTCATTGTCGCCCTGGTGGTGGGCGACCAGCGCGCCATCGAACAGGACGACTGGCAGCTGTTTGCGCGCAGTGGGATCAGTCACCTGATCTCAGTAAGTGGTCTATGAATACATCAACCAGAGTAGTGATATAATTGCCTATTGGAAATTATCTTGGACACCTGCCGTGCCAGTCGCCTACAGCTACATCCGCTTCTCCACTTCCGAACAAAAGAAGGGTGACTCACTGCGCAGGCAGACGGAGTTGTCCGAAAGCTACGCAACCAAACACGGCCTAACGCTGGACAATTCGCTTCATATGCATGATCTTGGTCTGTCGGCATTTGATCGATCAAACATTATTCGCGGAGCACTTGGTGAATTTCTGAAGGCGGTCGAACGAGGCCGAATTGCGCCGGGATCATTTTTGTTAGTTGAGTCACTGGATCGACTCTCTCGCGATAAGGTACTAGATGCGCTCGGGATCTTCATTTCTATGATGCGGCAGGGCATCACCATTGTCACGCTTGTCGATAATATGGTTTACAACACGGAAACGGTAGGCAGCAATTTCGGAAATCTAATCATCTCAATTACCATCATGGCGCGGGCGCACGAGGAGTCCGCTACGAAGAGTAGACGACTACTGGCGGCGTGGGAGAACAAGCGCGCAAACATGGGGAGTCGAAAACTTACTGCTCAGTGCCCACGATGGATGTGCCTCAATGCGGACAAGACCGAATTCGACCTCCTCCCAGATCGCGTCAAGTTGATCATGGAAATCGTCGGGCTCGTCAAAGCGGGAATGGGTCAAGCGCAGATTGCGAAGCGTTTGAACGAGCGGGCTGAGCCGTCTCTTTCAGCGCACGGAAAAGGTTGGCATGCGTCATATATCAATAAGATCATTACCAGCACTGCGCTCTACGGCGAGTTCCAGCCGCAGCTTTGGAATGGTGGCAAATTGACGCCGCATGGCAATCCGATTCCTGACTACTACCCGGCGCTGATTTCCAAGGAAGAATTTTTCCATTTGCAGAACATTCGAGCCCAGCGCCTGTTCGCCGGGGCTAGGGCAAGGAAGGGTACAGACATTCCCAATTTGTTGAGTGGGATAGTGAAGTGTGGATACTGTGGTAGCACGATGATTCTGGCCGGTGGAGCCGCTCAGCGCGTTCGGTCTGCCGACGGTAGTGAAGTGAAGAGGCCGGGTAAGAAGGTATTGGTTTGTGACGGTGCGAGGCGTGGACGGGGTTGCTTCGCTGTTCAATGGGCCTACAAGGATTTCGAACAAAGCTTTCTGACCTTTTGTCGGGTACTTCAGCTAAAGCAATTGCTTTCTGATCCGAGTATGATCGAAGGAGAAAATACGCGAAAACTCACGATAAGCGAGCAACTCCAATCGGTAAATTCAGCGATTGAAGAATCCACGAAACGCCTCGAACGGCTCATGATCGCCCTGGAACTTGGCGACACACCTAAGTCGATACTCACACGAATTCGCGACCTCGAACAAGAAGTGGAAATCCTGAAGGGTTCGAGGGAAGCGCTTGTTAGCGAACTGAAAACTGCTGAAATTTCCAGCAGTCATCGCTTGGAAGAGGTTGAGTCCGTTCGAGATTTAATTGTTCGGCTAGCAACTTTTTCCGGCGACAAGTTGTTCACCGTTCGCGCCACATTGGCCGAGCATATCCGCCGCCTCATTGAGGTCGTTCGGGTCTTTCCAGCGGGTTCGTTGGACACACCAGAACACATTCAATACATGCGTATTGAATTGATTAAAGACGGCTTTTCGGCAGAGGAAGTCGAAGCACATATTGCGGCGTCATACCGAACGGCGCCGGAGCGCACTGGCAGGGGGATTCGCGGTCGCTATGCATCGAGAAAAGAGATCGGACGATTCTTTACGATTAAGGCTAAGCGTGGCGGATTTCGAGTGGTGTATCCGGATTTTGATGATCCGACCCAAGTAAAAATTGAACTTGGCAATAACGGCGCTTAGCGGCTTCTGGAAGTCCACGATATGGTAAGCACAGCAATGTTTGATGGTTCTGGTCGCAGAATTGGATGCACGGAGACGCGGGCAAATGGGAATGTCGTCGCGTACGATTCGAACGGAAAGCCACTAGGGTATTACTGCGCATCGTCGAAGTATACTTTCGAATGGCAGGGCCGTCGAGTTGGCAATGGAGATCAAGTTGGCCGTCTGTTCAAATGATAGGCCACGAGTCTTGCAGATCAACCATGAATGTTAACCTCCCAGCATCGAGACACGATCAGGAACGTCCCTGGGACTTCAATCCTCAAGAATGGTAGTGCTAGGTCTGGACTGATGCCTGATCGACCTAGCGCACTCTCGTCAAAGTAAGCCGACGAGACCAGGGTCTTGCCATTCGCCACAGTTCAAGCCGCAATGTCGATTTCACGCCAAGTCGAGCGCTTGGCGTCGAAATTCATTGGTACTGTGCCGGTAGTTCCGTAGGCGTTGGTGGCGACGATCAGCTCGGCATTGTTCGATCCGCTGTCGCGGTTGGTGAACAGCACAACTTCTGGCTTGATGATGCTGACAGCGTCGGGAAGATCATCAAGCGATGGACGCTGCATGGTTATGCTACTTGCGACACCATCGCGCATTGGCAAGTGCCACAACACGCTACTCGTCGGGTTCGTCCCGCGTAGTTCCTCAACCATGCGTCGAGCATGAGTTTGTCGGACCAGAACCTCGAACGGGTTGAGTGTCACTTCGTCGAAAATTGATTCATCGACTACGATCAGCGTTGGCTTAAATGATGAAACCGATGCAATAAATTCCCGTTCAACGTCGGTATCGCCGCAGTCCTCGACGTTGCAGAAGTCGATCCACATCTTCCCGATCTGCTCGCGCGCGTACGCAAGTTTGATGTGTGCGAAGACGTCGAGTTGGACACGAGCGCCAGCATCGGCGAGGTCGAGGCCAGCGATCTTGAACGTAAGCTGTTCGCACATGCGGGCCAAGTCCTCGGTGATGCCAATCCAGATGACGTGTCCACCATGAGTAGCAAAATTCTCTGCCAGCGTCAGGATCAGCGATGCAGCGCCAGTGCAGGGTGAGCCCGCTACGACATAGTTCGCCGCTGGCACCCAACTATATGTATACGCATCCAGCGACGGCAGTCCAAATTTACGTCCAGGGGGTAAGACGTTCACTAGCCACTCATGCGCTAAAGTACCCATTGGGCGTAGGGTGAGAGGCGTCATCGACGACTCTGGATAGATCGCTTCCACGTCGTATGAGGGAGTCTTTGTAGTTCTCATATTGTATTTTCCTGCATCGAGTTGGGTAATTGTTATTTGTCAACTGTATTTATAAAGTGGAACTTGCATGATTCAAATTTGAAAAAAGTGTTGACACTTGGCAATGGAGTCTGGCACGATACGTCTCTGTTTCATTTTCTCGCTTTTTAAAGCGAGGTCAGAGAACGTTAATGCAACGTATTTGCGTTGGTTATGCCGATATTCATTGGCGCGTTCGTGATTGATGTTTGGTTCGACCCTATAAAAATAATATTCGAAATTTGGACCTTTGGTGGTCAACGCAATGTTGATAGCTGTTTGATTGGTCTTGTTGCTTGGGCTTTTTGTATATTCGTCACTTTGACAATGTACTTGCACGCCTTGGCATTAATTTGAATATTTTATTAACTTTTTATATGGAACAACAAATGACTACTATCTCCCCAGTTAGCGTAATCTCCCCATCCATGAACGACCGTGAACTCAAGCGCCAATTGCTGCTGAGTCAGTTGGACGATCTCGATCAACAAGACAAGCAAGCTTTATTGGAAGAGCGGAAGCCTGTTATTGCCAATATGCTGCCTGCGATTGCGAAGTATAAAATCACAAAGGAAGACCTGTTTCCAAAAAAGAGTGCGACGAACGATAACAAGAAATCTTTAAACCCTCCAAAGTATAAAGACCCTGACTCCGACAAGACTTGGTCTGGTTTCGGCAATGCGCCGAAGTTTATTAAGGGTAAAAACAAAGATGATTTCTTGATTATCAAGGCAGTCATCGAATCTCCTATGCCAAGTCCAGTATTGAATGCCGAACCATCGTCCATCGTCCAACAAGAGCCGGTGGCAATTGTTAGTGCTGCGACTGTGGTGGATGCGAATATCGGTAATGAAAATTTGACTACTTCGGACATGGGTCAAGTCGATTCCTCTAATGAGATTCAACGGTCTATTGATCCGGCAGATGCACCTGTTCCAATTCCTGATTAATCTTCATATCTGACGTCGGCTTACCTTGCTGCGTGCAATCGCACGTGGCGAGGCAACATAGCCGTAGCTCAGCAAGCTAATTTCTATGTGGGCAAAGAGTCATTGCAATTCATGACGTTGGATCGTCACGCCTATTTAAAACGCCAATAGAAATTAGATTGTAAAAATCAATCTTTGCATCGCTGACGGTGCATATCTCATATGAGAAATATTTATGTCAAATTGCGAACTACCTATCTGCATTACCAAATTCAATGAAATGTCGGACAACGCGGCAAAGTCCGTTGAAACTACGTGGGGTCAATTTTCAAGTTCGATAACAGCCAGCCATACCATTGCAACAATGCCAAAGGCGCATCTGCCTTTGTTCAATGGATGGCGTTACAAGAGCATTTCCGACTCCACCGTAAACAATGGTTGCCACGACAACGGATTGCCGATAGTGCAGTTCAGTCACACTCATGTACGGCGTCATAAGTCGAACCTCGTCGAGCTTTCCATGTTGGTGTTGGATTTCGACGGCGCGTTGCCTATCGCTGCTGTGCGCCATGTGTTCGCTGGGTGCGAGTATGTCTGCTATACCTCACTGAATCACCAAGTGGAACGTATTGACAAGTTCCGCGTTGTGCGTCCATTTTCAGTGCGTATGTCGGTCGGGGACTTCGTACGGTTGCAACCTGCGATTGCTCATTGGTTACAAGACTTGGTGAAAGACCATCACCCCGAACTACTCGACAATTCGACACTCTCGATTGGACAAATCTTCATCTTGCCATCGGTCCGCGCCGAAGATGTTTCCCACGTCCAAGCATGGCGCACCGAAGGCGACTTGCTGGACTGGACTATGTTCGAGTCCATCTTGAAGGCCATGCCAGTCACCCCAACGCATCGCTCAATGGGAACAGGGCCAGCGCCAAGTGGTTTCAAATTGAAACCTGATGATTGGCTTGAAACGGCCAATGGCGGGGTTCTCGTGCGCGACATCGACCGAAAGATTTCTCGTGTGCGATGCCCATTTCACAGCGACACAATGCCATCGGAATTTGCAGGGATTACTACCAGCGGGAGACCATTTCTTCAATGCAAGCGATGCGGCAGGGTCTACATGGATATGGTTGCGGTCGATCCGATTATTGCTGGACTCGCGAAGATTGCCCAGAAGAAGCGTATGAGTACGAAGAAGGAGCCCCAATGATCATTAAGGAAGGACTGGCGGCTTACGCCACGGAGCGGGAACCAGGCGGTGGCGAATCTCGGGTTGGCGGTGGATTATCGGCATCTCCAATCAAGGTATTTCATCTTAATGGGAAACGTCTCGCAGTGGAGGTGCGTGTTGCTGGAATCGATCTGCGCAATGCGGGAACTGTCTTTATCAAATCACCAAAAGGAACAGGCAAGACAAGGTTCTTGGCAGAATATTTAAACACTCTTCCGAAGTCCAGTGGGATATTAGCTTTGGTGCATCGACGGTCGTTGGCGAAATCCCTTTCAAATGAACTTGGCCTTTCTTGCTATCTCGACGAACCCGAGCTTCAGAAAAAATACGTAATTAGTGTTGATAGTCTGATTCGCTATAACCCTAAAATAGACATACTACCAGATGTACTCGTCTTGGATGAGTCGGAGCAAATGTTTCGGCATCTGATTAGCGAAACCACAAAGGCAGATCGCGGTCTAATCTTCAACATATTGGTTTGGCTGATTAATAACGCAAAGCAAATTATATGCTCAGATGCCGACTTGACCGGTGATCTCACCGTTCACTTGATTTCGAAACTGCGCAGCAGTTTCGAACAAGAGCAGTCAATTTCAATAGTGAATGAATGGCAGACGACTCAGTCTATTGAAGTGTACGAGGATAAGAAACATCTTGTGGCCGATCTTGCGTTAGCAGTTGCAGAGGGAAAGCGTGTCTATGTTCCTGTTGGCGAACTTGCTTTGGCGAACACCTTAACATCGCTTCTGCAATTCGTCTGCGATCCAGATGGAAAGCCAATCAAAGTCCTGACGCTGACTGGAATGACAAGTGATTCATTGCAGGCAAAAGCGTTCTTTGGCAATCCAAATGAAGAAGCCATGAAGTATCACGTGATAATCGCCAATTCAGTTCTCAGTACCGGCGTCAGCATTGATGTGAAATGGTTTGACATGGTGATTGGGATATTTGATCGGAGCGTCTATACGTTTCAGGACTGCGATCAGGCAATCAGCAGAGTACGCAGTTGCCCATCAATTAAGGTGTGGCTGCATAGCGGGCCAAAGGCGCTGTTCAACAGCGAAATGGCGATTCGCTCAGGGCCGACAAGGCGCGAGATGATAACGAGAAGCTTTACTGGACTCGATAGAAACGGGCGCCTATCGGATATGGAAGAGCTGTACATTGACGTTGAATCACGAATTCGATGGTGTGAACAGAAGTGGAAGGAGAATCGCGTCAATCAATTTGTTGAGTTGAAGGTTGATGATGGTTGGGCTATCATTGAGGTTCACAAAAATGATAATCTGTCTGGAGCAGGCGGTGAGATGTTGCTCATCGGGAAAGACCCATCGGGTGATGCATATTTTAACAGTATACTTGATGCGGATAACCTATCCTTTGAAGAGTATAGTGAATTGAATTCGGCAAAGAATGTTCGTGGCGATGATAGAAAGGCATTGACCAAGTATTGGATTTCTCAGTTCTTCGATTTGAAATCGCCAGCTAATGTGACGATTGATCAAATCAAATCGTTCAAGGAGAAAGGATTCGATAAGGTAGTAAGGAATGCTCGATTGTTGAAAGACTCAAGAATTGATGCAATTGGTCGTGACAAGTGGGAGCGTGAAAATGTGAAAAGCAAGAAGGCTATTACTGATTATGGCCACCGCACGGCGAAGAGAGATATATTGGAGGCAGCTCAAGAGAAAACAGGAATTAGCTATGCAGAGGTTTGGGCAAAAGCCAAGCTGCATGGTGCAAGTGAATTGCGATTCAATGATGCTAAATTATTATGTCGCTCAAAATCAAACAAATATCGAGAAGCGTCGAAGAAGAGAAAGCAGGACGGGGCGAGGTTGAAATGGGTGGTCACGCAAGCACAAATTGATGATTTGGCTAAATATGCGAATGACAATCTATGTAATATCAATCTATTCTTTGCCACCAACTTTAAAACGCCTACTGCACCAGAGGCGAAGATGAAGGTGTTCAATACAATTATGGGTGAGCTTGGGATTGAAATCAAGAAAAAGCCTAAGCAAAAGGGCGGAGATGGACATGAGTATGTCATTGACTATGATCGAGTAGCGGAACTGGTGGCGACGAAGAACCTCAGTGACATTGCAGGAATGTAGGTAGAGATTGCCAAATACAAAAATGTATAGCTTTTGCACGAGGTAGTATAGTAGCTACGAACAACGATATACTAAAAAGCTATACAAAAATGTATTTTTGCTTTACCTTGATCGGGGCATTTAAGGGTGGGTAAAAATGAATGTTGACGCTCTGTTTTACCACTGTCCGCGAAGGTAGGTAGGCTGGCATGTACAAAAATGTATAGCTTTTGCACGAGTTAGTATAGTGACTACGAATAGATATCTCTGAAAAGGTATACAAAAGTGTTCAAGGCTTCGTAGGGCGCTCAGGAGCGCCGACAGAGCGTGGTGATGGTTTGCATCACCTCGCTCTTGTAAACGCCGCCAGCGGCGCTTACAGAGGTCATGTTTCTGGCCCTCGCTATGTGGGCCATATGTAATGATCGGGCTTCTGTTTGATCGCTGGCAGTCATCCTAATTTGCTAGTCAACCTATTGTGGAAGAGTGAGCATTCAATACAATTAAAATAAGTCAGTACAGATTTGCTTGAGGCGCACAGGATTGTCCTGAATGTATTTCGCTGTCATTGAAACGCTGGCATGCCCAAGTAATTTTGATACTGCCTTTATGTCTATTCCTTTTTCTATTAGAGTCGTCGCGAAAGTTCTTCGCCCGGAATGACTCGATGCACCTTGCAATTTCGCGTCCGCGTACATTCGGTGAAATAGCTGTTGCAAACTGTTTGGCGAAAACGAGCTGCCCTTCTGCGACTTGAACAGTGGCGCTTCAAGGTTGAACAGAATGCCTTCGCGCTTCTGGCGGTCGTTGATGAAGTCGCGGATCGCACTGACTACCTTGGGATTCGTCAGGTATGCATGGCGCTGTTTGCCACCCTTGGTCATTGTGCCTGTAAGATTGATTTCTTCGAGCATGTTGCCATCGATGCCGAGCACATGCTTGATCTTCAACGCTGCCATCTCCTTCGCCCGTAGACCGAGACCGAACGAGCAGTAGAGTAGGGCCGCGTTTCGCTTGGCGTGCGCCTTCTTCTTCACCACATTGACGACGCGGGACAGCTCCCGCTCGCTCAGTACTTTCGCTTGACCTTCCCGCACCGGATTACCTCAGAATGTTTATATATTGCATAATTGCAATACTTTTGAACCATTCTATCCAGCCTTCGGGATGTCGTACACCCCAGGAGTGGCTCAGGCAGCCACAATGGTTACTAATTGCATTTAGTAAACATTCTGTGACGGTCGGCCTGACCGTGAACCTGATCCAAAACTGAAGACACCAGGACGCTCTCAGGGACCATCGGACTGACTGGCTGATATGTCACTATTGGCATGGCCGAGACGGACTCAGGCGGTTTAGCTATCCATGGTGGATAACTTCCGCTCGCAAGCGTATTCGATTGCATTTGACGCATTGGCGATGTATCATCTAATCAATTTGATGATATGCTGAGTAAGGAATGAGCAGAATGCTGTGTGAATTTTATTTTTTCGTCGTTTCCCATGAATGAGGAGCGATTGTTGATGCATCCGCAGCGTGTCGGGAGCCTGAGCCAAGCTCAGCGTGAGAGACTCACTTACCTAGAGTTTCGCCTGTATTTCATGGGGGAGATAGGTCGTCCAGACCTTTCTGCTCGTTTCGGGGTAGCACCAGCTGGTGCTACCCGCGACATAGCAATGTATCGGGAACTAGCGCCGCAAAATATTGATTTTCATAACAGCAGTAAGACTTACCGGATCAGTAGCGAGTTTGTCCCAATTTTCGAACATCTGCCCCAGCGGGTCTTGTCGTCGCTATCGCTAGGTTTTGGCGATGGGGTAGATGGCGAGCCAAGATCGCTCCTTCCATGTGAGTTCCCAGCAATTTTGAATTGTCCCCGAATGGATGTGCTAGCGCCAATTTGCCGGGCTATCCACGCAAAACGTCCAATCGCAGTTCACTATCAATCTATGACCAGTGGGGCCTCGGAGCGGGTCATCGTTCCCTTCGCACTGGTTGATACAGGCTTGCGCTGGCATGTCCGGGCGTTTGATCGTAAGTCTGGGGAGTTCCGCGACTTCGTCATAACGCGGATTCAGAACCCAACCTCTCTTGATAATGAGCCTATGGCGCACGAGTTGATGGATGCCGACATCCAGTGGACTCGAATAGTGGAGTTGGACCTCGTGCCACATCCAAGCCTCAGTCGTCCGGAGGTTGTGCAGATGGACTATGCAATGCAGGATGGGGCACTTCGTGTTCGAGTTCGAGCGGCAGTGGCCGGATACATGTTGCTGCGTTGGGGGGTGGACGCGTCGCATGATCACAGTCTTCGTGGCCACGAGTACCGACTATGGCTTAAAGATCATCTGGCGCTTTATGGCGTGAAGAACGCGGTGCTGGCGCCGGGCTACCGATCACCAGAAACACAAAACATCATGGGCGAGACCGACTAATGCGCCGCGCCAATAAAGATCAGCCTCGTCTGACCCAAGGCAGTGAGTCAAATCGGTCAATCATCAATCATCGTGGAAGCCAAGGCTATCCATTAGGCAAATCAGGACTGGATTTATGACGACATCAGAACAACAAATCGAACAGGCTTTGATCACCAAGCTCGTCGACCTCAAATACACCTATCGCCCCGACATCCGCGACCGTGAATCGCTTGAACAAAACTTCCGCGCCAAATTCGAGGCACTGAACAAAGTGACCCTCACCGATGCCGAATTCGCCCGCCTGCGCGACGAGATCGTCACCGCCGATGTATTCACCGCCTCCAAAACCCTACGCACCCGCAATACGTTTGCACGCGAAGACGGCACGCCGTTGCAATACACTCTGGTGAATATCAAAGATTGGTGCAAAAACGATTACGAAGTCATCAACCAGCTGCGCATCAACACCGCCAACAGCCACCACCGTTATGACGTGATCCTGCTCATCAACGGCGTGCCGGTGGTGCAGATTGAACTCAAAACCCTGCAAGTCAGCCCGCGTCGCGCCATGCAGCAGATTGTCGATTACAAAAACGACCCCGGCAACGGTTACGGCAACAGCCTGCTGTCTTTTATGCAGTTGTTCATTGTCAGCAACAACAGCAACACCTACTACTTCGCCAACAACCACAACCAGCATTTTGGTTTCAATGCCGATGAACGCTTTTTGCCGGTGTACCAGTTCGCCAGTGAAGACAACAAAAAAATCACCCAGCTCGATGCCTTTGCCGACAAATTCCTCGCCAAATGCCTGCTCGGAGAAATGATCAACCGCTATATGGTGCTGGTCGCTAGCGAGCAAAAATTGCTGGTGATGCGCCCCTACCAAATCTATGCAGTCAAAGCCATTGTCGATTGCATCCACCAGAACCGTGGCAATGGTTATATCTGGCACACCACAGGTAGCGGCAAAACGCTTACCTCATTCAAAGCGTCTACATTGCTTAAAGATAATCCCGACATTGAAAAGTGTTTGTTCGTAGTCGATCGCAAAGACCTCGACCGCCAAACCCGCGAGGAATTCAATAAGTTTCAAGATGGCTGCGTGGAAGAAAATACCAATACCGAAACGCTGGTGCGGCGCATGCTCTCGGAAGATTATGCCGACAAAGTCATCGTCACCACCATTCAAAAACTCGGCCTTGCACTCGATGGTACAAACAAAAAAAACTACAAAGAGCGTCTGCAATCTTTAAGTGATAAGCGTGTCGTGTTTATCTTCGACGAATGCCACCGCTCCCAATTTGGCGAAAATCACAAAACCATTAAAGAATTCTTCCCCAAGGCCCAACTGTTCGGCTTTACCGGCACACCGATATTTGAACAAAACGCCACCGCAGTACAGATTGTCGGCGAGCAGAAAACCCATAAAACCACCATCGATATTTTTGAAAAACAACTGCATGCCTACACCATCACCAATGCCATTGATGACAGCAACGTGCTGCGCTTTCATATCGATTACTTCAAGGGCGAAGGCAGCGTAAAAACCAAACCGGGCGAAGCCATTGCCCAGAAGGCTGTGGTCGAAGCCATTCTGAACAAACACGATGCCGCCACCAATTCGCGACGCTTTAACGCAGTATTATCCACCGCCTCCATCAACCACGCCATTGAATACCACCGCTTGTTTACCGAGATTCAGGCCAAACGGCAGCTAGAAGATGAAGACTTCCAGCCGCTCAATATCGCCTGCGTATTCTCACCACCGGCCGAAGGCAATAAAGACGTCCAGCAGCTGCAAGAAGACCTGCCGCAAGAAAAGCAAGACAACAGCGTTGCGCCTGATGAAAAGAAAGCCGCGCTTAAAGCCATCATCGCCGCCTACAACGCGCAATATAAGACAAATCACAGCATCAACGAATTTGATTCGTATTATCAGGATGTGCAGCAGCGTATCAAAGACCACAAATACAGCAATGCCGATTACCCGCGCCATAATAAAATCGACGTTATGATTGTGGTCGACATGCTGCTCACCGGCTTTGATTCCAAGTACCTCAATACCCTATACGTGGATAAAAACCTCAAACACCACGGCTTGATTCAAGCCTTCTCGCGTACCAACCGCATTCTCAACGACACCAAGCCGTACGGCAATGTGCTGGATTTTCGGCAGCAGCAGGATGCCGTTAACGAAGCCATTGCCCTTTTTTCCGGCAGTGACATCGACCGCGCCAAAGAAATCTGGTTAGTCGATGCAGCACCCATCGTCATCGACAAACTCGATGTGGCAGTCACCAAGCTGCAAGACTTTATGCGGAGCCAAGGGCTTGCTTGCGCGCCCGAAGAAGTGAACAACCTCAAGGGCGACGACGCGCGTGGCCAGTTCATCAACCTGTTTAAGGAAGTGCAGCGCTTTAAAACCCAGCTCGACCAGTACACCGATTTAAGCGCAGACCAAAGCATCAGTATTGAACAAGTGATCCCAGAAGATACCCTGCGTGCTTTCAAAGGCATGTATCTGGATACCGCCAAGCAGCTCAAAGAAAAGCAGGACAAACAGCGCGAAGGTGACGACACTCTCCAGCAACTAGATTTTGAATTTGTGCTGTTTGCCTCCAGCGTCATCGACTACGACTACATCATGGGTCTAATCGCCCAATACACGCAAAACAAACCCGCTAAACAAACGATGAGCCGCGAGCAGCTGATTGGCCTTCTCGCCTCCAGCGCCAACCTGATGGCCGAACGCGAAGACATCACCGCCTATATCAATCAGCTCAAAGCTGGCGAAGCCTTAAACGAAAAAGCGATACGCGATGGCTACGAAGCTTTCAAGGCGAGCAAAGCCGCGCAGGCCGTTACGGATATGGCCGAGAAGCACGCGATTGCAGGGGAGGCGTTGCAAGCCTTTGTGGATAACATCATGGGTCGCATGATTTTCGACGGCGAAAAGTTAAGCGATCTGCTCGCGCCACGAGAACTGGGTTGGAAAGAACGCACCAGGGCCGAACTGGCATTGATGGAAGACCTGTTGCCGCTGCTGAAGAAGTTGGCACAAGGGCGCGAGATTTCGGGGTTGGCAGCGTATGAGTAACGACATGAAAAAGACGCTGGTGCCGCCTTTACGCTTTCCCGAATTTTGGGACGCGCCTGCATGGCAAGAAAACGAAATGAACCAGTTTTTAACTGAAAGTCGCGTCTTAGGTAGCAAGGGCAATACAGCAAAGAAAATAACTGTAAAACTTTGGGGGAAAGGGGTGTTTGAGAAGAATGATGAAGTAAAAGGTAGCGTCAACACGCAATATTATCGTCGAACAGCAGGGCAGTTCATCTATAGTAAACTTGATTTTCTAAATCAAGCATTTGGAATCATCCCCGATTGCCTAGACAATTATGAGTCCACCGTCGATCTTCCTTGTTTCGATATGAAGCCGGGAATCAATTCTCTTTTTTTGCTTGAATATGTAAAGCGAAAAGACTTTTACGAGAAACTAGGGGAAACAGCAGATGGAAGTAGAAAGGCGAGGCGAATACACGCTGATACTTTTTTATCGTTTCCGATCTTTATGCCGCAGCCCAGCGAGCAACAAAAAATCGCCGATTGCCTATCCAGCATCGACGCGCTGATCAGTGTGCAAAGCCAAAAAGTCGATGCCCTAAAAACCCATAAAAAAGGCCTGATGCAGCAACTCTTTCCCCGCGAAGGCGAAACTATCCCCCGCCTACGTTTCCCCGAGTTTCTGGATGCGGGAGAGTGGGGGATTGAGGAACTCAGTGGCAAGGCAATTAAAGTTGGGAGTGGAATTACTCCGGCGGGCGGTGACACAAACTACAAAGCCAAGGGGAGACCATTTGTACGAAGTCAAAACATTGGCTGGGGGTGCTTAATTCTAGAAAATGTGGCTTTTATTGATGACCTAACGCACTCTACTTTTCTAGCATCAGAGCTTATGCAAAACGATGTATTGCTGAATATTACAGGTGCTTCGATTGGAAGAAGCGCGGTAGCGGATAAACGCATCGAAGGCGGCAATGTTAATCAGCACGTTTGCATAGTCCGAACGCACGAAAGTGAATTGAATCCATTTTTCCTAAATCAGTTTTTATTGTCGGATGGCGGCCAAGCTCAGATTGATAGTTTTCAAGCGGGAGGGAATCGGCAAGGTTTAAATTTTGCTCAAATTAGATCCTTCTCTATCCCGATGCCATCAACGCTCTCAGAGCAGCAAAAAATCGCCGATTGCCTATCTAGCATCGACGCGCTGATCAGCACGCACAGCCAGAAACTCGACACCCTAAAAACCCATAAAAAAAGCCTGATGCAGGCCTTGTTTCCCGTTGCCGATGAGGTGGGTGAATGAGCATCACAACGTTAGCGAATCTGGAAGCTGTTGCAGCACATCTACGGAAAACACTCGATGACAAAAAATATGTCGTGCTCTACGCCTACAACGGTACAGGAAAAACGCGGCTTTCCATGGCGTTTAAAGAGGCTGGCAAAAACGGAGATGCACGCGATACGCTGTACTTCAATGCCTTTACCGAAGACCTGTTCACTTGGGATAATGACTTAGAAAATGACTCGACCAGAGAATTGCGATTTAATACCCATTCACGCTTCTTTAACGGCATTGACGACTTGGAAATGGACACCCGAATCCGTCGCCTACTCTGTCGCTATGCAGATTTTGATTTTAAGATCTTGAAAAAAACAGTAACAACTATAATTAATCAAGAAGAGATCAAGCAAGAAATCACGTATGTTTCTTTTGAGCGTGAAAGTGTCATCGATGGTCAAGCTAAAACGGTCGAAAATATTAAGGTCTCACGCGGCGAAGAGAATATTTTTATATGGTGTTTTTTTCTCGTCATTGCACAGCTGGCAATTGATCAAGAAGAAGGGTCGCCCTACGCTTGGGTAAAGTATCTGTATATAGATGACCCGATATCGTCGCTGGATGACAACAACGCCATCGCCGTGGCCAGTCATTTGGCACAACTACTCAGTAAAAAGGAAAACAAGATCAAAGTAGTGTTGTCGTCGCACCATACGCTGTTTTTTAATGTGATGTGGAATGAGCTTGGCCAAACCAAAAAAGCCCAGCCCTATTTTCTAAGTAAAGAAGAATCCACCGGGCTCTACTCGCTGCGCTATACCGGTGCCACACCGTTTTTTCATCATGTGGCACTGCTTAAACAGATGAAAGAGGCAGCCGATTCGGGCGAGCTTTACACATATCACTTCAATATGCTGCGCGGCATTCTGGAAAAGGCTGCTTCTTTTCACGGCTTTAAAAATTTTTCAGCTTGCATCAAGCAGGGCCATGAAGACCCCGACGGCATTTTGCATGCCCGCATGATCAATGTATTGAGCCACGGTGATTATTCGCTGTTCGAGCCGATGCAGATGCTGGACGAAAACAAGCAGTATTTCAAAACCATACTCGACGACTTTATGGCGAATTACCGCTTTAACCCTGAGTTGTTTCCCGAACCCGATTTAAGCACGAGCCAACCATGACCGAACACGACCAAAAAGAATTGGGCAATACCCTGTGGAAAATTGCCGACGACCTGCGTGGCTCGATGAACGCCGACGACTTCCGCGATTACATGCTGTCCTTCCTATTTTTGCGCTATCTATCCGATAACTATGAAGCAGCGGCGCAAAAAGAGCTAGGCAAGGATTACCCCAAACTGGAAGCCGGTGATAGGCGTGCCCCCCTTTCTCTATGGTACGCCGCCAATGCCGACGATACGGCTGAATTTGAAAAACAAATGCGCCGCAAGGTGCATTATGTGATTGAACCTGCCCACCTGTGGAGCAGCATTGCCGAGCTGGCTCGCACCCAAAACGACGACTTGCTGCATACACTTCAACTGGGATTTAAATACATCGAGAACCAGAGTTTTGAAAGCACCTTTGGCGGCTTGTTTTCGGAAATCAATCTGGACTCGGAAAAGCTCGGCAAAAACTACCTGCAGCGCAACGACAAGCTGTGCAACATCATCAGCAAAATTGCCGAGGGTATCGCAAAGTTTTCGACAAATAGCGATGTGCTGGGCGACGCCTATGAATACCTGATCGGCCAGTTTGCTGCCGGTTCCGGTAAAAAAGCCGGTGAGTTTTATACGCCGCAACAGATGTCCACAATTTTGTCGGAGATCGTTACCCTCGACAGCCAGGAGCCAGCAACTGGCAAAAAGAAAAAGCTCGACAAGGTGCTCGATTTTGCCTGCGGTTCCGGTTCGCTATTGCTTAACGTGCGCAAACAAATTGGCAAGCACGGCATCGGCAAAATTTACGGCCAAGAGTCGAACATCACAACCTATAACTTGGCGCGCATGAACATGCTGCTGCACGGAGTGAAAGATTCTGAGTTCGAAATTCACCACGGCGATTCACTTGCGAATGATTGGGATGTATTAAACGAAATGAACCCGGCGAAAAAGCTTGAATTCGATGCCGTTGTCGCCAACCCGCCATTCAGCTACCGCTGGGAGCCCAGCGAAGCACTAGGCGAAGACTTCCGCTTTAAAAGCTATGGTCTTGCACCTAAATCGGCGGCGGATTTTGCCTTCTTGCTGCACGGCTTTCACTTTCTGGGCATGGAAGGCACCATGGCCATCATCCTGCCCCACGGTGTGCTGTTTCGGGGCGGCGCAGAAGAGCGCATCCGCAGCAAACTACTAAAAGACGGCAACATCGACACCGTGATTGGCCTACCCGCCAACCTGTTTTTCTCTACAGGTATCCCCGTGTGTATTCTGGTGCTGAAGAAATGCAAAAAACCCGACGATGTGCTGTTTATCAACGCTAGCGAATACTTCGAGAAAGGCAAACGCCAGAATAAATTATCTGCTGAGCATATCGAGAAAATTGTTTCTACCTATCAATTCCGGAATGAGGAAGACCGCTATTCCCGTCGCGTATCGATGGAAGAAATCGAGAAGAACGACTACAACCTGAATATCTCGCGTTATATCAGCACAGCGACTGCGGAAGACGAGATTGACTTGCAGGCGGTGCATGCCGAGTTAGTCACGTTGGAGCGAAATATCGGGACGGCCCGGGACAAACACAATGTGTTTCTCAATGAGCTGGGCTTGCCTGTTTTGCGGTGAGAAAACTCCATCAACCTCACCGGCCTGCTGCGCCAACGTACTGTGGAAGGCGAGCGCATCTCCGCACGCTGGGGCGATGGAATTCCGGCACGCAACGTCTCCCACGCTCTTTTTGCGACCTTTTGGCGGAAACGATCAAGGGATAGGCGGGGAGGAAGTGGGTGGCTCTAAATCTAAGACAGGTAACTATGCACACATTTTCAATTTCGCTGTTTGCCATCACAGGTGATCCAGCGTGTATTGGCAGAGTTTCTCGGGTCATATCTTGAGCCAGCGTCTACGATTCCTGCTTGATACGAATATCCTGATTCCGCTTCAGGATACGATGCTCGTGCTTGAGCCAAGTCTTGCTAATTTTGTTCGTTTGGCAGGTGTCGGTGGACATCAACTTCTTTACCATCCGGCATCAAAAATTGATATCGAGCGTGATAAAAACACAGAGCGTCGCGCGCGTACTCTGGCGAGACTTCCGCAATATACGAAGCTCGAAGGGGCACCTTCAAGCCCTCGCAATACGGCACAAACATCACCGAATGATGCTTGTGATAACGATATTCTCCATGCGCTTGAATGCTCGGCTGTTCACGCTCTTGTAACAGAGGACAAGGAAATTCACTCCAAGGCACGTAGCGCAGGTTTTGGCCATCGAATTTACAACATTCAGACGGCTGAAGATTGGCTTCGCCGATTACATGAGCCTGCAGAAGTCCACCTTCCCAATATTGAGGATGTGCACATGTACAGCCTCACTAGTAATTTGGATTCGGCACTTTTCGACAGCTTGCGGGCCAGCTATGACACGCCGGAGCGGAGTTTCAATACTTGGTTTCACAATAAAGCTCAAACCGGACGTAAGGCATGGATAGCTAGAATCGATCACGGAGAAGTTGAGGCAGTTTGCATTTACGCGATGCAAACTGATGAGATCATCAATGACGACAAGGAGTGTCTTCAGGGGCTGTCGTTGAAGCTATGTACTTTTAAAGTTGGGGAGCAAATTCGTGGAAGAAAGATCGGGGAGCTGTTCTTGAAAGCAGCTTTTCGATTTGCGACAGATAATCGTTGTGAAAACACTTTTGTTCATACGAGTCCAGAACAAACTTATCTGTTGGAGCTGCTCAAGGATTTCGGTTTTGAGCAAAACGGAACATATGGAACAGACATCATGTTGGTGAAGGCGCACCCTAGTTCACCACCTGAAAATGAGTTGAATGCGCTTGATTATGCTCGACTATATTTCCCACATTTTCGGATTGACGCCGCCGTTCGCAAGTTTTTGGTTCCGATAAAGCCGCAATATCATCACGTCCTTTTTCCTGAACTGGCACAACAAGCTCAGCTTTTCGGCGGTAGTTCGACTGCCGGGAACGCGATTAAGCAGGCATATCTGTGCAAAGCCAAGACGACGCAGGTGCAGCCAGGTGATGTCGTACTTTTTACCGAACAGAAGATCAACAGGCTATCACGACTGTGGGTATCGTCGAATGTTATGAGGTTCATGACAGTGCCACAAACATCATGCAACTCGTAAGCCGACGAACGGTTTACAGTCAAAAAAACATTGAGGCGATGGCTTCTAAGCCAACGAAGGTGATGTTATTTCGTCTAGTCGGCCATTTTCCCACTCCAATTACATATTCGAGCTTGATTCAAGAAGAAATTGTGTCAGGCCCGATTCAGTCAATTACAAAGATTTCCGATGACGCTTTTTCCAGAATACTCAAACTCTCCCTGTGGTAGCGCAATTTTGCTCTCAGTGAAACCCCGGTTTTCAGAGCTTATCGTTGCGGGTAGCAAGCGAGTCGAATTTCGTCGGGCGGTTCCTGCGCTGCCAGTAGGCACTATAGCGCTATATTCTTCGTCGCCGGTGCAAGCGATCATAGCGCTAGTCGATGTGACAGAAACGATCGAAGCCAGCCCCACCAGACTTTGGGAGTTGGCTAGAGATAATGGCGGCGGATTGACTCGGGCAGAATTGCGATCTTACTTTGAATCAAAAAAGACGGGATTTGCGTTCATGCTAGAGAGCGTCAGGGTATTTGATCGCCCTGTAGACCCCAAGAAATTTTTTAAAGTTTTTACTGCTCCGCAGTCATTTAAATATTTAACGGAAAATGAACTTCGGAAACTCGTAGGCATCCAGGAACAAGGGTCACCAAAATGAATGTAATATTTCTTGCAGGTGTCCACGGTGTGGGAAAGGGATACCTTGGTGCACCGGTCGCGGCGTCACTGAATATAGTTCACTGCACCGCAAGCCAACTTATTCGCGATGAAAAAGGACGTGCAACGTGGGGAGTGGACAAATTGGTTTTCGACGTAGACGACAATCAGCTTGCCTTGATTAATGCGGTAAATCGACGGCGAGCCTCAACGCGGACTATTTTGCTTGATGGACACTTTGTGCTCCGAGGCGAGACCGGCGGCTTGATCCGTCTTGCCACTGATGTATTTTCTGGTCTTCATTTGTCGGGAGTCATTCTACTGTGTGACGATGCAGAGACTATCGCTGGCCGACTCGCAAGTCGGGATGGTGTATCAACGGGTTCTGAGTCAATTGCCGAACTTGCTGTTGAGGAAGCTGCACACGCTCGCGCAGTTTGTTGCTCCCTTGAAATTCCGCTTATCGTGATTGATTCGCCTACCGAAATGCACCTTATGGATGCAGTTGTGAAATTGCTAGCTGATACCGCCGTGCGAGGTTAGGTCATAGCGATGGTCTGCTCGTGATCATCGCCATGGACAGACTACTTGCGGTGCTAACACAATCTCAATCAGTTAAATACTAGACAGCTTATGTTAGCACCACGGCCATGGATTTTCAGGTGGGTGGAGTGGCGAGCGCGATGATGCCACTGAACAGGGCTGGGATCGTGTCACCAGTGTGGTTGCGCCCGGCTTCGTGCTTAATATTCATCCGGCAACAGAAGCGTCGTTGACGAACGGTCCGCTTCAGTGATGATCCAGATTTTCACCGACGCGCCGATCTTGTAGCTGGAAAATACGCGCAGGCCAGAGCGTATTGCGACCAGATTTTGCTGTTGATCGTCAGCGCCCAAATCGCCCCAGTCGCCAGTGGCATGTCGATGAATCAGGGCCAGTGGCGAGAAATCCAGTTCGGTCATGGCGTGCAACGCGCCGGGTGTTGCGACGACTTGGCCGAGCGCGAACAATGGCTTAGGCGTCGTGGGCAGTCTATTGGAATTGTCAGTCATGGTCTTCAGTGGCCTTGATCGAGTGGCCTGCAACATGAGGTTGCTGGATCGGAGTTGCGATCTTCGTTGTTGATCTGCGGGGTGTGTGGGATTGTGCCGACGACATCGAAGGGTTGACTTCGATGTCGTCGCCGTGGTCGGCATTTAGAGTTCAATGATCTGGTGGACGATGGCTTGAACTTCTGGGCCACTCTTTTTCAGCAGCGAGGCGAAGCGGGCGACGATCAGGCGATTCTTCCGGGTTTCGAGCTTGTTGATGTCGCGGACCACGCTCGAATCGAACGGCTTACCTGGCTTGAGGTTTTCGATGGTGTTCTTGACCAGTTCGGTACGTTCAGCATCAAGAGCCTTGATTGCTTCGCGCAATGCTTTGGCAGCGGTCATTTCGGGCGGCGTGGTGGTGCTGGCCGGTGCCGCGTCCGCTGGCGGAGTCAAGACATTGGTAGAGGCGGGCATCTTGTCGTTAGTGATCGTCGGCTTCTTTTCAGTGGCGGTGTTCATAGTATTTCTCCTATTTGTTTGTCAAAAAGACAAGATAATAGTATCCAGCTCTGCGGAAATCGTACATATTTTATTTCTATATTGCAATAATTTAAGGGCTCGCTTGCTTTCTCTATGCCTTGGCTTAAGCGGCTTCCTCCAAGTGGCACGCCACCTGCGGTGCTAACACGATCAATGTTCAGTTAAATACTAGACAGCTCGTGTTAGCACCGTCGGGCATAAGTGTGTAGTCGCGTACGGGGTGGTCTGGTATTGATGTATTCATAGACCAGTTATCTCCATCTCTGGCCTGCACATCACCATGGTGGCCGGCCTGGCCGCGCTGCTGGCAGCAAGCCTGTGGCGCCGCTCGTTCTTTACACGCGCGCAGTTGCCGCTGCTGCTGCCGGCACAAAAAGTCGCGGCGCTCATCGGTGCCGCCAGCGCCCTGCTGTACGTGCTGCTGGCCGGCTTCGGCGTGCCGGCCCAGCGCACCCTGTACATGCTGAGCGTGCTGGCGCTGGCGCTGTGGACGGGACGGCTGACCAGTGTGTCGCACGTGCTGTGCGCGGCACTTGGGCTGGTGGTGCTGCTCGACCCGTGGGCCGTGCTGGCGCCCGGTTTCTGGCTGTCGTTCGGCGCCGTCGGCCTGATCGTCTACGCCAGCGCGGGCCGTAGCGCAAGCCGGCGCCCGCACGCCGCGACGGCGGCCGTCACCACCTTGCCGCTGTCCCGGCGCCTGGGCGCCGCCCTGCAGCCGGCCTTGCTGGCGGCAGCGCATACCCAGTACGTCGTCACGCTGGGCCTGGTACCGTTGACGCTGCTGCTGTTTTCCCAGGTCTCGCTGGTGAGCCCGCTGGCCAATGCGCTGGCGATTCCCCTGATCAGTTTTGTGGTGACGCCGCTGGCCCTGCTGGGCAGCCTGCTGCCGGCACCCCTGTCTGACATCCTGCTGCTCAGCGCGCATGCGCTTGTCGAACTGCTCGCCGGCGTGCTGCGCCTGCTGGCCAGCGGCACCTTGGCGGTATGGTCGGCAGCGGCGCCATCGCCGTTGCTGTTTGCGGGCGCCAGCGCCGGCACCCTGTGGTTGCTGGCGCCGCGCGGCTGGCCGCTGCGCTGGGCAGGCCTGACGGCATGGCTGCCCGTGCTGACGGCGACAGCCAGCTCGCCACCGGCCGGCACCTTCAGCGCCACCGTGTTCGACGTCGGCCAGGGCATGGCGGTGCTGATCGAGACGGCCGGCCACCGCCTGCTGTACGACGCCGGCCCCCGCTATTCGAGCGACGGCAATGGCGGCAACCGCGTCATTGTTCCGTATCTTAAAGCGCGCGGCATCGGCCGGCTCGATGCCATGGTGATCAGCCACAGCGACCTCGATCATGCGGGCGGCGCCCAGGCGGTCCTGGCGGCGTTGCCGGTCGGCCAGTTACTGTCTTCGCTGGACGCCGGCCACCCGCTGGTGCGGGCGCTGCCGATGGCAATGCCGTGTACGGCGGGCCAGCACTGGCGCTGGGACGGCGTCGACTTCGCCATGCTGCATCCGCCGGCGGCCAGCTATGCCGATGCCACCCTGAAACCGAACGCGCGCAGTTGTACGCTGCGCATTTCAGCGGGCACGCACCGCCTGCTGGCGGCCGGTGATATCGAGGCGGCTGAAGAAGCGCAGCTGATCGGCGCCGCCAGTGCGCAGCTGGCGGCCGACGTCCTGCTGGCACCCCATCACGGCAGTGGAACCTCGTCGACAGTCGGCTTTCTTGGCCTGGTGAAGCCGCAGCTGGCGATTTTTCAGGTGGCCTACCGTAACCGGTATCACCATCCGAAACACGAAGTGTGGGAGCGCTACGGCGCCGCCGGCATCCACCGCCTGCGCACCGATGAAACGGGCGCCATCACGCTGCATTTTGGTCCAGGGGAGGGCGACACCATTGCGCCCATCAGTTACCGCACCAGCCATGCGCGCTACTGGTACGGCCAATAGCGCCACAGCGTCAGGCCAGCTGCCACAGGCGGATCTCGGTGGCCTCATCGAGGTTCGAGTACCAGTTGCCCGGCTTGCCGCGCAGCAGATCGAAAGGGTTGCGGATGCGCTCGATGCCGAGGCGAAAACGCAGGAACGATTCCATCGATGGCGACAGGGTGTCCTGGTTCCACAGGTCGATGTGGTCGCCGCTGGGGGCCGCTTCACCGCTGCGGCGCCAGTAGTTGGCAAAATAAATGATGCCCCGCTTGCCGGCGATCTGCCGCTGCCAGTCGGCGCCCGTCACCCGCAGCGACAGCGGCGCGCCGCAAAACGGCTGCTGCTCGAGCCAGGCCGCCAGTTCGACCGCGCGCAGAGCGGCGCGCTTGCCAGCGATCACGGTGGCAGCGCCCGCGTAGCCATGCATGTCGATGCCGCCCGCATGCAGTGCCACGCTCAGCTTGATGGCGCACTGGTCGGGATATTTCAGCTCGCCGGCGCGCGCCAGCAGCACGCCATGTTCGACGACGTCCTGCGGCCAGCGCTCAGCGGACGGCTGGCCCTCGGGGTAGCCGCGCCACAGGTTGGCAAAACTGGGCAGGGTGGCGCCGGGCGCACAGACGGCGGCGCTGGTGGCCGCCGTTGGCGCCTGCTGTGGCGCTGGTCTTGGAGGCGGTCGTGGCGTTGGTTGTGGCGTTGGTTTTCGCGTTGGTTGTGGCGCTGGTTTTCGCGTTGGTTGTGGCGCCGGCGTTGCAGACGGTTTTGGCGCCTGCTCTGCAGCCTGCCTCGGCGCGGCGGTGCGCGCGACTGTGGATGCCGCGGCAGCGGCGTGGCTGCTGCCGCCTTCGCGGCTGGAATCGTCGGGCTTGTTCATCGATCCTCCTGGTTGACCCTGCCCACGGTATGCCAGCCGCAGCGCGCCTTCTTGTGTGCGCGCAAGCCGGCCACATGCGCGAGCACGGCAGGGCCACTAGACCGATTCCTCTAACTGTGTTGCGCAGGCGCGGCTTACAATTGTCCGCATGACAAAACCACTGCTGCACTTTACCCATGGCAACAGCTTCCCGGCCGGCGTCTACAACCGTTACCTGGACGGCCTGCGCCGGCACTTCGATGTGCGCGTTGCCGACATGCTCGGTCACGACGCCCGATATGCCGTCAGCGATGGCTGGCCCGGGCTGGTCGAAGAGTTGCTGGCGCAGCTGGCGGCGTATGAGCGGCCGGCCATCCTGGTCGGCCATTCGCTCGGTGGCATGCTCAGCCTGATGGCGGCGCGCCAGCGGCCGGCGCTGGCGCGCGCGGTGGTGATGCTCGATTCGCCGGTGGTGGCCGGCTGGCGCGCTTTCTTGCTGCGCCATGCCAAGGGCACTGGCTGGGACGACAAGGTCTCGCCCGCGCGCTTTTCGCAAAAGCGCCGCATGTTGTGGCCGGATGCCGCCAGCGCCCATGCGCACTTCGCCGCCAAAGCTATTTTTGCGGCGTGGGCGCCGGGCGTGCTCGACGATTACATCGTCCACGGCCTCAAGCCGCACGAGCACGGCGTGCAGCTGCGTTTTGACCGCGACGTCGAGACGGCAATTTACCGCTCGCTGCCGCACCACATGGCACAGGTGATCAAGCCGCCATTTCCGGTGCCGGTCGGTTTCATTGGCGGCCGCCAGTCGGCCGAGTTGCGCCAGGCGGGCCTGGGCGCCACTCGCAAGCTGGTGGGGGCGAATTTTTTGCACATCGATGGCGGCCACCTGTTTCCCATGGAGTCGCCGCAGCAGGCGGCGCAGCTGACCGAGCAGATGATCGGCAGGCTGCTGCCGGCACTGGCTTAGAAGGCAAGCTTTAGCGTAGAATCCGGCGTAAAATCGGCAGCGCCGCCTCGCCACTTCTTCCGAAAGCCCCAACAATGACTATCAAAAGCGATAAATGGATCCGCCGCATGGCGCAGGAAACCGGCATGATCGAGCCGTTCGAGCCAGGCCAGGTGCGCCACGATGCCCACGGTAACAAGACCATTTCCTATGGCACCTCGTCCTATGGCTATGACATCCGCTGCGCCGATGAATTCAAGATTTTCACCAACATCAACAGCACCATCGTCGACCCGAAAAACTTTGATTCGAACTCCTTCGTCGATATCAAAAGCGATGTCTGCATCATCCCGCCGAATTCGTTCGCGCTGGCCCGCACCATCGAATATTTCCGCATTCCCCGCAATGTGCTGACGATTTGCCTGGGCAAGTCCACCTATGCGCGCTGCGGCATCATCGTCAACGTCACGCCGTTCGAACCGGAGTGGGAAGGCTACGTTACCCTGGAGTTTTCCAACACCACCCCGCTGCCAGCGAAAATCTATGCCGGCGAAGGCTGCGCCCAGGTGCTGTTTTTCGAGAGCGATGAAGTATGCGAAACCTCGTACAAGGACCGCGGCGGCAAGTACCAGGGGCAAAGCGGGGTCACTTTGCCGAAAGCCTAGTGCGGCCCAGGGGGGCGCAAGCACGTTTTCCGCAAGATCCTTCCGCGCGCGTGCGAATGACTCCCCCGGCTACTCCAGTGACAGCCCGGCAGGCGCGTCGGTTGGCGATGTGCTCAACAATCTACCGTCGGCAATGTCGATCCGAACGGCGTCCTGCCGGTCGAGGGTGGCGAAGCGGTGAAGTTCATCAATAATCCGGGCGGCAAATGCAGCCTGGCCGCCGGGCGCGCAGCGGGCGGCCGCTACAACCACAAGCAGCACGACACGCGCACCGCCACCATCTCCGCCAGGCAGCAGCATGTTGATGTCGCGCTGCTTTACAGGCCTGGCGCGGTGACCGGCAAGGAGGCGGTAAACAATGCGCTGGAGACGGCGGCGGACGCCGGCGGCGGACGGCAGCGCAAAGCGACGCTCAGCAGGTGGCAGAGGTTTTCAACTGCGTGGAAAAAGGGGACCGGCTGGTCCCCTGTTCTTATGACAGCACGGCGTCGCTCTTGACGCAATCGACGAAGTAGCCGCGCTTGCCATCGACTTCGCGCTTGACCAGGCCGTGCACGTCGGTCTCGAAGCCGGGGAAGCGCTCGTTGAAGTCGCGTGCAAAGCGCAGGTAGTCGACGATGGTGCGATTAAACCGTTCGCCCGGAATCAACAGGGGAATCCCTGGCGGATAGGGGGTCAGCAGGATCGCCGTGATGCGGCCCTCGAGCTCTTCGATGGCAACCCGTTCGATTTCGCGGTGCGCCATCTTGGCAAACGCATCCGACGGCTTCATGGCCGGGATCATGTCGGACAAATACATCTCGGTGGTCAGGCGGGCGACGTCATACGCCTTGTAAAAATCGTGGATCGACTGGCACAGGTCGCGCAGGCCCATCGCTTCGTAGCGGGGATTGGCCTGGGCGAACTCGGGCAGGATGCGCCACATCGGCTGGTTCTTGTCGTAGTCATCCTTGAACTGCTGCAGCGCCGTCACCAGGGTATTCCAGCGGCCCTTGGTGATGCCGATGGTGAACATGATGAAGAACGAGTACAGCCCGCATTTCTCAATGATGACGCCGTGTTCAGCCAGGTACTTGGTGACGATCGACGCCGGGATGCCGCTCTCGCCAAACTGGCCATCGAGCGACAGCCCGGGGGTGACCACGGTGGCCTTGATCGGGTCTAACATATTGAAGCCGGGCGCCAGGTTGCCGAAACCGTGCCAGCTGTCTTCGGCGCGGATCATCCAGTCGTCCTGGGTGCCGATGCCTTCTTCGGAGAAGGTATCGGGGCCCCATACCTTGAACCACCAGTCGCTGCCGAATTCGGCGTCGACTTTTTTCATGGCGCGGCGGAAGTCCAGCGCTTCGAAGATCGATTCTTCCACCAGCGCGGTGCCGCCCGGCGCTTCCATCATGGCGGCGGCGACGTCGCACGAGGCGATGATCGAATACTGCGGCGACGTCGAGGTGTGCATCAGGTAGGCTTCATTGAAAGCGTCCTGGTCGAGCTTGACCGACTCCGATTCGCGCACCAGCACCTGCGAAGCCTGCGACAGGCCGGCGAGCAGCTTGTGGGTCGACTGGGTCGAGAAAATCATCGACTCCTTGGCGCGCGGACGGTCCTTGCCGATGGCATGCATGTTTTTGTAGAAATCGTGGAAGGTGGCGTGCGGCAGCCATGCTTCGTCGAAGTGCAGGGTGTCGATTTTACCGTCGAGCATTTCGCGCAGGGTTTCGACGTTGTAGACCACGCCGTCGTAAGTCGATTGCGTGATCGTCAAAATGCGCGGCTTCTTGTTGACCGCGTTGCGGGCAAACGGGTTCGCTTCGATCTTGCGGGCGATCGATTCAGGGGTGAATTCTTCCAGCGGAATGGGACCGATGATGCCCAGGTGATTGCGGGTCGGCATCAGGAAAACGGGAATCGCGCCGCACATGATGATCGAGTGCAGGATCGATTTATGGCAGTTGCGGTCGACCACGACGATGTCGCCTGGCGCCACCGTCGAGTGCCACACCATCTTGTTCGAGGTCGAGGTGCCGTTGGTGACGAAATAACAGTGGTCGGCGTTGAAGATGCGGGCGGCGTTGCGCTCGGACTTGGCGACCGGACCGGTGTGGTCGAGCAGCTGGCCGAGTTCTTCGACGGCATTGCAAACGTCGGCGCGCAGCATGTTTTCGCCAAAAAACTGGTGGAACATCTGGCCGATCGGCGATTTCAAGAACGCCACGCCACCGGAGTGACCGGGGCAGTGCCACGAATACGACCCATCGTTGGCGTAATTGACCAGCGCGCGGAAAAACGGCGGCGCCAAGCCATCCAGATAGGACTTCGCTTCGCGGATGATGTGGCGGGCGACGAATTCCGGGGTGTCCTCGAACATGTGGATAAAACCGTGCAGTTCGCGCAGCACATCGTTGGGGATGTGGCGCGAGGTGCGCGTTTCGCCATAAATGTAGATGGGGATGTCGGCATTCTTGTGGCGGATTTCGCGCACAAACGAGCGCAGGGCGACCAGGGCGAAATCGGTCTCTTCGACCGAGCCGCCGCCGAATTCTTCATCATCGATCGACAGCACGAAAGCCGAGGCGCGCGACTGTTGCTGGGCGAACTGCGAGAGGTCGCCGTAGCTGGTGACGCCCAGCACTTCCATGCCTTCCTTCTCCATCGCTTCGGCCAGGGCACGGATGCCCAGGCCCGACGTGTTCTCAGAACGAAAATCCTCGTCGATGATGACGATGGGGAAACGAAATTTCATGGGCAGCTCCAAAGCGAAGTGCCGTGAGCGCAGCCCGCGCGTTGGCGGGGTTGCAGTTCACGGCACCGAAATAAACTAAAACACAACAAGGTGCGAATTTTCGCAGAAATGGCTGCGCTTCGGTGAAAAAAGATGCGCCAGCTTAGCGTACTTGGCCGCAGCAGCCGCGCACGCCTGCAGCAGGGCACGGGCCGGGCCCCGCATGGCGCCGCAGCCTGCCGTCTGCCGCTGCACCGCAAGCGCCCGCTAATTTAATGCGCCGCCACGCTCGCCCCCAGCAGCGCCCCCAGCGGATCGATATGCATCCACGCAAACACCCCCAGTACAATCCCCACCGCCGCCACCCCATAGGCCCCTACCATCATCCATTTTTTGCGCGTCAGCAGGGTAATGGCCGCCAGCGAAATGGCGATCTGTTCGGCGGTGGTGGCCAGCGCCCACTGGTGGTGGGTATGCATGGCGACATCCGAACGGTGATTCCACTCGTTCGAGGAGGCTTCGAATTTCTCCGCCTTCTTTTTGATCTCGCCCTTTTCGCCGTCGTAGCGGGCAATGTCCGCCTTGTACTTGGCGGGGTTGGCACCGGGCAGCACCATGGCCAGCTCGGCCAGATTCTGCTTGCTCGACTTGGCCTGGTAATAATTCCAGGCGTTGGCCGCTTCCGTCTTGTCGATGGCGGCATTGTTCTTGAACATCGCCGCATCGTTCTGGGTGGCGCCACCCAGGTAGCCGAACGTGGCGCCCACCGTGGCAAGAATGGCCGTCATGACAGCGATGTTGCTGGAAAAGCTGTCGCCGCCGTGCGCACCATGCTCGGCTGCGTGTTCGACTGCATGGTCGTGCGGGCCGTGTACGTGAAATCCATCGGAAGACATATTAGTGTGCTCTCTCGTAAGTGACAAAGGAATAGGCGCAACCGTCAGCGCTGGTCTGGCGTTCGCGCGCAGTCTCGACCCAGCCGGCGGGCAGGGGCGGGAAAAAGCGGTCGCACGGGTAGCGACGTTCGATCTCGGTGATGATCAGACGGCTGGCCACCTGCTGCGCGAGCGCCTGCGCGAAGATTTGCGCGCCGCCAATGATGAAGGCGTCCTGCCCGGCCGTCAGGGCAATCGCTGCCGCCAGCGACGGCGCCGTGTCGACGCCGGCGTGCGACCAGCCGGCGTTGCCGCTGATGACGATGTTGTGGCGCTGTGGCAGTGGCCGGCCAATCGATTCGAACGTCTTGCGGCCCATGATGATGGGGTGGCCGCTGGTGACGCGCTTGAAGTGGGCCAGGTCTTCCGGCAGATGCCAGGGCATGGCATTGTTAACGCCGATGCCGCGCTCTGCATCGATGGCAACGATCAGGGTCAGCGCCTGCGTCATGCCGGCGCTCCGCGACGCGGGGCGCAGCAGGTGTCGACGATGCGGTGGGGCGGGTGGCAAAAAATCATGGTGGCAATCAGTCAGAAGGACAGGCCGTATTTTACAGCCTCGCCTGGCCTGCTGCAGCGCCATTATGGCAGCGCCAGAGAAGCCATGGTGTTGCCTCAAAGATACATAAGCTTTACAATCGCCGCCCCAACGGCACATAGTTCGGGCTAGTCCCGATGCCGCGTGCCCGGCCGTACCGCTTTGCCTTACGCTCGACCAATCACCAGGAGTTTTTCCATGCCATTGACCCTTTTCCCGGCTGCCGGCCGCAGCGCGCTGGCCGTGGCGTTCATCTTGTGCGCCAGCGCCGCCAGCGCCGCCAGCGCCGCTGACGACGATACCATCGTCACCGACCGTCCCGATTTCGTCGAGTCAAGCGCCGTCGTCGGCAAGGGGCGGGTGCAGTTTGAGACCAGCGTGGCGGCCGAACGCACCCGGCGCGATGGTCTCGACCACCGCGCGACCTCGACGCCATCGCTGCTGCGCCTGGGGGTCAGTGACAGCGTCGAATTGCGGATCGAAACGGAAGGGCGGCTGCACGACTGGACGCGCGGCGCCGCCAGCGACGATACGCGCGGCATGGCCGACAGCTCGCTGGGTGTGAAGTGGCATGTGCGCGATGGCGGCACTGGCGGCGCTGAAGGGAGCGCCCCCGCCCTCGGTGTGCTGCTGCACGCCGACCTCACCAGTGGCGCACGCGCCGTGCGCGCCGCCGGCGTGCGGCCATCGCTGCGCGGGGTGGCTGAATGGGAACTGGCCGATGAATTCTCGGTCGGCGTGATGCCAGGGCTGGCCAGCGAAGTGGGCGACGATGGCCGCCGCTTTACCAGCGGCATTGCCGCCGTCAGCGTGGGCAAGCAGTGGAACGAGCGCTGGCGCAGCTTCGTCGAGCTGGCCGCGCCACGCATCGCGCCGGCGCGCCACGGCGGCTCGCTGCTGACGTTCGATATCGGCGGCGCCTGGCTGCTCAACAAGCAATGCCAGATCGATGCGGGCCTGTCGGCCGGCCTCAATCGCAACACGCCCGACCTTGCCGTCACATTCGGTGTGTCGTTCAAGCTGTGAAGTTCAAGCTGTGAAGTTCAAGCGCCAGTGCGCAGGGGCGGCGCCCCCGTCGAATGCCCTTACTTGGAGATGCCGTGTATTTCACCATCAAGCAACGCCTGCTGTTTCTTAACTTTGCGGCCCTGCTGTTCGTTGCCATCGTTGGCCTGATCGGTTATGCAGCCGTTGGCAAGCTCAACACGGCGATGGCCGGCATTACCAGCAATGGCAGCGCCATCAAGGACCAGTTGCAGGCCGACCAGGCCCACGACACCTTGCGCGCCGACGTCCTCGCCGCCCTGATGGCCGACAACGCCGATGCCCACAAGCAGGCCGCCGCCGATGCGGCCGAGCACGCGGCCCTGCTCGACCGGCTGCTGACGTCGATGGAAACCCACACCGTCGATGCGGCGCTGCGCCAGGCGATGGCGCAGGTGCGCCCGGACGCCGCCGCCTACCTGGCCAGCGTGCGCCAGATGGTGGCGCTGGCGGGCTCCGACCGGGCGGCGGCACAAGCCCGTTACGGCGAGTTCAGCGGCCACTTTCACAAGCTGGAAAAAAGCATGGAGGCCTTGAGTGAGACCATCGAAGCCAGCTCCAAAAAAGCGCTCGATGCCGGTGACGTTACGGTGACGCGCTCGCGCCAGCTGATCGCGGTCGCCGCCGCGCTGGCGCTGGCCATCACGCTGGCGCTGGGCTGGCTGGTGGCGCGCGCCATCAGCCGACCGTTGGGCGAGGCGGTGGCGTTTGCCAGCGCCATCGCTGGCGGCGAGCTGGGCCGCGATATTGCCCACGACGCCCGCGACCGCAGCGAAACGGGGCAGCTCAAGGCAGCCCTGAACGCCATGCGCGGCAGCTTGCACACCATCGTGCGCAAGGTGCGCGACAGCAGCGAAGTGATGGCCAGCGCCGCCGGCGACATCGCCGATGGCAATATGAACCTGTCTTCGCGCACCGAGATGCAGGCCAGTTCGCTGGAAGAGACCGCTGCCTCGATCGAAGAATTGACCGCCACCGTCAAGCACAACGCCGAAAGCGCGCGCCACGCCGACAGCATGGCTGCCAGCGCATCGGCGGTGGCGCAGCAGGGCGGCGCCGTGGTCGACGACGTGGTGCACAGCATGGGCGCCATCGACCAGTCGTCGCGCAAGATCGGCGACATCATCGGGGTGATCGAGTCGATTGCCTTTCAGACCAATATCCTTGCCTTGAACGCCGCCGTCGAAGCGGCCAGGGCGGGCGAGCAGGGGCGCGGCTTTGCCGTCGTCGCCAGCGAAGTGCGCAGCCTGGCGCAGCGCTCGAACACCGCTGCGCAAGAAATCAAGGACTTGATCGGCAATTCGGTCGACCAGGTGGCGCGCGGTGGTACCCTGGTCAGCAGCGCCGGCGACACCATGCGCGAGGTGGTTGCCAGCGTGGCGCGCCTGACGGCGGTGATGGCCGATATCTCCGCCGCCAGCCGCGAGCAGGAAGCGGGCATCGCCCAGGTCAGCCAGGCCATCGTGCAGATCGACGGCGCCACCCAGCAAAACGCCGCCCTGGTCGAGCAGTCGGCCGCCGCCGCGCAGTCGCTGCAGCAGCTCACCGCCGGCTTGCTCGAGGTGGTCCAGATCTTTCAGCTTGAAGGCGCGCCGGCAGCACCGGCAGGCGCCGCGGTGCCGCGGGCCCGGGCCGCGCTGGCAGCGCTGACCTGATTGCCGTCCCTTTGGCGGCGGCCCGCGCTGGCCGCCGCCACGCATTCTGCCGCTGTTGATGCGTCACTGAACGGCACCACTCTCCCGCTCCCCCCTTTTTCTTTCCCTTCGCCAGTACCGTCCGACCCCACGGCACGCCCAGCCGTGCGCGCCAAACTGCCCAATTCAGGTAAGCTTGCGTTAAATATAACTGCATTCACACAAATTTAATTTCTTCTTCATTTGTTTGGATGAACCCGTTCGCCATGGCGTCTGTCGCCGGCGATCGAACGCCATGCTGAAGGAACACTATGCAATTTCGCTCGATCGGCCTGTCGTTGCGCTTCATTGCGCCGCTGGCGCTCACGCTTGGCCTGTTCGGTTATCTGGTCATCCCGCTGATGGACAATTTCACCTTGCGCTGGTTCATGCGCGACCTCGACGTGCGCTCGCAATCGCTGGCGCGCACCATGGAAGAGCCGCTGCTCGACTATCTGCCAATCAAGGCGAGCGGCCGCATCAACCAGCTGTTCGACCGCGCCATCCTCGACGAGCGCCTGTATGCGGTGGGTTTTTGCGATGCCGCCGGCGTGCTGCGCTACAAGACGGCAACCTATCCCGCCTCGCTGGGATGCTGGCACACCACCAGCGGCAATTCCGACAAGCGCGCCATGGTCAGCCTGCCGCAGGGACCCGTCCACGTCGCCGCCAGCGAAGTGGCGCAGGATGGCGTGGTGCTCGGGCGCCTGATCCTGGTGCATGACATGAGTTTCATCGAACGGCGCAGCGCTGACACCAAAAAATACATCTTCGGCTTTTTCGCCCTGCTGGCACTGGCCATTTCGCTCATCACGGTGATCATTGCGCACCTGAGCTGGCGCGGCTGGATCAAGGGGGTGCGCGACATGCTGCGCGGTGAACTGATGCCACGCGCCATGGTCGAGACGCCGGCCGACATGCAGCCGCTCGCCGGCGACGTCCGCCAGATGCTGCGCGACTACCACCTCGACCGCCAGGGCGAGGGCAATGGCAGCGGCGAGTGGACTGCCGACACCCTCAAAGATTTGCTGCAGCAGGATCTGGCTGGCGACCAGGTGCTGGTGGTGTCGAACCGCGAACCGTATATTCACGAGCTCACTGCAAACGGCATCGCCGTGCGCCGGCCCGCCAGCGGCCTGGTGACGGCGGTCGAAGCGGTGATGCGGGCCTGCTCGGGTACCTGGATCGCCCACGGCGCCGGGTCGGCCGACCGTCAGACGGTCGACGCCAGTGACCATGTGCGGGTGCCACCCGAGCATCCCAGCTATACCCTGCGGCGGGTCTGGCTGTCGGAAGAAGAAGAGCAGGGCTATTACTATGGCTTTGCCAACGAGGGTCTGTGGCCGCTGTGTCATATTGCCCACGTGCGACCGGTGTTCCGTTCGTCCGACTGGGATCAGTACGTCAAGGTCAACCAGCGCTTCGCCGATGCCGTGATTGCCGAGGCCAACAGCGACAACCCGGTGGTGCTGGTACAGGATTACCACTTCGCCCTGCTGCCGCGGATGGTGCGGGCGGTACTGCCGAAAGCGACCATCATCACGTTCTGGCACATCCCCTGGCCAAATTCTGAATCGTTCGGGATTTGCCCATGGCGCGAAGAAATTCTCGACGGCATGCTGGGCAGTACCATCCTGGGCTTTCATACGCCATTCCACCGCAAAAATTTCCTCGATACGGTAGACCGTTATCTGGAAACGCGCATCGAGCAGGAAGCCTCGACCATCAGCTATGGCGGCCAGCTGACCCAGGTGGCGCAATACCCGATCTCGATTGCCTGGCCCGAGGCCGATGCGGACGCCGTCAGCGTGGCCGAGTGCCGCGCCGAGGTGCGCGACGAGCTCGGCTTGCCGGCCGATCACCTGCTCGGCATCGGCGTTGACCGCCTCGATTACACCAAGGGCATCCTCGAGCGCTTCGACGCCGTCGAGCGCCTGCTCGAGCTGGACCCGTCGATGATCGGCAGATTTTCTTTCGTCCAGATTGCGGCGCCCACCCGTTCGTCGCTCGACGAGTACCAGAGCTTTGAGGCGCGCGTGCGCAAGCTGGCCGAGCGGATCAACCTGCGCTTTGCGATCGGCAAGCATGCGCCCATCATCCTGAAAATCGAGCACCATGGCCAGGATCAGCTGACCCGCTACTTCCGCGCCGCCGATGTGTGCATGGTCACCAGTTTGCACGATGGCATGAACCTGGTGGCCAAGGAATTCATTGCCGCCCGCGACGACGAACAGGGCGTGCTGATCCTCAGCCAATTTACCGGCGCCGCCCGCGAGTTGCACGAAGCGCTGATCATCAATCCTTACCACATCGAGCAGGGCGCCCAGGCCTTGCAAAAGGCGCTGTCGATGCCGCCGGTGGAACAGCGTGAACGGATGCGCAGCATGCGCCGGCGCGTCAAGGATTTTAATGTGTATCGCTGGGCTGGCCGCATGCTGCAAGACGCTGCCCGCCTGCGCCAGCGCGACCACGTCATGTCGAAGATCGATTTTCACAGCCGCCTGGCGGCACGGCGGCGCGCGTGATTGGCGCTGATGGCGTCAATGGCGTCGATGGTACCAATGGCGTCGATGGTGCCAGTAGCGTCGATCGCGCCGGCGGCGCAGCCGGCCACCCTGACGATCCGCTGCGCCTGCTGGAAGACGGCCGCCACGCCCTGTTCCTCGACTTCGACGGCACCCTGGTCGAGCTGGTCGCCCGTCCCGAGCTGGTGGCGCTGGCGCCGGCGTTGCAGCACACCATCGCGCTCCTGCAGCAATTATTGGACGGCCGGCTGGCGCTGGTATCGGGCCGCCCGGTGGCGCAAATCGATGCACTGCTGGCGCCCCTGTGTGTGCCGGTGGCGGGCGTGCACGGCCTCGAACGGCGCGGTGTCGACGGCGTGCTGCGGCGCGCCGCCATCCCCGACATGAGCAGCGTGCTGGCCGCCGCCAGCGCGCTGGCAGCAGCGCATGCGGGCCTGTGGGTCGAACAAAAATATGGCGCGCTGGCCCTGCATTACCGCCAGGCGCCGCAGCTGGGACCCCTGTGCGAGGCGACCATGCGCGCGGCCGTGCTGGCCTGTCCCGGCACCGTTTTATTGCATGGAAAAATGGTGGCTGAAATCAAGCCGGCCGGCATCGACAAGGGCACGGCGATTGCCGCTTTCCTGGCCGAGCCGCCATTTGCCGGCCACCTGGCCGTGTTCGCCGGCGACGACATGACCGACGAAGCCGGCTTCGCCCTGGTGCAGCAAGGCGGCGGTATCGGCATCAAGGTGGGGCCGGGGCCGTCCATCGCCCGCTGTCGTCTCGACAGTCCCGCCGCACTGGCCAGTTCGCTGGCGCAGCTGGTGCAAACGCTTTCAAGGAGAACAGAGTGACTGAACCAATCGAACCGATCACCACCCAGCAAGATGCCCACATCGCTCCGCCAGCGGGACACCCGGCGCCGCAGCGCGCCGCCGCCTCGCTCGACTGCGGCGTGGTCGGCAATTGCGCTTTTTCCGCGCTGATCGACAAGCAGGGCGCGATTGTCTGGTGCTGCCTGCCCCGCTTCGATGGCGACCCGGTGTTCAACGGCCTGCTCGATGCGAGCGACAATGCCAGCCTGTGGACGGTCGAAATTGACGACTTCGCCCGCAGCGAGCAGTTCTACGAGCCGAACACGGCGGTGCTGCGCACGCGCCTGTTCGACAGCCGCGGGCGCGGCATCGAGATCACCGATTTTGCCCCCCGCTTCAAGAGCCGCGACCGCATGTTTTGTCCGCTGATGCTGGTCCGCCGCGTGCGCCTGCTGGGCAGCCCGGTGCGTATCAAGGTCAGCCTGCGGCCCCGTTTCGACTGGGGCCGCCAGCGCCCCGCCATCACCCGCGGCAGCCACCATATCCGCTACGTCGGCCTCGACCAAACCCTGCGCTTAAACACCGACGCTTCGCTCAGCTATGTGCTCGAAGAAACCTTCTTTGTCCTCGACCGCACCATCAATTTCATGCTGGGACCGGACGAGACGCTGGCCGACGGCATTGCCGACACCGCCGCGCTGTTCGAAAAAGACACCATCAACTACTGGCGTACCTGGAGCCGGCGGCTGGCCCTGCCGCTCGAATGGCAGGACGTGGTGATCCGCGCCGCCATCACCCTGAAACTGTCGCTGTTCGAAGACACCGGCGCCATCATTGCCGCCATGACCACCAGCATTCCGGAAGCGCCCGGCAGCAGCCGCAACTGGGATTACCGCTACTGCTGGCTGCGCGATGCCTTTTTCGTCGTCCGTGCGCTCAACAGCTTGTCCGAAGTGGGCACCATGGAAGATTATCTGCGCTGGCTGAGCAATGTGGTGGCGCGCGCCAAGGGCGGCCACATCCAGCCCCTGTACGGCATCGGCCTGGAAGAACATTTGCCCGAATCGCAGCTCGACCACCTGACCGGTTACCGCGACTGCAAGCCGGTGCGGGTCGGCAACCAGGCGCAGGAACACTTTCAGCACGATGTCTACGGCAATATTATTCTTGGTGCCAGCCAGGCGTTTTTCGACCAGCGCCTGTTCCGCAAGGCAGGCCTCGACGAATTCGCCGCCCTTGAAGCGGTTGGCGAGCAAGCCTTCAAGGTGTATGACCAGCCCGATGCCGGCATGTGGGAGTTGCGCACGCGCGCCCGCGTGCACACCTCGTCGGTGCTGATGAGCTGGGCCGCCTGCGACCGCCTGGCAAAAATCGCCATCAAGCTGGCGCTGCCCGAACGCGCGCAATTGTGGGAAGGGCGCGCGCGCCTGATCCGCGAGCGCCTGCTGCGCGAAGCGTGGAGCGAGGAGCGCCAGGCCTTCGCCGAAAGTTTTGGCGGCCGCGACCTCGATGCCAGCGTGCTGTTGATGGCGGAGGTTAATTTTATCGACCCCATGGACCCCCGCTTCATCGCCACCGTCGATGCGCTCGAAGCGTCGCTGTGCGATGGTCCCTACATGCGGCGCTACGAAGCGCCCGACGATTTCGGTAAACCGGAAACAGCCTTTAATATTTGCACCTTCTGGCGCATCGATGCACTCGCCCGCATCGGCCGCATCGACCAGGCGCGCGGGGTGTTTCAGGCGATGCTCGATGCGCGCAATCACCTCGGGCTGCTGTCGGAAGACACCCATCCCGTCACCGGCGAAATGTGGGGCAATTTCCCGCAGACCTATTCGATGGTCGGCCTGATCAATTGCGCGATGCGGCTGTCGGCGCCGTGGCATAGCGTGATTTGAAGGTATCTGACCGCCAGGACAGAGGACCATGAGATTGGCTTTCTCTTCGTATGAGATGACAGTGGCAGCGACCATCTTCGTCGTTGCCTTGGCTGCGCTGATCATGCTTAAACTGTTTGCCGAGCGCCAGCTGGCGCGCCTGACGCGCGATGGCCGCATGCATTTTCTCAGCTATCTGCGGGCGATCGTCGCTTCGACGCGGCTGCCTTTCCTGGGTGCGCTGTCGCTGCTGATCGGCATCAGCCAGCTGACGCTGCCGGCCGGCGGCGCACAGTGGCGCCATGGTGCGTGGGTGGTGGTGCTGGTGTTGCAGATGGGCTTGCGGGGCACGCGCATTATTGCGCTGGCGGCCGAGCATGCCTTTGAGCGCCAGCGTCTGAGCAATCCAGCCGCTGCCACCCACCTGATGCTGGGGGCGCTGGTGGCGCGCATCCTGCTGTGGTCGCTCACCGTGTTAATCATGCTCGACAACCTGGGTTTTAATATTTCGACCCTCATGGCCAGCCTGGGAATTGGCGGCATTGCCGTGGCGCTGGCCGTGCAAAATATTCTCGGTGATGTGTTTTCGTCGGTGTCGATTGCGCTCGATAAACCGTTTGTGATCGGCGATTTTATTGTTGTCGATGACTATATGGGGACGGTCGAATTCATCGGCATGAAAACCACGCGGTTGCGCAGTCTCGGCGGTGAGCAGATTATTTTTTCGAATAGCGAGTTGCTGAAGAACCGCATCCGCAATTACAAGCGGATGGATGAGCGGCGCGTCCTGTTTGAATTCGGTATCGCCTTCGAGACCCCGACCGAGCAGGTTGAGCAGGTCGCTGCCATGGTCAAGGCCATTGTCAGCGCGCAACAGCCGGCGGTGCGGCTCGACCGTGCGCACTTCAAGGGCTATGGCAACAGCGCACTGATGTTCGAAGTGGTGTATTACGTGCTCGACGCCGATTACAACACGTATATGGACGTGCACCAGGAAATCAGCCTGGCGATGTTGCGGCAATTCCGCGAGCGCGAGATTGGCTTTGCGTATCCGACCACCACCTTGCATATTGCGGCGCTGCCGGAGGAGGCGATGGGGCCGCCGAGGCTCAGGCCAGTGCCAAAGTCGACGGCAGGGCGGTGACGGCGTTCCGTCAATCCGACCGCGGGACGGGCACCCTGCGGTGCCAGTCCCGTGGTTGAACGACTGAAAAGTCTTACTCGTCCATCCCAATCAAGGCATCGATATCCGCCACCGCCATGCGCAACATCAGCGCCGCCCCCGCCTCGGCGGGCAGCACTCCCGCCACCATGGCGTCGGGCACCGATTTTTTCATCACGCCATCGCGTTGGATAAAATATTCACCGTGGTCGTAGGTGATGGTGTAGAGCAGTTGCTGGCCTTCGGTGCGGCGGTGTTGGGCGACGGGCATGATAGTTCCTCGATGGTGGTGGTGCCCCATCTTAGCGCGCAGCCGGCGTCACCCGCGGTACGTTAGGCCAGTTACACCGCCACCGGCGCCTTGATGTGCGCGTGCGGCTCGTAGCCGACGATCTCGAAGTCATCGAAACGGTAGTCGAACAGCGAGTCGGGCTTTCTGGCGATGCGCAATTGCGGCAGCGCTCTGGGCGTGCGCGCCAGTTGCAGCTCGACCTGCTCGAGGTGATTGGCATACAGGTGGCAGTCGCCGCCGGTCCAGATGAAGTCGCCCACCTCCAGGCCGGCCTGCTGCGCCATCATGTGCGTGAGCAGGGCGTACGACGCAATATTGAAGGGCACGCCGAGGAAAATATCGGCGCTGCGCTGGTAGAGCTGGCAGCTCAGTTTGCCATCGGCCACATAAAACTGAAACAGCGCGTGGCACGGTGGCAGTTTCATGTTCGGCACGTCGGCCACGTTCCAGGCCGAGACGATCATGCGGCGCGAATCGGGCGTCTGGCGGATTTGCCGCAGCACGTCGCTGATCTGGTCGATGTGGCCGCCGTCCGGGGTGGGCCAGTTGCGCCACTGGTAACCGTAGATGGGACCGAGGTTGCCATCGCCATCGGCCCAGTCGTCCCAGATCGATACCCCGTGGTCGTTCAGGTAGGCGATGTTGGTCGAGCCCTGCAGGAACCAGATCAGCTCGTGAATAATCGATTTGAGGTGCAGCTTCTTGGTCGTCACCAGCGGAAAGCCGTCCTGCAAATCGAAGCGCATCTGGTAGCCGAACACGGAGACGGTGCCGGTACCGGTGCGGTCGGTCTTGACGCTGCCGTGATCGCGCACGTGGCGCATGAAATCGAGGTATTGGCGCATGGTGGGAAAGCTAAACCCTGAGGAGCAAAATCGCTATTTTACAACGCGGGTGAGACGAGCGCCTCGCTCCAGCGCCGCAGCGCCTCGACCACGGTGGCGTCCGGCAAATGGAGCAGGTTGTCGCCCACATACAGCTCGACATAACTGGTCTCCGGCAGGGCGCCGTGACTGGCGCGGCCGAACAGCCAGATGCCGTGCTCGCGCGCCAGCTGGTCGCGGATCGCCACCGCGCGCTCGCGTGCCACCGGCAGGTGCAGGTGCAGCATGTTGGCCTGCGGCGCTGCAGGATTGGGGCGCAGCAGGGGGAAGGCGCGCAGCGCCTCGTACAGCCACTGCGTGCGGGCAAAATACGCCGGCATCGCCGCCAGCCGCGCATCGAACTGCATGGCGGCGGCCACCACGTAGGGCGAGCGGTGAATCACGTTGCCGCCCTGGCGGCGGAACCATTCGGCGGCGCGGGCGATGAACTCGGCGCTGCCGGCCAGCATGGCGCCACCGAGGCCGCCGATGCCCTTGTAGAGCGATACGTACACCGAATCGAAGCCCGCGGCCAGCGCCGCCGGCGTGCGCCCCATGCCGGCCGCCGCTTCCCACAGGCGGGCGCCATCCATGTGCAGGTGGGTGCCGCGCTGGCGGCAGTGCAGCTTGATCGCCTGCAGCTCGTCCCATGAGGGATTCTGGCCACCGATTTCGCGCATCGGCAGTTCCATGCCGACCGCGCCCAGGCGGTCGGGCACGGCGGCCAGGTCGGCCACGCACCACGGCCGGTAGCGTTCGCCCACGGCCAGCGCGTCGAAGTGCTTCAACAGCTGATAATTCGATTTTTCGTGGACGAAAATATGCGAGGTGGGATGCAGCGCCACCAGGGTACTGGCGCGGTCCTGGCACGCCAGCCGCAGGGCGGTCACTTGCGCCATGGTGCCGCTGAGGCAAAACACCGCCGCTTCACAGCCCAGCAGGCTGGCAATCTTTTGTTCGAACTGCCCGATCAGTTCGCCACTGCCGTAGACGTCGTGGGCGACCCCATGCTGTTCGCACCAGGCGGCCATGTCGGCGAACATGCGCGCCGGCGTGCGCGCCTGGTGGCCAGGTAACACGGTAGGGCAGTGTGATTGCAGATCGGGGTCAGGCACGGGCGGCTCCAGCAGCGGAAAAAACGCTACTGTACACCGTCGCGGCTGATTGCTGGCCTAGGGCGTCAGCGCCAGCTGCTGCCTGGCCGCGCGGCTGGCAGACGCTGGCGCGCCGTCGAGCGTGAAGACGCGCACTGCGCTGGCCAGTTCGGCCGCCTGGTCTTGCATGGCCTGGGCGGCGGCGGTGGCTTGCTCGACCAGCGCGGCGTTTTGCTGGGTGGCCTGGTCCATGTCGTTGACCGAGCCGTTGATGCGGGCGATGTCTTCGCTTTGCAGCGTGCTGGCGGCGCTGATCGCGCTCATGATGGTGGTGACGCGGCCGACACTGGCCAGCACTTCACCCATGGTGGCGCCGGCATCCTGCACCAGCCGGCTGCCGATCTGCACCTGGTCGACCGATGCGCCGATCAGTTCCTTGATTTCGCGGGCGGCGGCAGCACTGCGCTGGGCCAGGTTGCGCACTTCGCTGGCGACGACGGCAAAGCCGCGGCCCTGTTCACCGGCGCGCGCCGCTTCGACGGCAGCGTTCAAGGCCAGGATGTTGGTCTGGAAGGCGATGCCATCGATGACGCCGATGATGTCGACGATCTTTTTCGACGACTGCTCGATCGAGGCCATGGTATCGACCACGCGCGCCACCATGTTGCCGCTTTTTTCGGCGACGTCGGAGGCATTGCGGGCCATCTGGTTGGCCTGGCTGGCGCTGTCGGCGTTCTCGCGCACGGTACTGGTCATCTGGTCCATCGAGGCAGCGGTGGCGGCCAGGTTGGCGGCCTGCTGCTCGGTGCGCTCACACAGGTCCATATTGCCGCTCGAAATTTCGCTCGATGCCGTGGCGATATGCTCGGCACCTTCACGCACCTTGCCCACCACCTCCGACAAATTGGCGCAGATGCCGTTCATCGCTTCGGCCAGGCGGCCAATTTCATCGCGGCTGCTGTTGTCGATGCGGGCCGACAGGTCGCCGGCCGCGATGCGTGCTGCGGCCGCAGTGGCCGCCGCCAGTGGCCGCGTCACGCTGGCGCGCACCATCAGGTACAGCAGCACGGCAAACAGGGCCAGCGCGGCGATGCAAAAAGCCATGTAGCGCAGGCGCTGGGCATCGGCTTCGCGGGTGATTTCGTCGCGGAAGGTGCCACCGGCGACGATCCAGTTCCATTCCTTGATGAAGTCGAAATTGACGATTTTTTCGCGCGGGGCGCCGCCACTGGCGGTCACATCGCGCCAGGCGTACGTGAGCTGGCCGGTCTTCTGCGCAAGCATTTCTTTCACGAAAAAACGGCCGTCAGCAGATTTTTCTTCCAGCAGATTGCTGCCACTGCTTTTCGGATGCACCAGCAGCTCGCCCTGCGCCTTGCCGGGCGCGGCGTTGAGAACGAAAAAGTAACCGGTGTCGCCCACCTTGATGCTGCTGATCTTGTCCTTCAGGGCGGCCATGTCGGCGCTGATATCGACGCCGACGAACAGCACAGCGATCATTTTGCCGTCGGCGCCCATGACAGGCTCGTACCGGGTCATGTATTGCTTGCCAAACAGGGTGGCAGGGCCGCTGAAGGGCTGGCCGGCGCGCAGCAGGGGGTAGGCGGGATGCGCATGGTCGAGCGCGGTGCCGATCGCCCGATCGCCATTTTCTTTTTTCAGCGACGTGCTCACGCGAATAAAATCGTCGCCCTTGGCAACGAACACGGTGGCCACGCCGCCGGTCTGCGCGGTAAACCGGTCGGCCACGCTAAAGTCGAGGTTGACGGTCTTCTCGCCATTTAACAGCACCGGCGCCTGCAGCGCACCGACCGCCACTTCCTGGCCCGCGGCCAGGCTGAACTTGCCATCGAAATCGCTGCCGAACAGGCGGCTGAAACTTGCCGCTTCCGACGACAAGGATTTATTGAATAGCTCGATCATATTGACCACGCCGCGCACATCCTGGCGGGTCGCCGCAATCGAGCGCGCTTCCAGCATGCTCGACGTGGTCACGCTGATCATGGCGAACAGCGCCGCCAGGATGGCGCCGACCAGGCCGATGGTCACGGTGGTGATGCGGGCGCCGACGCTCCAGTGATGGAAAGGCAAGAATCGCTGGGACATATTTGATCTCGGTTAATTGCGTGACAGCAATTATACGGGAATTTGTTGCATTGAGGTAATAGTTCTGCCTAGCTAGTGGGACGCGCACCACTGCTGACGCCGTGAAACTGCAGCGCCGCCAGATTGGCGTAGATACCGCCCTGGGCCACCAGGCTGGCATGGGTGCCCGTTTCGACGATGCCGCCGTCTTCCATGACGATGATGCGGTCGGCGCGCTGCACGGTGGCCAGGCGGTGGGCGATGATGACGGTGGTGCGGCCGACCATGGCCGCTTCGAGCGCGCGCTGGACCAGCCGTTCGGATTCGGCATCGAGCGCACTGGTGGCTTCATCGAGCAGCAGCAGCGGTGGATTTTTCAGCAGCGCGCGGGCGATCGCAATGCGCTGACGCTGGCCACCGGAGAGGCGCACCCCGCGTTCGCCCAGGAACGATTGATAGCCCTGCGGCAGGCGCTCGATAAATTCGTGCGCGGCCGCCTGGCGCGCGCAGGCGATCACTTCGTCGTCGGTGGCGCCGACGCGGCCATAGCGGATGTTTTCCATGGCGTTGGCGGAAAAGATCACGGTGTCTTGCGGCACGATGCCGATCGCATCGCGCAGCGTGTGCAGATCGAGCGTGCGGATGTCGACGCCGTCGAGTGTGACGGTGCCCGACTGCGGATCGTAAAAGCGCAGGAACATCTGGAATAGGGTGGTCTTGCCGGCGCCGGACGGTCCCACCAGCGCCACCGTTTCACCCGGTTCAATCACCAGATTGAGGTGCGACAGCGCTGCCGTGGTCGGCCGCGATGGATAGTGAAAGGTGATGTCCTGCAGCGCCAGCGCGGCGCCGCCGGCGACCCGCACGGGCAGTGCGCGCGGCGCCGCAGGGTTGCCGATGCTCGACCTTGCACCGAGCAGTTCGAGCAGGCGCTCGGTGGCGCCGGCGGCGCGCTGCGCTTCGCCCATTACTTCTGACAGTGCGCCGATGGAGCCGGCCACGATCGAGGCATACAGGATGAACTGACCGAGGTCGCCGCCCGTCATGGTGCCGCCGAGCACCGCGTGGGCGCCCAGCCACAGCACGAACACGATGGTGCCAAACACCAGCACGATGGCCAGCATGGTCAGCAGCGAACGGGCGCGGATACGCCGCATGGCGGTGGCAAACGCCGCTTCGACCGAGCCGCCAAAGCGCGCCGCTTCGATATGCTCGTGGGTGAAGGCTTGCACGGTCGGCATGGCGTTGAGGATCTCGCCCGCCATCGCCGAGGCGTCGGCAATGCGGTCTTGCGAATCGCGCGACAGGCTGCGCACGCGGCGGCCGAACAGCACGATGGGCACGATCACCACCACCATCAGGCCGAGAATGATGGAGGTCAGCTTGATGCTGGTGATGAACAGCATCACCAGGCCGCCGATGAACAGCAGGGTGTTACGCAGCGCCAGCGAAATGCTGGTGCCGACCACCGATTGAATCAGCGTGGTGTCGGTGGTGATGCGCGAGAGAACTTCACCGGTCTGGGTGGTTTCGAAAAACGCCGGGCTTTGACGTAACACGTGGCCGTAGACGGCGCTGCGGATGTCGGCGGTGACGCGCTCGCCCAGCCATGACACCATGTAGAAGCGGGCAGCGGTGGCCAGTGCCAGCACGGTGGCCACGCCGAACAGGGCGAGGAAGGTGGCGTTGACGTTGCGGATGCTGCGGGCGCCCGCCGCCGGGCCGAAACCGAGATCGATCATTTGCTTGAAGGCGGCGGGAATGGCCAGCGTGGCGCTGGCGGCGACCAGCAGGGCGATGGCGGCAAACAGGAACTGGCGGCGGTAGGGGCGCAGGAATGGCAGCAGGCCGCGCAGCGTCGCCAGGCTCGATTTGGCGCGCGCCTCGCTGCTGCTGGCGGCGACGGCGTGGTTGGTACTGGCGTTGCTGCCGGCGTTGCTGTCGGCGTTGATTGCGCTGGCAATCTGGTTGGAGCGGTCGTTCATCGGCTGCGGCTTTATCCTGGCTATCGTGCGGTCAAATGGGGCGGTGAAAACGCATGGTGTGCTGTTGCGGGTCGAACTCTACCAACTTTACGAACTTTACAGTGTCATGGGCCGGTCATAGCCCGTCATTTCCAGGTAGCCGTGACCGGCTGGCTGGCCATCGCGTTCGAGCGACATCGCCCCTTCCCAGTAAATGGCGCCGGTCGAGCGGCGCGAGTCGAGCTCCTGGTCGTTTTGCAGGGGCGTCAGGCGCCAGCTGAAAGGGCCGGTGACCAGCGTCGTCGCCACCGGGTAGGTGGCGCCGCTGGCGGGCGAGGTCCACCACGCGCGCGCACTGAAACTGACCTGGTCGGCGCCAAACTGGGTGACCTTGCCGGCGCGGTCGCGCAACGCTGCGTGCGCCCACAGTTTACCACCTCGTCGGGCGCGGATCTGGAAAGCCATCAGCGCCGAGCCATCGGCCAGGTTGGCGCCGACCCAGTCCCAGCCGCTGGCGGCAGGGTCGAGCGCCTGGCTCGACCATTCGTGATCGAGCCAGGCGGTGCCGGTGACAGCACCAGCGGCGCCCAGCGCACCGGCCACCCCCGTCACCTGCAACTGCGGCTCGCTATAGTAATAGCTGGCGTTGCGCGGCAGCGGGCCCTTTTGCGAAAAGCCTGCCACCCCTTGCAGCAGCGGCGGCGCCGTCGGTGTCAGCGTCAGCTTCAGTTGCAACTGGCGCGAGGCGATCGCCACCTGGTAGGCGCCGTTGGCGCCGCGCTGCATGGTCCAGCCGTCGAGCTTCAAACTGGTCATGCCGGCTTTGGCGTAATTGAGCTCGAAACCCTGACGGCCGCTTTTCTGGTCGTGCACCAGGCGACCGAGCGCCGGATCGGAAACGGCGGCATGGGCGACGATCAGCTGGCGGGCGGCGAAGGCGCTGGGATTGGCGTCGGCGGCGCCGGTGCGGCTGCGAAAAAACGTCACCTGAAACCCCAGCGGCTTGCCGTTCGGCCGCTGCAGCCAGCCCGTCACATACCACCACTCGGTTTTGAAATCCGGGTGGGCGCCGAAGTCGGCGGGAAAGTGCAGCGGCTGGCCGGCCACGACCGCGGCGAATGCCACCGGCCCGGCCTGCGCTGCAGTGCTCAGTAACAGGCCGCACAGCAGCCATGTGATGATTCGCTTCATTACCAGTCCTCCCTGACTGCCCGTATCGGACCAAGCGACAGCGCGTAACGTCCCGACACCAGCGCGGTGAGCACGGCGGCGACCAGCAGCAGGCCGGCCACCGACAACAACAATGTCCATGGCAGGTGCAGCTGCATGGTCCAGTGAAACGACTGCGGGTTGACGACGAATACCAGGATCAGGCTGATGGTCAGGCCCAGCACGAAGCCGCAGCCGACCCCCAGGATGGTCAGCGCGCCGCCCTCGATGGCGAGGATGCGCAGGATCTGGCCGCGCGTCACACCAACGTGGCGCAGCATGCCGAACTCGCGCGCGCGCGCCAGCGTTTGCGCTGAAAACGTCGCCGCCACCCCCGACATGCCGATGGCGATGGCGATCGCTTCGAGCAAATAGGTGACGGCGAAGCTGCGGTCAAAAATCTGCAGGCTAAGGGCGCGGATCTGGCCCGGCTGCGCCAGCGTCAGGCGGGCGCCGAACGGCAACCGGCGCAGCGTCGCTTCGAGCTGGCCGGCGGCGACGCCGGCGCGCAGCCACAGGGCGGCATCACTGACCTTGTCGTCACCGGTGATGGCGCGGTAATCGGCCAGGCGGATTTGCACGGCGCCGTTCTGGCTGGCGTAATCGCGCCAGACGCCGGCGACAAAAAACGCTTGCAGGGTGCCGGCCAGCGGCAACTGCAGCGTTTGACCGGGCTTGACGCCATACAGGTCGAGCATCGCTTCGGACACCCAGGCGGGCCGCGCGCCGCTGGGTACCGGAGCGCCCGGTCCCACCAGCACCAGCCGCTGGCCGGGATTGGCGGCATCGATGTCGCGCGCGATCAAGGTCACCGGCGGGCGCGCCGCATCGAGCGAGAGCGGCGCGCTGCGCAAAAATTCGCTGCGGGCAACGCCGCTGGCGCCACTTAAGGCGGCCTGCTCGGAGGCACCGAGGCCGGCGCTGGCACCGGCCGCCGCCACCCGCACATACAGGTCGGCCGGCAGGATACGACCGAGCCAGTCGTCGACCGACATGCGAAAACTCGACACCATGATGGCCATCGCCACCATCAGGGCGAAGCTGGCCAGCACACCACCGAGCGCGATGGCGGCCTGGCCCGGCGCATTGGCCAGCCGCGCCAGCGCCAGTGCCGGCACCGCGGTGCGCGCTGGCGCCAGCCGGTTGAGGGTGCCGAACACGCTGGCGGCCAGCCGTGGCATCAAGCCGATCCCGCCGATCAGCAGCAGGGCGATGGCGAGGTAGCCAAAAATGGGCAGTTCAAACAGCGGTGGCAGTCGTGACAGCAGCGCCGCCATGGCCAGGCAGGCCAGCGCCGGCCAGCTGCGGCGCAGGCCGGCGAGTGCGGTTTCGTCGCTGCCCGATTTGAGGGCGACAGCCGGCGCCGCGCGCGCTGCCTCGAAGGCAGGCGCCAGGCAGCCCAGCAAAGCCACCGCCAGTCCCATGCCAAAGAACACGGCGGCCGCCAGCGGCGCGAACGCCACGCTGGGCTGCACCCCGGTAAAATAACCGGCGCCCAGATCGGCGCCAAAAAAGCGCAGCGCCAGCGCTGCCATCAGGTAGCCGCCGCCGATGCCAGCGGCGGCGCCAATCACGCCCAGGCTGGCCCCTTCGAGCAGCACTTGCAGCAGCAGCTGGCGGCGCGCCACCCCCAGCACGCGCAGCAGGGCGAACTGGCTGCGGCGGCGGATCACCGACAGCGCCTGGGTGGAAAACACCAGGAACGCCCCGGTAAACAAGGCCACCAGCGCCAGCACCGTCAGGTTGACGCGGTAGGCGCGTGAGAGCGTGTTGGTGCGGCTGTCCTGGTCCGGATCGTTTGGCTGCGCTACCAGGAAGCGGCCCGGATAGCGCGCTGCCAGCTCGCTTTGCAAGGCGCGCTCGAAGGCGCCGCGGTCGACCCCGTCCTGCAGTTTGAGGTCGACCCGCGAGAGCACGCCGAGGCGGCCGAAGCGCCACTGGGCGGCGCCAATATCCATCACCGCGATGCGCTGGCCGGCGCGGGCGTTGAACAGGCCGCCGCCCACGCGCAGGGCGACGTCGGTGGCGCCGGCGCGCAGCAGCAGCGGCGCGCCCTTGGCGGCGCCCAGCCACGCCATCGCTGCCGGCGACAGGAAGATGGCGTCGTCGCCTAACAGGTCGAGGGCGCTGTCGGCTACGCCCAGCAGGTCGGGGGCGACGGCGCCGGCGCGAAACGGATCGACGCCGATGATTTTCAGGTTGGCGGCGCCACCGATGCCGCCGGCCTTGGCGGGTACGCCGGCGTCCACTTCGATCACCGGCGAGGCCACCAGTACGCCGGCGCGCTGCGCCAGCAGCGGATAGATGGCTTCATCGAAGGTGCTTTCGCGGCCGCTGACCTGGATGTCGGCCTGGCCGGCGACCGCCTTGACGGCGGCCGAAAACTCGTTGAAAGCGGCGGCATTGATCAGGTGGATGGCAAAGCCCATCGCCACGCCGACGGCGATGGCGACGATGGCCAGCAGCGCGCGCACCGGGTGCATGCGCCATTCGCCGACCAGCAGCCAGCGCGACAGTAAGCCCAGCGGCGTCACAGCACTTTTCCAGGGTTCATCAGGTTACGGGGATCGAGGGCTTGTTTGACCGAGCGCATCAGCGCCAGTTCGACTGCGCTCTTGTGGCGGACGAGGGCGTCACGCTTGAGGGCGCCGATGCCGTGTTCGGCCGAGATCGAACCGCCGTCTTCTGCCACGCTGGCATAGACGACGGCGTTGACGGCATCCTGGCTGGCCAGAAAATCGGCGTCATGCATGCCGGCTGGGGCGGCCACGTTGTAATGCAGGTTGCCGTCGCCCAGGTGGCCGAAACACACCACCTGGCAGCCGGCAAAGTGTTGGGCGAGGGCGGCGTCGGTGCGGGCGATAAAACCGGCAATCGCCGACACCGGCAGCGCAATGTCGTGCTTGATGTTGTGGCCGGCGCGCGCCTGCGCCAGCGGGATGTGTTCGCGGATATCCCACAGGCCCTGCGCCTGCGCCAGCGTCGACGACAGCACGGCGTCTTGCGCCACGCCGTCCTCGAAGGCGGTCGCCAGGGTGCGTTCGAGCAGGTGCGCCGCATGCGCTTCTGACTCGCTGCTGGCCACTTCCAGTAACACATAATACGGGTGTTCCTGCTTGATGGGCCGGGGCAGGGCGGGGAACTGCTGCTGCACCAGCTGCAGGCAGTAGTGCGACATCAGCTCGAAGCCGGTCAGGCTGGCGCCGCAGCTGTCTTGCGCCAGTAGCAGCAGGGTGGTGGCGGCGCTGGGGCTGGCCAGCGCCACCAGCGCCGTCAGGGTCGCTTTCGGGCGCGGGAACAGTTGCAGCACGGCGCCGGTGATGATGCCGAGGGTGCCTTCGGCGCCGATGAACAGGTCGCGCAGGTCGTAGCCGGTGTTGTCCTTGCGCAGGCCGCGCAAGCCGTCCCAGACGTCGCCCTGGGCGGTCACCACTTCCAGGCCCAGGCACAGGGCGCGCGCATTACCGTAACGCAGCACCGCGGTACCGCCCGCATTGGTCGACAGGTTGCCGCCAATGCTGCAACTGCCTTCGGCCGCCAGCGACAAGGGAAACAGGCAGGCGCTGGCGGCGGCGGCTTGCTGGACGTCGTGCAGGATGCAGCCGGCATCGACCGTCATGGTGCGGTTGACCGGGTCGAGCTGGCGGATGCGCTGCATGCGCGCCAGTGACAGCACGACGGCGTCGCCGCTGGCATCGGGCACGCTGCCTTGCACCAGACCGGTACGGCCGCCCTGCGGCACCATCGGCACGCCCGCGTCGCCGCAGGCGCGCACCAGTGCCGCCACCTGATCGGTAGTGGCCGGCCGCAGCACCGCCAGAGCGGCGCCGGTAAAGCGGCCGCGCCAGTCGGTGAGATAGGGGGCGCAGTCAGCGCCGCTGAGCACCTGGGCATCACCGGCGATGGCGCGGCAGCGCGCCAGGAACGCCGCGCGGGCGGTCGCACCAAGGCTGGCGTGGCGGCCGCCTTCAATACTCATTGCGGCGCGCCGTCTTGACCTTGTCGAGCAATTCCTTGGCCATTTTTTTGGCGGCGCGCTTGTAGGGCGCCAGATACAGCAGGGTGCAGCTAAAGTAGACCAGCACCAGCGCCACTTCGCCCATCGCCATGTAACGCGACAGCGCGGCGGTGTCGCTCCAGGCGCGCACCACGCCCTCGGTGAAATACAGCAGGATCACCATCGATGACCACTGCATGGTGTAGATGTCGCGCTTGAGCACGCCGCGCAGGGGAATCAGCAGCAGCAGCGCCTTGAGCGCCAGCAGCGAGCCGCCAGCGCGCAGGGGCGCCACCCACATCTCCCACACCACCAGCCAGATGATCAGGACGATCAGGCTGGCCAGACAGCCTGTATGAAACCATTTTGGCGTTGCCATCAGCGCTCTCCTTGCAGGGCCGCCGCGGTGCGCGCCAGTCGCTTGCCCAGCGCGATCGCCAGCCGCTTTTCGTCTTCGGTGACGGCCTTGTCGCCGTCCAGGCCCGACCAGTGGCTGGCGCCATACGGACTGCCGCCGCTGGAGGTGGTCATCAGTTCGGGGTTGGTGTAAGGCAGGCCCATCACCAGCATGCCATGGTGCAGCAACGGCAGCATCATCGATAGCAGGGTCGATTCCTGGCCGCCGTGCAGGCTGCCGGTGGAGGTAAATACGCAGGCCGGTTTGCCGGCCAGGGTGCCGGCCAGCCAGTCGGTGGCGGTGCCATCGATAAAATACTTGAGGCTGGCCGCCATATTGCCAAACCGGGTCGGCGAACCGAGCGCCAGACCGGCGCAGTCGGCCAGATCGGCCAGCTCGACGTACGGCGCGCCGGCCGGCGGGATGGCCGGCGCGGTCGCTTCGGCCACGCTGGAGACGGCCGGCACGGTGCGCAGGCGAGCGTCGAATCCGGGCACCGACTCGATGCCCTGAGCAATCAGTTCGGCCAGCTTGCGGGTGGCGCCATGGCGCGAATAATACAAAACTAGAATAATCGAATTGGTTGGGTTCATCATTGGTATTATAGGGCGCTTTACATCGCGTGGACGCCCCAGAAGGATGCTTTCCAAGACTGCCTATTCGCTTTCACTATCTGCCGACGCGGCGCCGGATCGATCCGCGGGCGCCGCGCTCGACAGCGACGCCAGCGCGGCGCGCCAGCTGAGCTGGCGCCAGGGCGGCGACCTGCTGCGCTTTGCCATCCGCCGCCTGCGCGAAGAGCGCCTGCCGCAGGTGGCAGGCAGCCTCACGTTCACCACCACGCTGGCGATCGTCCCGCTGTTGACCATCGTGCTGGCCATCTTTACAACCTTTCCCATCTTTAGCGCCTTTCGCACCTCGCTCGAGACGTATTTCGTGCAAACCTTGATGCCGCGCGGGATTGCCAACACCATCATCGGCAACCTGACCCAGTTTGCCAGCAAGGCCACGCGGCTCTCTGCGGTTGGCGCGGTGGCGCTGCTGGTGACGTCGACGGCGATGATGGCGATGATCGAGCGCGCCTTCAACCAGATCTGGGGCGTGCGCCGGCGCCGGCCGTTCGCCCAGCGGCTGGTGATGTACTGGGCCCTGCTCACGCTGGGTCCCATCATGTTCGGGCTGTCGCTGACGGTGACGTCGCAGTTGTTCATGGCCACCAGCGAGGTGGTGCAGGCGGTGCCGTTGGTGGGCGCGCTGTTCTATACGGCGGTGTCGGTGGCGCTGTCGGCCGCTGCCTACACGCTGCTGTACGTGATGGTGCCGAACCGCCACGTCGACTGGCTCGACGCCATGTGGGGCGGACTGGTGGCGGCGGTGGCGTTTGAAATCGCCAAGCGCGGCTTTGCGGTGTTTATTCGGCAGTTCCCCACCTATGCCATCATTTACGGCGCACTGGCGGCGCTGCCACTGTTTTTGCTGTGGCTGTACCTGTCGTGGATGATCGCCCTGGTCGGTGCCACCATCAGCGCTGCCTTGCCAGTGATTCGCTACGAGCGCTGGTGGTACCAGCCGGCGCCAGGCGCCGAATTCGTCGACGCCGTGGCGATTCTAAAAGTGCTGTACGCCGGCGCGCGCACCAGTAATAGCGCGCTGGTGCCCAGCCGCGTGATCCGCGCGCACACCCGCATCGGTTTTGAAGAAATGACCGACCTGCTCGACCGCATGGTGGCGGCCGGCTGGGTGGGTCGCGTCGAGCTCGACATCAGCACCCGCGCGCGCTGGAAAGAACGCTCGCGCGCCAGCCGCGATAACTGGGTGCTGCTGACCAATCCGGCCACGCTGCGGCTGGCCGAGGTCTACCGCCTGTTCATCTTCAGCGGCCGCGCCATCGGCGCCGGCGCCCCCGTGCCGGTGGTGGAAAATGCTCTGACGCTCGACACTGCCGTGCTGGCGCGCCAGGTGGGGCGGGCGGTCGAAGACGGTTTGCACCAGAGCCTGGCCGAGCATTTCGGCCCCTTGTAGCGAAGCGGCCGAACAGGGCCTGACGCCGCGCTAGCGCAAGCTGGTTGCGAACTTGAACAGGGCGTCGAGCACGGCGTCGCTCTGCTCGGCCATCAGCGCGTGGCCGGCGTCGACCTGCAGCACGCGGGTGGTCGTCACCGCCGCCACCGCGGAGGTGAGCAGGGTGGTCGAACGGGCCGGCGTCATCATGTCGCGGCTGCCGAAGATGAACAGTACCGGGCAGCGCAAGGCTTGCGCCGCCGCTTCGCCGCCGGCATAGGCGTTGCAGGCGCTAAAGTCGGTCAGCAACAGCTGCTGCGGATTGCGCGCCGCCATGCGTTCCATCAGCCGGCGCGCCACCCCCATGGTCGACACCCCTGCCAGCGGCGCCGCCGGATTTTGCGGCTGCAGCAGGTTGGCGCGCGCATGCGACCAGATGTTGATCAGGTCGATCGCCGCGCCCTGATCGTCGCCGGCCATCGATAACAGCGCGTCCGACACTTTCATTGGATAGGTGGTGCCCAGCATGGCCAGGCCGATCACGCGCCCCGCGCTGCCAGCCAAGCGCGCCGCCGCTTCCAGCGCCACCAGCGAGCCCATGCTGTGACCGATCAGCAGCGCCCGTTCGACACCGGCGGCGTCGAGCAGCGCCAGCAGCCAGGCGGCGATCGCTTCGACCGTCGGCAGGGCGGCGCCCGCGCTGCGGCCGTGGCCGGGCAGGTCGACTGCCAGCACATTAAATCCGTGGTGGGCAAAATACCGGCTCTGCAGGGTCCATACCGAGTGGTCGTTCTGGGCGCCGTGGATGAACACGGCGGTGGGCAGGCGGGCATCGAACGGCTTGCCGCCGCTGTAGCAATAAGCACCTTGTCCTGCGACGTCGAGCAGCATGTCAGACTCCTTTCTGCGACAGTTTGAGGGCGCGCGCCAGGTCGTCGGTGAGGTCGTCGACGTTTTCCAGTCCGACCGACAGGCGCATGGTGCCTTCGCCGATGCCGCTGGCAGCGAGTTGCTCGGCCGGCACGCGCAGGTGGGTGGTCGAGGCCGGGTGGATCACCAGCGACTTGGCGTCGCCCACATTGGCCAGGTGCGAAAACACTTGCAGGGCGTCGACGAAGCGGCGGCCGGCGGCGCGGTCGCCTTTTACATTAAAGGTGAAGACGGCGCCGCAGCCGCGCGGCAGCAGGGTCTTGGCCAGCGCGTAGTCCGGGTGGCTGGCCAGCTCCGGATAGGCCACCGAACTCACCGCCGGCTGCTGCAGCAGGAAGTCGATCACCTTGCGGGTATTGGCGACATGGCGTTCCATGCGCAGGCTGAGCGTCTCGACGCCTTGCAAGATGGCGAAGGCGTTGTGGGGACTCATGACGGCGCCAAAGTCGCGCAAGCCTTCGCGCCGCGCGCGCAGCGAAAACGGTGCCACCGTCGACACTTCGGCAAACACCATGCCGTGAAAGCCGTCATATGGTTCACACAGTTCGCCGAAGCGGCCGCTGGCCTCGTGAGCGGCTTGCCAGTCGAAGCTGCCGCCTTCGACCAGCAGGCCGCCGATGGCGGTGCCGTGCCCGCACAGGAACTTGGTGGCCGAGTGGAACAGCAGGTCGGCACCATGTTCGAACGGCCGCAGCAGGTACGGCGTGGTAAAGGTCGAATCGACCAGCAGCGGCAGGTGATGGTCGTGCGCCAGCGCCGACAGCGTCGGCAGGTCGAGCACATCGAGGCCGGGGTTGCCCAGCGTTTCACCGAACAGCAGGCGCGTTTCAGGGCGAATGGCGGCGCGCCAGCCATCGATGTCGCGCGGGTGCACGAAGGTGGTACTGATGCCGAAGCGCTTGAGGGTGTAAGCGAGCAGATTGTGCGAGCCGCCGTACAGGGCGCTGGAAGCGACCACGTGGGCGCCGGCGCCGGCAATCGTCGCCAAGCCCAGGTGCATGGCGGCCTGGCCGCTGGCGGTGGCAATGGCTGCCACCCCACCTTCGAGGGCGGCGATGCGCTCTTCCAGCACCGCATTGGTGGGATTCGATATGCGCGAATAGACGTGGCCGGCGCGTTCCATGTTGAACAGCGAGGCCGCGTGGTCGGAGTCCTTGAAGGCAAACGAGGACGTGAAATACAGTGGGGTGGCGCGGGCGCCGGTGGTCGGGTCGGGCGTGCTGCCGGCATGCAGCGACAGGGTGTCGAAACCCGGATAATGGGGAGCGCTCATGGTGGACTCGCAGGTAGATGCAATGGCCGGCATCGTAGCACCGTTTGTGCTCGCCGGGCACGGTGCGGGTGCCGCAGCACGCACCCCGGCAGCGCGTTTTTTCAGGCGCTTTCACCGCGCCGCTGGATTTTTTGCTACGCTTCGGCTACATTCGCTTTTATCTTCCAGGTTCACATGTCCACCAGCCCAGCCGTACCCGCAGCCTCCGCTACACCACAACTTCAGCCGAAAAGGGTAGCCGCCATGAAAGTCTCCGAAATTCTCGAGGTAAAAGGCAACATCCTGTACACCGCCAGTCCCGACACGCTCATCGTCGACGCCGTCAATACCATGGCGGACAAGGACATCGGCTCGCTGGTGGTGATGGAGTATGGCGACCTGGTCGGCATGCTGACCTTTCGCGAAGTGATCAAGGTGCTGCACAAGAACAATGGCTCGGTGGGCGCCGGCACCGTGCGCAAGCACATGGACGACCATCCGATCACCGTCACCCCGGACACCGAGGTCAACGAAGTGCGCCGCATGATGCTGGAAAAGCATGCGCGCTATCTGCCCGTCATGAATGCCAAAACGCTGCTCGGAGTGATCTCGTTTTATGACGTCGCCCGCGCCGTGCTGGAAGCGCAAAGCTTCGAGAACCGCATGCTCAAGGCATATATTCGGGACTGGCCAGCGGAAGTCGACCAGCCCGATTAAACGACGGCGACGGGCGCAAGCTTGCCCCGGCCCGGCTTCAGGCCGGGGTATTCTCGCGCAGCCACTGCTGCAGCTCGGCGGGCGGCATCGGCCGGGCGAACAGAAAGCCCTGGCCCATCGGGCAGCCCAGCAGTTGCAGGATATGCGCCTGGCGCTCGTCTTCGACGCCCTCGGCTACCACCGTCAAGCCCAGGTTGCGGCCCAGCTGGATGACCATTTCGGCGATGCTGCTGCCGCGTGCCGAGTGGGTAATTTCAGTGACGAAGGCGCGGTCGATCTTCAGGCGGTCGATCTGCAGCCGCTGCAGGTAGGACAGTGATGAAAAGCCGGTGCCGAAATCGTCGATGGCGATGGTGACGCCGGTGCGCTTGATTTCCGCCAGCATGGCAATGAGCAGTTGCGGCTCTTCCATCGCCATCGATTCGGTGATTTCCAGTTCGACGAACTGCGGCGGCACTGCGGTCTCGGCCAGCGCCGTGCGCAGCATCTGCAAAAACAGCGGGTGGCGGAACTGTACCTGGGAGACGTTCACCGACATGGTGAAATCGAGGTGGCCGGCGGCGCGCAGGCGCACCAGCTCGTGGCAGGCGCTGCGCAGCACGAATTCGCCGATTTCGATGATCAGGCCGGAATACTCGGCGATGGGGATGAACACGGCGGGCGAGACCAGCGTGCCATCGTCGGTGCGCCAGCGCAGCAGCGCTTCGGCACCGACCGGACGGCGGCTGACCAGGTCGACCTGCGGCTGATAGGCAACGAACAGCTGGCCGGCCGCAAAGCCCGTGCGCAGCGCGTGCATCAGGCGCACGCGCTCGCGAATTTCCACCCCCATGCTGCGCGAAAAATAAAAGTGGCCGGCGCGCTGTTGCACCTTGGCCCGCTTGAGGGCGATATCGGCGTCCTTGAGGGCATCGGCGCCGCTGCCGTCGTGTTCGATCAGGCGCACCAGGCCCATGGTGGCCGACACCCGCACGTCCTGGCCATCGATGGAAAACGGCGTGGCGAACAGCGCCAGGATGTGGGCCGGATTGACCACCGAGGCGTCGCCCAGCACGCTGAAAATATCGCCGCCGATGCGCGCCACCGTCAGGTCGAGGCCGCCGCAATGCTGCAGCCGGTAAGCGACGGCGGCCAGCAGCAGGTCGCCGAACTGGTGGCCGAGGGCGTCGTTGGTTTCGGCGAAATGGTCGAGGTCGACCAGCGACAGGATGGCGCTGGCGCGCGCCGGACTGTCGAGGGTGGCGTCGAGGATTTCGACCAGGCGCGTGCGGTTGGGCAGTTTCGACAGCTGGTCGTAGAACGCCGCCGTGTGCAGATGGCTGAGCAGTTCGACGTTTTCCAGGCCCACCGCAACGGTGCCGCCAAACACCTCGAGCAGGCGCTGTTCGAGGTCGCCGAGCGGCGCGGCCAGCGGAATATGGGCGGCGAACTGGCGCCCTCCTTTGCCGTGGAACACCAGGGTGGCGCCATGGTCAGTAAACACGTTGGTGCCGGCGGCGAGGGCGCCATCGATGGCGGCGAGGGCGGCGCTGGCGGGGCCGCCGGCGCGGGCGGCGTCGCTCAGGGCGCTGCCGGCCAGCGGGCCGAAGGCGCCAGCGCCGGCGACAACCTGCAGGCGCGGCAGGCGCGGCAGGTGCGGCCTTGGGCTGCTGGCGCCGGCGGCATCGAGGTCGAAGGGATGGTGCACGCACAGCACGCCATCGGCATCGCGGCCGATAATGTGGCCCACCTGGCCCAGCACCCCGGCGCCGAAGGCGGCCACGCCCTGCAGGGCCATCAGGGCAACCCCAGCGCGCACTACGCGGTCGAGGCCGCTGCGGCTGTTGCCGATCGCGCGGATCTGCTCGTACGAGCGCACCGCCGCCGTTACCGTGGTGTACAGTTTGATGCGGGTGAGCTCGGACTTGGTCTTGTAATCGTTGATGTCGAAATCGCGGATCGCCTCGATTTCGGGGGCGTAGCCCGGCTGGCCGGTGCGCAGGATGATGCGCACGTCCGCCAGCTTGAGCGTTTCGCGGATATGGCGCGCCAGCTTGAGGCCGGCGTCATCTTCTTCCATGACGACGTCGAGCAGGATGACGGCGATGTCGGCTTCGCGGGCGAGCAGGGCACGCGCTTCGGCAGCCGAGTAGGCGTGCAGAAATTCAAGCGGGCGCGACTGCATCTCGAGGTTGCCCAAGGCGAAGGTGGTGGTGGTGTGGACGTCGGCATCGTCGTCGACGATGAGCACGCGCCAGACTGGCTGCGGCTGCGGCTGCGGCTGGTCCGCAGCGAGAAGCGCTGCGGCCGGCGCTGCCTCTTCCACAAATACCAGATCGTCGGGATCGTCCTTGATGGCTTCAAAGGGCGGGCGCGATGGTGGCATGGGTACATCTCCTAACTGCGGGCTGGCTGACGGTCCGAGTATATCGCGGAAATCCACCACGCATGGGCGTTTGCCGGGACTACGAGTGTTAAATATTGAAAAATAATCACTAATGACGACACAATTGATGTTGTCGAGTTCACATTTGCCGGCGTCACTGCTGCCATCGCGATGGACCGTGCCGCGACTGGTAAAATGGGGCATCAACCATTTTCGACCGCTCCCCATGTCCGGCAATTCTTTTGGCAAGTTGTTTGTTATTTCTACCTTCGGCGAGTCGCATGGCGCCGCCATCGGCTGCGTCATCGATGGCTGTCCGCCCGGGCTGGCGCTGTCCGAGGCGGACATCCAGCCCGAACTCGACCGCAGAAAGCCGGGCACCTCGCGCCACGTCACCCAGCGCCAGGAATCTGATACGGTGCAGATCCTGTCGGGCGTCTACCAGGGCGTCACCACCGGCACCCCGATTGCGCTGCTGATCCCCAACGAAGACCAGCGCAGTAAGGATTACGGCAACATCGCCGACAGTTTCCGTCCCGGTCACGCCGACTATACCTACTGGCACAAGTATGGCGTGCGCGATCCGCGCGGCGGCGGGCGCTCGTCGGCGCGACTGACCGCGCCGGTGGTGGGGGCGGCGGCGATCGCCAAAAAATGGCTCAAGCAGCAGTACGGCACCGAATTGATGGGCTGCATGAGCCAGCTGGGCGACATCGTCGTGCCGTTCGACGGCTGGCAGCATGTGGGCGACAACCCGTTCTTTGCCGCCAGCGGCGACGCTGCGCTGATCGCCCGCATGGAGGCGGCGATGGACGAACTGCGCCGCGCCGGCGACTCGATCGGTGCGCGCATCGACGTCGTCGCCCGCAATGTGCCGGTGGGACTGGGCCAGCCGATCTACGACAAGCTCGATGCCGACATCGCCTACGCCATGATGGGTATCAATGCCGTCAAAGGAGTGGAGATCGGTGCCGGCTTTCGCTCGGTGGCGCAAAAGGGTTCCGAGCACGGCGACGAGCTGACCCCGGCCGGCTTTGTTGGCAATAACGCTGGCGGCATGCTGGGCGGGATTTCGACGGGCCAGGACATCACCGTGTCGATCGCCATCAAGCCGACCTCGTCGATTCGCACCGCGCGCCGCTCGATCGACAAGGATGGCACGCCGGTGCTGGTGGAAACCTTCGGCCGTCACGATCCGTGCGTGGGGATCCGTGCGACGCCGATCGCCGAGGCGATGCTGGCGCTGGTGTTGATGGATCACGCGCTGATGCACCGCGCCCAGTGTGGCGATGTGCGGGTTGCTACCCCCGACATTGCCCGCGCGAGTTAGACGGAAATTAGACGGAAATTAGACGGAAATTAGACGGAAATTAGATCGAAGTGAGACGGCAGTTAGACGCAACTTCGACGCAACTTCGACGCAACTTCGACGCAGCCTGAAGTTCAGCGGCAGCCTTAATTGAGCTGGTTCTTGGCCGCCACCAGCTCGATCTGGCGGCGGCGGTCGACGCAGCGGGCCACCAGCGCCCGCACATTGTTGAGCAGGCCGAATTCGGTTTCGTTGAGGGCGATGTCGGGATAGCTGGCGTCCCAGTCGCCATAAATAAAACCGACCGGCTTGCCATCGCTGCACACCGGCAGGATGACAAAGCTGCTCGCTTCGCGCAGCGAGTCTTTCCACCACAGGGGCAGCTTGGCGGCGAACTTGGGATCGCGGGCGTTTTCGATAAAGATCACGCGGTCGTTCGACAGCGCCGCATGAAAGACGTTCGCTTCGTAACGGTCATCGAACTGCATCAGCGGCAGCAGCTCGCGCACGCCGGCGCCGAAGCCCATCTTGGCAACGTAGCGTTGTTCGCGCGGGCTGCGCATGAAGGCGCAGGCGCGCGAAAAACTCAGGCCCTGGTAGACCGTCTCGAGCGCCATCGACATCATCTGGCCGGGTGTGGCGGCGTTGACGAAGTCGCGCATGTCGGCCACGCCGGCGCCCAGCACCTTGTGGCCGGCGTCGCGCCGGCGGCTTGACGCCAGGCTGCGCGCGCGCCGCTCGGCCGGCTTGGAAAGGGGGGCGATGGTCAGATCGGTGCTGGCGGCGATTTTTGCTTTTTCGATCGATAGCAGCAGGACCTCGGGCGCCAGCCCCAGCATGGCGGAAAAGCCGTGCACCAGGTCGTTGACCTTTTGCAGGCCTGCTGCGTCGTCGTGCCACAGCGCCTCGGCGCATTGCGACGACATGGTCGACACCGCCGACAGCCAGTCGGCATCATGGAGCTTCTGGTCGCTGCTGCCGGCACCGATGCGCCGCATGCCGCCGATCAGATTGGCGGGCAAGCCCCAGTTTTCGGCGGCGGCGCGGCCGATCTGTTCGATCGTCAGTCCCAGCACCGGCAGCGCGGCGGCGTCCTCATCGCCATCGTCCATGCCAGCTGTGCCAGCGAGCGCGCCCATGCGCTGCCACGCTTCCGGCATATAGAACGCCACCATCATCCGGCCTAGCGCATGGAGCATCGAACAGACCACCGCTTCCTCGGGCGCTGGCACCGCCGCGCCGAGCGCCACCTGGTGCGCCACCATGCCTGATAACACCGCTTTTTCCATCTCGATGTGGGCGCCGGTGGGGTCGTCGATATTGCTCGACAATTCCTCGACCAGTTTCAAGCCCATTGCCAAGTGGCCGATCGCCTCGGTGCCGATCACCATGATGGCGCGGGTGACCGTGTTGATGCTCTGGCCAAAGGCCGAATACATGCTGCTGTTGGCCAGCCGCAGTACTTTCTGGGTCAACACCGGATCGGTCAGCATCGTCTGCGCCATGTCGAAGTCGTCTTCATCTTCGCCGCGCACGGCGCCGAGGATGGCGGCGATGGTGCGCGCAAAGCCGGGCATGTCGCCCTGCCGACGCACGCGCTCCCACAGCAGCTTGAGGGTGGCACTGCCATCGGCACACGATGGCGCGCGCGCGCCAGTTGGTAATAGCTGCGGCGTTTGCATCATGGCGCCTCCTTGTGCGCATCGTTGGCGTCGATCGACGCACTGGCGGCCGCGGCGGCGGACGTCTGCGGCAGGAAGGCCGCGTACATATCTTCCTTCAGCGCTGCCATCGCCACCGCCGCTGTCATCGGTTTGCCGGTGAGGTAGCCCTGGATGTACTGGCAGCCGCGCTCTTCAAGAAAGGCCAGCTGTTCCTCCGTTTCCACCCCTTCAGCCACCACCGACAGCTGCAGGTGCTTGGCCAGGTCGAGCACGGCGTTGCAGATGGCGGCATCTTTGGTCGACGCCGGCAAGTCCTTGACGAAGGCGCGGTCGATCTTCAGCACGGAAATGGGAAAGCGTTTGAGGTAAGCCAGCGATGAATAGCCGGTGCCGAAATCGTCGATGGCGATGCGGGCGTGCCGTTCGGCCATGCGGGTGAGGATGGTTTCGGCGTGGGCCGGATCGATCATCAGGGTTCCTTCGGTAATTTCCAGCACCAGCTGCTCGCCGCGCAGGCCGGAAAACGCCAGTGCGTCGTCTAGCACGGCGAGAAATTTATCGTTGCGGAACTGGCGTGGGCTGATGTTGACGGAGATGTACAGCGCGCGCCTGGCGACCTGCTCGAACTGCTTGAGCTGGACGCAGGCCGCTTTCAGCGCCCAGGCGCCCAGCAGATTGATCAAGCCGTTGGTTTCAGCGATGGGAATGAAGCGCGCCGGCGGCACCATGCCCAGGGTTGGGTGCTTCCAGCGCATCAGCGTCTCGAAGCCCTGGATCTGGCGGCTGACGGTGTCGACGATGGGCTGGTAGTACAGCTGGAATTCGCCTTCGCGCACGGCGCGGAACATCGCCGCTTCCAGCGAAATGTCGTGCAGCGGCGGGCCGGCCTGGCGCTCGCTGTAGACCACGCAGCGCGATTTGCCGGTCTCCTTGGCATGCGACATGGCAGCGTCGGCCAGCGCCACCAGCCGCACTTCGTCTTCCGCATGCTGGGGGTAGATCGCCACCCCGATCGAGGCGCCGATGTACACGGTGTGATGGTCGATCTCGAATGGCGCCTGGAGGGTGGCCAGCAGGCGCCCGGTGACGAGCTTGATCTGCGCTTCCGTATGGGTGCCGGGCAGCACGGCGACGAACTCGTCGCCACCGACGCGCGCCAGGGTATCGCTGTCGCGCAGCGTCTTGCGCAGGCGCTCGGCGGCCATGCGCAGCACGGCGTCGCCGGCCGGCAGCCCGAGACCGTCATTGATCTTTTTGAAGGCGTCGAGGCCGATGGTGGCGACCGAAAAATCCTGGCCCGCGCGGCGCGCATGCGAGATGACCATGCGGATGCGGTCCGACAGCAGCAGGCGGTTGGGCAGATCGGTCAGGGTATCGTGGGTAGCCATGTGGCGCAGATGCGCCTCGGTGGCCTGCTGGGCGGAAATGTCGCGGCCGACCACCAGCAGCAGCGGCAGCGCCTGACCGGCCCCGCCAGCGAGGCGCTGCAGGCGTAATTCGTGGCAGGGGGTGGCGCCCTCGGCTTGCAGGTGCACGCACACGATCACCTGGTCAGGGGCGTCGACGGCGGCGCTGATCGCATCTTCCAGCGCCTGCTGGTCGCCATCGATGGTCAGGGTGGGCAGGGCCAGGCCATTGAGTGGACGGCTGCTGCCGAACAGGCGCTGCGCGCGCTGGCTGGCGTGGACGATGCGGCCGCCTGCATCGATGCGGAACACCGCATCGCCGGCCACTTCCATGAGCTCATCGAGCGCATCGGGCAGGTTGGCTTGCGGCATCAAAGGTAACGTGGAACGCATCGCAGGTTCGTGCTTTCAGACGGTGGACGACAAATAACAAAAAACGACGGAAAGTTACGACCAATCTCGGCGGCAATTTGCCGCGGACAACAGTTATGATAACAACAAATAATTACCAAGGATAATCACAACGGCGTCTTGCAAAATCTCAATCCTGCGGAACGGTGTGCGTTCATTAGATAAAATAATATGAAATGTATCACCTAAAAATGCTTCAGCGCATCAAAATCGAAAATAATTGCCCCAAAGCACCTAGTTTTGAGCCTGCGCAGTTGTTTATCGTCCGATTTGGGCGGCGCCGCGGGTGCCACTCCAGCTAGAAAGTGGTGAAAAGACAACAGGTAAATCCGTGGCGGTACAGCGCCATCCGCCAGCGCAAATTGCTCAGCTTGCCAATTCGACAGCGCCGCGCCACACTCGGCTGGTTGATTGCCAAAGATTCCCGCTGATTGCCGTGGAGGGCACATGTTGCCGTTTGACACCCACGAGGTTTTTAATCAGGCGCCGCCGTTCGCCGACGTCAACCTGTTTACCTGTGACAGCGCGCTGCGCGAGGCTGTGACGCGTGAGGGGGCGGGCTGGGCGGGCGCGGCGCTGACGGCGCTCGGTGCCGAACTGGGCAGCGCAGAGGTGCTGGATCTGGGACGCCAGGCGAATGTCCATCCACCGCGGCTGCACAGTGTCGACCGCGCCGGCCGGCGCATCGATGCCATCGAATTTCACCCGGCCTGGCACCGCTTGATGACGCTGATGATCGCGGCGGGCGTGCAGGCGTCGCCATGGCAGCAGCCGGGGCCGGGTGCGCAGGTGGCGCGGGCGGCTGCCTTCATGCTGTTTGGCCAGGTCGAGAACGGCATTCAGTGTCCCGTCACCATGAGCTACGCGGCGGTGCCGGCACTGGCGCGCGCGGGCGCCGTGGCGCCGGCGCTGGCCGCCGCCTGGCTGCCGAAGATCTTGTCGCGCCAGTACGATCCGCGGCCCTTGCCGGTCGCGCAAAAGCGCGGCGTCCTCATTGGCATGGGCATGACCGAAAAGCAGGGCGGCAGCGATGTGCGGGCCAACACCACGGTCGCCACCGTGGGCGCGGACGGCGCCGCGGGGGCATGGCAGATCGTCGGCCATAAATGGTTTTTTTCGGCGCCCCAGGCCGACGCCCACCTGGTGCTGGCGCAGGTGGCCGATCACGGTCTGACCTGCTTCTTGCTGCCCCGTTTTCTCGACGACGGCAGCCATAACGCCATCCGCGTGCAGCGCCTGAAGGACAAGCTGGGCAACCGCTCGAATGCCTCGGCCGAAGTAGAATTTACGGGCGCCAGCGGATTTCTGGTGGGACGGCCCGGGCGCGGCCTTGCCACCATTCTCGACATGGTGGGACACACGCGGCTCGATTGCGTGCTCGGCAGCGGGTCGATCATGCGTGCGGCGCTGGCGCATGCGCTGCACCATGCGCGCGGGCGCGCCGTGTTTGGCCGCCTGCTTGCCACGCAAGCGCTGATGCAAAATGTGCTGGCCGACCTCGCGCTCGAATCGGAAGCGGCCACCGCCTTCGCGCTGCGGCTGGCGCGCTGCTTCGATAGCGCAGGCGAGCAGGGCGACAGCAGCGACGCCCTGCTGGCGCGGGTGCTCACGCCCGCCGGCAAGTACTGGATTTGCAAGCGGGCGCCGGCCGTGTGCGCCGAAGCCATGGAGGTGATGGGCGGCAACGGCTACGTCGAAGACGGGCCACTGGCGCGGCTGTACCGCGAGGCGCCCGTCAATTCGATCTGGGAAGGCTCTGGCAACGTCATGTGCCTTGACGTGTTACGCGCGTTCGCCCGCACACCGGCGGCGCTCGATGCGCTGGCAGCCGAACTGGCGCTGCCGCCTGGCGCCCCGGAACTGGCGACGGTGACGCCTCACTATGCGCGCTACGCCGCAGCGCTGCTCGGCGATCTGCGCAACGGCGCTGGTGGCGAGGCCGCGCAGTACGGTGCGCGCCGGCTGGCGGAACGGATCGTGCTGGCGGTACAGGCGGGCTTGCTGCTGCGGCACGCCCCGGCTTTTGTTGCCGGCGCCTTTGTCACCTCGCGCCTTGGCGAGGGCGCTGAAGGCGGCAACGTCGGTGGCGCTTTCGGGCGTCTGCCGCCGGGCATCGATTGCGCCGCCATTCTGGCGCGCGCACTGGCTGACGGCATAACTATATAAGGAGCGAAGCAAGCGCGACGGTGCGCCGATATTTCTTTGCCAAATTCCGCACAAGCTCGGCGAGGACTGGGATAATGCGCGGACCGCTGTGGTAACAGTTCAATTCACAGCTGTATTCACATCAAACAAGTAACCGTCGACCATCGACCCAGGACAGAATGCGCTCCATGAACCAAGACTCACGCTTTCCCAATCTCTTCATCCTTAACCATCCGCTGATTCAACACAAGCTGTCGCACATGCGCGAGCGCGACACCTCGACCCGCACCTTCCGCGAGTTGCTTAAGGAAATCACGCTGTTGATGGGGTACGAGATCACCCGTGACCTGCCGCTGACCACCCGCAGCATCGAAACGCCGCTGGTGACGATCGACGCTCCCGTCATCGCTGGCAAGAAGCTGGCCATCGTCCCCATCCTGCGTGCCGGTATCGGCATGAGCGATGGCTTGCTCGAACTGGTGCCGTCGGCGCGGGTGGGGCACATCGGCGTGTTCCGCGATCCCGTCACCCACTTGCCGGTGGAATACATGGTGCGCTTGCCGGACACGGCCGACCGTATTTTCATCTTGTGCGACCCGATGGTCGCTACCGGCAACTCGGCAGTGCACGCGGTTGACGTCCTCAAAAAACGCGGTGTCGGCGACGAACAGATCATTTTCCTGGCGCTGGTGGCGGCGCCTGAAGGCGTGCAAGTATTTCAAAACGCCCATCCGGGCGTCAAACTCTATGTCGCCTCGCTCGACTCGCATTTGAACGATCACGACTACATCGTGCCAGGACTGGGCGACGCCGGCGACCGCATTTTCGGCACCAAGTAAGTGACGCAGCCAAAACAGGGTGCGCTGCTGGAGACGGCTGGCGACGGCGCCGCAGTGGCGCCGCCGGTCGACGAGGCGTTTTTCGAACGGCTGCGGGCGATGAGCGACAAGTTTGCCGCCGGCGTGCCTGGCTCGATCGTCCGCCTGCAGGCGCTGGCCGTCCAGTTCGATGCTGCGCAGCCGGCAGCGGCGCTGGCCGAAGAGTTGCGTCGCGTCTTGCACACGATCGCCGGCTCGGCCGCCACCTTCGGCTATCGCACGTTTGGTACCCAGGCCCGGGTGCTCGAGCAGCGCCTGCGGGTGCTGCAGGCATTTGAGCAGGTCGGTGCGGCCGAGTGGCGCAGCTGGCTGCACAGTCTCGAACACTATTTGCAATGGGCGCGCGTGGATGCACGAGCTGACAATTTCCCCACCGAGAATGGTCAAGAAAACATTTGATCTAGCGCAAACTCAGCATCGGTAAGTCCACCTATATTGACCCATGCCGCTGCTGAATTGGACGGGAAAAAGTTGAAGTTTGGAATTTTCAAGCTCCGTTGTACTTTAATTTTGCAGAACCCGTGTTTTTTGTGGTTTATTCGGTATAATACGGGATCGTTGGATTCGAGGTAGTAGTGCAGTCTGTCTGTCATTTCTTTCTTGCTTCTTCAAACGATCTAAACGGGCGCAAGCCCAACTTAACTGAAATAGGAAATTGTAATGGCAACTGGCATCGTAAAATGGTTCAATGATTCGAAGGGTTTTGGCTTTATCACTCCTGATGAAGGCGGCGAAGATCTGTTCGCTCACTTCTCGGCGATTCAGTCGAACGGCTTCAAATCGCTGCAAGAGAACCAGCGCGTCTCTTTCGAAGTTACCGCCGGCCCTAAAGGCAAGCAAGCTTCGAACATTCAGGCTATCTAATTAGTACCTGAAGCAACGAACAAAAATCCTCGGTTTCCGGGGATTTTTTTTCGCCTGCGTTTTCGTCAGGCGCCTCGGCCAGACCTTTCAGGCCTGCTCTGGACGCCAGTAGTCGCTCTGATTGTACGTGTGGCGCAAAAAATCGACGAATGCCCGTATGCGCAGCGGCAAGTGACGGCGCTGGGCGAACATCGCATAGATATCATTGCCGGGCGCGGCATACTGATCGAGTACGCTACGCAAGCGGCCCGCCCGCAATTCCGGCCCGACTTCCCACATCGAACGCCAGGCCAGCCCCTTGCCGGCCAGGGCCCAGTCGTGCAGCACTTCGCCGTCGTTGCACTGCATATTGCCGCCCACCTTGACGGTGACGGCTTTGCCATTGTCGAGAAAGGTCCAGCCGCGCTGGCTGCCTTCGCGGCTGATGACCAGGCAGTTGTGGCGCGCCAGGTCATCGAGTGCAAGCGGAGTGCCGTGGCGCTTGAAGTAGGCCGGTGAGCCGACCAGCACGCGCTGGTTATCGGCCAGCTTGACCCCCACCAGGCTCGAATCGGACAGGCTGGCGATGCGGATGGCCACATCGACCCCTTCACCGATCACATCGACCAGGCGGTCGTTCAGATTGAGGTTGATGGTGACGTCGCGGTGCTCGGCCAGAAAGCTGGGCAACAGGGGCGCCACGTGCTGGCGGCCGAAGCCGGCCGGCGCCGACACCAGCAGGTGTCCGCTGGCACGCGCGCTGCGCTCGGCCACCGCTGACTCGGCTTCTTCGAGTTCGGCAAGGATGCGCTGGCAGTCTTCCAGGAAGGCGGCGCCCTCATTGGTCAATGCCAGCCGCCGCGTGGTGCGCTGCAACAGTTTGACCCCCAGGCGGGCTTCCAGCGCGTCCAGCCGGCGGCCGATCATGGCCGGCGCAATGCCCTCGGCGCGCGCGGCGGCCGACAGGCTGCCGCGCGCGACCACTTCGACGAAGGTAGAAATCTGGCGGAATTGTCCCATAGGGTGGCGTCTCGTTTCGCATGGTGAATCTGTGACTAAAATGCACAGATGAATATATAAATTGTCTCGTTTGGCGCATGTTTAGTGAATATACTGCAGTTCACAAGCTGAGCCAACGGCCGCAGAGAGCCGAGTACCGGCACACTTGGTGCAGTGCCGCAGTGGTCCCGCCAAACGGACAGCGGCAGGCGCGTAGCACACCACACAATCACAGGAGCGAAACATGAGTATTAGCACCCCAGCCGGCATGGACATCAACGGCACCATCGAACCGGGCTTCGAACACATTCTCACGGCCGACGCCCTGGCACTGGTGGCCAAGCTGTCGCGCGCCTTCGAGCCGCGCCGCCAGGAACTGCTGGCCATGCGCGTCGCGCTGGCCGCCCGCCTCGATGCCGGCGAGCGTCTCGATTTTCTGCCAGAGACCGCCAGCATTCGCGCCGGCGACTGGAAAATCGCGCCGATTCCCGATGCGCTGCAATGCCGCCGCGTGGAAATTACCGGTCCAACCGACCGCAAGATGGTCATCAACGCCTTCAATTCGGGCGCCGATGCCTACATGACCGACTTCGAAGATTCGCAGACGCCGAACTGGCACAACCAGATCGACGGCCAGATCAATTTGATGGAGGCGATCCGCGGCACCATCACCCTCGAGCAGAAGGGCAAGTCGTATAAGCTCAATGACAAGATCGCCACCCTGATCGTGCGCCCGCGCGGCTGGCACCTCGATGAAAAGCACGTGCTGGTCGACGGCAAGCGCGTCTCTGGCGGCATTCTGGATTTTGCCCTGTTTATGTTCCACAACGCCAAGGAACAGCTGGCGCGGGGCGCCGGTCCGTATTTCTACCTGCCGAAAATCGAATCGCATCTGGAAGCGCGCCTGTGGAACGATATTTTCGTCATGACCCAGACCGAGCTGGGCCTGCCACAGGGCACCATCAAGGCGACCGTGTTGATCGAAACCATCAATGCCGCTTTTGAGATGGATGAAATCCTCTACGAACTGCGCGAGCACAGCGCCGGCTTGAACGCTGGCCGCTGGGACTATATCTTCTCGTGCATCAAGAAATTCAAGCTCGACAAAGACTTTTGCCTGGCCGACCGCCCGAAAGTGACGATGACGGCGCCGTTCATGCGCTCGTACGCCTTGCTGCTGCTGAAAACCTGCCACCACCGCGGTGCGCAGGCGATGGGCGGCATGGCGGCCCTGATCCCGATCAAGAACGATCCGGAAAAGAACGACATCGCCATGGGCGGCGTGCGCGTCGACAAGGCCCGTGATGCCACCGACGGCTATGACGGCGGCTGGGTGGCCCACCCGGGGCTGGTGCAGCTGGCGATGGATGAATTCGTCAAGGTGCTGGGCGAGCGTCCCAACCAGGTCGACAAGCAGCGAATGGATGTCGAAGTGACGGCCGCCCAGCTGCTCGACTTCAAGCCAGAAGCGCCGATCACGGAAGCTGGCCTGCGTTACAACATCAACGTCGGCATCCACTACCTGGGCAGCTGGTTGACCGGCAATGGTTGCGTGCCAATTCACAATCTGATGGAAGACGCCGCCACCGCCGAAATCAGCCGCTCGCAAGTGTGGCAGTGGATTCGTTCGAGCAAAGGTGTGCTGGAAGATGGCCGCAAGGTTACCGCTGAGATGGTGCGCTCCATGATTCCTGAAGAGCTGGCCAAAGTGAAAGTCGATGCGCCGAACGGCGACAATCCGAGCTATGTGCGGGCAGCATCGATTTTTGAGACGATGGCCACGTCCGACAAGTTTGAAGAGTTCTTGACCTTGCCCCTGTACGAAGAAATCTAAGGCAGGCAGGCGTTCGCTGCTACCAGTGTGGAACAGGCACCTTTCGGTGCCTGTTCCAGTTGCACTTGCCGAACGGCACTACAAGAATACCGTTGATGGCTCAGCGCATCTCAGCGCTCAGCCAGCGGCGGCCGCGCCAGTATCGCCGCCAGCGCTGCCTCGTCAATGCGCGCCCCCTGCATATAGCGCAGCAGCGAATGGACGCGATCGGCGCCCCAGAACAGGTCACCATCGACCTTAAAGGTGGGGACGCCAAACACGCCATCCCTGATCGCCTGCTCGGTATCTGACGCCAGCTGCACCTTGATGCCAGCCTGGCGCGCCTGCGCCTCGAGCGCGTCGCCGTCCAGTGCGCAGTCGGCAGCAATGCGTTTGAGCACGGCAATATCGCTGACATCGTCGCCCTGTTCCCAGCACGCATCCATCAGTGCCAGTGCAAAGCGACGGCGCGCGCCCGGTTCGGTCAGCGCCAGGCTCATGCGCAATGCCTGCAGGGGATTGAAAGGATGGCCCGGCGGTCCCCGGAACGGCAGGCCGGCGCGGGTCGCTTCGCGCATAACATCCCGAAAGATATAGCGGCGCTTGGCCTCGATTTCGGCCGGCCCCTTCTGGCCGTGCGCATTGAGCAGGCCAGCGAACAGCACCGGCTGAAAGGCAATTTCTCCGCCGATTTGCTCGATGCGAGGCAATGCCTTGCTGGCCAGCCACGCGTACGGGCTGACCGGATCAAAATAAAAGGTGACGCGGATTGCACCCATCAGAAACTGTTCTTCCACTCGCGCAGCGCCGTGAAGCTCGCCAGCGGGGCCGCGCCCGGCGGCAGCTTGCCGGCCGCCATCAGGCTGGCGACAATTGCCGGCTCGGTATAGCGCAGGAAGGGATTGGTGGCTTTTTCCAGCGCGATGGTCGACGGCACCGTGGCGATGCCTGCTGCGCGCTTGGCGCTGTCGCTGCGGATGCGCGCCTGCAGCGCAGGGCTGGCGGCCTCGACGGCATCGGCGAAGCGCAGGTTGGCCAGGGTGTATTCATGGGCGCAATAAACCAGGGTGGCGTCTGGCAGCGCTGCCAGCTTGGCCAGCGAGCTGGCCATTTGCTGCGGCGTGCCTTCGAAGATGCGGCCGCAGCCGCCCGCGAACAGGGTGTCGCCGCAGAACAGCCAGGGCGTGGCGGTAGCCTCGCTGACATAGGCGATGTGACCGCGCGTGTGGCCGGGCACATCGATGACGCGCAGCTGCAGGCCGATACCGGGCACGCTGATGACATCAGCTTCGCCGAGCGGCACGCTGACGGTGGCGATGCCATCGTTGCGCGGGCCGAGCACCGCAACCTGCGCATGGGCCAGCAGGGCCGGCACGCCGCCGCTATGGTCAGCATGATGGTGGGTGAGTAAAATGGCGGCAAGGCGCAGGCCCAGGCGATCGAGCGCGGCGAGGATAGGGGCGGCATCGCCCGGGTCGACCACGGCGGCATCGACGCCATCGTGGATCAGCCACAGGTAGTTGTCCTTGAAAGCAGGGACGGCAAGCACGGTCAAGGGGTGGCGGGTGGTATCGGTCATGGCTTCGGGGGCGGGGACGCCAGTGAAAGAGTCATTAAAACGCTGAATTAAAATGCGTCACTAAAATAGGTCACTAAAATAGGTCACTGAAACATGTAACTACGATGCGTCAGTAAAGACCATGGACGGACTTGCGGCGCTTGCCCGCCGGTATGCATAATGACTTCTGCAATGACAGCAGTTGCGCACGCATGGCATTTGTCGAAACAGCCGCACTTTTACGGTCGCACTTTTAAAACACGGGCTTCGAACCAGCATGGACAGCGCAAGCTCACAACAATCCATTATAGCCCTCGACAGTTGGCTGCAATCACCGGCTGGCGCCTACGTGCGCGCCTACGAGCAGCGCTGCCTTGATGAGTTGACTGCGGACATCTTTGGGTATAACGCCCTGCAGATCGGCCTGCCGCAAATTGATGCGCTCGCTGCCAGCCGGATGCCAAATAAATGGCGCTCGGCCACCCGCACCTCCAGTGCCGAGCAACTGGCGCTGTCGGTCGACGCCCGCCAGATTGCCGTTGCCCTTGATTTTGCCGAATTGCCATTCGCTTCGCACAGCCTGGACCTGGTGGTGATGCCGCACGTGCTCGAGTTTGCCGCCGAACCGCACCAGGTGCTGCGCGAGGTCGAGCGCGTGCTGATTCCGGAGGGGCAACTGATTATTTGCGGCTTCAATCCGGCCAGCCTGTGGGGCGCGCGCCAGGCGACGGGGCGGCTGATGCACCGCCCATATTTGCCGGAAGCGGGCGAATTCATTTCTATGCCGCGCATGAAAGACTGGTTAAAATTGCTTAATCTGGGCGTCAGTCGCAGTCATGTCGGCTGTTACGCGCCGCCATGCCGTAGCGCAAAGTGGCTGCAGCGCTTCGCTTTTCTCGAAGACGCCGGTCAGCGTGGCTGGCCCTACTTCGGTGCCGTCTACATCGTGCACGCCATCAAACGGGTCAAGGGTGGCACCATCATCGGATCGGCGTGGAGCCGGCGCAGTGCTGGTGCGCCCAAGGCGGTGCCGGCAACCAATCGCGAATAATCCATCTTTTTGAAAGACCAGCAGCAGCATGAGCAAAGTAGAGATTTTTACCGATGGCGCCTGCAAGGGCAATCCCGGCACCGGCGGCTGGGGCGCTTTGCTGGTGGCGGATGGCCACGAAAAAGAAATTTTCGGCGGCGAACTGAACACCACCAATAACCGCATGGAATTGCAGGCTGTAATCGAGGCGCTGGGCATCCTGACGCGGCCCTGTGACGTCGTGCTGCACACCGACAGCCAATACGTGCAAAAGGGCATCTCGGAGTGGATTCACGGCTGGAAAAAACGGGGCTGGAAGACGGCGGCCGAGGAGCCCGTCAAAAACGAAGACTTGTGGAAAGCGCTGGACGCCGCCCAGGCCGAACACAAGGTCGACTGGCGCTGGGTGCGCGGCCACAACGGCCACCCCGGCAACGAACGCGCCGACGTGCTGGCCAACCGCGGTGTCGACACCGTGCGCCGCGCCTGAGCGCGCCTAATGTAGCAACTGAGTAATTAAGCGGATCGAAACATACCATGCGTCAAATCGTACTCGATACTGAAACCACGGGACTCAATCCACGCACCGGTGACCGCGTCATCGAAGTGGGGTGTGTCGAACTGAACAACCGCATGTTAACCGGTAACAATTTTCACCGTTACATCAATCCGGAGCGTGATTCGGAAGAGGGTGCACTGGCGGTGCACGGCCTGACCACAGAATTTTTGCGCGACAAGCCGAAATTTGCCGACATTGCCGAGGAGTTGCGCGAGTACATCCGCGGCGCCGAGGTGATCATTCACAATGCGCCGTTCGACCTCGGCTTCCTCAACAACGAATTCAAACTGCTGGGTCTGCCCAGCTTCACCGAACACACCGCGAGCGTGATCGACACCCTGGTGCAAGCCAAAGAGCTACACCCCGGCAAACGCAATTCGCTCGATGCGCTGTGCGACCGCTATGGCGTCTCGAATTCGCACCGCAAGCTGCATGGCGCCTTGCTCGACGCCGAGTTGCTGGCGGATGTTTACCTGTCGATGACGCGCGGACAAAATTCGCTGTCGATGTACATGGAAGAAGAAGTCGCGGTCGGCGGCGCACTGCTCGAGGCGGTGGCGCTGGCGCCGATCATGGTGCTGGCCGCCAGCGCCAGCGAGACAGCCGAACATGAAGCACTGCTGGCCGGGTTGGACAAGGCCGTCAAGGGGCCGTGTGTCTGGCACGCGTACGCGGCCGCTCCTGTCTAAAACGGTCGATTCACCTTAAGGCTTGGCAATTATGCCTGCGGTATGCGATAATTCGGTTCGCTTCGGGAGGTTAGCTCAGGGGTAGAGCACTGCATTCACACTGCAGGGGTCGGCAGTTCGAAACTGCCACTTCCCACCAGGAATACGTTTTAAATCAATGGCTTACACTGATGAGGTGTAGGCCATTTTTTTGAGTATGAAAAAAGTATGAAAAACAGTGCGGGACGTCAGCGGACGAGCCCGGACATTCTTGGTCCGTCGAGGTGCGCGGCGCCACATGGCCATAAATCGATGTCGCTGATTGCTTGTGGACGTCCCCGCTGAGCGGAGGACGGCAGGACGCGAGCACCGCGTGCCGCTAGCGGGGCCAGCTCCCGTGATAATGAAAAGTGCGGATCAAGCGAAGTCGCTGATGTTTCGAGGGCGCAGCGGCGGTATGCTCGCCGATATGTCGCTCACTGCAGTGCTATGCCGCATGGACTATGGAAGCGTCACGTTGCGCGGCTTCCGCTCGACCTTCCGAGACTGGTGTCCAGAGTTCGCATCGAATGCGTTTTCGCGACAAATGTGCGAACACGCTCTGGCGCATAAATTGCCGGACAAGGTCGAGTCGGCGTATCGCCGGGGCGACTTGCTGGACCAGCGCCGCAAGCTGATGGCCGCCTGGGCCGAATATCTGGGTGGTACGAAGTCGGTCCCTAACGCAGGCGCTGGCCAGCCTGCCTTCACGCACGCCGGCTGGCGTGGATACGGTCGTTCACCCAGTGCTGGACTTCCTGCCTGATCCAGGCGCTGGGCCGGCCATTCAATTTTACCGGCGCGGGAAACGTACCACTCTTGATGGCTTCATAAATGCAGCTGCGGGACATTGCGCAAATGGCGATGACGGTGGGCAGGCGAATGAGGACGGGGTCGTTGATTGCAGGGGTACTCCTGCGGTCGACTCCTGAGCGGGGCATGGTTTGCATGGTGACGAAGTCCTGATTATTTGAACTGGTCTGCTCTGGCTCGGTTGTACGCCAAGGATGGAGCACTTGGCGTTCGTGGATTCTAGAAGCTCGCCTTGCCGGACCGACGCGGAATAAACCGGGGGATATCGAGTGCAGCAGCAAGTGGAGAGCGTGACTTCTGGATCGCTTCAAGAAAGCGGGGCAGGGCGCGCATGCCGATGGTCTGGCGCGCAGCGCGGCGAGTGGGCATGTCGGCGCTGGAAGTCGGGCACACGCGAGACATGTCGGCCGCCAGCAGTATTGCCAGCGAATAGCCCTCGCCGTCGGACTGCACCAGGTAGGCGCCGCCGGTGCCCGAGTCGATGGCGTCACTGATGGCGTTACGCAAGTGGAGCAGCGCCATCTGGTCGCCGACGATGGCGCCCACGTTGTCGAACCGCGTTGGTGCAAAGATGTGCAACATGTTCTCGCTCATTTTTTCCTCCCATGGATTTGTCGAGACTGGTTTCGGTATGTCGAAAGCCATGTGATCAGTATCTGGTCGGCCCTCCCGCTCAGCAAGCCAAACCCATCGTTGATATCGAATCGATCAAACGCGGCCGCTGGACCACTCGGGCAGGGTTTTGGTGGCTGAAACTGCGCGTCCCGATCGATGATTTTGCATGGCGTCTGTCCCCTCCCGCGAATCCACGCATCAGATGCTTGATTGCTTCGCAATCCGCCGTTTTAGCCGCTAAAAATATCAGCTCGTTTGTCTTTGATCAAACCGCCAGAAATCGGGATTGTCATGCTGGCAGTTGAGAGCGCGAATGTTTGGTCTGCGTTGCATTCCCGGCGACAGGAGCTTCCTGATGGCGCAAGTGATCAAATTCCCAAAGCCCCGTTCCGATAAATCGTCGGACAATCCGCCGCCGGTGGCCGTTACGTCGACGCGCATGCCATATCGGCGGCCATCGTTGCCGCGCCGCGTTCGTCATGGACTATGGGTTGGCCTGTGGGTTCTCGTGGTGCTCACATGGCCCGTTTGGCGCTGGTTGGCCGTGTTCGATCTGTTCATTCAATCCGTCAGGACGATGTATTACTGGCATACGCCCTCGATGCACCCCGGCCTGGTGTTGCTGATGCATGTTCTTGCGATTGCTGCTCTGGCGGCCTTCTTGCTGTGCGAGCCGAAAGATATGAAATGAGCGAAAAGCGTTTCAGTTCGACTCGCCACTCAGGTCCCCTCGACATCGACATTGGTCTGATCGACGAGGATCCGCAACAGCCCCGCACTGCAGACAACCCGGGCTTTTCCGCAACCAGTTTGAACGAGCTGGCAGCGTCGATTCGCCTCCGTGGCGTGAAGACCCCCATTTCCGTTCGCGACAATCCCCGCTCGCCAGGGCGATACATCATTAACCATGGCGCACGCCGTTATCGCAGCGCCCGGTTAGTAGGTAATTTGACGATCCCCGGCTTTGTTGACAACGACTACAACGAAGCCGACCAGGTAATCGAAAACCTGCAGCGCAACGCGCTGACCCCGCGTGAGGTGGCCAATTTTATCGGCCGCGAACTTGCCAAAGGCCTCAAAAAAGGCGAGATCGCCCACGCCATTAGCAAGTCGCCTGCATTCGTGACCCAGCATGCCAACCTGCTCGATTTACCAGACGTCATCGCCACCGCGTTCAATTCGGGCCGTGCCAGGGACGTGACAGTAGTGAACGAACTGCTCATCGCCCATAAAAAACACGCAGACGAAGTAGGGGCGTGGTTGCGTGACGAGAGCCAGGAAATTACTCGCGGGTCGGTCAAGCAGTTGCGCCAATTCCTGGCTGACGTCGCGCAGGGTGGCCTCGATGCCAGCGCAGATTTTGTGGAAGAGGTCGAGGATGTCAACGAAGCGGAAACCGCCCCGTCGGCGCAGGTGCGTGATCGCGCGGAAGTGCCATCCCGCATCAGGACGCCGGTGCTTCAAGTGCGCCATCTAAATCGCAGCGCCCGGCTGCTTCTGCATCGGCTGCCGTCAGCGCAGGGGATGGCGTGGTGTCGCTATGATGATGCGGGCGATGAGCGGGAAATCTTGCTCGCTGAAGTCACTCTCGTGGCTTTGCTCGACAACTGAAGTACTTGCTCATCGCCGCTTGTAAAGCGCAACGGCAGGGCACTGCTGCCTGGTACGTCAGCATCAGCGATTTGTTCTCTCCATTTCACGAATATCCGCCAACTGGCACCGGCTATTTCGAACCATGATTTACCGGAAGTTTTTTCGGACGTTCTGATGGCACGACTGAGGCGGCATCGAGCTTGCCGCGTAAAACGCCATTGGCTTCACGTGCTTCGCACAAAGCAACGTGTGCGGATTTTTCATTGAGCTCCGCTTTCTCAAGCTGCCGTACGAAATCGTTGTGCAACGCGTTCAGCGTTGACTCGTGGGAACGCCGCTCATCACTGGCTTCTTTGCGCAGATCGGTGACGGTTGCGTGGGCACGGTCGAGCTCATGGCGCAAGTCGTCAGCGCGCGTTTCGATTGCTGCAGCTTTGACCAGCGCCTGGTCAGCCATCGCCTGCGACAACGCCAAGGCGCGCGAGGTCTCATCGTGTTTCGCCTGCAGGCGAGCGAGCGCTTCGTTTAGCCGCGAAATCTCCAGCGTTAGTTGTGTTTTTTCGCTGTGAGCCGCTTCCAGTTCGGCTGCCTGGACCTCAAAGGCGTTCGCCATCTGTACCGCCATTGTGTTTACCTCTTCGCGCTCCTTGTCCCAGCCTGCTTGTGCCAGGCGTAGCGATTCGCCCGCGTGGGCAAGCGCTTCGGACCAGAGTGCCGCCATCGCCAGGCTGGTTGACTGCTGAATTTTTTCCGGCATTTGAACGGCCGGCACCTGGCCAGGGCCGGCTTGCGAACGGCGCCAGGCTCGCATGCCGGTGCTCGCATCGTTCATGTTGACTTTCGCGCGCTTGCGTACCGCATCGACCGTCGGAAATGAAGCCCGCTCATTTTCAGCGTAGAGCGCGTCCGCCGCCTGCCAAATACGTGCTTGCACTTCTGCCCCGGATTCCATCATCGCCTCCTTATCAAGTGATAAGAATAAGAATAGGCGCACTTGCCTTACTGATTTTGACACGTATCAAACGGATAATGATAAGAAGAATAGCAATATTATTACCGCTGTTTTGGACGCTCCCGTTTCCTTGCTGCCGCCGTCAGAAATGGAGTAATGTTGTCGCGAGCAGGCGTTGTGGTGCCACATGGGGAAGGGCGGATTTACGCCTACGATGAAATTTCGGATTTGCGGTTTGACCGCGCGGCACTGTCACAGTGAACGAGCATGCACTGTGGGCCAGATTTCCGGTCCCGTCAGGATATCGACAAAAAAAGATGGCTTGGCTAAATCTTAGCGGCTAAAATAAATTATCCAAATGTCAACCAACTCGCTCGCCTTGCACAATCAGATATTCTTCACCAATGTCCTGCGCCTGCTCGATGAGCAGCACATGACCAAGAGCGAGCTTGCCGACCAGGCAGGGATATCCGTGTCGTTCCTGTCGGACCTCACCAATGGCAAGGCAAACCCCTCGCTCAAGATCATGGACGCCATCGCCAGGGCCCTGAACACAGCATTGCCGGCACTGCTGGAAATGACCGACCTCGATCAGGAAACGCTGGACATGCTTGCAGGCGGAACTGCACTCAAGAGTTTGCCGGATGGCTACGTTCGGGTAACGGCTGTGCTGACCCCATTCCAGGCGTTTAATGTCAAGCAGTGGGATCAGGAAAATCGCAAGAAGCTCGGCAAGAAGCGATAGGCATTCCCAGCGTATTGCGGGCTCGCCTGGCTCACGGCAGGCAACGACGCTTTCCAGATCACGCCTGTTGTATCCACCCACGCTGCAAGCGTTCTCCCCGATTGATCACGCTCAAATCCTGATGCATAAGGCGTAATTTTTCTGCAAAGTTTGATTTATTCGTAATTTCGGTATATCCGTAGCCCGTAAATTAACTCCGTTAACGCGGAGGTAACGATGGTGGATTACGAGACAGACGCAACCGACAGCGTCATCCGGGCGAAGAAAAAAATCGAGCGCGACATGGGGCCGCTCCTGGTGGCGGCTCTGCATGATCCCCGTACCGTCGAGCTATTGCTCAACGCCGATGGCCGCCTTTGGCTCGAACGCCTTGGAGAGCCGATGAAGTGCATCGGCTCGCTGCGGCCGGCGCAGGGCGAAGCCATCATCCGCACGGTCGCCAGCTGCCTCGGTAAAACGGTCACGGCGCTCGTGCCCATCGTCGAGGGCGAATTACCGCTCGACGGCTCGCGCTTTGCCGGCCAGTTGTCGCCCATCGTCGCCGCGCCGACCTTTGCGATCCGCAAAAAGGCGATCGCCATCTTCACCCTTGAACAGTACGTGGAAGCGAAGATCATGTCCCGCAGCCACTACGACGCCATCAAGGTTGCGGTGGCGAACCACCGCAACATCCTCGTCAGCGGCGGCACCGGCTCCGGCAAGACGACGCTGGTCAACGCCATCATCAACGAAATGGTGCTGTGCAATCCCATCGAGCGGGTCTGCATCATCGAGGATACCGGCGAGATCCAGTGCGCCGCCGAGAACTATGTCCAATACCACACGACGCTTGAAGTGCCGATGACGGCGCTGCTCAAGGTCATCTTGCGCATGCGGCCCGACCGCATCCTGGTCGGCGAAGTGCGCGGCGCCGAAGCGCTCGATCTGCTCGACGCCTGGAACACCGGCCATGAAGGGGGCGCGGCCACACTGCACGCCAACACCCCGTATACAGCCCTGACTCGCCTGAAGTCGCTCATCAGCCGTAACGAAGCGGCGCCCTCTGACATTGAACCGCTCATCGGCGAGGCGGTTCAACTGGTTGTCCATATCGCCCGCGTCCCCGATGGCCGCCGCGTCCAGGAAGTTGTCGAAATTTCCGGGTACGAGGATGGCCGTTATCTCACCCATTCCATCTAGGAGCTTTCTTATGCACACACCACTGTATGCCCATCAAGATGCAGTCAACCGTTCCCGCGTGTTTTTCGCCTGCGCGGCAATCCTGTTCGCCTTCATGCTGTTCGCGCCACACCACGCCTTCGCCGCCGAGGGCACGGGCGGCTCGCTCCCCTACGAATCCTGGCTCACCAACTTGCGTAACTCCGTCACCGGGCCGGTCGCTTTTGCCCTGTCGATCATGGGCATCGTGATCGCCGGCGGCGTGCTCATTTTCGGCGGCGACCTCAATGGCTTTTTTCGCTCCCTGATTTTCCTGGTGCTGGTGATGGCCATGCTGGTGGGCGCGCAAAACATGATGAGCACCTTCTTTGGCCGCGGCGCAGAAATCGCCAGCCTGGGCGACGCCGCAGTAACGCAGCTGCGCCTGGTGGCCATGGCCACGGTTGGCCGGGCAGGGTAGTCATGGCACTGCGCACGATCCCGATTCGTCGGGCCGGAAACCGACAAAACCTGTTCATGGGCGGGGATCGTGAACTGGTGATGTTTGCCGGCCTGATGGCGTTTGCGCTGATCTTCAGCGCGCAAGAGCTGAGGGCGACCGTCGTCGGCCTTCTGCTGTGGTTCGGCGCCTTGTTCCTGTGCCGGCTCATGGCGAAGTCCGATCCGAGGCTGCGCCACGTGTACATGCGGCACAGGAAATACAAGCCGTACTACCCGGCGCGCAGCACGCCCTTTCGTGGCAATACAAGAAATCAGGGGAAGCAATATAAATGATTACCACCATAACCGTGGCCATCGCAGTCCTTGGCGCTGCAATGCTGCTTTTACTGTATGCGCGCATCCGCGCCGCCAACAGCCAGTTAAAACTCAAGAAGCACCGTTCCAGGCAGGCTGGCTTTGCCGACCTTCTCAATTACGCGGCGATGGTCGACGACGGCGTCATCGTGGGTAAAAACGGATCGTTCATGGCCGCCTGGCTCTATCAGGGCGAGGACAATGCCAGCAGCACCGACGAGCAGAGGGAATTGGTCTCGTTCCGCCTGAACCAGGCCCTCTCTGGCATGGGCAGTGGCTGGATGATCCACGTGGATGCCGTGCGCCGGCCGGCGCCAAGCTATCCGGCACCCGGCGCATCAAGCTTCCCCGATCTGCTGACGGCGGCTGTGGACGAAGAGCGCCGCCGGCTGTTCGAAAAGCTGGGCACCATGTACGAAGGCTACTTCGTACTGACCGTGACCTACTTCCCGCCGCTGCTGGCCCAGCGCAAGTTTGTCGAACTGATGTTCAGCGATGAAGCGGCGCCACAGGACCGCAAATCGCGCACAACGGGGCTGATCGACTATTTCAAGCGCGAGTGCGCCAGCATGGAGTCCCGGCTTTCAAGCGCCGTCAAGCTCACGCGCCTGCGTAGTCACAAGGCGATCCAGGAGGATGGCCGCTCCGTCACCAACGACGATTTCCTGCGCTGGCTGCAGTTCTGCGTCACTGGCCTGAACCACCCGGTGCAGCTGCCGAGTAATCCCATGTACCTTGACGCGCTGATCGGCGGACAGGAGCTGTGGACCGGCGTGGTACCGAGGATCGGCCGCAAGTTCGTGCAGGTCGTCGCTATCGAGGGCTTCCCCCTCGAATCCACCCCTGGAATTTTGACGGCCCTCGGCGAGCAGCCGTGTGAATACCGCTGGTCGTCTCGCTTCATCTTCATGGATCCGCACGAAGCGGTGGCGCACCTCGACAAATTCCGCAAAAAATGGAAGCAGAAGATCCGCGGTTTTTTCGACCAGGTCTTTAACACCAACACGGGCGCTATCGACGAGGACGCGATGTCGATGGTCGCCGATGCGCAGTCGGCGATCGCCGAGACCAACAGCGGCATGGTCTCCCAGGGTTACTACACGAGCGTTGTCATCCTGATGGACGAAGACCGCGACAAGCTGGAAGGCGCCGCTGGCATGCTCAAAAAGGCGATTCACCGGATTGGCTTCACCGCCCGCATCGAGACCATCAATACGCTCGATGCGTTCCTCGGCAGCCTGCCGGGCCATGGCGTCGAAAATGTACGCAGGCCGCTGATACACACCATGAACCTGGCGGACCTGTTGCCGACCAGCACCATTTGGACCGGCCTGAATTACGCGCCATGCCCCTTGTACCCGGCGCAATCGCCTCCGCTGATGAGTTGCGTTACCCAGGGCGCCACGCCGTTCCGTCTGAACCTGCATTTTTTCGATCTCGGCCATACCCTGATGCTGGGGCCCACCCGAATGGGCAAGTCGACCATGCTGGCCCTGATTGCCATGCAGGCGCGTCGCTACGCAGGCATGTCGATCTACGTGTTCGACAAGGGCATGTCGATGTACCCCACCACCAAGGGTGTCCAGGGCAGCCATTTTACGGTGGCCGCCGACGACAGCCGGCTCGCCTTTTGTCCGCTGCAGTTTCTTGAATCAAAAGGCGATCGTGCCTGGGCGATGGAGTGGATTGACACCATCCTGGCCCTGAACGGCGTGGCTACCACGCCAGACCAGCGCAACGAAATTGGCCACGCCATCATTAACATGCACGAGAGCGGCGCACGGACGCTGACCGAGCTGGCGCTGACGATCCAGGACAAGGACATTCGCGCCGCCCTCAAGCAGTACACGGTCGATGGCCTGATGGGCCACCTGCTCGACGCCGAGGAAGATGGTCTGAGCCTGTCTAACTTCACCACCTTCGAGATCGCCGAGCTGATGAACCTTGGTGAAAAATTCGCGCTGCCGGTGCTGCTGTACCTGTTCCGCCGTATCGAGCGCAATTTGCGCGGGCAGCCGACCATGATCTTGATCGACGAGGCCTGGCTGATGCTTGGCCACCCGGTGTTCCGCGACAAGATTCGCGAATGGCTCAAGGCATTCGCCAAGGCCAATTGCTTGTTGCTGCTGTCGACGCAGAGTCTCACGGACGCATCGCGCAGCGGCATCCTCGATGTCCTCATCGAGTCGACGGCCACCAAGATCTACCTGCCCAACCGCGACGCCAGGGGCGACGAAGCTGCAGCGCTCTACCGCCAGATGAACTTGAATAACAAGCAGATCGAGATCATTGCCACTGCCATTCCAAAGCGCCAGTACTACGTTGTCTCCGAGGGCGGATGCAGGCTGTATGACGCCGCCCTTGGTCCCCTTGCCCTGGCGTTTGCCGGTTCGACGGACAAGGAATCGATTGCCGCCATCGAGCAGCTCGAAGCGCGCCACGGTGAGGGCTGGGTGCATCAATGGCTGGCATCGAAGGGACTCAATCTCAATGACTATGGGGTGACAGCATGAATCTCAATGAACCAATCAAGCAGCTGTTGTTCAGGCAGTCCGCAAGTGACGAGAGGCGCGGGGGCGCAGCCATGGAGGACGGACGACGCCAGGGCGAGAACGCCAATCCATTCCTCGCTGCGCGCCGTACCTGGAACGACCAGAGTGCGGCGAACGTGGCAAGCCGGCAGATGTTCCAGCTGCTTGGCGTCCTGGCGCTATTGGTCGCGCTGGCTGGGGTGGGCGGCGTTGTGTACATCGGCAGCCAGTCGAAATTCATTCCCTACGTGGTGGAAGTGGATCGCTTCGGCCAGCGCCAGGCCGTCGCTCCCGCTGACCGCGCTGCGCCAGTAGACCAGCGCGTGGTTCACGCGGCGGTGGCTGACTGGATCGGCAGCATGCGGCTGGTGACGCCCGATATCGCGCTGCAGCGCAAGGCGGTGTTCAGGGTGTACGCCATGTTGGCCGCCAACGACCCGGCCACGGCCAAGACCAATGAATGGCTCAATGGGACGCAAGAGAGCAGCCCGTTCAAGCGGGCGGCGAAGGAGACGGCGAGCATCGAGATTACCTCCGTCCTGCCGCAAACGCCCGACACCTGGCAGGTCGACTGGCTTGAAACGGTGCGCGATCGCCAGGGAGCGAAGAAGGGCGAAGCGCAGCGCTGGCGCGCCCTGGTGACCGTGTATGCGACGCCGACAACGCCTGATACCACCGACGAGGACATGCGCAACAACCCGCTCGGCATCCACGTGCGCGACTTCTCCTGGTCGAAACAACTTTAAGGGGCACGACATGAAAAAACTGTTGTTAGTAATGCTGATTGGAGCGGCACCGGCGCTGGTCCTGGCAGACGGCGGCAAGGATGTCGCCGCGAAGACGAAGGACCGTTCGCAGGGCGACAACTCCGCCGATGCCTATTTTTCGAAGCAGAATCCAAAGTTCACGCCACAGGAAAAAGCGGCCATCGCCATTTCGCAAAACTGGCAGGCAGGCACGGCGACGGGGATGAAGCCAGTTGCCGGCCCTGGCGGTGCTGTGCGCTTCATTTACGGCGAACAGCAGGCCAACATCGTCTGCGCGGTGCTGCAGGTGTGCGATGTCGAGTTGCAGCCTGGGGAGCAGCTGAACAACCTGAACGTCGGCGATCCCCGCTTCACGGTCGAGCCGGCGGTGAGCGGAGTTGGTGCGACTGAAGTGCTGCACCTGATCATCAAGCCGCTCGATGTGGGTTTGCTCACCACGCTGGTCGTCACCACCAACCACCGCACCTACCGCATGAACCTGCGCTCGCACCGGAGCGAGTTCATGCAGCAGGTGAGTTTTATCTATCCCGAAGACGCCGCCACCAGGCTGGAAGCGGTCAAGAGCCGTGAAGTGAAGGACAAGCGGGAGCAGACCATCCCGCAGACCAGGGAATACCTGGGGGACCTGAACTTCAAGTACGAACTGGCCGGTACTGCGCCATGGAAGCCCGTTCGCGTCTACAACGACGGTGTCAAGACCATCATCCAGATGCCGGCGGCGATGGCGCAAACGGAAGCGCCGACGCTGCTGGTCGTGCGCAAGGACGGCTCTCTGTTTTCTGACGACGAGACCGTGATGGTCAACTACCGCGTCCAACACGACCGCTACATTGTCGATACCGTGTTCGACAAGGCGATCCTGATCGCTGGCGTCGGCCGTGGCCAGGACCGCGTGACGATCACGAGGGGGAAATGACATGAACAAGCTTAGTACTCTCCTGCTGGTCGCATTGGGCCTGGCCGGCTGCGCGGCAGTGCCAGTGCCTGCGAATGGTAGCTACGGCAACTTCGTCACGACTGCAGATGCGGACAGCGACAAGGCGATGGCCGACGACGTTGCGAGGAAGCTGGTCGCGCTCTATCCGCCCGCGCGTACCCGTTTCACCCTGCTGCAGGCGACACCGGATACGTTTGGCACCTCCCTGATCGCCACGCTACGGGCGAAGGGCTATGCGATGGCCGAATTCAAGCCGGCGCCGCGCCCCACCAATTCTCCTGGCGTTACCGCCGTGGCGCCCGAACAATCAGCGGATATTGCACTGGCCTACGTGGTGGACCAGCCGATGGATGCCGACCTGGTCCGCGTCACCGTCCTTGTTAACAGCCAGTCGCTGTCGCGGCTCTATCAGGCGAAAGAAGGGGGTGTCGCACCCGCCGGCTACTGGATAAGGAAGGAGTGAGCAAGATGAGCAACATAAGCAATGCTATTACCGATGAAATGTCGCCCGATGCCTCGCCTGGCCAGCAGTCGCGCCACTCCGGCGTACGTCGGGTGAATAACCTGCCGGTCTACATCGTGGTCGGTGGACTGGCCGTCTTTCTGCTCATCATGGTGCTGGTTGCCGCCGACCGGGCTGCCAGTCAAAGCCAGCCAGGACAGCGCGTTGAAGCGGGGCAGGGCGGTAACACCAGCATGTACGCGAAGGAAATCGCCGGCGACCGCAAGGATGGCATGGTGCAGGCGAAAAATCCGGCGCCGCCGGCGGTACCTGACTTGACGCCGCCGGAGTCTGTCCCCATCGGCCAGCCGAGCAGCCTTGATGGGCAGCCGCCATTGCTGGTGCCGCCAGGTTCCGAGCAACAAGCGCTCGCGCAGCAGGGGCGCAGCATGCGCGACGAGGAGGCCGACCGCATCCGCATCATCAAGCTGCAGCAGTTCGAAGAAGCTGTCAAAGCGAAGACAACTTTGCCGATAACCGTGCCGCGCAGCACCGTTTCCAGTTCATCGGCAGGGCCAGTTGCAGCGTCTGCAGCGCCCGGCGCGCCAGCAACACGTGACGAGGTATTGGCGCGCCTGGCAGCCGTCCGCCAGCAGATCGAGTCCAGCACCCGTGACGATCCGACGGCCGCTTATAAAGCCCGGCTGCAGCAGATCCAGGCCGCCGGTGTGGCTGGCGCATCACCCGGCCGTGCGCAGGGCGGCGCCTCACCCAAGTTGATGCAGCTTGCTGCAGGCCGCAACGACATCGCGCAGTTTGGCGGGAGCGGGCAGGGCGACCGCTGGCGGCTTGAATCGCAGCTGGAAGCGCCGCGCAGTCGCTACGAACTGCGCGCCGGCTTCGTTGTTCCTGCCATTCTCATCTCTGGCATCAATTCAGAGCTGCCGGGCCAGATCATGGCCCAGGTGAGCCAGGACGTCTACGACACCCCGCTGGGCCAGTACAAGCTGATCCCGCAGGGCGCGCGCCTGATCGGCAGTTATGCAAACGAAGTGGCATACGGCCAGTCGCGCATCCTGATCGCCTGGCAACGCATCATCTTCCCGGACGGTAAGGCGATGGACATCGGCGCCATGCCCGGTGCGGACAGCGCCGGGTATGCCGGTTTCAAGGACCAGGTGAATAACCACTATGTCCGCCTGTTTTCGTCGGCTTTCCTGATGTCCGGAGTGACAGCCGGCATTGCGCTGAGCCAGCCGGAAGCAGGCAACCCCTACGCCAGACCGACCGCCAGCAGCGCGCTGAGCGAGGCACTGGGCCAGCAGCTGGGTCAGGTAACGGCGCAGCTGATCGCCAAAAACCTGAACATCGCGCCGACGCTGGAAATCCGGCCTGGCTACCGCTTCAACGTCATCGTCGTCAAGGACATGACATTTACCAAGCCGTACGCTGCCTTCGACTATTAACCCCGGGAGAAATCATGAAACTGTTTACTCGAAAAGTTTTAGCGGCGGGCGTTGTCACGATGCTGGCGTTGTCGTCCATCCCCGTTTTACACGCGCCGGCGCATGCTGCATTGCCGGTTATCGACGGCAGCAACCTTAGCCAGAATATCGTCACCGCCATCGAGAATGTGGCGCACACGATGAAGCAAATCCAGCAGTACCAGACCCAGTTGCAACAGTACGAAAATATGTTGCTGAACACGACCGCGCCGGCCATGCAGATTTGGGATTCTGCGACAAGCACAATGAGCCAGCTGCGCAGCTCCATCGATACGCTCAATTACTACAAGACGCGTCTGGGCAGCATTGACGCCTATTTAGGCAAGTTCAAGGACACGGCAGCCTACCGTGGCTCGCCGTGTTACTCGGTAAATGGCTGCACGCCTGCGGAGTGGGCGGCAATGAAAGATTCGGAACGCTGGGGCTCCGAATCACAGAAGAAAGCGAATGACGCGCTCTTCAAGAGCCTTGATCGCCAGCAGGACGGGATGCAGGCTGACGCCGCGCAACTGCAACGCCTCCAATTGGCCGCAAAAGGGTCGTCGGGCCAGCTTGAAGCTATCGGTTACGCGAATCAACTCGCGAGCCACCAGTCGAACCAGTTGCTGCAAATTAGGGCGCTTCTCATTGCACAGCAAAATGCGATCGCCAGCCGTAACCAGGCGCTCGCTGATCGGGAAGCCAAAGAAGCTGCCGCCGCAACACAGCTGCGGACAGGGACCTATCGTAAAAGTGCGTCAACGACCTGGTGAGGGAGAGCAATCCATGAAAACGATCAATCGCGTAGTTGGGATATTTGTACTTGCGACAAGCGCGCTGCTGGCTGCATGCAAAGACAAGGCTGCCGTTGCCAGTCCGGTTTGCGCCGATTTGGCAAGGACGTCTGACCCTGCGCGTAGAGCCGAACTGCTGAAAAAGTGTCCCCGCAGCGGTCCGGTGTTCAAGCCTAGCGAAAAAAAGCAATGGTGAGGGCCTGAAAAATGAAAATGCCAGTCATTTTTAGAAGCTGCCGGTCGATGTTGCTTTTGTTTTGGCTGGCGTGCTTTACGCTAGAAGCGTCTGCGGCAATAGACAACGCAGGCATTCTCGACAACGTACTCAGCCGCTACTCGACTGCGTCTAGTGCATGGGCCGCAATCATCACCACCAGAGCAAGCTGGTTGTTCTGGACATTGGCGCTCATCAGTATGGTGTGGACATTCGGGATGATGGCGTTAAGGAGGGGAGACATCGCTGAGTTCTACGCCGAATTCGTGCGGTTCACGATCTTCACCGGTTTTTTTTGGTGGCTTCTTGTGAACGGGCCGGGTTTCGCCGTTTCCATCATCAATTCGCTTCGCCAAATCAGCGCGGAGGCGACCGGCCTTCCCAATGCGCTGGCGCCATCCGGCATCGTCGACATCGGCTTCGATATTTTCTTCAAGGTCCTCGACCAGTCGTCGGTCTGGTCACCCGTTGACAGTGGCTGCGGGATCATCATTGGCGCGATCATTTTGGTTGTCTTTGCGCTGGTGGGCGTGAATATGTTACTGCTGCTAATCAGTTCGTGGATTCTCGCGTACGCCGGCATTTTCTTCCTCGGATTCGGAGGCGGCCGCTGGACTTCCGATTTGGCCATTGGTTACTTCAAGACAGTGCTCAACATTGCAGCGCAACTGTTCACCATGGTTCTGTTAGTCGGCATTGGGAAATCGTTCGTTGATCAGTACTACACGGCCATGAGTGCGGGGATCAGTCTTAAAGAGCTGGGTGTGATGCTCGTTGTTGCAGCGATCATGCTGGCACTTGTCAAAACCATCCCTGGACTGATAGGCGGCCTTGCCGGCGGCAATGTCGGCGCGCTTGGCAGCGGCTTTGGTGCCGGCGCTGCGTTGGCTGCGGCCGCTGTCGGCGCAGCAGCGATTGGTACCGCTGGCGCCGCCGTCGTCGCCGGTGCTGCTGGTATGGCCGGTGGTGCGCAAGCACTCATGGCGGCTTTTTCAAAAGCCAGCGCAGCCGAAAGCGCAGGAGGCGCTGCTTCTGCTGCAGTCATGGACGCGGTCGGAAGCGCAGGCAGTGGTGGCAGTGGCAATGCTAGCGGGGGGGGCTCTTTTGCCGACGCGATGGGCGATTCGGTCGCAAGCGCGATGTCGCCATCGTCCACAGGGTCTGAATCATCAGGTTTTGGCAGCTCAGCGGGATTCGGCGGGCCGAAAGACACGGCAGACTTCGGTACGAAGGGCAGCGGGACCGCCGGGAGCGCCTCTTCTATTGGTGAAGGCGGGGCGCCGGGCGAGGTGAAGTCCGGGCGCGCCATGGCCGCAGCCGGTGCCATGGCCGCGAAAGTCGGCAGAGTCGGCGCGAGAACTGCAATCAATCTTGTCCAGGGCTCCTGGGAGGTTACGAAATCGAAAGCGATGGATGTAAAAGATTCTGCTATGGAGCGCATTGGAGCGACGACCGGCGGCAAAATCGCTGCGGCTATCAATGCACGCAAGACCGCCGGGTTGGAAGGGCCCGGTTCGCCACTGTTCAGTAAGGACGGCTTGTCTTCAGGCACCAAGGCAGCGGATGCGCAAGCTGAAGTCGCTGCCTTTCGCGACCGGGATAAGTGAACAACATCTGGGTGCTATTGCACTTCCTACTTTTCAAAAAATCAGGCGGCAATATTGTAACGGACGGGCCGTGCGGCAACGCCATGCTGCTCGATGCCAGAGATAGGACATTGGATTCACAAATGCCGAGCAGATATGTTGCAGCGAAGTAGCGGTCGGCCAAGGAGCGCAAGCGATGAACCTTGGACGACACGTGGGTATGCTACACGCGCGAATCGATGCCGGCCTTGCCGCCGGCGGTGACGATTACGCCACGCTAGACTCGCCCAAAAATTGAGATGAAGCTCCTTCTCGATCCTGATCCAACAACTGCAACCGGACAACCTGTCCAGTTGTATTTATTTGATTGTCAATACGGTTTTCCTGAATACAACAAGGAAATTAAAATATTTAATTTGTGACAATGTGTGATTTTTATTAATACTTTATCGTGCCACACTTGTTGTCTGTTCTTTGTCATTTCGCCACATTGACCTTGAAAGCCAACATGAAATTGAAGGCACTTTTCACCTCGCACGTCCTGGCTGTGACCACGCGCTGTGCGCTCGTCTCTCTGCTCGCCGTGAGCACCACGTCCTCTTTTGCGGACACCTCAACCTACCAAGAGCAGGGCAAGTTGATCCGCGCGCCGCGCGACGTAGCGCGCCTTGGTGCCGACCTACTCGGTGACAAGGTCAATCTGTACACGGGAGCGCTGGAATTCGTGCAGACCGACGTCAGTCTGCCTGGCAACAGCGCCTTGCCAGTGTCGGTGGGGCGGCGCCTGCTGGTGGGGCAGGAAGGCAACGCTGCTGCGCTGTTTGGTAAATGGGATATCGAAATTCCCCATATGCACGGCGTATTTGCGCTGCAGGCCGGTTGGCAGACCAGTAACGGCGCTGATTCCCGTGCACGTTGCAGTGCGTTCGGTCCGCCGCCAAGCATGGCGGGATCGCTGGGATCGAATTCATCGTGGCGGGGAACCGAATTCTGGCATGGCAGCTTTATCTATGTGCCGGGCGCCGGCGACCAGGAGGTGTTGCGCCGCAGTCCTGACAACAGCAAGGCCCCAGGTGGCAATGTCGGCAGTTACCCGCTGGTGACGCGCAATAACTGGGCCATTCGCTGCCTGCCCTCGATGGCGCCGGGTAATGGCGAACTTGGCGAAGCCTTTATTGCTGTCTCGCCTGATGGCACCGAATACCGTTTCGACTGGCTGATCAATCGTACCCTGCCACTGTTGACGAAATCGAATGCAGCTCCCGCCGCATCACGGATGGCGGGCACTTCCGCCGCGGCCAGTGTGAGCGATACCGAAGCAGCCCCTGCAGACGCCACCCCAGCCGCGCCGGTGCGGGCAAGCATCAAGGGCGAATCACCTGACGCAATCGCCGGCAACGCACTCACGCGCGTCGAAGTGTGGATCATGCCCACCCAGGTCACCGACCGCTTCGGCAATACCGTCACCTACAACTACGACAGCACCTACAAGCGTCGATTAAATTCCATCGTCGGCAGTGATGCCTCAGGCAATCCGCGGACGATCAGCTTGACTTATGGCGCCACCGGGACTGCCATGGCGAATCTGGTGACCTCGGTATCAGATGGCACCCACACCTGGCAGTATGGCTACGACAGTAGTTTCGAAAGCGCCAATCTGGCCACGGTGACCTTACCCGACGGCAGCGCCTGGCGCGAACTCGATTCTCTATATGGATTACTGCGTAATGTTAATTATCTCGGGGAGGGCGACTGCGACGCGCCGGGCGATCCAAATCCTTACACGCTGAACGGCCATTTGATTCACCCGTCCGGCGCGCGCGGCGAATTTACGCTTGCGCCGACCAACCACGGTCGATCCGGTGTCGCTCTCCAATGCGATCTCGATGCTACCTACTCTACTTACACACCTTATTACCCGAAGGTGTTTAGTACGTATGCCCTGACGCAGAAAAAATTGACCGGTCCCGGCATTGCCGAGCTTAACTGGACGACGTCGTATTCCCCGCAGGCGTCGAGCTGGGCGCCGTGCAATGGCTGCAATGCGAGCAAGCAGGTCACGGTGACCGATCCCGCGGGCGCCGTCTCGCGTTATACCTTCGGCACCCTGTTTCGCGAGACCGAAGGGCAGCTGCAAAAAACTGAAATACTCGACGGCGCCGGCAATGTGCTGCGCACGAGCAGCCAGCAGTATACCGACCCCATCACGCCACGGGGCGTGAGCGACCAGCGCCGTGGCGACGGCGACATGTCGGCCCGCAGCAGCGAAGTAAACCTGCGCCAGATCAACCAGCAAGGCGTCGATTTTACCTGGCAGGCCAGCAGCTTCGACGACTACGCCAAGCCAACATCGGTGGTGCGGGCCAGCGCTCTTGGCAGCCGCACGGAGAACACGGCCTACGACAACAATGTGGCCAAATGGGTACTTGGCCAGGTCAGGACGGTAACGGAGGCTTCTACCGGCAAGGTGATGGTATCGAACAGCTACAACGCCAACAGCGCTCTGCTCGAGTCGGTGAGCAAATTCGGCCTGTTGCAGCAGTCGATGACCTACAACGCCGATGGCACCTTGCTGACCCGAAGTGACGCGCTCGGCCACGTGACGGCTTTTGCCAACTACAAGCGCGGTCTGCCGCGCAGTGTGAGCTATCCCGATAACAGCGCCGAAAGCGCAGAAATCAATGACGATGGCACCATCGCCAGCGTCACTGATCCGATGAATTTGCAAACCGCCTATGGTTACGATGCGATGGGCCGGCTGAGCGGCATTACCTATCCAAGGGCGCCATGTGTTCCGCCTACCGCCTGCGATCCCGTGTGGAATCCCACGACGATCAGTTTTACGCGCAGGGACGTAGACGAGTTCGATCTGGTCGCCGGACACTGGCGCCAGGATGTCAACACTGGCAACGGCTGGACGCGAATCTATATGGATGCCCTGTGGCGGCCAGCTTATGCCTGGAGCTACGAAACCAACGTCAGCGGCACACAATCGCTCGTCAAAACCACCTTCGACCATGCCGGCAGGACCACCTTCGCATCCTATCCTCGGCGCGAGTACGACGCCCAGCTGGTGCAGGGCGTCACCACCAGCTACGACGCCCTCGGCCGTCCCACCGAGGTGCGGGCAGACAGCGAGCTTGGCCCCTTGTCGACCTACAGTTATTACAACAACGGTTTTAGCAAAACCGTGCGCGACCCGCGCGGCAACGTCAGCACCACCAGTTACCAGGCGTTTGACACCCCATCGGACGACGCCCTCACCGGCATGACGGCGCCCGAAGGGTTACTGGTCGCTATTAACCGCGATGTGTTCGGCAAGCCATTGGCAATCACGCGCAATGGCAGCTCACCCGCAGGCGTCTATGCTGCTGCAACTCGCAGCTACATCTACGACAGTTACGCTCGCCTGTGCAAGACCATCGAGCCGGAAACGGGCGCAACCTTGCAGCAGCTCGATGCGGCCAACAACGTCAGCTGGCGTGCACTAGGCACGGCATTGACCAGTGCGGCCTGCGATTTAACTAGCGTTCCTTCCGCTGCGAAGGTTTCGTTCGGCTACGACGCCATGAACCGGCTGACGACCACCAGCTACGGTGATGGCAGCGCCGCCATTGCGCGCGATTACTGGGCAGATGGGCAGCCAAAGTCGGTGACCTCAGCCGGGGCAGTCTGGACCATGAACTACAACGGCCGCCGCCAGCCAACCAGTGCGTCGCTCGCCTTTGAGGGCGAGAGCTACACGCTCGAGACGATCTACAACGCCAACGGCCATCCCGCGCAGCTGACGTATCCATCCGCCACAAACAGCATCGGCAACCAGAGCGTCACCTACGATCCCGACGCGCTGGGCCGGCCCACGCACGTAGGCAGCTATGCCAGCAATCTGCAATATCACCCGAGCGGCGCGATTGCTGGTTTCAGCTATGGCAACGGCAAGGTGCGCACCATGACGCAAAACCTGCGCGGCCTGCCGGCGCTGGCCCAGGATACGGGCGTCATCCAGGATGCGTACGCCTACGACCAGAACGGCAACGTTACTGGCATCACGGACCAGATCGGCGCCGGCACCAGCCGTAGCATGAGCTATGACGGCCTCGATCGGCTCTATACGGCCAATGCGCCTGGCATGTGGGGCAATGCCAGCTACGGTTATGATGTCCTCGACAATCTGAGAACGAGTACCATCGGCAGCCGTGTCAGCACTTATAACTACGGCGCCCGCAACTTGCTCGACACCCTGCAGAGCACCGCAGGCGGCTTCAGTTTTAGTTATGGCTACGACAACCGCGGCAACGTCACTTCGCGTGGCGGCCAGAGTTTTGGTTTTGATCTGGGCAATCGCCTCGCCACCGCCACCAACCTCGATACCTACGTGTATGACGGTTTTGGCCGACGCGTAAAAACCACGGCCATCGACGGCACTGTCACCGTGACCGTGTACAGCCCGGCAGGACAACTGCTTTATACAAGACGAACGGGAGGACCGAACCCGGCCCAGTCGACCCAGTACATCTATCTGCACCAGCACCAGATCGCCGAGGTGAAGAAATGATCGCCCGCATGAACGCACTGTCGCGCTGGGTGCTGGTCATCCTGCTGCTGTTGTTATCCCTTCTATCGACCATCAACGCCCACGCACAGGCAACCCGGGCCGTCATCGATACGGCACCTGAACAGTTGCGGGCGCCGCCGCCGCCGCCGCCGGGTGGCGAGACGATGTACAACGATGCCAGTTTTGGCACACAGTCAGTACCGACCACCATGACCGCTGGCGCCACTTATACGGTAACGCTGTCGATGTTTAACAGCGGGACCAAAACCTGGTCGCCAGCGCTCAGTTACGCCCTCGGTTCGCGCAACCCCACGGACAACGTCACGTGGGGCGGCGGCCGGGTTGGTCTTGCCGGGTTTATTAATCCGGGACAGAGTGCAACGTTCACATTCAATGTCACCGCGCCGTCCTCCCCAGGCAGCTACAATTTTCAGTGGGGAATGGTGCAGGATGGCGTCGAGTGGTTTGGGGTGCTGAGCACGAACGTGGTGGTGAACGTGGTGGCGCCCGCGCGAGTAAATGGTGCATCGATAGTCGGCATGTCCGTGACCGGTCAGATGACGGCAGGTCTAAGCTATCCGGCAACCATCGTTATGCAGAATACTGGCAACACAACGTGGACCTCGGCCGCGCTATACAGCCTTGGCGCCCCCCAGGTGGGAGGTGTTCAGTATTGGAACGGCGGGCGGGTCCCATTGCCCGGCTCTATCGCTCCAGGACAGCAAGTGTCCTTCTCTTTTAATGTAACGGCGCCGGCCAATGCGGGAACTTACCCGTTCAACTTCCTGATGGTGCAGGACGGTGTGG
>NZ_JAFCUW010000011.1:0-206121 GCF_049896725.1 Massilia sp. PWRC2
AAAAGACGAGAGTAAACGCGAAAACGATCAAGTTTACAAGGGCTGCTGCAAGTCATTGAAAGTAAACGATTTTTCAGCTCCGGCGTTCGGCGCTTCGGACTTGTGTATAACGAGGTGGGGTAATCCCTGATTGTTTTCATTAAATTTGCTGATAAGATTGATTTGAATCAAATGCTTAAAGAATTATTGCGTTAGCAGGGATTATTTGGCGCTGCCGTTGGTCTGATTGATGGATCCCGCATTTGTAATAGATGGGCGGTTAATTTTGTAAATGCCTGTCACATTTTCGATGCGGTCCGCATCAAATTCGCTGGTGACCGGTTTTGCGTACGGGCGCTGGTGTACATTGATACAAGCCGGCGCCATTGCGCGGCCGGTATAAATATTTACACCGTAGCCCATCATAGTTGCTGGCCTAGCCAGATTCATCGGAGACCACCATGGAACAAGTTGTCATCGTCGCCGCCGGCCGCACCGCGGTCGGTAAATTCGGCGGCGCCCTCGCCAAAATCCCGGCTGTCGATCTGGGCGCCCACGTCATCGCCCAGTTGCTGGCGCAAACCGGAATCGATGGCGGCGCCGTCAGTGAAGTCATCATGGGCCAGGTGCTCACTGCCGGCGCGGGCCAGAATCCGGCGCGCCAGGCCGCCATCAAGGCTGGCCTGCCGAATATGGTGCCAGCCATGACGATCAATAAAGTCTGCGGCAGCGGCCTCAAGGCCACCCATCTGGCGGCCCAGGCCATCCTCTGTGGCGACGCCGAGATCGTCATCGCCGGCGGCCAGGAAAACATGAGCGCCTCGCCCCACGTGCTGCCCCATTCGCGCGACGGCTTTCGCATGGGCGACGCCAAGCTGGTCGACACCATGATCGTCGACGGTCTGTGGGACGCCTTTAACCATTACCACATGGGCGTCACCGCCGAAAACGTGGCCGCCAAATTCGGCATCACGCGCGCCATGCAGGATGCGTTTGCCCTGGCCTCGCAGCGCAAGGCAGAAGCGGCGCAACTGGCCGGCAAATTCAAAAACGAAATCCTGCCGCTCGAGATCCCCGGCAAAAAAGGCGTCACCGTCTTCGACAGCGACGAATACCCCAAGCATGGCAGCACGCTCGAGGCGCTGGCCGCCCTGCGGCCGGCGTTTAACAAGGAAGGCAGCGTTACCGCCGGCAATGCTTCGGGCTTGAACGACGGCGCTGCCGCCGTCATCATGATGAGCGCCTCGAAGGCCAGGGCGCTGGGCTTGACGCCGCTGGCGCGTATCAAGGCATATGCCTCGTCGGGCATCGACCCGGCCGTGATGGGCATGGGACCCGTCTCCGCCACCCGCCTGTGCCTGCAAAAGGCCGGCTGGACCCATGCAGACGTCGACCTGATGGAAATTAACGAGGCGTTTGCCGCCCAGGCCGTCGCCGTCAACCAGGAAATGGGCTGGGATACCGATAAAATTAACGTCAACGGCGGCGCCATCGCGCTCGGTCACCCGATCGGTGCGTCCGGTGCCCGTGTACTGGTGACCTTGCTGCATGAAATGGTGCGGCGCGATGCCAAGCGCGGCCTGGCCAGCCTGTGCATCGGTGGCGGCATGGGGGTCGCGCTGGCGGTCGAGCGCGATTAATGTGGTTGATGTAAATGGCAACATTGCGGAGATGGCCAGTGCCGCTCGCCCCACGGCGTCCCCCGCCTTTGGCGACGCTTGTCAGGGCAAGCGCGTGGCAGCGGTCAATCAGCGAGCATTTTCAAAATAAAACTTAAAACAAAAGAGGAGCACAGACATGACACGAGTTGCACTGGTGACAGGCGGGATGGGCGGTTTGGGCGAAGCGGTCTGTATCAAGCTGGCCGCCCTCGGCTACAAGGTGGTCACCACCTATTCGCCCGGTAATACCAAAGTCGACAGCTGGCTGGCGCAAACGCGCGATATGGGCTTTGAATTTCGCGCCTATGAATGCGACGTCGCCGATTACGATTCGGCCGAACGGGCGATTGCCCGCATCACCGCCGAGGTGGGCGCCGTCGACGTGCTGGTCAATAATGCCGGCATCACGCGCGATATGACGTTCAAAAAAATGGACAAGCCGAACTGGGATCTGGTCATGCGCACCAACCTCGATTCGATTTTTAATATGACCAAGCCGGTGTGCGATGGCATGGTCGAGCGCGGCTGGGGCCGGATCATCAATATCTCGTCGGTCAACGGCCAGAAGGGCGCTTTCGGCCAGACCAATTATTCGGCCGCCAAAGCCGGCATCCACGGCTTTACCAAGGCACTGGCGCTGGAAGTGGCGCGCAAGGGCGTCACCGTCAATACCATTTCGCCAGGCTATATCGGCACCAAGATGGTGATGGCGATCGACAAAGAAGTGCTCGATACCAAAATTATTCCGCAAATTCCCATGGCGCGCCTGGGCAAACCGGAAGAAGTGGCGGGACTGGTGGCCTACCTGTCGTCCGATGAGGCCGCTTTTGTGACGGGCGCCAATATCGCCATCAATGGTGGGCAACACATGTCGTAATGCGGTAATGCGGTGATCGGCCTTGGCATGCCGGGGCCACGCGCAACAGAGGGACGGACGTGGTCGCAGGCGATCGCGGCCCGTCCCTTTTTATGGCATTTTTTTGCGTGCACCGTCGATCGACATACCGCTGCAATGCATGTGCCACCGCCGACTGCTGGCGCGGCCGGCGATCGACGGCCGCGCCCCGCTGCAGTGCGCCATACACCCTGCTTTTGAGCGCGCCGTCAGTGCGCTACAATCGGCGCATCATTCGAGAAAAGACCGCCCATGCCCAGCCCCACCTCGCTGTTCCCGCCTATTTTGCCCAACCGCCACGGCATGCTGGAAGTGGGCGGCGGGCATACCATTTATTGGGAAGAAGTGGGCAACCCGCGCGGCGTGCCCGTGCTGTTCCTGCACGGTGGCCCGGGCGCCGGCCTGTCGCCCCAGCACCGGCGCTTTTTTGATCCCCAACACTACCGCATCATCCTGTTCGATCAGCGCGGCGCCGGCAAATCGACGCCGCTGGGCGAGTGGAAAAATAACACCACCGCGCTGCTGATCGACGACATCGAAACGCTGCGCCGCAAATTCGATATCGAGCAGTGGCTGGTGTTCGGCGGCTCGTGGGGCTCGACGCTGGCGCTGGCGTACGGCCAGGCCTGTCCCGAGCGCTGCCTCGGCTTCGTGCTGCGCGGGATTTTTCTGTGTACCGCCAGCGAGATCGACTGGTTCTTGCGCGGCATCGAAGCGTTTTATCCGGAGCTCTACGACGACTTTGTCGCCCCCATCCCCGTGGCCGAGCGCGCCGATCTGCTGAAGGCTTATACCAGCCGCATGCTCAGCGACGATCCGGCGCGCTACTGGCCGGCCGCGCGCGCCTGGAGCCGCTTCGAGGGTCGCCGCGTGTTCCTGCTGCCGCAGCCGGAGGAAGCGGCGTCTGACACGCTCGACCTCGGTGTCGGCCGGCTCGAATCGCACTACATGGCTAATCTCGGTTTTCTGCAAGAGGGCCAGTTGCTGCGCGATCTGCCGCGCATTGCGCACCTGCCAGCGGTGATTGTGCAGGGCCGCTACGACGTCATCTGCCCGCCGGTATCGGCCTACCGCCTGCACCAGGGCTGGCCCGGCTCGCGCCTGAAAATGATCGCCGACGCCGGCCATGGCGCGCTGGAAACGGGCATTGCGGCCGCGCTGGTGGCGGCCACCGAGCAATTCAAGCGTCATGGCCAATTTGATTAGGTAGTAGCCGCAAGTTACGGCGCCGGGCCGGGCTGCTACACTGGCGCCGACGCCAACTATTTAACAACACGGAGATTGCGGCCATGAACATTCAGATCGCCGACATCGGCCACGTGATCCAGCTGGCGATTGCCCCGGTATTCCTGCTCACCGGCGTGGCCACCAAGCTGACCGTGCTGACCAACCGGCTGGCCCGCATCATTGACCGCTCGCGGGTGCTGGAAGACCGGCTGGAAATTGCCGCCGAAGCGAAATATGTGACCGAGCTCGACATCCTGTATGGCCGTGCCCATCTGATCAATGCCGCCATTACCCTGTCGACCGGCTGCGGCTTGCTGATTTGCCTGGTGATCGCCATGCTGTTTCTCGGTGACACCACCAGCCTGCCGCTCGACCGCTACATCGCCGGCTGCTTCGTGCTGGCCATGGTGGGCCTGATCGGCAGCTTTTGCTTCCTCTTGCGCGAAATTTTTATCGCCTCCAAACACATGCGGCTGGCGCATAATGCGCGCCGCGCGCTCCATTCGTAAAGCGGGGCGCTTTTATTTTGATTTTGGCGCGCTTATTTTTGCGCGCGCTCCCTCATATTCGGATGTTTATCATGCATGACTACCAACGCCCCCCCACGCTGCACCGTTACGCCGGCCGCGCCGATCTCGACGCCGCCCTGCATGAGGGCCAGTTTCGCCTGATGCCCGCCAACGGCGCGCTGGTGCTGGCATTTTCCACCCGCTGGGATGGCGTGCTGTTCGACCAGTACGCCCCCGAAGGCGCCTGCCTGGTGATCCACAACACGGAAGAATTTGGCGAACGGCTGCACCGCGCCGTGCAAAAAACGTTACCGAGCTGGGCCGGTATTGATGGCGCCATCGAGTACGGCGCCCGCGCCGCCCTCGGCGCGCTGTTTACCAAGTCGCTGGCCGAAGCCCATGAACATGAATGGCAATTTGCCTGGCGACCGATGTCGCCGCAACCGCGCATGAATGCCTTGACGGTCAAGATCGGCAATATCGACAGTTTCGCCGAAATCCGCCAGCGCGGCAGTTACGCCGCCTGAGTGGCTGGCCGCGCTCGCTTATTGCGCGCGGTCGAGGTGGAGCAACACTGCCGTCATCATCTTCGCAATATCCTTGCGCACCATGCTCGTCCCCACCAGCCCCGGCACATAAAACTTCGGCTCGATGCTGGCGTTGTATAAAATACGGCTGCCACCGGTGGCCGCCACCGCGCTAATTTCCCAGCTGCAGCGGTAGACTTTCATGTCGCCATCAATCAGGCTGACATCGATGCGGTGCGGTGCCTGTTCGTGCACCTCGACGATCAGGTGGATGTCGCGGCTGAAAAACAGCATGCGCGCCGCGCCGTGCTGCTCGAGGATCACCTTGTCGCCATCGCGCGCCACCACGCGCGCGCTTTTCAGGTCGGGCACGTAGTCGGCCATGCGGTTGTAATCGGTCAGCACGCGCCACACCGTCGCCGGCGAAGCTGCTACCGTGCCGCTCGAGGCAATCTGGTAGAGCGCGCTGCCGTCGGCACCGGCGATGCGCTCGACCGTCAGTTCCAGCGGCGCCGCCGCAGCCGACGTCAGCGCGGGCACGGCCGCGGCAGCGCCAGTGGCCGCCAGGACACACGCCAGCAGCAGCGAACGAAATAAACGGGTAAACATGAGCCGAGCCATTAACCGAGCGTAACATGCACTGTGGCAGTTGCGGCACCGCGCATCAATCGTGCGGGGGACACCACTGTAACGTTGCTGCCGCCGCGCGCCGAAGAATGCCCACTTTATTCGACCTTCAGATTGCCATGACCAGCCCCTATCCGCACCTGCTCGCCCCGCTCGACCTCGGTTTTACCACCTTGCGCAACCGCGTCATCATGGGCTCCATGCACACCGGGCTGGAAGACCGCTTTTATCACTACGACAAACTGGCGGCGTTTTACCGCGAGCGCGCTCGCGGCGGGGTCGGGCTGATCGTCACCGGCGGTATCTCGCCCAACCGCGAGGGCTGGCTGCTGCCGTTTGGCGGCACCATGAATTTTACCGGCGACGTGTTTAATCACCGCAAGGTGACGCGCGCGGTGCACGCAGAAGGTGGCAAGATCGTCATGCAGATCCTGCACGCGGGCCGTTATGGCTACCAGCCGCTGGTGGTGTCGGCGTCGACCAAAAAATCGCCCATTTCGCCATTTAAACCACGCGCCCTGAGTGCACGCGGTATCGAGCGCACTATCGCCGCCTATGCGCGCTGCGCCGCGCTGGCGCAGGCGGCCGGCTATGACGGCGTCGAAGTGATGGGCAGCGAAGGCTATCTGTTGAACCAGTTCCTGTGCGCGCGCACCAATACCCGCAGCGACGCCTGGGGCGGCGCCATCGAGCAGCGCATGCGCCTGGCGGTCGACATCGTCAAGCGCATCCGCGCCCGCGTGGGGCCGCATTTTATTATCATGTACCGCCATTCCCTGCTCGACCTGGTCGATGGCGGCAACACCTGGGATGACGTGGTGACGGTGGCCAAAGCGCTCGAAAGCGCCGGCGTCACCATTCTTAACAGCGGCTATGGCTGGCACGAGGCGCGCATTCCCACCATCGTCACCTCGGTGCCGCGCGCCGCCTTTGCCTCGCTGGCCGGACGCTTGCGCCAGCAGGTGGGCATCCCGGTGGTGGCGTCGAACCGCATCAATATGCCGGCCGATGCCGAGGCCATCCTCGCGCGCGGCGACGCCGATCTGATATCGATGGCGCGGCCGTTTCTGGCCGACGCCGCCTTCGTCAACAAGGCCGCAGCTGGCCGCGCCGACGACATCAATACCTGCATCGGCTGCAACCAGGCCTGTCTCGACCACACCTTTGCCAACCAGCGCGCGTCGTGCCTGGTGAATCCACGCGCCTGCCACGAGACGGAACTGGTGTATCGCCAGGCGCGGCAAGCGAAAAAAGTGGCGGTAGTGGGAGCCGGGCCGGCCGGCTTGTCGGCAGCCACCGTTGCCGCTGAATGCGGCCACGAGGTCACCCTGTTCGATAGTGCGTCTGCCATTGGTGGCCAGTTTAAAATTGCCATGCAAATCCCGGGCAAGGAAGAATTTGCCGAAACGCTGCGCTACTTTGGCCGCAAAATTGAAAGCACCGGCGTCAAGCTGGTGCTCAATTGCCGCGTCACCGCGGCCGACCTGCAGCAGTTCGATCACGTCATCGTCGCCACCGGCATTCGCGTGCGCCTGCCGGCCATTGCCGGCATCGACCATCCGAAGGTGCTCTCTTACCTCGATGTGCTCGAGCGCCACGCGGTGGTGGGCGCGAAGGTCGCCATCATCGGCGCCGGCGGCATTGGCTTTGATGTGGCCGAATATCTGCTGCACGACGGCGCGGCGCTGCCGCTGCCGCTGGCGCAGTGGACGCGCGAGTGGGGTGTCGATCTGACGGTCAGTTCGCCGGGCGGCTTGACGGCGCCGGTGGTGGCGGCGCCGCGCCGACAGCTGTGGCTGATGCAGCGGAAAGCATCGCGCCCGGGCGCGGCCCTCGGCAAAACCAGCGGCTGGGTCCATCGCGCCACCTTGCTGCGCGGCGGCGTCAAGATGATGGCCGGGGTGCAGTACGAGCGCATCGATGACGCCGGCCTGCACATCAGCGTGGCTGGCCAACAGCAGCTGCTGGCGGTCGACAACGTCATCATCTGCGCCGGCCAGGACAGCCTCGCTGAACTGATGCCGCCTGCGGGCGCCAGCGGCGGGCCGACCTTTCACAAGATCGGTGGCGCCGCGCTGGCCGCCGAACTCGATGCCAAGCGGGCCATCCGCGAAGGGGCCGTGCTGGCGGCCAGCCTGTAATGCCTGCTGCGGCTAGGCGGCTTTCTTGCGCACCACCACGCAGCCGATCGAATAGCCGGCGCCAAACGAGCAGATCACGCCCAGCGCGCCGGCCGCTAAATCGTCCTGGTGCTTGTGGAAGGCGATGATCGAGCCGGCCGACGAGGTATTGGCGTAGGTGTCGAGGATCACTGGCGCTTCGCTGGGCTCGGCGTCGCGGCCCAGCAGCAGGCGGGTGATCAGCAGGTTCATGTTGAGGTTGGCCTGGTGCAGCCAGTAGCGCTTGACCTCGGCCAGTTCGACGCCGGCGGCGGCCACCGTGGCGCGGATGGTGTCGGCAGCCATCGGACAGACTTCCTTGAAGACCTTGCGGCCCTGCTGTCTAAACAGTTTATCCGGTTGACCAGCGCCGGCTTCATCGAAGCGGTTCATGAAACCGAAGTTGTTGCGGATGTTGTTTGAAAACGCCGTTTTCAATTTCGACTCGACGATCTCGAACTGGTGCGCGCTGACGGCTGTATCGGCGGCCTCGATGACCAGCGCGGTGCAGGCGTCGCCAAAAATAAAATGGCTGTCGCGGTCGCGGAAATTCAGGTGGCCGCTGGTGATTTCAGGATTGAGCACCAGCACCGCACGGGCCTGGCCCGTCTGCACGGCCGCCATCGCCGTCTGGATGCCGAACGTGGCTGACGAGCAGGCCACGTTCATGTCGAAGCCAAAGCCATCGATGCCGAGCGCCGCCTGCACTTCGACCGCCATGGCCGGGTAGGCCCGCTGCAGATTGCTGCAGGCGACCAGCACCATGTCGATGTCGGCGGCCGTGCGGCCGGCGCGTGCCAGCGCCTCGTTGGCGGCAGCGACGCACATTTCGGCCTGCAGCGACAATTGCTCGTCGCCGCGTTCGGCGATCCGCGGCGTCATGTGCGCCGCATCGAGGATGCCGGCCTTTTCCATCACGTAGCGCGACTTGATGCCGGAGGCTTTTTCAATAAACGCTGCGCTCGAGCCTTCGATGGCCATCACTTCGCCGGCGGCGATGGCGTCGGCGTGGGTGGTATTGAACTGTTCGGCATAGCGGTTGAAGGCGATGACCAGCTCTTCGTTGGAAATGGCGTAGGGCGGCGTAAACAGGCCGGTGCCGCTGATGACAACTTGTTTCATGGTCGTGCTTTCTGGTGACGGCGCCGCGGGGAGCGCCGGTTTGACCGCGGATAGGTGATACGTGCTGGTAACTGGGCCGGTGATCAAACTGGTGAGAAAACCGTTTCGCGTATTTTACACAGGCGCGCGCGTGCCCAGCAATTGCCCGATTGCCGGCTTGAGCGGCGTCGATGGGCGCCGTCTGCACCCTGCCGCTCAGGGGCGCCGGGCCGCCAGCCGCACGGGCAAACCTTTTAAATGGTTAATTGCCTGGCGCAGCTGTACATCGCTGGCGCTGCCGTAGTCGGCTGCCGCCCGCTCGCCGTCCTCGACGTCATCGTCGAGGGCGTCGTTGGGTGATGCGTGCAGCGCCAGCGTGCTGCCGTTGCTCAGGTGCTGGGGCAAATCGGCTTCGCGCAGGCGCCGGCCGTTGCGGGCGGCGCCTGCGCTGTCGTCGACGCTGCGGTCGTCGATGGCGAGGTCGGGGATGATGCCGGTGGCCTGGATCGAGCGGCCATGTGGCGTGTAGTAGCGCGCGGTGGTCAGCTTGACGGCGGCTTCGCCAGTTAAGGGCAGCACGGTTTGCACCGAGCCCTTGCCGAAAGTCTGGCTGCCCATGATGGTGGCGCGCCGGTAGTCTTGCAGGGCGCCGGCGACGATTTCGGAGGCCGAGGCCGAGCCGCTATTGACCAGCACCACCAGCGGCAGCCGTTTGACGGCGGCCGGCAGACTGGCCAGCACATCGGCGCCCGGCTGCAGCATATAGTCGTCGGCGCGCGCGCGAAACTGCTGGTGCGAGGCGGCCGGCTGACCGCGCGTGGCCACCACCAGCGCGCCGCGTGGCAGGAAGGCGGCGGCGACGCCAACCGCGCTTTGCAGCACGCCACCGGGATCGTTGCGCAAGTCCAGTACCAGTCCTTTCATGGCCGGATCCTGCCGGTACAGGGCGGCCAGGCGCGCCACCAGGTCGCCCACCGTCGGCTCCTGGAATTGCGCCACCCGCAGCCAGCCGTAACCGGGTTCGATCATGCGCGCCGTCACGCTGTGCTGGACGATTTCGGCGCGCGTGATGCGCACGATGGTGGTGGTGGTGGCGGCGGCGGCGGCGCGCACGATGGTCAGCGCCACCTGCGTGCCCGCTTCGCCGCGCATGCGGTTGACCGCTTCGTCGGCGCCGATGGCAGCGATGGCGACGTCATCGATACGGCTGATCAAATCCCCGGCCTTGACGCCGGCCCGCCAGGCCGGCGCGTCTTCGATCGGGGCGACCACCAGCAGCTTGCCATCGTCGGTGGGGACGATGTCGATGCCGAGGCCAACGAAGCGGCCTTCGGTGCCTTCGCGCAGCTCGCGGTAAGCGTCCTTGTCGAGGTAGGCGGAGTGGGGATCGAGCGCGGCAACCATGCCACCGATGGCGTCGACGAGCAGCTTCTTGTCGTCGACCGGCTCGACGTAGTCGTGGCGGATGACGCCATAGACCCGGGCCAGCTGGCGCAGATCGTCGATGGGCATGCTCGGCTCGACGGTTTTTTGGGCCAGGGCGGACAGTTGCAGCGATACCGACAGGCCGACAGCGAGGCCCAAGGCGACAAGGCAAGCCTGTTTAAAAGAGAGACCCATGAGGAACTGGTGGGGAACGCGGTTGGAGGGGGCAGGACCCGTTCAGTATAGAGCCGATCGCTGGGGCTCGCACTCCCCGATTTTCCATGTGTATCGGCCCGCTGGCGGTATTTGGGGGGCCACTGGCGGTCAAATATGCCAATGGTATAATCGACGATCACATTTCTGGCCTTACACGTGCCCCTCAAAATGAAAAAAGTCCTCATCCTCGGCGTCAATGGCTTTATCGGCCACCACCTTTCCAAGCGCATCCTGGAAACGACCGACTGGCACGTGTACGGCATGGACATGCAGTCGGACCGCATCGGCGACCTGCTGGCCAACGAAGCGTTCAAATCGCGCCTGCATTTTTTTGAGGGTGACATCACCATCAACAAGGAGTGGGTCGAATACCACGTCAAGAAGTGCGACGTCATTTTGCCGCTGGTGGCGATCGCCACGCCGTCGACCTACGTCAAGGACCCGCTGCGCGTCTTTGAACTCGACTTCGAAGCCAATCTGCCGATCGTCCGTTCGGCCGCCAAGTACGGCAAGCACCTGGTGTTCCCGTCGACGTCCGAGGTGTATGGCATGAGCCCGGACGCCGAATTCGATCCGGAAAATTCGCCGCTGGTGTATGGCCCGATCAACAAGCCGCGCTGGATCTACGCCTGCTCCAAGCAGCTGATGGACCGCGTGATCTGGGGCTATGGCATGGAAGGTCTCAATTTCACCCTGTTCCGTCCATTCAACTGGATTGGCGCCGGGCTCGATTCGATCCATACGCCAAAAGAAGGCTCGTCGCGCGTGCTGACCCAGTTCCTCGGTCACATCGTGCGCGGCGAAAACATCCAGCTGGTCGATGGCGGCGCCCAGAAGCGCTCGTTCACCTATGTCGATGACGGCATCGACGCGCTGGTGCGCATCATCGCCAACGAAGGCGGCGTTGCCAGCGGCAAGATTTATAACATCGGTAACCCAAGCAACAATTATTCGATCCGCGAGCTGGCCCACATGATGCTGGACCTGTCGGCCGAGTACCCCGAGTATGCGACCTCGGCCAAGCAGGTGCAGATCGTCGAGACGACCTCGGGCGAATACTATGGCAAGGGTTATCAGGACGTGCAAAACCGCGTGCCGAAGATCGACAACACCATGAGCGAACTGGGTTGGGCGCCGAAGTTCACCATGCGTGATGCATTGGTCGGCATTTTTGATTCGTACAAAAACGATTTGACCGGTGCCAAGCAGCTTAATAACTAAGTAACCAAGCTGGCAATCTCCCATCATTCAGGCCGGTGCCCATGCACCGGCTTGTTTTATTTGGGCTGCACATACGCGGCGACAAACTCGGCCGGCATGCGTTTTGGCTTGCCGCTGCCCAGTTCGATGCACACCAGATCCCAGTGGCCGCGCATGACGGTGGCACCATCGTCATCGCGCACCAGCTGAAAATGGCGTCGCATGCTCAGCCTGCCGTCGCCGCCCGCCAGCCAGGTACCGAGTGTCAGCCGCTCGCCTTCAAAGGTGGGCAGGAGGTAATCGTAGCTGGCGCTGCGGATCGCCATCGCGCGGTCGAGCCGGCGGTAGTCGTCGATGCCTAAACCCAGTCGATGCGAATGGGCCCAGGCCACCTGTTCGCACCACTGCACGTAGACGGTATTGTTGGTATGGCCGAGGCCGTCGATATCGGCCCCTTGCGCTGTCAGTGGCAACATAAATGGCGCGGGCGTGTCCCAGCTGAACATGGCGGCTTTCGATGGGCGGAGAGCGAAAGTATAGGCCATGCCTGTGGCTTTCCGGATGTAAAGACCGGTTAAGCCATGTTTCCAACTGTACCTTAGCCGTAAGAATTTGTAATTGCGCATAGCGTTGCCGAATTGCCAGCTTATAGTGATCTGGCGTTATCCCTCCCACCCAAAAGTGGTTTGCCCACGGAAATCCCGTGGGCTTTTTTACGCCTGGAGTTGTCCATGAAACCGTTTAAACTGCGCCGCCTGGTTGGCGCTGTCGCCTTGTCGTTTGCTGGTGTGTGCAGTGTTGCCGTCGCCACCCCGGTGATGGACATGCGCGCCGAAGACCTGGTGCCGATGGCCGCCGAATTTCGCCACGAACTTAAATTGACCCCCAATCAACTGTCCTTGTGGCAGCGCGTGGAAAGCCGCAGCAAGGCCTTGTTGCGCGAGCGCCAGGGCCGTCGCGAACGGTTGCAGGAAGCGCTCAAAAGTGGCGTGGCCTTGCCGAGGGTCGAGCTGCGCGATCTCAACAGCGCCCTCGATGCGGAAGCCGCAGCAACCGCCCAGGAAGACCAGCAGTTGCGCGCCATGTGGCTGGAAGTAAACGATGCGCTCGATGACAACCAGCGCCAGCAGGTCGCCAGCATGATCGGTGAGCAGCTGATGCGGGTGGCGGCAGAGCCGAATCACAACGCCCCGCGTGGCGCCGACAAGGGCGACAAGCGCAGCGGCGGCGGTGGCAAACGCGGCGGTATGGGCGGCGGCATGGGCGCCGGCGGGCCGGGCGGATAAACCGTTTTCGCGCTGCTGTCACTGGACGGTGAGCCAAGGCCACGTGTGGTGTGATACGCTACATTTTCGGCGATCCGCCGGCCTCCTCTCCCTGCCCCAAAAGGACACTGCATTGAAACCATTTCTGCTCAGCACCCTGACCTTCAGCCTGGCAAGTGCCTTCGCCTTTGCCGCTGAACCGGCTTCGCCGACGGCGCCCATTTCCGGGATCGCCAAGGAGTACATCAATCCGTCCGTCCGCGCCCAGGACGACTTCTTTACGTATCTGAACGGCGAGTGGCTGCGCACCACGGAAATCCCGGCGGACAAGGCAAGCTGGGGCACCTTTGCCAAGATGCGCGACGATCTCAATCCCCAGCTGCAGGGCATTATCGAGGCGGCACAAAAAAATCCAAAAAAGCAGCCCGGCACCGAGATGCAGAAAATCGGCGACCTGTACGGCAGCTATATGGACGAGAGTCGCCTGAATGGACTCGGTTACAAGCCGCTTGCAGGCGAGTTGCAGCGTATTCGCATGGTCAAGGATAAAAAGGCCTTGCCGGCGTTGATGGCGCACCTGGGCCAGATCGGCGTGACCACGCCGTATGGCATGTATGTGGGGCAGGATGCGCGCAAGTCGACCGTCTACGCCGTCAGCATCAGCCAGAGCGGCCTGGGCTTGCCCGATCGCGATTACTACCTCAAGAAGGATGACGCCAAGCTGGCCGAAGCGCTGTCGAAATACGAGCAGTACGTGGCCACCACCCTGGGCATGGTTGGCGACAAGAACGCCGCTGCCGAAGCAAAAGCCATCGTTGCGCTGGAAACCGCGCTGGCGCAAGCGCAATGGACCAAGGTCGAGAATCGCGACCCCGTCAAGCGCTACAACAAGATGAGCTTTACGGAACTGGCCGCCTTGACCCCCGGCTACGACTGGAAATCGGCCATTGCCGGCGCCGGCGTGGCTGGCAAGACCGACTACGTCATCGTCGGCCAGCCCAGCTATCTGAAAGCGATGGACCAGGTGCTGGCCGAGACCGATCTGGCAACCTTAAAATCGTATTTCAGCTGGCAGTTGCTGCGCACTTATTCGCCGTATCTGTCGAAAGATTTTTATGACGCCAATTTCGCCTTTTATGGCACCGTCATCTCGGGCACCAAGCAAAACCAGCCGCGCTGGAAAAACGCCGTGGGTACTGTCGAGAGCGTGCTGGGTGAAGCGGTCGGTCACGTCTACGTGACGCAGTATTTCCCGGCCGAGCGCAAGGCGCGCATGGAGCAACTGGTGGCCAACGTGCTGGCCGCCTACAAGGAAAGTATCGACACGCTCGACTGGATGAGCCCGGAAACCAAGAAAGAAGCGCAAGCCAAGCTGGCCAAGTTCACGCCGAAAATCGGCTACCCGAACAAATGGCGCGACTATTCGGCGCTGACCATCAAGCCCAACGATTTGGCCGGCAACATCATGCGTGCGCGCACCTTTGCCTACAACCGCGGCATCAACAAGCTGGGCAAACCCATCGACCGCGAAGAATGGGGCATGACGCCGCAAACCGTCAACGCCTACTACAGTTCGTCGATGAACGAAATCGTCTTCCCCGCCTCGATCCTGCAGCCACCGTTTTTTGATATGCGCGCCGACGACGCCGTCAATTACGGTGCCATCGGCGCCGTGATTGGCCACGAAATCAGCCACGGTTTTGATGACAAGGGCAGCCTGTCCGATGGCGATGGCAATTTGCGTGACTGGTGGACCAAGGAAGACCGGGCCCGCTTCCAGGCCAAGGCCGATGCCATGGTGGCGCAATACAGCAGCTACAGCCCGCTGCCTGGCTACAACGTCAACGGCGCCCTGACGCTGGGCGAAAATATCGGCGACAACTCGGGCGTGGCGATCGCCTATAAAGCCTACAAATTGTCGCTCGGTGGCAAACCGGCGCCTGTCATCGATGGCTTCTCCGGCGACCAGCGTTTCTTCATGGGCTTCGGCCAGGTGTGGCGCATGAAAATGCGCGATGAACAGCAGATCGTCCAGGTCAAGACGGATCCCCATTCGCCTGGTCAATTCCGCACCAACGGCACCATGGTCAACCAGCCGGCGTTCTATGAAGCCTTTGACGTCAAGCCGGGCGACAAGATGTATGTGGCGCCGGACAAGCGCGTGATCATCTGGTAAGACTGTAGGTGATGTCGCCGGGAAGCGCCGCAGCCGGCGCTTGCCTTGTATCGTTAGATTGAAATCAATAACAACATACGCGGAGAATACGTGAAACCAACTATTATCAGTGCCCTCATCATGGGGGCCCTCGCCGTCATGGGCAACGCCAGCGCCGCTGGCGCAGCAAAAGCCGACGTCGCCAAGACCGCAGTCAAGGCCGGCAGCGCTTCCGGTATCGACGTTCAATATGTCGATCCGGCAGTGCGGGTGCAGGACGATTTTTTCAGCCACATGAATGGCAAGTGGCTCAAGGAAACCGCGATCCCTGCCGACAAGTCAAGCTGGGGTTCGTTCCAGAAGCTCGATGACGACACCCAGCCGCAGCTGCGCGCCATCATCGAACAATCGGCCAGTGGCAGCCCTGCGGTTGGCACTGACGCCCAGCGCATTGGCGATTACTATGCCAGCTTCATGGACGAGAAAACCGTCGATGCCCGTGGCTTGAGCCCGCTGACCGACGAGCTGGCGCGCGTTGCCGCTCTAAAGGACAAGGCCGAATTGCCGGCGCTGCTGGCGCACCTGGGCCAGCTGGGCGTGGGCGTGCCTTACGATTTCGGTATTCACCAGGATGCCAAGGATTCGACCAAGTATGTGGCCGACCTGTCGCAGGGCGGCCTCGGCCTGCCCGACCGCGATTATTACCTGAAGGCCGATGACGCCAAGCTGGCCGATGCATTGGCAAAATATCGGATTCACGTGGAAAAAATGCTGACGCTGGCGGGCGACGCCAACGCCGCCGCCAACGCCAAAAAAATCGTCGATTTCGAGACCGAGATCGCGAAAGTCCAGTGGACCAAGGTAGAAAACCGCGACCCCGTCAAGACGTACAACAAGGTCGAGCTGGCAAAGATGGCAGAAGTGGCGCCCGGCTACGATTGGGTCAGTTACCTGGCCGCCGCCGGCATCAGCCAGAAGGTGGGCTACGTCATCGTCAGCCAGCCCAGCTACTTAAAAGGGTTTGCCGAATTGTCGGCCAAGACGCCGCTCGACACCTGGAAAGCGTATCTGCAATTTCATTTGATTGGCTCCTACGCCAATTTCCTGTCAAAGCCGTTTGTTGACGAACGCTTTGCCTTCTATGGCACGGTGTTGTCGGGCGTGACGGAAATGCGGCCGCGCTGGAAGCGCGCCGTCAGCACCGTCGAGGGTTCGCTGGGCGAGAGCCTGGGCAAGTTGTATGTTGAACAACATTTCCCGGCCGAGCGCAAGGCGCGCATGGAAGTGCTGGTCAAGAACCTGCTGGCGGCCTATAAATCGAGCATCGACAAGCTCGACTGGATGAGTCCGGCGACCCGCAAGGAAGCGCAGGCCAAGCTGGCAAAATTTACCCCAAAAATTGGTTATCCCAACAAGTGGAAAGATTATTCGGCGCTGGTGGTCAAGCGTGACGACCTGGTGGGCAACGTCATGCGCTCGCGCGTGCTCGAGAGCAATCGCGAACTGAATAAACTGGGCAAACCGATCGACCGCGACGAATGGGGCATGACGCCGCAAACCGTCAACGCGTACTACAATCCGGAAATGAACGAGATCGTGTTCCCGGCTTCGATCCTGCAGCCACCATTTTTTGATGCCAGTGCCGACGACGCCGTCAACTATGGCGCCATTGGCGCCGTCATCGGCCACGAGATCAGTCACGGTTTCGACGACCAGGGCGCCCAGTACGATGGCGACGGCAATCTGCGTGACTGGTGGACTGCGGCCGACCACAAGAACTTCGAAGTGAAGACCAAGATGCTGGTCAAGCAGTACAGCGGCTACAGCCCGCTGCCTGGCTACCCCGTCAATGGCGAACTGACCCTGGGCGAAAACATCGCCGACAACTCGGGTCTGGCGATTGCGTACAAGGCCTATAAATTGTCTCTCAAAGGCAAAAAAGCCCCCGTGATCGACGGCTTGACGGGCGACCAGCGTTTCTTCATGGGCTTTGGCCAGGTGTGGCGCATGAAGATGCGTGAAGCGCAGCAAATCGTGCAAGTCAAAACCGACCCGCATTCACCGGGCCAGTTCCGTGCCAACGGCACGTTGATGAACCAGCCAGGTTTCTACGAGGCCTTCAAGGTCAAGCCGGGTGACAAGATGTATTTGGCGCCGAAGGATCGGGTCATCATCTGGTAATGAGTACTTAGCCGGAGAAAATGGCCGCTCTAGCGGCCATTTTTATATCCACATCAACATTTCAAGCGCAGGTAGATGCGATTTAGTGACGTCCGCCTCTGATTATCACTCGCTTAAATTATCACTGTCCGGTAATCGGCTGGTCAAGTCAGCAGCGCAGCTGATGGCAGAAATTTTTGCATTTTGGATAGCAATATTACGTAAAATTTTGCAACACAAACAATTTCAATAAAATTTTATTTGTGAATCCAAGTTAAAATTGAAGTCATTGTCAATATCGATACGTACCCTTATGAATCCTAACGGAAAATTGCTTTATTTTGATGGTTGGCGCGGCCTCGCGGTTGCGCTGCTATTAGTGGGACATTTCTTCCCGATTCCCGGAATAAATGTTGGTAATTTTGGCGTCAATCTATTTTTTGTTTTGTCAGGACTGTTAATGACAAAAATATTAATTATCGATAACGTTCCGATTCCGGTATTTTACAGGCGAAGGGTCTCCAGGATTTTTCCCGCATTTCTGTCTTACTTAGCTATAACGACACTAATATTCATTTTCTCGCACCACGATGTTAGATGGGAGGAATTTTTCAGCGCAATTACATTCACTAAGAATTACTATACTCAAGAAGGCGGCGATCAAATGCCTCTTGGTCATATCTGGTCGCTTTCGGTAGAAGAACATAGTTATATTGTGTTGTCCGGGCTTGCTATTCTTTCGAGGATTGGTCGTGTAAGAATAATAACTTCTCTACTTTTTTTGATTGGCGCAATAGTCAGCATATGTATGATCTATTACTTCACGGCGCCGGACGTTCAAATTTATTCGCTGACACATCGGAGTGAAGTCGCAGCTCTACCGATTTTTGCAGCTGGACTTTTTATGCTATTGCCGCGCTTGCCGAGTCGGTTTGATTGGATGATCGCTCCGTTTACGTTTTTCGTCGCAGCGGCTGTGCAGTGGTGGTCTCTCCCTTTTCCCATAAGAATAATAATTGGTTCATTTGCGCTTGCTATTTGTATCGGAACGCTGGGCAAGGCTGGCCGGTGGACCTTGGCATGTATTTCATGGAAGCCATTGCGCTTACTTGGACTGTGGTCCTATTCGATTTATTTGTGGCAGCAGCCATTTTATTTGCTTCAAGCTGAGGGACTGCATCCCGGGCTGGGTGCGTTATTAGGTATTACTTGCGGTATTGCCTCTTACTACCTTATCGAATCGCCAGCACGCATCTATTTAAATGCAACTTGGGGCAAAAAAACATCAGTCGTATCGAATGGACATCTGGGCCCTACGGCAATGGCTAACGATGATAAATAAGAGGCCTTACTCGCTTTGGTGAAAGCCGGATCCAGCGCGGGGAATTCTTCGTAGCGTGCATTGCCGTGTGATTGGTGTTGGCATCCCGGAAATGGAAGGCGCGCGCAGCGATGGCGATGACGACAGAAGCGATCACGTCGGTACCCGCCGCGCGGCGTAGCTGCAGTCGCCCTCCATGACGTCAATTCTCTTGCTTGCGATGACGCAGTGAAAAGTGCAACGGTGAACTGCGCGACCTCGCAGGCGGGTTAAGAGCCTATGCCGATAGTACGCGGACGCCGGGGGCGATAGGTGGCAAGCGCGGGCAAGGCATGAGCCCGCGGCATGGCTCACCACCGATTGGCAACTGCTCGACGAACATCGCGACATCCCTTTATCAGTTGCGCCAGCGACGACTCCGACCACCGAGTCAATCTCTTAGGCTGATTCTAGTTACCTGATGTTTCGCGTGCCATTTCAAATCGCCCTCTGAAAGGGCGCAGCCACGCGCACCTACTTTGCCGCACTCGCCAAGTAGTCGACCGCTGCCTTGACTTCGGCGTCAGTAGCGGAGGAACCTCCCTTTGCCGGCATTACCCCAGCTTTGCCTTGAAATCCCTTGATCGCGTGCTCATACAGCACTGCATTTCCTTGTGCCAGGCGTGGCGCCCAAGCAGCCTTGTCGGCAAACTTGGGCGCGCCTGCGATGCCTGCACCGTGGCACGCAACGCAGGCGCCGTCGTAGATTTTTTTGCCGCTGTCGGCGCTGGCAAGAATGGCTGGCACAGTTACTGCGGCAGCTGCAGCTGCTGGAGCAACGGCAACAGGAGTAACGGCGGCAGCAGGGGCCGCTTCGGCGGCCCCTGCTGAGCTAGCGGGGGCAGGCGCGACCGGCTCCTTGAATGCAGCGCCGCTCTTGTTAGTCATGTAGACAACGGCTCGCGCTACTTCGATGTCGTCGAGATCGGGGTTGCCGCCTTTGGCAGGCATGGCGCGGATCCCTTCGATGGCGTGCTTGACTAAGATATCGTAACCCTGACCAATGCGCGCGGCCCAGCCCGCACTATCGCCAAGCTTGGGCGCACCTGCGGCACCGGAGGCGTGGCAGGCAGCGCAGATGGCGGCGAATACCGCCTCACCGGACTGCAGTACTTTTGGCGCGCTGGCATCGCGGAAAGTGTAGCCGGCGTCGGCCACTGGCTGAAGGCGGGCGACGATGGCCTTGCTGTCCTGGCTATCGGAACCAGCGCCAGTCAGTTTTTCGGTGGTGACGAACGACACCAGCAAAATGATTCCAATGACCGTGACGAGGAAGAACCCAGCCACGGCAGCGACGAGCTGCTTGGGAGTGCGGATTGCGGATTCGTTATGTGCGTCGCTCATGAAAGTCCTTAAAACAAACTATAAATTTGCCCAATCGCGCAATTGTGCTTGAGACATTGCAAACAATCGCTCGCCGATTATAGACCCAAAGACATCCATTTGAAACGAAATCAGGTGTTGCGTCGCCACATGAAAACAGCGTCCACCAGAGGCTCGCTGACGATACTTGGGCGATGAGACCGCAAATCGAGGCCGATCAGCCTGGATACCTTAAAGGAAAGCAAAAGCGGGCAAGTTGATCGGTAGCCGGTGTCGAAAAACTTTACAGTGAACGTTTCGTACGGGGTCTCCTTCTGATAAGTGACTGAATTTTATAAGAAATAAAATGATGGAACGGAATTTGCTTACCCATGGACGGTCGCTGTTTGCGCTTTACCGGAGTAATTTTCATGAAAAATATATTCGTCGCTACTCTGCTGTCTATCGCGGTTTGTATCGGCCTGGTTTCCACCGCATCGGCGTCACCCGTCGTAATGCTGGGTAGCAATTACTCGCTGTACCTCAATGGTTCGGTAAGTGGCAATGCCCGTGACCTCACATCACAGTTTAACGCCGCGCCGAGCGAGTTTTCCCGCAACGGCTTGGCGCTAACGGTCAGCGAAGTCGACATTGACCAAGGCAACGGTGTCAACCTGATCTCATTGACGCTGCTGGCCACCGGTCCCCTTTTTCCCGATGCTGCTGATTCTGTTGAGCTTGGTGTGGGCGTTTTCGGCGACGGAATCGATCTATTACGCCAAGTGAAGCTGACGCAGGCTACGCTCGATCTGTTCGACGCCGACGGCAGCCCGTTCACAACCTTGGAGCTGCCGATTGATGGTGCGGCGTCATGGGACGGCATTTACCCTTCCATCTTCAACGTCATCTCATTTTTCCCTGACGGAATCCCTATTTTCGGATTTTCCTTTAATTTTACCGTGACCGGCGAAGCAGATCCGACAACGCCCCCTTCCGATGTGCCAGAGCCAAGCAGCTTGATGTTGTTCGCCGTCGCGATATTTGCAGCCGGCCTTTGGCCACGTAGCAGGACCGTACGCTAAGCCATCGTTCAGTGAAGCGTCTGAAAGCGCGCTGCGTCCGTTAGCAACATTTTCAATGGACGGCAGGTCGGAAAAACGGTATCCTTCGGCTCTGTCTAGATGTCAACGCGGCTGTAGCTCAGTGGATAGAGTATTGGCCTCCGAAGCCAAGGGTCGTGGGTTCGATCCCCGCCAGCCGCACCATTCGACTTCACCTGCACATCAAAAATTTCCCGTATAGCTGATACGTAATAGCTATGTCGAAGCGTTGCGAATTGGTACAATTTAAACTTGACGTATTCTAACGAGTGTTAAATACTGTCATGTGTGACACCCTTGGTACGCCACGCCCTCGTCATGCAATGCCTCCTATTTGATAGGTCGACATCACGTCTTCACCTTTCAAAATTCGCTCTATCCACCGTCTCACTCAACTCAATTAGGTAATAGCAGAATGCTGTTCAATTCTTACAGTTTCCTGCTAATTTTCCTGCCTGTTACGCTGGTCGGTTTCTTTTTTTTCAATCGAAATAGCCAATTCTGGGGCGCCGCGTGGCTCGCAGCCGCTTCAATATTTTTTTACGGATGGTGGGACTACCGTTATTTACCGCTGCTGCTCGGTTCAATTATTTTTAATTACTGGAGTGCGCTGAATTTACGGACCGGGCCAGTACAGATCCGCCGCCGAATATTGATCGCAGCCATTTGCGCCAACCTTGCGCTCCTGATCTACTACAAGTATGCAGGTTTTTTCGCCACTTCGCTGGCGAACCTCCTTAGCTTGCATAGAGTGATTTTTCACATTATTCTGCCGGTAGGAATTTCGTTTTTTACGTTCACTCAGATCGCTTTTCTTGTTGATACTTACCAGGGTAAGGTAAAGGAAAGCCGTTTTATTAATTATTTGTTGTTCGTAACATACTTTCCGCACTTGATTGCTGGTCCCGTGCTTCATCATAAAGACATGATGCCGCAGTTTTCTGACCCGAAACTTTTCCGTCTTTCCGCGCAATCCGTAGCCATTGGAGTGACCCTATTTTTCATCGGTCTTGCCAAAAAAGTGTTGATTGCAGACAACATATCGCCCTTCGCCTCGGGTGTCTTTGACGGCGGCACTGCGCCAACGATGCTAGTCGCGTGGTCAGGTGTGCTGGCGTACGCTTTTCAGCTGTACTTTGATTTTTCCGGATATTCCGACATGGCAATCGGACTGTCTAGGTTTTTTGGTGTTCGCCTGCCATTGAATTTTGATTCGCCTTATAAGTCTGAGGATATTGCCGAGTTCTGGCGCCGCTGGCATATGACGCTATCGCAGTTTTTGCGGGATTATCTTTATATTCCCTTGGGCGGTAACCGACACGGCAACGTGCGGCGCTCCTTGAATCTGATGATAACAATGGTACTCGGCGGGCTATGGCACGGCGCTGGTTGGAATTTCGTAATCTGGGGATTTTTACACGGTGTTTTTCTCAGCATCCATCAGCTATGGGCTAGGTTGGCGCAATTCTTACATTTTCCAGTGCACTCGGGTATGTGGAGACTCGCAGGTACTATAATCACCTTTCTTGCAGTTTGCGTGGCTTGGGTGTTTTTTCGCGCATCTGATTTCCAAACCGCGTGGATCATTCTCCAAGGTATGTTTGGTGCGAATGGTATTGCACTGCCGGATTCAATATTTCGTCACCTGGCGCCAATGCAGAGGTACTTTGAAATACTCGGCGTAACGAGCTATTTGGGCGGAGGATCGGTCTTCGTCGAAAGCTGGAGTTGGATTTTTGTTGTCGCGATTATCATCTTTGCGTTTCCTAACACTCAGCAAATTCTTAACCGCTTTGATCCCGCGCTTGATTTCCGGCGTAATCCTGAGGTCGGAGGTGACGCTATGGCGCGAATGTTCACGTGGTATCCTACGCGTAGCTGGGCAGTTGTCACCGCCGCGCTGGCACTCGCGAGTTTGTTGTCCCTTAATCGGCCCGCCGAATTTTTATATTTTCAGTTTTAGGATGATGCGGTGTTATCGCCTTCTCAGCCCCATTTCAAGAATTACCTCGCAAGCGTAGTCGGGTTCCTCGCTGCCGGAGTCATTATCGTTGTGACGTCGGTTATCGTGGTCGATCCGTATGGGCTGTATGGAGTGATAAACAGCTCATTCAACGTCATTAAACCTGGCCTAAACCGTTATCAGAGTGAGATCAAACTGCAGCGCGCAATTCATAGTAATCCTGAGTTCGTCATTCTTGGAAATTCACGTGCCGAAATTGGATTTGATCCTGACTCGCCAGCGTTCGGACGTCTCGCAGGTCGGGGATTTAATTTGTCGGTCCCAGGAACCGGAATCAACACAGCCATTGAGCAGCTTGATAACTTAGCTACAGCGGGAATCAAGCCTAGCATAATCATCATCGGCGTTGAATTTATCGATTTTCTCACTGTTAGCACTGCATTAGGCAACACAAAATCAACTTCATCAGCATCCAAGGAACCCTCCCGTAGTGTAATTTGGTGGCAATTCGATGCGCTATTTTCGATGGAGACGTTGAAGGACGTGGTGCGGACCCTACGTCTGCAGCGTAGTGAAGAGACCGCGAGCCTTTCGTCAAAAGGATTTAATCCCTTGAATGAATATAAAGCTTATGTAAGAGACGACGGTTATCATAAAATATTCGAACAGAGGTCATTAGAGAACGCTGCAATATTTCGCCATAAGTCTCAGCTTGCTCTATCAAAGAGTGATTTAGAATCATTACATACTCTGCTGTTAGCGGCAACGAAAAATGGCGCTGAAGTAAAGATGCTAATATATCCATATCATGCGCAGATTATGGCCATGTTTGAGGATGCTGGTTTATGGAGTCTCTTTGAATTATGGAAGCTTCAACTTGTTGAGGAAGTGGCAATCCTGAAACAGGAAGCCCCTGAGAGAAAGCTGGCGCTGTTCGACTTTAGCGGTTTTGGCACAATGAATTGTGAGCATATTCCGCTGAAGAGTGAGAAGGGCAGTGTCGAAACCAAGTGGTATTGGGAAGCTGGACATTTCAAGAAAACTTTAGGAGATCTGATTGTTCGACGAATCATGCAGCAATCAGATGCCTCAAGCAATCCTGACTTTGGCGTAGCTCTGGAACGATCAACACAGCTGAGCAATAAGCTTCGTATTGAACGTGAACGTTCTGTCTGTTCTTTGGCACAGCCCAGGTTGTTTGAATATTCGAGAAGGTTATTCAGATAATAAAGATTTGAATAATTTTTCCAGTGGCTCTTAATTGACTGTCTATTTCACTGGCCTAAAAATATATCGTCGCGTTGCGGTGTTTCGCTGAAGTCACGATTGCGTCGATGTTTAAAAAAGTACCTTCAGCGGACAATCTTGAGCGCTTAGTATTTTGAAAGAATTCAGCCTTACTACTCCGACGCGCGCGGCACGGAAAACAATAAGGCGGCGCGGCTGGAAACCAGCTTGAACGAAAGCGTACTGAGAGTCATCACCGATTTAAGTTGGATCTGCTGATCATTCTCAAGATAATCAATTTTTACACCCCGCATTTCGCCGGCCACCGCGAGTCGGTCATTTCTTGAAACTGAGTTCTTTAGATTGTACTTATGCTAATTAATTCTTACTATCTGAGGCTTGCCGTCCTTTGCTGTACAGTAAACAAAGCTCTGCAAGGAGGGAATCCACCGAAACTTTGACCACATACCATTCCGCGCAGATTTCAGCGCGGTAGATCCAGAAGTATCTGACGACCAATGCTTCACTTCGACTTTACTCCAAGTCCAAGGATTGGTTTCCGGATTGTACATCGGTGGAGATAGCTTTACGATTACTGGTGGGGACACTGTACTGTCAATTCCAACGATACATCCTAATTCCTCCACCCATTGCAATCCCATCATGTCTGGACGATTGTATGTTCCCACGCTGCCGTCGTAGCCATCGCCGAGCGATGGCACCACCCCAAGAGTGACGTTATAGTTCGTTATTCCTGACGTCAAATTGCGTAAATAGAGGCTACGATAGCCTTGGCCCGAGTAATTGCCAGAGCTGTATCCGCCGTCGATTGCGATAAGCAGATCTAACTTTCCGCATAAAACTATTGTGCCGTTAGCTAAATTCCCACCTAGCGCTGGAAATTGTGTGATTGCTCCCGTCTTATCAACAAAAAGGGTGTAGTCAACGCTCCCAGTTGTTGCCACCCACCAACCTTGACGAACATTATCGATGACGGTGATAGGGTAGGAGCCACCATCTGCCCCATCTTTACTGAATCGAATACGTGTTGGGTCCACGTTCTGACTCTGCTTTGTAGTTAGTTGAGTGTAACCAAAATTACTCTTCGATACGTCTAATAAATTAATGCGATTTAGGTAGTTATTTCCTGCCCAGAAGAATGATGCTAATGATCCGCGCTTGGCGCCGCCCCATGCTGCTGGAAGTTCTTGGAGTCCCAAGTAGGTGTGTGGTGTGTAAGGTGTTCCATCTGAAAAAACACCAATACTAGTTATAGTCGAAATTGAATTTTTTGAATTCGGAACATTTGTCGCGCTCCACTGCAAAGTTGAGAAATCGCAAATAAGAGCAAATTGCATATTCGGCGTGTCGGGGCTCGGCTCATGGCCACTACTATAGTAAACTTGTGCACCCAATGGACTAAAGTCACGCAATACTGCACTGCCTCCCCAGTTGACAAAAGCGCTATCTGCGCCTTGACTGTCGCCGGCATACAAGGCAGGAACGACATCCGCTGGATTGTTGCTCATTGGTACATCGGCAAAATATCCGGTTGGGGGAACCCAAGTCGGTAGGATTGACGAAGTAACTGGTTTTATTTTAATACTGAATGCGTTTGAGAAGACTTGTGTCATGATGGAATTGACCTTGCGATGGAAATTGTATGAGCTATATTTTATCTATCGTTCAACTAATATTAAATTTTTCGAAATTAATTTATTTATGCGGAATAATGCTCCAAACCGGTGTTTGGTTGGAACTATTAACAAAATCGCTCCAGTTTGATGCTGACTTCATGCGATCGTAGGCGACTGCAGCACCGACAACTTTATTTTGAACAGCGTATGCGATCGCTGGTTGGAGATTTCCCCAGTAGCTTGATGCTTCTGGAAAATTTCCACCCTGTAGTGGACCATTTACTCCAGGATTAGAAGATCCTAGTGTCGCTTTATAGATTTCACCCCAGTTTTTGAACCAGGGGCCCTGCCCGGTTGTGAAATCAGGCGTTTCTGTCGGCGCTATAGCCATCGTATAGAGGCCCGCACTGGTATACAAAAATTCCGATGGGCTGGTACCGCCAAGGCGGCCTATAACACTCTGTGCTTTCCACGCAAAAAATTCGTTTAGGCGCGCGACAGTCACAGATGGTATGGATGAGGCCACGTCCATGGTATATCCAAACGAAGCTGTGAAAAAATCTTCCATCCACATAGATTCTGCGTAGATACCTGAGCCGGCAGCATAGTTAGAGTATGGTGCAATAAAACCAAATGGATTACTCGTTTGGGTAATATATCTGGTGTAATAAAAATCTATATTCGCTGCTATCGAATTAGAGAATTCTGCCCGTAGCGTCAAATCATCATCTGGTGTTATACACGCCGCTTGCGCAAGCGTTCTTACTGCCCAGCCAGCGCCGCGAGTGGTATTTGCGCCGACGTTCGACTGAAACACTCCAGCGCTGAATTTCCGTTCAAAATCTGTGTTTTTTAAGAAGTTCACTGTTGCAGAGAACTGAACTTCTTCCATAAAATAATATCTTCCAGTCAAAAGGTAGGCAGTAAAACCTATTGAAGGGTGGTGAGGCGAGTCCCAGGTTGCAGGCGTCGTACCCTGTGAGATAGGGGTGTATGTATTTTTGGTGGATGCGCCGGTATTTGATATTCCTACTGAACCGCCACCATTTGTCACTAAATTAGGGTAACTTGAAAATCGCAGCGGGCGTTGCGTCGTTTCATCGCGATAATGAATTCCAAACCTTCCCGCGCTAAAAGCGTTTGTGATTACGCCAGCGTAAGCACGTGCATCGTCGGTGGCGATGTAAAGCACATCCCATTCAGGTAATAATCCGATAGCAACTTGGTATCCGCCTTGACCCATTTCAGGCGAATAATTTCCCTGTTGAAACGGAGCGAACGTGTTCGGGATTGAGGCCCAAATAGTGGCGTTGCTTGGTATGACGGCACTGTAGGCCGGCACGAGACGCGTTGATTGTAAATACGACTTGTCATGTGCCGGGATAATTTGCGGATCCGTCCCTAACCAATAACTGAAGTTAGTACCGGCGATCAACACGGTGCGGCAATGATTTGGAATATCGATGGTGCGGCGAAAGCGTTCAGTCCCCCCCATTGCAAAAACATATTCGGCGTTCTTGTTGGTAGGGTTCGCAACATTGAGGTAGCCGTTTTCCACCCACGGTAGCACTTCGACGGCGCCGCCGACGAACAGCCGCACTTCCAGCCACGCCGTCAGGTGGGGATCGCTGCCAACAGCCTTGCGATAAACCCATGAGCTCATCTGTGGTCCGCTGATCCACGACTGGAAGGGAGTGTCCCAATCTGCGCCGCCCCAACTGACGGTGCCAAAACTGCCCGCGGCGATACTGGCCGTGATATTGGTCCGGCGTAGGTCTGCTGTCGTAAGAGCGGTGCCGCTGGTCGATGTACCGAGCGCCAGTTTGATTGTCTTCGCTACATTGGCCGTCAGGTCGGCGCGTCCGCTAATGGTAGCAAATTTGAGTGATCCGTCCGGCCACCAGTTTTTGCCCGTCACCTGTAGCGCGGGAATACTACCGGCGACGCTGGCGGTGGCCGGCACTTCGCCCTTGCGGAAGGCATAGCCGAGCGCAAACGGCAGGGCACTACCGCCGACGGCCGAAGTAAGTTGAAATGATGCCGCCAGAAAGGTCACCGGCTTGATGGCGACAGCGAAGGTGTTCGACGATATTTGCGCCATGATCTAGGCTCCTGTCGCAGTCAAAATGTGGCCGGTTGTATCGGCAGGCGTGCCCACGCCGTCATAGTCGAAAGAACGGTTGACTGCATTGAACGTCACGCCGGCAGGCAGGGGCATGGCATTGAGCGATAGCGAGAATGCGGCAACGTTTTCGGCGGAAATGTAGGTGGCAACGGAAAAACTTGACGGCATTCCTTCGACGAAGGCAATGTCAGGAATCGTCAGGATGATCGGCGCGGCTGGAGTGGGAGCCGGCGTGACCGGTGCCGTCGAGGTGACTGGCGGCACCACCGCTCCCGGTGCCGTCACCGGCGTGGCAGCCGTGTTCGCAGCCGCGCCACCGCCACCACAACCCTGCACCGCAATTGCAGTGGCACCTGCAGTAAGGTAGCGCATAAAAGAACGACGCGAGGTCGACTCAAGAAGCGTTGTGCAATTTGCAGCGAGAGTGGTATTCATGGCAAGTGTCTTATCAAAAATAGGTTGCGTTTTAAACATCGGTAAAAGTTGCCGTCAGGACTTAAATGTAGCTTGCCACATTTCTCGGCATATTGCTGCAAATCATTAGTAACCAGTTGCGATAAAAATTGCACCACAGAATGACGAACAACGCATTTTGTTGTCAATTCGGCGTGTACAGTTCACCACAGCCAGCTGTTGACTGAGTGCAATCAAGTTGGGAAGTGCTAACATTGCACCCTTTGCAGTCGCCGCGGAATCTGGCTCTTGTAAAATGGTGCAGACCGTCTGCCTGGGTCGATAAATGACGGTAACGGTTCAAATGATCGAAATATCTAGGATGTTCCGGCGACAACACATTGCGCGCTTGGCGTTACTTCTGGATAATCCTTAAGTTGAATGGCCAGAGTTTCTGTGGTATATTAAAAGTTAATATTATAGCAAAAATTGATTCTTGAACGGAACCTTATAAATGAAATCAGATGACATTATTGCAGTAGTGGGACTCGGTTACGTGGGGATGCCATTGGCTGTGGAATTTGGTAAAAAACGCACGACAATTGGCTTTGACTTGTCGCAAAGCAAAATTGACAGCTACAACAAATACATTGATCCCACTGGCGAGTTGAGCACCGAACAGCTGCAGTCGGCCCGTCATTTGACTGTAAGTACCGATGCTAACTCCCTGGCAAGTGCTGACTATATTGTCGTGGCCGTGCCGACGCCCGTCGATAACGCCCACAATCCCGATTTCACGCCCCTGGCCGGCGCCAGCAAGACGGTTGGCCTGCACATGAAGAAAGGCGCCATCGTCATCTTCGAGTCCACCGTGTATCCGGGCGCGACCGAAGAGGTGTGCATTCCCATTCTTGAACAGCATTCGGGTCTCACGTGGATGGTTGACTTTCACGTGGGCTTTTCACCGGAACGCATCAATCCGGGCGACAAGGAGCGCACGCTCACCACCATTACCAAGGTGGTTTCCGGTGACGACGCCGAGACCCTCGAGCTCGTTGCCGCCCTGTATGAATCGGTCGTCACCGCCGGCGTACACCGCGCCTCGAGCATCAAGGTGGCGGAGGCAGCAAAGGTGATCGAAAACACCCAGCGCGATTTGAATATCGCGCTGATGAACGAACTTGCCATCATTTTTGACAAAATCGGCATTGATACCCTTGAAGTGCTGAAGGCTGCCGGTACCAAGTGGAATTTCCTGCCGTTCCGTCCAGGCCTGGTAGGCGGCCATTGCATCGGGGTCGACCCCTACTATCTGACGCACAAAGCAGAAATGGTGGGTTACCACCCGCAAGTGATCTTGGCTGGTCGGCGCATCAATGACGGTATGGCCAAGTTCGTTGCCGAGAAGACCGTGAAATCGATGATTGCTGCCGGCTTCCACATCAAGGGCGCCAAAGTCAATGTGATTGGCCTGACCTTCAAGGAAAACTGCCCCGACCTGCGTAACTCCAAGGTCGCGGATATCGTCTTTGAACTGCGTTCTTACGGTCTCGACGTGCACGTATTCGATCCGGTTGCCTCGAGCAAGGAAGCTGAACATGAATATGGCATTTCGCTGACCGACTGGGACGCGTTGCCGGTCGCCGATGCGCTCGTCGCCGCGGTGCCGCACAAGGAAGTCATGGCGATGCCTTTGACTGCGCTGCAGGGCAAGATCAGCAAGGGTGGTTGCTTCATCGACGTCAAATCGCAGTTCGACCAGCACGCCTTGAAAGATGCCGGCTTCTCCGTCTGGCGCCTGTAATACCGCATGTCGCCGCGCCCGCTTTCCTGCGGGTGTCGGCGCTCACCAAGAAGCAATGTAATTTATGGAATCCATGACCGTGACGACATTTAGCGATCTCCAGCAGCATCTGCGTACCAATCGCTACCATTGGCTGGTGACGGGCGCTGCCGGGTTTATCGGCTCTAACCTGGTCGAAGCCCTGTTGCGGCTCAACCAGCGGGTAACCGGACTGGATAATTTTGCCACGGGGTTTCAACATAACTTCGATCAAGTGCGCGCCCTGGTGGGCGAACAGATTTGGCAGCAATTCAATTTTGTTGAAGGCGATATCCGCGTGCCCGCCGATTGCGCGCGCGCGTGCGAAGGGGTCGACTATGTGTTGCACGAGGCCGCGCTGGGTTCCGTGTCGCGTTCGATCGCCGATCCAGTGACCACCAACGACACCAATATCAGCGGCTTTTTGAACATGCTCGTCGCCAGTCGCGATGCCAAGGTCAAGCGCTTTGTGTATGCCGCCTCGAGCTCGACTTATGGTGACCATCCGACCCTGCCGAAACAGGAGGACGTCATCGGCAATCCCTTGTCGCCATATGCTGTCACCAAGTATGTCAATGAACTCTACGCCGGCGTGTTCGCCCGCACGTATGGCAGTGAAACCGTGGGTCTGCGTTACTTCAATGTGTTCGGACCGCGCCAGGATCCCCACGGTGCTTACGCCGCCGTGATTCCGCAATGGATCGCCCAGCTGATCGCCAACAAGCCCCTGCGGATTAACGGTGACGGCGAAACCAGTCGCGATTTTTGTTTTATCGATAATGTCGTGCAGGCCAACCTGCTGGCCGCGACGGCGACCGATGCAGGCGCCGTCAACCAGGTCTACAACGTCGCCCTGAACGAGCGAACCAGCTTGAACCAGTTGCACACGATGATGTGCGACTTGCTTGGTGAGCAGTTCCCCCATGTACGTCAACATCAACCTGATTACGTCGATTTTCGCGCCGGCGATGTGCGTCACTCGCAAGCCGACATCAGCAAGGCCAGCGAGCTGCTCGGCTATGCGCCAACCCATCGGATTGGCGAAGGCCTGGCACAAGCGATGACGTGGTACGTAGCCAATCTGACCGGTCAGCAGCAGTGACCGATACGAATAACGGTATCGAGCGATCGATGACTTGTCACCCTGCGCCTGCTGTAGAGGCCGGGGCAGTAATGTGAGAATGATGTGTTAAAAATATCCAATCACTACGTCTCAAAGATCGTCTTCGTCCTGCTGTTCGTGGAAGTACTGGTGCTGTTCGGCTCCGCCTATGCAGGGGCGGCGGTGCGTCTGCTCGATCCGGGTGCGCCGAAACTGGCGCATCTCGATCATTTTTTCACATCGGCCATTGCATTCACCATTGCCATTGTTTTCAGCATGAGTGCCATGGGAATGTACCGGCTCGACTTCAGTGAGGGTTTGCGCGACCCGTTTTTCCTGAAGCTGATGCCGTCATTTTTGATGGGCTTTGTGATCCTGACCCTGGTGTTCTATGTGGCGCCGGAACTGTACTTCGGCCGCGGTATCTTGTTACTGGTGTTCATGATCGCCGCGGTCGGTATTTTTTTCGCGCGCATGGTGTTTTTCAAATCGTCCGAACTGCGATTTCTGGAGACGCGTATCCTGTTCCTCGGCGGCGGTCCGCTGGCCAAAGAATGCAGCGTGCTGGCGCTGCAAAACAATAACTATCACCGTTATGTCATTGCCGGCTTCATTCCCGCTTCCACCGAAGAGCTGTGCGTGCCTGCCGATCAGTTGCTGACCGTGCGTGATGGCGATTCTCTGGTATCACTTGCGCAACAATACAATGTCGAGGAAATCGTCGTGTCGGTGCAAAACCGTCGCGGTGGTTTTCCCATCAAACAGCTGCTTGACTGCAAACTGCAGGGCTTGAAGGTGACCGATGCGGCCACTTTCTTTGAACGCGAGACGTGCCAGATCCGGGTCGATTCGCTGCAGCCAAGCTGGCTGGTGTTTGGCGGCGGCTTCGACCAGAGCTTTATTCGGACCTTCATGAAGCGCGGCTTCGACCTGATTTGCAGCGCCATTATTTTGGTGCTGTCGCTGCCGGTCATGATGCTGACGGCGCTGCTCATCTTTCTGGAAGATGGTTCGCCCGTGTTTTATTCGCAAGAACGGGTCGGCCTGGACGGTAAAAGTTTCAAGGTCATGAAATTTCGCAGCATGCGCAATGACGCTGAGAAAAGCGGGAAACCGCAGTGGGCCGCAAAAAATGATCCACGCGTGACCCGCATCGGCAATTTTATCCGGCGCGTGCGCATCGACGAGTTGCCGCAGGTGTTCAACGTATTCAAAGGCGAAATGTCGTTTGTCGGCCCACGCCCCGAGCGGCCCTATTTTGTCGAGCAACTGATTGAAGTGGTACCGTACTACAACGTGCGGCATAGTATCAAACCGGGCATTACCGGTTGGGCCCAGGTGCGGTATGGCTATGGCTCGTCAGCGGAGGACGCCCTCCAAAAGCTGCAATATGACCTGTACTACGTAAAAAATAACAGCTTGTTCCTCGACGTGTTGGTGCTGATCGATACGCTCAAGGTGGTCTTGTTCCGTAGCGGCCGCTGACTCCACACGCGCCCTTGTTGCACGGCGCGCACGCCGCCTTGTGCGCTGCTGACATATCGGATGGTGCATTTTGATCACTATTGCCAGTTCCAGTTATTTGATTGCCGCTGCGGCGTTCCTGCTGCTCGGCGTGCTGTTGCTCACCAGCTGGCGCGGGCGATCGCACGGCCGTGCCCTGACCTTCGCCGCGGCCGTGACGGTCGTTTCCAGTGTCGTGCTGGCGATGGGGTGGGCGGACGTACCGGAGTGGGCTGCCGCCGCTGAATTTGCCGAAATCGCCCGCAATGGCGTGTGGACGCTGTTTCTGATGTTGCTGGTCGGACCAGTCCGTTCGGCTGACAGCCGCCTGCCGTTTGGGGTACGGCCGTCGATCTTGCTGGTGCTGGTGTTTTATCTGATCTTGCTGGTGGCCGCCGCTGGCGGTGCGCTGTCCTTTCAGCACCTGGTGGGCAACGGCTTGACCCTCCGTCTGACAGTAAGGGTCGGACTGGCAGTGCTTGGCATGCTGCTGGTCGAGCAGCTCTACCGTAACAAGCCGGAAAACGAGCGCTGGGCGATCAAGTTCGCCTGTCTTGGTATCGGCGCCATGTTTGCCTACGATTTTTATATGTATAGCGATGCCATGCTATTTCATAAAATCGACGCCGAAATCTGGGCCGCACGCGGCCTTGCCCACGCTCTCACGGTGCCATTGATCGCGCTGTCGGTGGCGCGCAGCGCTTCCTGGGCAGTCGAGCTGGCAGTATCGCGGCGGGTCATGTTTCATTCCGCCGCCCTGTTCGGCTCCGCGCTGTACCTGCTGGCCATGGGCTCGGCTGGTTATTACTTGAAATACTTTGGCGGTTCGCTCGGTTCGGTGATGCAGGTGGTGTTCTTGTTCGTCACCCTGGCCTTGCTGGTCGGCGTGCTGTTTTCCGGCAGCTTCCGGGCATGGCTGCGAGTTTTCATCAGCAAGCATTTTTACAGCTACAACTACGACTACCGCGAGGAATGGTTGCGCTTTACGGCGACCTTGTCCAAGCCCGGTCCCGGACTAGGCGAGCGCGCCATCAAGGCGGTCGCCACGCTGGTGGAAAGTCCCAGCGGTCTGATGTGGATACGCAGCGAGAGCGGCCAGTTCGAACCGGCCGCCAATTGGCACATCGGCGCGGCCAGTGTCATTGAGCCGGTCGATTCGCCGTTCAGCCTGTATATGCAGGAAAAAAAATGGGTGATTGACCTGGCAGAACTCGCCGTTGACCCTGCCAAGTATGACCATGTTGTGCTGCCGCCATGGTTACGCGAGGTTCCGCGCGGCTGGCTGGTGGTGCCCCTGATGATGCATGCCCAGTTATTCGGTTTTATATTGCTGACCCAACCGCGTAGTCGGATCAGCCTCAACTGGGAAGTGATTGACCTGCTCAAAATTGCCGGCAGCCAGGCCGCCAGTTATCTGGCACAAAACAGCGCCGCCAATGCGCTGATGGTGGCGCGCCAGTTTGAGTCGTTCAACCGGATGTCGACCTTCGTTGTGCACGATCTGAAAAACCTGGTGTTGCAACTGTCGCTGTTGCTGTCGAATGCAGAACGGCATAAACATAATCCGGCGTTTCAGGACGATATGCTGGAAACCATCGATTTTTCGGTGCAAAAAATGAAGCTGCTACTGCAAAAATTGAGCCGCTCCGCCACCCCCGAGCGCGCACGCGCCCTGTCGATCGACGCCATCGTGCGCCAGGCCGTGGCACTGAAGATGGCGTTCGATCCTCATCCGGTGATGAATATTCGCGATCCGGGTCTGTTGATTATGGCCGACGGCGAGCGGCTCGAGCGCGTGGTGGGGCACTTGATCCAGAACGCCATCGAGGCGACCAGCAAGGACGGCCGCGTCGATATTGAGGTATTGCGCAATGGCCAGGCGGCCATTATCCGCATCAGCGATACGGGCGAGGGCATGAGCGAAGACTTTATTCGCGAGCGCCTGTTCAAACCGTTCGAATCGACCAAGTCGGCCGGTATGGGCATCGGCGTATTTGAAAGCCAGGAATATATCCACGAACTTGGCGGTGCACTCGAGGTAAGCAGCGTGCCGCAGCAAGGTTCGATTTTCACCATCACGCTACCGCTGTTCGATCACGACAGCGTTGCCGTTCAACATGCTGCTTGATCAGCGAGGATTGCTGTGACCCAAATTAAACCCAAACTGCTCATCGTCGAGGACGATCCCGGACTGCAAAAGCAGTTGCGCTGGAGCTTTGATGCCTATGATGTGGTGGTCGCCGGCGACCGTGAGGCGGCGCTGGCGCAAATCCGCCGCCACGAACCGGCGGTTGTCACCCTCGACCTGGGCTTGCCGCCAGATCCCGATGGCGCCAGCGAGGGCCTGGCGACGCTGCAGCAGATTCTGGCGCTGGCGCCGGACACCCGCGTCATCATGTTAACCGGCAACCAGGAACGCGGCAACGCGGTCAAGGCGATCAATCTGGGTGCCTACGATTTTCATCAGAAACCTTGCGATCCGGAAGTGCTTGGCATGGTGATCGAGCGGGCATTTTTTATCAATGCGCTGCAAAAGGAAAACCGTCGCATGCAGCAGTCGCAAGCCGATTCGCCGCTGTCCGGGGTGATTTCGCGCGACGCCGGCATGCAAAAGGTTTGCCGCAATATCGAAAAAGTGGCGCCCACCTCCGCTTCCGTGATGATCCTGGGCGAATCGGGTACCGGCAAGGAAGTGCTGGCGCGGGCGCTGCACGCCCTCAGTCCGCGCGCGGCTAACCGGTTCATGGCAATTAACTGCGCGGCCATTCCGGAAAACCTGCTTGAAAGTGAATTGTTTGGCTACGAAAAAGGCGCGTTCACTGGCGCAGCCAAGCAAACCAAGGGCAAGGTCGAATTGGCCCACGGCGGCACATTTTTTCTCGACGAGGTGGGCGATTTGCCGATGGCGCTGCAATCGAAATTGCTGCGCTTTTTGCAGGAGCGCGTCATTGAGCGTGTCGGCGGCCACGAGGAAATCGCCGTCGATGTGCGCATCGTGTGCGCCACGCACCAGAAATTAAAGGATTTGACGGTCAGCGGGCGCTTCCGCGAAGACTTGTATTACCGCCTGTCCGAAATCGTCGTCACCATCCCGCCGCTGCGCGACCGGATCGGCGATGCCACCCTGCTGGCGCACTTTTTTAAGAACAAGTTTTGTACCCAGGAAGGCCGCGCTGCCTTGATGTTCAGTAATGAGGCACTGGGCGCCATCGAATTACACCGCTGGCCGGGCAATGTGCGGGAGATGGAAAACTGCATCAAGCGGGCCGTTATCATGACCGACGGCCAGTACATCGCGGCCGATGACCTGGGCCTCTCGCCGGCGACCGGCGACGATGAGACACCGCTGAATCTGCGCCAGGTCCGCGATGAGGCCGAGTACGGCGCCATCGTCAAAGCGCTGGCGCGGGTCGATGGGAATATCGTCAAGGCCTCGGAACTGCTGGGAATTAGCCGCCCCACCATGTACGACCTGCTGAACCGGCACGGTATCAAGTCAGCGGCCTGAGCCTGATTTTGAGTATCGCCGAGCTGGCCGCAGCGGCCGTCAAGCTGTGCGTGCTGCCACCGGCCGGCATGTTGCTGTTGTATGGGCTAGGCCTGTTGCTGCGTCGCTGGCGGCCGCGCCTGTCTGCCTGGCTGCGCCACGGTGCGGTTGCCATGTTGTACTTCCTGGCGACCGGCGTTGCTTCATGGTTGCTGGTGCACCCCCTCGAGCAGCTCGAACCCGTGCTGCGCGCGCCCACAGCGAACTCAGCCGGTGCCATCGTGGTGTTGTCGGCCAGCCGGATTCGCAGTAGCCCGGAGTATGGTGGTCGCACCATTCCCGATTTCATTGCATTGACGCGAATGAACTATGCGGCCCTGCTGGCGCGCCAAACCGGCTTGCCATTGCTGGTCACCGGTGGCGTGCTGTCGACCCGTGCCGATGACGAGGCGCTGGCCACGGCCATGCAGCGCGTTTTTGAACATCATTATGGCTTGCCGGTCCGCTGGAGCGAGACGGTGTCGCGCACGACGGCGGAAAACGCGCTGTATTCGGCGCGCCTGCTACGCGCTGCCGGAATTACCCGGATCGTCCTGGTGACCGACGCCATGCACATGCGGCGCGCCCGCCTGGCCTTTGAGCGCGAAGGCATGCAAGTGATTCCGGCCCCGACAATGTATGCGGAAACCGGCAATTTCAACCCCTTGCGCTGGTTCCCGACGGCTGAAAATGTGCGCCGCACGCACTACGCCTTGTATGAGTGGCTGGGCCTGGCACTCTACAGTTTGCCCCAGCGCCACCCGCGCTAGGCGATAGCGCGGCGTAGCGGCGCTGCGCGCAAACCGGCGGCCCAGGCGACCAGCAGAAACATCAAGGTCAGGCGCGGCACATCAAACAGGCTGTCGAACAGGCCGGTCAGTAAGAAGCTGCCCAGGGCTGCCAGATATACCGCCGCTTGCGCCTCGCCTTCGCTGCAGCGCATCAGCAAGTCGCCAGCCAGATACAGCACGAACATCAACAGGATGGCAGTACCTGCCCAACCCTGTTCGAACACGCTGTTGACGGCGACGTTCTTGATATGCCACGGAAAGTGATTGCGGTCGCTGCTGAAAAACCAGCCGGTATTGGCTTCTGCAAAGTCGCCATTACGCAATAACTCCTTGCCAGTGGCGGCATCGCGCAAACTCAAACGGGTCAGCGTCACGCTGGAAGCGGCACCGTCGGCCGACAGTTCCAGTTGGACGGGGGGCGCTAGCCAGCCGGAAAAACCGAGCTCGGTGGCGATGATGGTGCTGTCGATGTGTTGCCAGCTATCGGCGGCTGCGGTCAGCTTGGCCGGTATCGGCACGCAATGCTGCGGATACAGCATCCAGCGCTCGCACACGGCCACTGCCAGGGTGCCGCCGTTGCCGTGGCGCTTGACGTCGGCTTCGAAACGATACGCGCGGCCGTGTTCGAGCGGCACGTGCTGCAGCATGCGGATCACCTCGCCATAGCCGGCACTGTACTGGGGGGCCCCCAGTTCGAGCGCTGGATGGCCGTCGGCCCGGGTGTAGCGCAGGGTCGACGGCAGTTCGCCGTGGGTATTGTGCCAGGCGTACACCTCGGGATAGCGCCCCAGACCCATGCCGAACACGGTGGTCGTCAGGCTGTTGTCCATCATGTCCAGTGCTTCGCTCCAGTGCCGCAGGCGGACGTCGAGGTCGGCGCTGGTAGTCGCCCAGCGGCTGCCCAGATAGTAGCTGGAGGTAATCGGGATGATGGTGGCGAAACCGATCACGCAGACCAGCGCCGCCATCAGGCCACGCTGGTCCAGCCGCACTGGCTGGGCTGGCAGCAGCCGCGCGGTGGCCAGCAGAATCGCTGCCCACGCTACCACCAGCGCCCCGTCCATTCGCGCAGCGCTTCCGCCCCAGTGCTGGCCGACCAGGACCGCCGCCAGCGCGATGGCGGGCAGGGCGGCGGCGGCGACCGTGGTACCGAGCGCGCTGCGGCGTGATCCGCTGTTGAGCATGGCTGCGGCGCCGGCAGCGAAACAGGCGGCCGCGCCGATAAAGGCAATATAGGCGCCCTTGTCGAAGGCGTTGGTGATGCCCAGTGTCAGCCCACACAGGCCGAGCGCAAGCGCCGCGCATGGCAGGCGATGGCGCAGACGCTGGGGCGCACCGGCCAGTACGAAGGCGGCGCCCAGCACGATCAGGGCGCAGGCCAGCAGGCGATAGCCACCCGACTCGAAAGCGCGGTGCAGCGCCAGCGCCGTCACTGCCAGCAGCACGATACCGGCAACGATGGCGCCGCCACCAAAGCGACCCTGGCGGGCGCCGCGGCTGAGCAGGAACACGGTCAAAATGGCCGCAGTCAAGCCATAGGCCAGATAAATATCGCGCGAAAACAGCGACAGGCCGGCAAAGCAGCCCAGCAGAAAGAGCAGGGCCGCGATGCTGCGTTGCACCGTGGTGCGTGCAAGTACGAGACTTCCGGCAACAAAGGGGAAACTCAGCGCCAGGTAGGCGTCGAGAGCGGCACCACCCGTGTGCATGGCCGAAAACGGTGCGGTAGGCCGGTAGTCGCTGGCGAAGTTCAATAGTCCAGGAAACACCAGGCGCTCCCAGATCACCGCGCACGCGGTCAGGCCCAAGCCGATCAACATGCCAGGCAGCAGGTAGCGGCGCAGGCCGTCGAGATCGGGGCCGGCGCTGTCGCGCAGCAAGGGCAGCAGGATCAACGCCCACCAGGTGCCTTTGGCCACCCGCACACTGTTGTACGGGCTGGCATAGGTAGCGAAGGCGGTGGCGTCGGCCGGCACCAAGGGCAGCAGGCCAATGATTGCGCTGATCGTCGTACACAGCGCCAGCAGCGCAATCAATACCTTGAACATGGGCGGCAAGACGGCCGCGCGGCTGGCACCCCCCAGGCGGGCGTAGCCGATGGCAGCGGTGGCCAGCAACAGCAGATCGAGTTCATCAAGAAAAAACCAGCCGGTCCACGGCGCCAGATCGAGTACCGGCAGTAGAGCAGGCACGGCCATCAGCCAGGCATGGCGGCGCCACCAGAGCAACAAGGCATAGGCGGCCATCGCCGCTGCCAGCGCATACTTAGGTAACGGAAATACCCAAGCGGCTGCCAGCAGACCTGCCAGCAGCAGCAGCGCGATCAGTTTGCAGGTGACCCGGTACATCAGGGCGCCGGCTCATCCCATTTGCCCACGGCGAGCAATTTGGTCTTCAGGCCGGGCAGGGGAAATCCCTGCTGGTAGGCTTTTTTTGCATGGATCAGGGCGTTGTCGTAGTCTTTCTTGTTGAAATATGCCAGGCCAAGGTTGTAATTGACGGCGGCATTGTCTGGATCGAGGTCGGCAGCCTGGCGAAACATCTGGAAGGCTTTTTCCGTCTTGCCCTGGGAATACAAGAAACTGCCATAGGCGGCGCGCACACTGCCGTCGTCGGGCGCGAAGCGGATGGCGCGATCGAAATAGCACTCAACCGGATACTTGGCCCCCGGTACCATGATGACTTTGCCGTTGGCCGACAGCCGCCCCATTGTCGCCAGTGCGCGGTGGTGATTGGGAATGGCGCGCAGCGTGTAGTCGAGGTCGCCCCCGATGGTGCTCGACGATCCCCGTATGCCGTTCTCCACATCGGCAGTGAAGTGGGCGCTTTCAACCAGCAAGAAGCTGTCGGCGTTGGCACTGCGCTGGCGGTAGTCGAACGGGCCGTACGCATTTTTCAGTTCGCCGCAAAAATTGGCGGCGCTGACGTTGCCTGCCGCTGTCAGGGCCAGCAGCGCGCCCAGATACCACATGCTTTTCATTGTTGCTCCTAGAGTTGGATGACGCGCGTGTTAATGGCGCCCGCCTCGTGTGGCGCTGCCGGCGACGACGTCGAGCAGTGCTGCCAGCACACCAGTGCGGGCCTGGCGCGAATTGGCGGCGACCTGCTGGGCCGACGCCAGTGGCGCCTGCCCGGCCGCCGCCAGCGCCAGAAAACGCCGTAACGCCTCGATGATGGCAGGTTTTTGATCGAGCGGGGCAATGGTGTCGATGCCGGCCTTGCGCAGCGTGGTCGCGGTATCGCCGATGGGATCGGTGAGCGCCAAGATGGGGCGCTGCGCACGCAGGTATTCGTACAGCTTGGCCGGCACCTGATGGTTGCAATTGGACGCTTGCAATATCAAAAGGCCGCCGGCGCCCAGCATTTCGGCCAGCGCTTCACGGTAGGACACGTGTGGCGCCAGGGTGACCAGGTCGCCGATGCCGCAACGGCCAATCAACTCGGCCAGATAGGCGTCGTGACCGGTGGCGCGCAGCACCATGTTGAAATTGTCGGCGTCGATGACGCCATCGGCCTTCAATTGCGCCAGCGCCTCGAACAGGGGAATTGGGTCGCGTTCGGAGGGGTAGATCACACCGCTGTGCACCAGCATAAAGCGCTGATGGGGCGTTGCCGGCTGTGCCGCCACGGCCTGCTCGGCCTGGCTAAAATTTTCTTCATCGAAGCCGTTTTCCAGCAGCACAAAGCGCTCCGCTGGAATGTCCGGGAAACGCCGGTGATAGGTGGCGATGGCGCCCGGCGTGGTGCACACTGCGCGCTGGCAGTGGTAGACCGTTTGCCGCTCGATCCACAGGTAAGCGCGGCGGGTCAGCGGGTTGGACGGATAGCCTTCATCGGTCATCGGATCGCGCAGGTCAGCCACCCAGGCAATCCCCGTCAGCCGGTGCAACGCCAGGCCGATCAGGTGGGCCGTGGCGATCGGATAGGTCGACCAGATTACTTGCGGCCGGTGGCGACGGATCATGCCCAGACCGGCTGGCACAGCGCCCAGCAGCCAGGTGACCCAGCGGTCAGGCAGCGCCAGCCAGCCTGGATAGCGGCCCTTGTAAGCGAGGTGACGCGAGGTGTCGAGGGCGAAGGCGCGCTGGACGACCGTGTCGGCGGGAATGTCGCGTAACTGGTCATCGCCGCTTTGCGCATATGCGCGCGGATGGGCCGACAACACCAGCGGCTGCCAGCCGAATTGGGGCAGGTACTGGGCAAACTTGAGCGTACGCTGGATGCCGCTGCTGCCACGCAGGGGGGGGAAGTGAAAGGCAATCATTAAAACGCGTTTTACCATGAGGTGATCCATTGGCTGGTCCATGTTGCAACCTGATCACGCCAGGCACGGCGCGAGAAAGTGTGGTCGGCTTCGGCAAAATCCTGGCGGCGGACGGTGCTGCCACCCAGCGCCCGCTGCCACGCCGGCGATGCGCCAACCAGATCGGTGAATTCCTGCGCCGTCAGGTCACGCCCGCTGAGAATGAGCAATACCTGTCCCTGGAAGGCAGACAGGCCGTCGAGCATGCGCTCCGGCAGGGTGCCGGCGGCAGCGGTAGCGGCCCCATCTGACCCAGTGGCAGCGCCGCCGCCGACGGCTTTGGCAAGCACACTGCCCAGCGAGCGCAACGCACCGCCCAGCTCGAATTTGCCGCTGGCAATTTTTTTCCACAGCGCCGGCTGCAGCAGGCGATCGCGATAATAATGCTTGAGGATGGCTTTCGCTTCGCCACCGCTGGTGCGCACCCACGGATTGAGCAGTACCAGGCCGCGCACGCGGGCATCGGCGCTGGCATAGAACAGGGCCGCAGAGGCGGCATCACACAGGCCCCAGATGACAACGTCACGCACGCCGGGCACGCTGGAAAACAGGCAATCGACGGCGGCGCGCAAGTCCTCATTGACCGACTCGAAGCTGCGCGCTTCGCCACCGCTGTCGCCCATGCCGCGGTAATCGAAGCGCAGGCTGGCAATACCGTCGGCGGCCAGGCTGCGCGCCAGCAGGGTGAACTGGCGATGACTGCCGGCACGGTACTGCGGACCGCCGACGACGATCAGCACGGCGCGCGTGGCAGGCTCGGCGGGAAGACTGGCGATACCGATCAGTGATTCGCCCTGGCAGCCAAATACCACGGCCTGTTCGCTGTAGTTCATGGAAACATCCCGTTGAGTACGGATTGGGTGGCGTCGAGCAGCGCCGGCGCTTCGGCGATCTCCTGGCTGGCCCAGAACGATGGCGCCAGCACGCTGTGCATGGTCAGCGCGACAGCCCCGGCTTGCCATGCAGCGCTCACTTTGAGCGCTGCCGGTGGGGTCGGCCGACCTGCGGTCGCGGCAGTTTCAAACCAGTGCACGGGGCCGTGGCGAAACGCCAGGCCAGTCGCTTCGTTCGCCTCGAGCGCGTCGGCCAGCGCCGGCGCCAGATCGTAGCCGGCTACTTCCAGCAACTGGCCGGACTTCAAAGTGTCGCGCAGGGCCTTGGTGCCACCGCTGTTGGGCTGCTCGCTCGACATCATGTCGTTGGCCACCCGCAGGCGGAGAAACTGGTTGAGGAAGGTGGCGCCGCTGGTCACGGGCTGCCACAACAGTAGCGCCGCCGGTGCGCTGTCGCTGCTGCTGGTGCTGGCATGGGCCAGTGCCAGCAGCGCGCCCAGGCGCAGGCCCCACAGCACTTGTGGCGCCGGACAGTGTTGCTGCAGCCAGCGGCGCGCCGCGGCGATATCGTCGAGCCAGATGTTCCAGCGCGCATCGGCAAAGTCGCCGCTGCTGTCGCCGCAGCCATACAAATCGAGCAGCAGCACGCCGAAACCGCTGGCGGCCAGTGCCCGCGCCTGCAGCGCCGCCATGCGCCGGCTCTTGTTCATCTCTTCGCCGAACGGCGCGATGTACAGTAGCGCGGCGCGCGGGGTGCCAGCGGGCGCGTAAAACAGGCAGAAGCGTTGATCCGGCACCGTTTGCAGGAACAGGGCCTGCGGCGCGGGCGCAGCGGTCGACAGCGCCATTTATGCGGTTTTTTGCTCGACGAACGCCGTCAGGCTGCCCAGCGTCTCGAAGGTAGCGGCGCTGATTTCGTCATCGTCGACGACGATGCCGAACTGGTCTTCGAGCGCAGTGATCAGGTTGACCACCGCCATTGAGTCGAGTTCGGGAATGCTGCCCAGCAGGGGCGATTCCGGTGTGAGGGCGTCGGCGGCGGCGCCGAGGCTCAGTACGTCCGCCAGGATGGCTTTAACTTGTTGCAGATACATGGGTTATTCCGGTGTAAGTGGCGCGGGCGCAGGTGCCGTGGCCGGGACAGGGTGACGCTGCTGGTGCTGCCGGGCAGCGCGTTGTTGGACTACCGCGTGCAGTTTGTGCAAAACCGGCCAGCGGTAATTATTGATATGGTACATGGTGCGAATATCGTTCGACCATTTGCGGTGCCATTCCATGGCCTTGCCATAAAATTCGAGGGTACTAAAGCGCTGTTCGTCGAACAGTTGTTTGACGGTTTCTTCACGCATCAGGAAGGTCGGCGAAAAATAGCCCGGCACCGTTTCGTCGTAGGTGGTCTTGAGGATGATCACGCAATTTTCGCCTTCGATACACAGGTCGACGGCGACCACCTGGTCATTGAACCAGTAACGCTGGACGCAGGCGGCGTCGCGGCGGCAAAAGCGCTCGAGCATGGCGGCATAGAAGCGGCCCTGGGCGTTATCGGCGGCAATCGCCGTGCCACCGCTGGCTTTCCAGCCGGCGCTTTCCAGCCGGCCATAAGTGGCCAGCGCCTCGGTCATTTGCTGCGGCTGGCGCAACGTTTCAAGACGCGCCGTGATGCCTTCCTTGAGCATGCGCGGCCGCATTTTTTTGAGGTTGGCCCGCAGATTTTTTCCGCGCGCCGCCCAGAACGCATCGAAGCTGCCGTCCAGGCGAATGCGCGCCGTTTCGATATAGTCGATCGTTGCCAGCGTGCTGCTGTGTGCGGGACGGGGCGCCAGCCACGGGTCGGCCTGGGTGATGCCGACCATCAGCGGGAAGCCGGGCAGGGCACGCACCAGGCTGTCAAGGGCAGCGTCGATGGCAACGCCGGCGCGGTTGACCCACATGCCCAGCGGTGCCTGCGACGGCTGAAAAGTTTCCCAAGCACCTGCGCGAGTCGGTGTCATTACCGCCATCGCCACGACCACGCCCTCATCGCTGCCGATGGCCAGCTTCTCGCCACCCACCAAAAATTCGCTCAGCAGCGGCTCGACGAAGTCCAGTGACAACAAGGGCGAACGGGCGCCCTGATCGTTCAGTGCCTGCCATTGCGCGGCGTGGCCGGCGAACTCGGTGACGGGTAATATTGTCCAGCGAATCATGTTGGTGCGCCGCGCAATTGCAGCGCTTCCTTAATCAAACGAATCATCCAGTCCAGCTCCTGGTCTGTTAATTCTTGGTGGCATGAAAACGACATCACGCGGCACGACAGGTCGACACTGTGGAAGCAGACCTTGGCGTCGATGCCGTCCCACAAATATTCGCCAAAGCGAATGATGGGCACGCCGCGCAATTTCAAATAGTCGAACACCTGCGCCGGCTCATCGGTGAGCAGGGGAAATACCCAGGGGTAAACACGCTCAGGCAATTGGGCAAACAGCGGCTGGCAACCAGCGATACCACGCAGCGCCTGTTCCAGCTTCAGGTAGTTACGCCGCCTGAGCGCCCCCATGCGCGGCAGCGACACCAGCTTGAGCAGCGTGCGCGAGAAACGCGACGAGCGCTTGTCGAGCCATGCGGGGTCAAAGCTGAAGCCGCCTTCCGAGGAACCAGGCGCCAGCGCCGACGTCGAACCTGGTTGGCGTGCCTTGATGGTGCGCCACAGTACATCCTTGCCCGCCAGTGGCAGCCACATCAATATCTTTAACAATCCCAGGCGGCCGTAGGCAAAACTGTCCTCGAGCGTATTCAGGGCGGCTTTGACTTCGAAGCCCTTGCCGGCGCTGCCCAAGGTGACGGCGTCGAGTGGATGACGCGACGACACCAGCGCGCCACCTTCGAACATGGGAAAAAATTTCATGCTGCTGGCAATCGCATAGTCGCCCCAGGAACCGACAGGCTTGCCCTGGTGTTCGCCGAGAAAGCAATGGGCGCAGTCTTCCAGCATCAGCAAGCCGCGGCTGTCGCAAAACGCCCGGATGGCTGACAGGTTTTGCGGAAAACCAAAATAATTGGTCACCATCAAAACCTTGGTCGCCGCCGTCAGCTTGCTGGCGATATCGTCCAGGTCGACCGAGGTGTCACTTTTGATGCGATAAAACACCGGCGTTGCGCCCGACCAGATCACCGGCTCGACCATTGACGCGCAGTGAAACGACGGCACCAGCACGGCGTCGCCGGCGCCCACCCGCATTTGCCGCAGGGCCAGGGCGATGGCGATGCGGCCGCTCGTGACCAGCTTGGACTCACCGGCATCAAGCACGCACTGTACGGGGGGCGCGCCGGCGCCGAAAAACGCTGCCAGCGACAGCACCGGCGACACCGGCGCCACGGCAGCCGGATAATTGCGCACAGCGCTGACACCACTTGCCGCAGGCAAACCTGCCGCTGCTACCGCAGTCACGCCAGCGCATTCGGACAGCTCGGTTTCCATAGGCCCCTGATAAAATTTTGTCATCGAAGGAAGTATAACCTGTTGCGTTCTCTCCACGTGTGGCACACATGCAATACAGCACAAATTATTGCATTGCGTTCACGCCTGATTGCATTGTAATTTTGTACCGGAGCGCGACTGGCGCCCATTGCGGCGCAGCGTTCCGTCGGTGGGCCGCCACATCGCCACCGAATAGTGCAGCGTTGGACATAATGCAATGCTAAGATTCGTCATTAGTTGCGCCCGTTCAAATAATATTACCCCTGCCGCAGGCAGGCGGCGTGCATTTCTCACTTACCAGACCCCATATTGCGCATGAGTGACTTGATCCACGAATTCATCTTTCACGCGGCGCGACGTGCGCCCCAGGCGCAAGCCCTGGTGGCCGGCGCCCGTCGTCTCGATTACGCCGCCCTGGCCAGCCTGGTCGACCGTAGCGCCCAGGCCTTATTGGCCGCTTCGCTTGGCCGTGGCGAGCGGGTTGCCATTTATCTTGAAAAAAGCGTCGAGAATGTCGCTGCCATGTTTGGCGCCGCCGCCGCCGGCGGCGTATTTGTGCCAGTCAACCCGCTGCTCAAGCCCGAACAGGTGGCCTATATCCTGGCCGACTGCAACGTCAAAGTGCTGGTCACTTCCGCCGACCGGCTGCGGCAATTGGCGCCTTCGCTGGGTCTGTGTCCCGATCTGCAGCGCGTGATCGTTACCGGCAACGCCAGCAGCTTGAATTCAGCATTATCGATTGCAGTGACGGCCTGGGATGACTTTTTGGCCGCCGACGGCGTCGTGCGGCAGCCGCACCGCGCCATCGATGCCGACGTCGCTGCCATCCTGTATACCTCCGGCAGCACTGGCAAGCCGAAAGGGGTTGTGCTGTCGCACCGGAATATGGTCGCCGGTGCCACCAGCGTGGCCAGCTACCTCGAAAATACGGCAGCCGATCGCATCCTGTCGGTGCTGCCGCTCAGTTTTGACTATGGCCTGAGCCAGCTCACCACCGCCTTCCACGTCGGTGCCACCGTGGTGCTGCTCAATTACCTGTTGCCGCGCGATATAGTCAAGGCGGTCGAAGCCGAGCGCATCACGGGACTGGCCGCGGTGCCACCGTTGTGGATACAGGTCGCACAGCTGAGCTGGCCGGCCGATTGCACCATCCGCTACATCACCAATTCGGGTGGCGCCATGCAGCGCCCGACGCTCGATGCCTTGCGGCGCGCGCTGCCGCGGGCGCGGCCGTTCCTCATGTATGGTTTGACCGAAGCATTCCGCTCGACCTATCTGCCGCCCGAAGAAGTTGATCGTCGGCCCGATTCGATGGGCAAGGCGATCCCGAACGCCGAAGTAGTGGTGCTGCGCCCTGACGGCAGTGAATGTGATGCTGGCGAAGCGGGCGAACTGGTGCACCGCGGCGCGCTGGTATCGCTGGGCTACTGGAACGATCCCGTCAAGACGGCCGAGCGCTTCAAGCCGGTGCAGTCGAACCACCGCGGCCTGCCACTGACCGAAATGGCGGTATGGTCGGGCGACACCGTGCGCAAGGATGAGGAAGGCTTCCTGTATTTCATCAGCCGCAACGATGAAATGATCAAGACCTCCGGCTACCGGGTCAGCCCCAGTGAAGTGGAAGAAGTGGTGTACGCGCGCGAGCAGGTGGCCGAGGCCGCCGCGATCGGCGTTGCCCACCCGACCCTGGGCCAGGCGATCGTGGTGATCGCCCACGCCAAAGCGGACAGCGGCCTCGATGCGGATGCCTTGCTGGCCTTGTGCAAACCGCACCTGCCCGCTTACATGCTGCCGGCCCGCATCATCATGTCCGCTGACAGCTTGCCCCGTAATCCGAACGGCAAGATCGACCGCAAGCTACTCAGCCTGCAATTTGAGACCATTTTTACGGAAGTTGCCCCATGAATGCAGTGCGTCCCCAACATGCGCCGCTGACCCAGTTCGAGGTCGTCGACGATTGCCTGCAGATTGGCGGCATGGCGCTGACCCGGCTGGTTGAACGGGTCGGCAGCACGCCCTTCTATGCGTATGATCGCGCCCGCCTGACGGAGCGGGTGGCGCTGCTGCGCCGACATTTGCCGGCCGAAATCCATTTGCATTACGCCATGAAGGCCAATCCCATGCCAGCGGTGGTCCAGCACATGGCGGGCCTGGTCGATGGCATCGATATTGCCTCCGGTGGCGAGCAGCGGGTGGCACTCGACACGCCGATGGATCCGGGTATGGTCAGCTTCGCCGGACCCGGCAAGAGCGAGCGCGACCTGTCGTGCGCGGTGGCCGGCGGCGTGGTCATCAACATGGAATCGGCTGCGGAAATGGAACGCATTGCCGTCATCGGCCAGCGCCTGCAGATCCGCCCGAAGGTGGCGGTGCGCGTGAATCCCGATTTCGAGCTGAAGTCGTCGGGAATGAAAATGGGCGGCGGACCGAAGCAGTTCGGCATTGATGCCGAAGAGGTGCCGGCCGTGCTGGCGCGCCTTGGCGAACTGGACCTGGCATTCCAGGGCTTCCACATCTATAGCGGCTCGCAAAACCTGAAGGTGGAGGCGATTGCCGAAGCGCACGAAAAAACCTTCGCGCTGGCGATCCGGCTGGCGCAGCATGCGCCGAGTCCCGTCTTGACGCTCAATATCGGCGGCGGCTTTGGCATCCCGTATTTTCCCGGTGAAGAGCGGCTTGACTTGGCAGCGGTGGGGGCCAACCTGAAGGCGCTGCTGCCGGCCGTCAAGCAGCAATTGCCGCACACGCAGATTGTCATCGAGCTGGGCCGCTATCTGGTGGCGGAAGCCGGCATCTACGTCAGCCGTGTCATCGAGCGCAAGCATTCGCGCGGCCAGACTTATCTGGTCACCGACGGTGGCTTGCACCACCATTTGTCCAATTCCGGCAATTTTGGTCAGGTGATCCGCAAGAATTATCCTGTCGCGATCGGCAACAAGATGCGCGGCGGCGAGCGCGAAACCGTCTCCGTGGTCGGCCCCCTGTGCACCCCACTCGACCTGCTGGCCGACAAGATGGACCTGGCCCATGCCGACGTCGGCGACCTGGTGGTGGTGTTTCAGTCGGGTGCCTATGGCCTGTCGGCCAGCCCGGTGGCCTTCCTCAGCCACCCGATGGCGCTGGAAGTGCTGGTATGAACGGGTTGAATCACACTGCAATCTCAAAAAACATGACGATGATGATGTGGCAAACGAGCCGGGGCCCGCTGTGAGCGGCTTGTGTGGTTGGATCGGCCAAGGCGCCGGTGTTGCTGAAAACCAGGCGCAACTGACCTCGATGGCGCAGCCGCTGTCGCGTTTCGACGGCGCGCCGCTGGCGCTCGAATGCGGCCGCAGCAGCGCAGTGGCGATTGCCGCAGCAGCCGCCAGCACCCTCACTGCGACGATCGATGGCTTGCAAGTGGCATTGTGGGGCAACGCCTACGCCGCCGACCCCGTGCTGGCGGCCCAGGCTGCCGCTGAAGGGTTGGGCAAGGCGCTGGCGGCGGCGTTCCGGCGCGATGCCGACAGCGTGTGTGCCAAGCTGGGCGGTAGCTTCGCCTTGTGCATCATCGACGAAGACAATGGCGAAGCCTTGCTGGCAATTGACCGCATGGGCGTGCATCCGCTGTCGTTTCAGCGTGTCGGCGAGGCCCTGCTGTTTGCCAGTTCGGCCGACGCCTTGATCCGCCACCGGCTGGCCAGCGCCGATATCGATCCGCAAGCGCTCTACAATTTCGCCTATTTTCACATGATCCCCAGTCCGCGCTCGGTCTACCAGGGACACGAGCGGCTGCTGCCCGGCGAGATGCTTCGCTATAGCAAGGGACGGCTGACCCGCACAACGTACTGGCGCATGCACTTTGATCCGCAGCCGACGCGTTCATTTGGCGAACTCAAGGAAGAGTTTCGGGACGTTCTCAAAAGTAGCGTGCTGGAGACGGCAGGTAACGCCAAGGTCGGCGCCTTTCTCAGTGGCGGCACCGACAGTTCGACCGTTTCCGGCATCCTCACCGCCGTCGGCGGCAAGCCGGCCGGGACGTACTCGATCGGTTTTGCGGCGGAAGGGTATGACGAAACCGGCTACGCCCGCATTGCGCAACGCCATTTTGGTACCGCGCACCATGAGTACTACGTTACCCCGGACGATGTGGTGACGGCGATCCCGCAAATTGCCGCCGTGTTCGATCAACCGTTTGGCAATGCCTCGGCCGTGCCGGCATTCTATTGTTCGCGCATGGCGCGTGCTGATGGCATCACCCGCATGCTCGGTGGCGATGGCGGCGATGAGCTGTTTGGGGGGAACGAGCGTTATTCCAAGCAGCATGTGTTTGCCCTGTACGAGCAGGTGCCGGCGCTGTTGCGCAAGGCGCTACTGGAACCGGCAGTGTTCCATTTCCCCGGCGGCCAGCACCTGAACGTGGTGCGCAAGGCGCGCAGCTATATCGAGCAGGCCTCGGTGCCCATGCCGGCCCGACTGGAGACTTACAATTTGCTGGGCCGCTACGGACCGACCCAGGTCTTCACGGATGCTTTCCTGGCCGGCGCCAATGTGAACGATCCGCTGGCCAGCCTGACGGCCGCCTATGGCCACCAGGAAGCGGCCAGCCTGATCAACCGCATGCTGGCCCTCGACCTGAAGGTGACCCTGGCCGACAACGACTTGCCCAAAGTGGTCAAGGCGTGCGAACTGGCCGGCATGGAAGTGGCGTTTCCGTTTTTGACCGACAGCATGGTGCGCTTCTCGGCCCAGCTCACCGACAAGCAAAAATTGAACGGCACCAAGCTACGCTATTTCTTCAAGGAAGCCTTACGCGATTTCCTGCCCGAAGACATCATCAACAAGCAAAAACATGGCTTTGGCTTGCCCTTTGGCGTGTGGCTGACGTCCGAGCCACAGCTCAAGCAACTGGCCATCGACAGCCTGCACGACCTGAAGAAACGTCGCATCATCCGTGGTGAGTTTATCGACACCCTGGTTAACCAGCACCTGCAGGAGCATGCCGGCTATCACGGCACCATGGTGTGGGTGCTGATGATGATGGAGCAGTGGTTTAAGCAGCGTGAGGTTACGCGCGACTAAGAGCGCTTAACAAAACCTCCATGACCGCGTTGCGCCGGCTTGCCGTACCGTTGTACGGTCTTCGCCGTCGCGCCTTGTCCTGAAGGTTTTGTTGGGCGCTCTAAGTTGGTGGCGAGTCTAAGTACCGGTCACTACATGGTTATGATTGACTGCTGGTCAGCGGGCTTAACAGATCGTCCTTATTGAAATTTTGCGACGAAGCGCAAAACCATCTGCTTTATTAACGCCAAGGCGCTGCTGATTTCTTCTTGTATGGGGTGCTTGACAAGGGTAGACATCGCAACAAATCCAATAAATGCGCCTGGTACGCCGAACACCAATGGCCACCATATATTGGCGGGAAGTGCGCCAAATATGCAATAAACCAGTAAGGGAGCCACCCCTGCACCCATCCCCACTAAGGTACTTTTCCATACGGCGCTGCCCAAATCGGACCAGGCAAAACCGAGGGCTGCGCGGGTTTGTTGTAGCCAATAAATCGTTCTGAACGCGCTGGAAATAATCAGGCAGACGCCCATCTGTGTCAGTCCACCGTAGGCGCCGATCGTCACGAGGATGACGGCGATGACGGTGGTAACTGCAGTACCCCGCAGAACGCGGGAGGCGCCGCCGGTGGCCATCAGCGCAGCGTTACACATCGATGCCGGCAGACTGAATGCCAGTGCCACGGCAAGCAAGCGAGTCAGTTCTATCGCGCCATCCCACTGGGGACCGTAGAGCACGCGCATGGCAGAGTGGGCAAGGAAGATAGTACCCAGCGAGAAAGCAATACCAATCGCGCAGATATACGAGGTGGCTTTGATGAAGGGCTGCGCGATATCGCCGTGGTCGCGCGATTGTTTGGCGAACCAGGAAACGGCGACCGCACCGATGCCCGCCAATACCAGGCGTTCAAACATCAGTATCAAACCGCTGGCGCGCGAATACAGGCCGGTCGCCGTCATGCTCTGCAATTTTGCCAGCAGTAATTCGGGTGCGTTGCCAGCAATGTTTTGAATCACCGCAGCGCCCGTCGTCTGCGAGCCGAACGCCAGAACGCGGCGGATTTCTTTGATCCCCGGCAGCCAAGGGAACCACGCCGGGCGGTAGTGCACTGCCATCGCCGCATTGACAGTCGTCGAGGCTAGCGAGCCGTAAGCCAGACTGATCGGCCCGTATCCGCGCCACGCGCACACGATCGATACCACGGCGCCTGCCAGGGTCGCGCTAAAACGCACAATGGCCAGTGCGTCAAAGCGCATTTCGCGGATCTGCCAAGCGTAGGTGAGCGAGCCAAACGGGTTGATGGCGTAGTTCAGCGCCACCACCAGCATGATGTCGCGCATCCTCGGCTCTTTATAAAACAGCGCCACCGGTACGCTCGCCGCCAGTACCACCAAGGCTAGCAGCACGCCCAGACCGAGTTGCACCGCCCACACAGCGCGGACGCGGTCGATGGTAATTTCTTTTTCCTGCACCAAGTAATTGCCCGCTCCCATATCACGGATGCTGGCAATGAAGGTCAGCAAAACCACGGTGACCGAGAACACGCCGATGTCGGCCGGGGTAAGCATGCGCGCGATGACCATCGATGAGACGATGTTGATGATCAGGCTCGCATAGCGATCCAGGTAAGAAAAGACCAGTGATTTGCGGATATCCAATTCGGGCTCGGTGATAGGTGCTTGGGACTTCGAAGAAAGGCAGGACAGTCGGGCCCTGTGAACGGCCATCGCGCACTGGCACGATGGCACGACGGTGCTGGCGTCAGGCGAGTTGGGCGCGGGTGGTTAGGTTGCGTGCCATGCGCGCGGCGAAGCGCAGCGCCGTGCGGTCCCATGGACTGAAGCGCGGTAACTGAAACAGGTCGGCCCTGGCTGGTGCCGCCCCCCAGGCCGTCGATACCGCGCCTTCAAAGCCGAGTTCACGCACCAACTGCACATGTTCAGCGCGATAGTCCGTTCCCGGCTTACCGTTCGGGTAAGCAAACAGCGGCACTTCGGCACCGATGATCTCTTCGAGCGCATGCTTGCCGCCGGCGATCTCGGCGCGGGCGGCCGACAGTTCTATACTCGCCAGTATTGGGTGATAGATGGTGTGTCCGCCAATGTGCATGCCGCCGTCGTGCAACTGGCGCACTTGCGCCGAGGTCATCATCAGGTCGCGCGGTGAGATCGCACCGGCCGCTTCGACGATCAGATCGACCTGAATTTGCCGCGCTTCTAGCGGCAGATACTTGAGCTTTCCAATTAGTTTGGCAATCGCGGCCCGCCGCTCCGCCGTCGAGGTCAGTGGATACAGGTCCAGTCCCAGCGCACCGAGATCAAGGGCGGTGCCCTGATGGCGTCGCACCAGTTCGATGATCGCGTCGTTCCACATGATGCCGCCATCTATGAAGCCGGTAGCGACGAAAAATGTCGCATGCAGGCCGTAACGGTGCAGGATGGGCATGGCAATGGCCGCATTGTCGGCATAACCATCATCGAAGGTAATGCACGCTGCGCGCGGTGGCAAGGTGCCGGCGGCGCGGCGAACGATGGCGTCGCGCAGCGGCAGAACATTGAACAAGCCTTTTATGCGCCGCAAGTCCTGGTCGAAATCGAATTGGTCGACTTCGTCGGGAAATAAGGGATCCTTTTTTTCCAGCACGCGATGATAAATGAAGATCGACAGTCCACGTTCCCCGCCCGGGGACAGCAAGCGCAAGGCGGCTTTGCCAGCGATGCGCGCTACAGCACTGTCACTGGCGGCGAGTTGCTGATCTGCTGCGGTTTGGCAGTCGGACATCGACAATTAAGCACTCCTTGTTTGTTCCAGCGGGTGTGATGACGGCTTTTGTACGGTCTGTTTGGACGCGAGCCGCAATTTTAATTCCTTTTCCACTAGTACACGTGCAGCCACCAACGCCGCCATCACATAGTAAGGAACGTCGAAATACGCCAGACTGAGAAAGGCGCCACCAACGGCGAAACCAAGCAGGCTGACCTGGCACATGGTCGCCAGATCCGCCGCCCACTTCATTTCAGGATCGAGCCGGGTTTTGCTGATGAGCCAAGTGCCGGTGCGCCAGGTCGCCACGCCCAGCGCAAGATACAGGAACAGTCCGATAAAGCCGTGTTCGCCAAGCACCTGAAAATAAATGCTGTGAGCGGCGTGTACGTCCCTGGGGTCAGGGGCGTACTTGGCGAAGACACCGGCGTCGTAGATCTGGAAGCCACCACCCATCAGGCGGTCCGCGGCCAGATTGGTTGCCATATACCAGGCGTTGACCCGGCCCATGGCCGAAGCATCTTCCTTGTATTCGCCGATGGTATTCATGCGGTCATACCACTGGTCCGGCATCGCCAGCATCAGCAGCGGCACCAGCAGCGCCAGCGCGAGCCCCAGTCGGACCTTTTCCTTGCTTTTCAACCAGAGGAAAACGCCCATTGCCGCGATCGCCAGCATGGCGCCGCGCGAGTACGATCCCAGCGCCGCCAGCGCGCACAGGCCGATCGAAGCCATGAAGGCATAGCGGGCCCAGCGATTGACCGTGTATTTGAGCAGATAAATCATCAGCGGAATGACCATGACGAAGGCCAGCGCCACTTCGTTGTTGCCGTCGATGAAGGTACCCGCTGGTCCCCATACGCGGTCGCTGCCACCACTGCGGATGGTGAAAATGCCGCCCTTGACGCCGTAGTAGCCGATCGACACGACGATCGACCAGATGACGGCGTTGATTTGCTCGCGGTCCTTGATCAACATGAGTACCACCAGCGTCATGCCAAAAATTTTCAAGACCTTGTTCCACTGATCGTAGACCTGGTCGAGATGGATGGCAAACAGCGAAGTCAGCGACATCCACAGCAGGAAGGTGATGAACAGCACAACGGGCGGCGTCATCGGCAGCTTCTTGTCGCCCTTATAGGTCACCAGGCTGATCACGCTCACCACCGCAATAATGGCGGCAAACGGAAACGTGCGGGCAAAGCCCCAGCCCTGGGCATGCGGATTCATCACGCTGATCCAGATCCACATCACCGCGCCCCACCACGGTTTTTTGTAGATCAAGGGCAGCGAGCCGAATACCAGGATGGTAACGAGGATGTCTCTCACAGCAAAACTCCAGAATTAAGCAGGTCAAGCATGGCCGGAACCGGGCGGACGGGCGCTATCGACCTTGCTGATGACGTAACGAAATTTGCCCGATTTTTCGGGCAGGATGGCCGGCACCTGTTCAATCTCGATTGCCACGCCAGCACCCAGGCGCGCTTTAAAACCGGCATCGATGCGGGCCAGCACGTCGGCGCCCAGCGCCGATTCGGCGACCACTTGCACGCGCGTCAGGGCGAGACTTTCTTGCACAATCTTGAAGGCCTTGACGGCAGGCAGGTCGCGCAGAATATACACCAGCGCCAGACCGTGCATGATGGTACCGTCCTGGGCCACCAGAAAATCGGTGCTGCGGCCCTGAATTTCCTTGAGCAAGGGCAGGCCGCGCCCGCAACTGCAGGGCGCCGTGTCGAGCGCGCCAATGTCGCCAGTGCGGTAGCGAATAAACGGAAAATCGCCGGTGGCCAGGTGGGTGACGACGATTTCACCCGATTGCCCGGCTGGCACCGGTTGGCCATCGGCGTCGAGGATTTCGACAATGATGTCTTCGGCCGTCAGGTGCATCGATCCGGCCGGGCACTGATGGGCAATGAAGCCGGCGTCGCGACCGCCATAGCCATTGGCCACCGGGCAGCCGAAGCAGTCGCTGATCTGCTGGCGCTGTTCATCGTAGAGCCGCTCGGAGGTGACGAAGGCGACCCGGATGCCCAGATCGTCCATGCGCACGCCACGCGCGGCGGCGTGGCGGGCGATGTGCGACAGCGCCGACGGGTAGCCGAACAGCATGCGTGGACGGATGGTGCGGATCTGCGCCAGAAAACCGTCGAGCTTGGCTTCCGACATGGCAAATGCCGGCAACAGTACGGTGCGCAACATGCGGTCACGCACTGCCCGTACCGTGTCCTGGGCGCCCAGTTCGATGGGCGAGCCCCACACCACCACTTCGCGATCGCCGATATCGACGTTCCACCAGCGCGTGGCCCGCCACTTGGCGGCCACATCGTGACTGACCCGTTGCGTGCCAATGTAAAAAATGAGCGGTTCGCCACTCGACCCTCCCGTGTTGAAACGGGCCAGGCCGACCGCGTTGTCCGCTTTCATGGCGTCACCGGCAGCGCGGATGACCGCCTTGTCCAGCAAGGGCAGACGGCGCAGATCGGCCAGCGTGTGCAGGTCGCGCGCGGGATCGAAGTGGTGTGCGGCAAAGCTGGCGCGGTAATGGGGCACATGCTGGGCCGCCTGCAGCAGCAGTTGCCGCAGGCGCTGCAGTTGCAGCGCTTCGAGGCGCTGCGCCGACCACCATTGCGACTGTTCCATCTGGCGCCGCAGCGCCACCGTACTATGGCGCTTGAGGCGCTCGTGCAGCGGGAACAGCAGCTGCGAGACGACGCGCGTGTAGACGCCGGTGTGTGGAGTGGTACGCGATATCATGGGGCAGGAACCATCGTGGCTGAGCGGTTGGAAATAACGGCGCGGTACACCGCCAGCAAGCGCGGCCGCACTTCCGGCCAGGCGAAGCGCTGCACGTACGCCAGACCATTGTGCTGCAGCTGCGCCATCAGCGCGGGCGAATCAGCCAGCCGCAATACCGCCGTCGCCATCGCTTCGGGCGCACGCGCTGGTACCAGCAGCGCCGTCTTGCCGTCCTCGACCAGGTAGGGCACGCCACCCACGTCGGTACTGACCACCGCCACCCCGCTGGCGAGCGCTTCAAGTACCGAGTTGGGGGTGTTGTCGACCACGCTGGGATTGAGCATGATATCGGCGTTGCGGTACAGCTCGCCCATGGCGGCATTCTCGACCCGGCCCGTGAATGTCACGGCGGTGGCGATGCCAAGCGCGGCTGCCAGCCCTTCCAGTTCGCCGCGCAAGGGACCGCTGCCGGCCACCACCAGGCGCGCGTGCGGATGGCGCGCCAGCACCAGCGCAAAGGCGCGCAGGGCGGTGGCGTTGTCGTAAATCGGTTCAAGATTGCGCGCCACCAGAATGCGTAGCGGCGACGGACCGCCGCTGGTGGCGCCCTGCTTGAAGCGGCTCAAGTTAATAATGTTGGGGACGATGGTGGTGGCAACGCCGTAGCTGCCAAATACGTGTTCGAGAAAACCGGACGGCACGATCATCACCGATGCCGCGCGCATGCTGGGACGCACCCAGGCTTGCGCCTTTTGCATGAACTGGTCCGCCTCGCCACCGCGGTAATTGACCACCACCGGGCAACCGCGCAAGCGGCCGATCCAGATGGCGGGCGCGGCGAACAGGTGCCACGACCAGCCCGAATTGGCCATCACGTGAAAAACGTCGACACGGCCGGCGCTGCGCCACAGCTGCGCCATGTAGGGCAGCAGGCGAAACAGGGCACGCACGCCTTTTAATTTTTCTGCCCAAGCCGGACGGTAGGGCGCGTTGATCTGGATGACCTCGACCTGGTGGCCCTCGGCTTCGAGCAGGCCGATCAGCTGCAGGGTCTGGTTGGCCATGCCACCGGAGGGCGGCGGCAACGGGCCGACCATGCCAATTCGCAGCGGCGCCAGCTCGATTCCCATCAGGCGGTCGCCTTGCCGGTCACGCCGCCATAGACGGCGTGGTAGCGCGCCACCGAGGCTTTCCAGCTGCGCTCGGTTTCGACAAACTGGCGACCCTGCGCCCGCAACGCTGGCCACAACTGCGGACTGGCGAGCAGCGCCAGTGTTTTGTCGGCCAGCGCGGCCGGGTCGCCAGCGGCAAACAGCATGCCGGTGCGGCCGTCGTCGATCAGTTCACGGTGGCCACCCACGTCGGACGCCACCAGCAGGCGCCCCTGGGCCATCGCTTCGAGGGGCTTGAGCGGCGTGACCAGGTCGGTCAGGCGCATCTTCAGGCGCGGGTAGACGAGGATATCGATCAGGTTGTAATAGCGCTGCACCTCGCTGTGCGGCACCCGGCCGGTAAAAATGATGTTCTGGCTGACACCCAGCTGCGCCGCCTGCGCCTTGAGGGCGGCATCTTGCGGGCCGCCGCCAACGAGCAGCACGCGAATTGCCGGATTGACTGCCAGCATGCGCGGCAGGGCGTCGAGCAGCACGTTCAAGCCTTCATAGGCATAGAACGAACCGATGAAGCCCAGCACGGAGGTGCCCTGCAGGCCCAGCTGGGTTGCCAGCGCCTCGTCGCGCGCGCCATCGACACTGAAATCGCCGATATCGACGGCGTTGGGAATCACCGTGACCTTGTTGGCGGGAATGCCGCGACCGACGATCTCTGCCCGCAAGCCTTCGCAGATGGTGGTGGCCGCCTGTACATGGCGCAAGGCATGGGTTTCCATGGCGCGGGTGACGCGGTAGCGCAGCCCCCATTCCGTGCTGGTGCCGTGATCGACGGCGGCGTCTTCCCAGAAGGCACGGATTTCATAGACCACGGGAATGTTCAACTGTTTGCCGACGCGCAGGGCGGCGATCGCATTCAAGGCCGGCGAGTGGGCGTGGATGACATCGGGCTTGAGTTCGCGCGCCACTTCCAGCAGGCGTTCGGCCAGGCGGTTGATGACGGCCAGCTGATTGAATACGGGCAGCCGGTCGAGCATGCCGCTGGCGGGCCTGGTGCGGTAAAAGGCGAGGCCATCGACCTGTTCGTGGGCGGCCTGGGTGACCCCCTGTTTCGGGCTGGTCAGGTGGAAGGTTTCCCAGCCGAGTGCGCGTTGCTGTTGCAGGATCGAGCGGGTCCGAAAAGTGTAGCCTGAATGCAGGGGAATCGAGTGGTCGAGCACATGCAGCACCCGCAGGGGTGCCTGGACGGCGCTGACCATGACCGGGTTGGCACTCATGCGGCTTCCCCTTCCATTTCCTTGCGCAGAAATGCTTCGAACATCAAGACAGTCCAGATCGGTGCGCTGAAGTCGCGGCGGCCCGATTCATGCTGCTCGACCATTTGCGTCAGGTAAGCCTGGTTGAAAATGCCGGTCGACGCCAGCGACGGTCCCAGCAGCGAGTCACGCACGCGCTGGCGCAGCGGGCCGCGAAACCAGGCTGCCAGCGGCACAGCAAAGCCCATTTTTTTACGGTACAGAATGTCGTCGGGCAGGTACGATTCCAGGCTTTTCTTGAAAATATACTTGCCCTCGCTACCCTGCAATTTCATCGATGGCGGCAGGCCGGAAATCCATTCGACCAGCTTGTGGTCGAGTAATGGCACGCGTACTTCGAGCGCGTGGGCCATGCTGGCCCGATCCACCTTGGTGAGAATGTCGCCTGGCAGATAAGTCTTCATGTCGAGATACTGGATCATCGACAGTGGATCGTCGGTCGGCGATTTGCTGGCGTGGCCTTTCATTACTTCGATGGCACGATAACCTTGCAGCTTGGCCTGGAAGGCGGGCGCGAACAGCTGCGCGCGCATGGCGTCGGACATGATCGAGACACCGTGGAAATAGCCTTCCACCAGGTCGCGCGAGAGCGCCTCGAAGGTGGTCTTGGCGCGCAGCACGCGCGGCGCCCAATCCGCTTTCGGGTAATACTTGCCCAGCGGGCCGAAGACCAGCTTGCGCAGGCTGGAGGGGATGCGTGAGCGTACGGCATCCTCGGCCATGGCGTAGCGGTAGCGCCGGTAACCGGCCAGGTTTTCATCGCCGCCGTCGCCCGACAGCGCCACCGTCACCCGTTTTCTGGCCAGCTGGCAGACGCGGTAGGTGGGGATGGCGGAACTGTCGGCATACGGCTCGTCGTACAGGTCGGCCAGGGTATCGAGCAGGGCGTAGTCGTCGGTGTCGACGGTTTCCGTGTGGTGTTCGGTGTGGTACTGGCGCGCCACCTGTTCGGCGTAAGCCGATTCGTCGAAGCTTTTTTCCTTGAAGGCGATCGAGCAGGTGTTGACGGGGTCTTTCATCAAGCCCGCCATCATGGCGACGATGGCGCTGGAATCGACCCCGCCCGACAGAAAGGCGCCGAGCGGCACCTCGGCTTTTAAGCGAATCTTGACGGCCTCGCGCAGGCGCTCGATCAATTCGCCTTCGGCATCGGCCTGCGACATCGGCGCGTGCAGTTTGAAGGGCACGTCCCAGAATTGCACCGGCTGCGGCACCGGTTGGCCGATGCGGATGGTCAGCATGAAGCCGGGCGCGAGTTTCTTGGCGCCGGCGTAAATGGTTTTTGGCTCGGGCACGTAGCCGTAGGCGAAATAGTCTTCGACCGCCTGCGGGTCGATGGCGTGCGGCAGGTCGGGGTGGGCGCGCAGCGATTTGAGTTCGGAGCCGAAGATAAAGATGCCGTCCGGTAGCAGGGCATAGTAAAACGGCTTGACGCCGAGGCGGTCGCGCGCCATGAACATGGTTTGCTTGTTGCGGTCCCAGATGCAGATGGCGAACATGCCGCGCAGCTTGTGCACGCACGCTTCGCCCCACGCTTCCCAGGCATGCACGATGGTTTCAGTGTCACTCTTGGTGCGAAAAACGAAGCCGAGTTCCTGCAGTTCGGCGGTCAATTCGGGGTAATTATAAATTTCACCGTTGAACACCACGCCGACGTCACCGCTGGCATTGAACATCGGTTGCTGGCCGCTGGCGATGTCGATCACCGACAGGCGGCGGTGGCCGAAGCCGACGCCCGGCTCCGTATAAATATCGCCTTCATCGGGGCCGCGGTGGTGCTGCGTTTCGTTCATACGCTTGAGCAGCACCGGGTCGATGGTACGCGCGCCGCGCGTGTCAAACATGCCTACGATTCCACACATGATTTTTCTTGCTTTCTAAATGCTGTCTTGCGTTCGCACAATTTATCGTAGAGGCCCTGGTAGGCGGCCACCATGGCGTTCAGGTTATACAGGCGCATGACGCGCTGGCGGCCGGCGGCGCCGTGCTGGCGCGCCAGTTCCGCAGACGCCACGTAATGCGCCAGCGCAGCGGCCATGGCGGCGGGGTCGGCAGGCGGCACCAGCAGGCCGCTGACGCCGTCATCGATTACCTCGGGCAAACCGCCGACGCGTGTGCCTACCACCGGCAGGCTGCAGGCCATCGCTTCGAGCGCCGAGCCGGGCGTGCCCTCGGCCAGCGACGACATGGCAAAGACGTCGACGCCGCCCAGCAGGGCAGCGACGTCGCTGCGCGCACCCGGCAGCCAGACTTGTCCATCGAGGCCGGCGGCACTGACCTTGGCGCGCAATTGGGCCAAGTGGGGACCGTCGCCGATCACGGCCAGGCGCAGCCTTGCGGCCTGCGCCGGCATGCTGGCCCGCAAGGCGATGAAGGCATCGACCAGGCCGGCGTGATCTTTGACCGCCTGTACCCGGCCGACGGTGCCGATCACCATGCTGTCACTGGCAAACCCGCTGGCCGCCAGCAGCGCAGCGCGCGGACCCGGTTGGAATCGATCGGTATCGATGCCATTGCCGAGCAGGCAGCTTTTATGCTCGGGCACGCCGATCACGCTGCGATTCCAGGCCACCAGATCAGCCGAATTGCCGTAACAGCAGTCGTAAAACGGCAGCATCAGGCGGCGCAGCAGCTTGTGGCGCGGATTCAATCCGTCCGGATCGCTCAGTTCGCGGCCGTGGGCGCCGTTGATGCGCACCGGCACGCCGGCAAGCAGCGCCGCCGGCGCGTATTCGATGGCCGACAGGTTGTAGGTATGCAGCACGGCCGGACGCAGCTGGCGCAGCAACTGCCACAGCGCCAGGTGGGTGCCGGGCGAGCTGCCGGGCTGCTTGTGCAGGGCGTACAGGCCGACCCCGGGTTTGCTGATTTTATTGGCGAAATCGGTGATGTCGGTCAGCGCCACCACGGCATGCCGGTAGGCTGTCGCTGGCATGCGGTTGATGCGCTGCACCAGCATGTTTTCCAGGCCGCCAAAGTCGAGCTTGTAGATCAGGTGCACCACCAGCGGCACGGTCGGATCATCGAGGACGGCGACGTCGGCCATGTTCAGCGCGCCCGGGTGGTGGCAAGGGCGGCGTTGAGCGGCGCCAGATTGGCCTGCACGAAGGCGTTCAGCGCAGCGCGGGCCTGTTCCGGGTGCTCGTCGTACGGTGCGGACAGCAGGATGGCGGCGCCGTCATCGGCGCGGCCGGCAATTTTTGCCCGTGCCTGGCGCAGTTTGCCGACGACGTTGCTGACGGTGGCTTGACCATCGACCACATGCCATTGCCATACCAGGATATTGCCGCCGGCAGATTTGAGCTTGCCCTCGCGCACTGGCAGGGCAGTGCCATCGATCAATTCGCTGCGCAGCGTGGCGGCGGTTTCGTGAAACGCCCCTTTTTCGCCGCCGGTCAGGCGATTGGTCGAACTGACGAGCGATTTGCCGCGTGTTTGATTGCGGTAATACAGCACGTGGAGGGTGACGGGAACGGCGCCGCTGCTGTAGGTGGCGGTGCTGCGGGCATCCGGGCTGGCGTAGGCGGGTTCCCAGCTGGAAGAGGCCGGGGCCATTGCCCAGCTGATCGCCGGCGGCGCCAGCACCACCGGCCTGGGGTTGTAGCTGGCTTGCTGCGCGTAGGCCATCAGGGCCGGCCAGATGGCCGCTGCGATTACCAGTGCCACGGTCAGCGTGGCGATGCTGGCGTTCGGCGCCAACAGCAGCGGGCGGCCGGCGCTGACGGTGGCGGGTTCGACATCTTCACGCCAGAAATTACCGATCCAAAACATCAAGAACATCACCAGGCCGAAGAACAGCCAGCCGTAAATCAGATGGTCGACGCCGACTGCCAGGCGCATGCCGCTCAGGTGGCCGATCATGACGATCATGAAGGCACGCAGGCCGTTGGCGACAATGGGCACCAGCACCGCGAAGGCGACGAACAGGCCGCGGCGCAGGTTCGAGCGGTACGTCAGGTAGGCGTACAGCCAGCCGATGGTGACCGAAGAAATCAGGTAACGCACGCCGCTGCAGGCTTCGACGACCGACCAGTTGCCGGACGGGATTTCAAACACCGTGCCGTTGCGCAGCACGGGCATGCCAATCAATTGCAGACACCAGACAGTAAAATCGGCGGTGAAAGAAATCAGCGGATCAATAAATATTTCGCCGAATGGCACGGCGGCAAGCACGAATAACAGGGGAAAGGCCAGCGACAGCGCCAGGCGGCGGCCGAACAGCGCCAGCGCAGTGATCGGAATCATCAGCACCAGGGCATATTGCTGGACAACCTGGACGTCAGCAACGCCGGCGATGGTCCACAGCATGCCGGCCATGAACAGCAGGGCCACGGGCGGCCACCAGGGCGTCAACGGCATGCTGTAAAAATTGGCGCGCTGGCGCCATACCAGCCACAGGCAGATGGGCGGAATAATAAAACCGTGGGCGAATGTTTCGGAGCGCGACCAGATGGCGACGATCGAACGGGCCGTCTCGAAATACAGCAAAAACGGCGCCACGAAAGCGATCAGTATAAGGAGCGCCGGCACCAGCAGCGAGCGTTGCACGGGTGCCTGCTCCAGGGTCAGATTGGGGTTCATGTGCATTCGAGCCTCGCATCGATGTGGGCCAGATTGCTCGGCCAGCTATAACGTTGTTGGACGGTGGCGCGAGCGATCGCTCCGATGGCGTCTTGCGGAGAAAGCAGCAGGCTGGCCACCTGGTCGGCAAAAGTGTCAGCGCCATCGGCGAGCAGCACATCGACCCCGGGCGTCGCCTCAATTCCCTCGAGTGCCTGCGGCGACACCACCACGGCGCAGCCCATCGCCATCGCTTCGAGCACCTTGTTTTGAATGCCGCGGGCGATGCGCAAGGGCGCCACCGCGACCGCCGCGTGGGCCAGGTAGGGGCGTACATCGGGCACCGTGCCGGTAACCATCACGCCGGGTAGTTGCGCCAGCGCCAGCACGGCCGCGCTGGGACGCGCGCCCACGATATAAAAGCGGGCGTCGCCGAAACGGCTGCGCAGCAATGGAAAAATAGTGTTGGCGAACCAGGCGACGGCGTCGATGTTCGGCCAGTAATCCATGGCGCCGGTGAAGACGATGGCCCGCTCGCCGGCGCCAAATGGATCGTCGTACTGGCGTGCCGGCGAAAAATAGTCGGTGTCGACGCCGTTATTAAAATAGCCGATGCGATCCGCGCTTTCTGGCGCCAGCTGCTTGAACAGGTCCGCTTCCGGCGCCGAGACGAACAGGGCGGCGTCGCAGGACAGCGCCACCGTTCTCTCGTACGCGAGCAGCTGGCGCGCTTCGTGGCGGTACAGCATATTCATCGGCCACGATTTTTGTTCGGCGTACTGGCGCCACTTGTCGGAATCGACATCGCAAAAATCGACCACCCGGCGCGCCTGCGCGTACGGCTCGGCGTACTGCGCCATGGCCGACGAGAACACCACGATGCGGCTGATGTGGTGGCTGGCCATGGCCTGCGCCGTCCAGCGCGCCAGGCCGGCGTCACGGTAATAATCGAGCGACAGCGAGCGGTTAGCCAATAGTGCGCCGAGGCTGCGCAGGCGCGCCAGCTTGGGGTGGAGCGGGGCGAAATGGCTGCTGGCGCACAGTGCCTGTACAGTTGGCACGTGCTGCCAGTCATCGGCATCGTCGATGAAGGTGGCCAGGTGCACGCGGTAGCGCTGCGCCAGGTGCTTGAGCAGGTGGTAGGAGCGGATCTTGTCGCCCTTGTTGGGCGGATACGGCATCCGGTGGATCAGCAGCAGCAGATCGTCCACAGGCTAACCCAGGTTGCGCACGATATGCGGGCCGATCAGATTGGCCAGCGGCAGCGGCAACTTCTTCCAGATCTTGATGAACAGCGCGTACTTGGGATTGAGCGGGTTGTTGTCCGGCAGCGCGGTCGCGTTGATCAGCTTGTATTCATACGGCAGGTGCTGGGCCGTAAAACCCCAGTTCTTTTTGAAGTCGTAGGCGCCCGTGCCGAGCTTGCTGCGGCCGAAATCGAACAGGCGCGCGCCGCGCGCGGCGGCCGCCTGCATCAAATTCCAGTACATAAAATCGTTGCCGGCGACGGCGCGCGCCAGCGGCATGCCGCCGCCGTAATACGGCACCACTTCGTCGCGCCAGTAAAAACTGAGCACGGCGGCGACCAGCGCGCCATTCTGGGTGATCACGCGCACTTCGCATTCGTGGCCAAATTCCTGCTGCAGCATGGCGAAATATTTTTTCGGGAATACCGGCGTGCCCAGCCGGTGCACGCTGGAGGCATACGCTTCGAACATGCGGTCGACGTTGTCGTCGAGTTCGCCCACCAGCCCCAGCTTGATGCCCTTGCGCACCATCGCGCGCTGCTTGCGTGGAATGGCGTTGAGATTTTCTTCGTCATCGGCAGAAATTGCCTTGCGGAAGGTGACGTACAGTTCCTTCGACTGCCAGCCGGGGTCGTCCGGGTGGGCTGCCACCATGTTGCGGTATTCGAGGTGGCCAACGCCGAGCTCGCGCGCCAGTTGTTCGGCGGCGGCGTCGAGCAGGGGGCGGGCGGCGTCGACGGTGGCGGCGACGCCGCCATAGACGCAAAACTGCATGGCGCCCAGCGCATGGCCGAACAGCCGGCTGTTAATTTCCGCCAGCGGCAGCACGCCGACGATCTGGCCGGCCTGCTCGACATAATAAAACCAGGTGTTGAGTTTGAACGATTGCTCGATCACGCTCTGCCAGCCGGACAGATGAAAAAACGTCGCTTGCGGGCAGGCGCGCACGAACGCGTCCCAGCGGGCGCGGTCGGTCGGCTGCATCAGCTTGACAGACAGGGGCGCGGCGTCGACAACCATGCTCATCGAGGTCCCAGGAAAATATGGTCCATGCGGTCCCAGGAAAAATCGCGCGTCAGGCGGGCGATGCGGCCTTCCATGCGCGCCAGATTGACGTAATGGCGGAACCGGCTCTTGGCGCCCACCCCTGGCGGCCGCGGCTGGTCCGGATCGACTTCCCACGGGTGAAAATAAAAAATTGCTGGCTGGCGGTCGTCGTGGTTGACCTTGTTCATCATCCAGCGCGACAGCACATAGGGCAGCAGGCGGAAATAGCCGCCGCCGCCGGCCGGCAGGTTTTTTTGCAGCAGGCGCACGGTGGTGATGGGAATTTCCAGCAAGCCGTCCGGGCCGTTCGGATAAAACGCGAAGCGGGGGGCGTCGGGCATGCCGTAGTGGTCGTGGGCGATCGGGTAAATCGAGGAGCTGTAGCGGTAGCCGGCTTCCTTGAGGGCGTCGAGCGCCCACAGGTTGGCGCGGCCGATCGAAAAGCTGGGGGCGCGGTAACCGATCACCTGCTGCCCGCCGATGTCTTCGAGCAGCGCTTTGCTGCGGATGATGTCGTCGTCGAATTCCGCGCGGTTCTGGTCGGAGGCGCGCAGGTGGCTGTAGCCATGGCTGGCCAGTTCATGGCCGCCGGCGACGATGCGCCGCACCATCTGCGGGTAGCGTTCGGCGATCCAGCCCAGCGTAAAGAAGGTGGCGTGGACGCCACCGCTGGCCAGCACGGCGAGGATGCGCTCGATATTCGCTTCGACCCGGCATTCGCGCGCGGGCCAGCTGGCGCGGTCGATGTAGGGGGCGAAGGCCGATACCTGAAAATAATCCTCGACGTCGATCGTCATCGCATTCTTGATGACGGCGCCCGGCGCGGCCGGCTGAGGCAGGGGATGCATATTCATTTCGACTGTTCCACCGAAGAGACCGTGCTATTTGGCGTGGCGACGATCTTTTTGAGGATCGACAGCACTGAGACGATCGATTTTTCCAGCCGCACCATGCGCTCGTCCATCTGGCCCGACGAGCCGATCGCTTCGGCCGCCATCGGCTCGGCCACCTCGGCGCGCGCCGCTTCGGCAGCGCCTGGTGGCAGCTCGAATTCATCGTCGATGTCGCGGATCACTTCGGCAACGTCGTCGCCGGAGAAGGCGTGCAGTTCTTCCAGATAGCCCATCAGCAAAATGCGGTCGCACAGGGTGTTGACCTTGCGCGGAATGCCGCCCGTGTAGGCATAAATGGCGGCGTACGCTTGCGGGGCGAACGATGGATCGCCGTGCCAGCCGACGGTGCGCAGGCGGTGCTCGATATAGGCTTGGGTTTCCGGTGCATCCATCGGACCGAGGTGATAGCTGGCGATGACGCGCTGGCGCAATTGCAGCATGCTGGCGCTGTGCAGGGTGGCGCGAAATTCCGGCTGACCCAGCAGAAAGGTTTGCAGCAGCGACTTGTCGTCGGTCTGGAAATTTGACAGCATGCGCAACTCTTCGACGGTTTTCGGCGTCAAATTCTGTGCTTCATCGACGATCAGCAGGGCCCGTTTGCCGGCGCGGTCTGCTTCGCGCAGGAATGCTTCCAGGCGGGTCAGCAGATCGGGCTTGCTGGCGTTTTCATAAGGCAAACCAAACGACGACGCCACCATGCGCAAGGTGTCGTCCGAATCGAGATTGGTGTTGACGATGTTGGCGGCAATGATCTGTTCGGACGGCATGTTGTTGAGCAGATTGCGTACCAACGTCGTTTTGCCGGCACCGACTTCGCCGGTGATGACAATAAAACCTTCGCCCTGCGACAAGCCATAGTCGAGGTAGGCCATGGCACGCTTGTGGCCCTTGCTGCCATAAAAGAAATGGGGATCTGGACGCAGTCGGAACGGTTTGGCCGACAGGCCATAATAAGTTTCATACATCGCGGGCTCGATTCGACTATAACTTGTAGGAAAGGGAAGCGCTGATGGCGTTTTCCTTGTAGGTACGGCCATCCTGGCTGAAGGTTTTGCCCTGATTATGGCGCAGCTCGACGTTGCCGGTCAGTTTGGTTTGAAAGCGGTGGCTCAGATTCAACGACAGCAGATTCTGCTCTTGCGCCACATTCACGCCGGGCGACTGCGAGCGCGACGTACTGGCCTGCAAGGTCGCTGCACTGCGCGACGACAGGCGGTAGCTGAGCGCCGCCGTCACGGTGCGCTGGCGCACATCGTCGTTCAGGTTGGGAAAGGCCGGCGTGGCCAGGCTGCCGTCGGCACTGGCGGTCGACAGCGCGTTGCGCTTGGTATTGTTGAACGACACAATGGCGGTGCTGCGCGCGCCGTTGACGGCGATCGAGGCTTGCAAGCTGCGCTGCAACAGCAGGCGGTTGCTAAAATAATTGACGTTGTTGACCACCGAGGTGGGCAAGCCGTTGGCGCGGATATACGCATCGATGGCTTGCTGGCGCGCCACCGGATCGGGGAAGGCGGCGGCAAAGCTGGCGTCGAGCAGGCTGGCAGTGTCGACCGTGTTTGGCTGCAAAAACTGGCCGCGCGAGGTGGTGATATCGTCGCTGTAGCTGGCGCGCATCACGGTGCGGCGACTGCGCTGGGTCAGGTCGAGCGAATAAGTCTTGCCAAAATACCGGCGGCCGGCGCTGGCGTCGACGCTGGTGCGGGCCGATGGCCGCCAGGTAAAGCCAGCCGCATAGCCCTTGCCGGCGTTGCTGCCGCCGAGGCCGTCGTAGGTATAGCGGTCATAGCTGACCCGGGCATACGGACTGAAGGTGGGCAGCAGGCGGTAGCGCAGCGTCAGGCTGGCGTTGTCGGTGGCCGATTTGCCCGCCTGGCCGCTGTCGAGATCCTGGTGGTAGGCCAGGGCATCGTAGCCAAACTTGCTGTAAGTAGCGCCGCTGCCCAGGCGAAACTGCAGGGAATCGCCGGTGCTGTTGTTGAGTAAATTGCCGCCGCTGCTGACCTGGTCGTGGGTGTAGCGCAGTTCGCCATCGCCAAAACCGTAGTGGCGCACCAGGTAGGGGCTGATGCGCCAGGTCGAGACGTCATCCTGGTTGGCGGTGCTGTAGCTGCTTTGCGACTGCTGGCCGAATGCCGAGATGGCCTGGCGCGAACGGCTGGCGCTGGCGTCGACATACAGCAGATCTTCAACCCCCGTCAGCCGGCCATTCAGGCTGGCCTGGATACTGCTGCTCGAGGTGTTCGCCTGGCGCTCGCCGCTGTAGGCATACAGGTGCGCCGCCAGATTGGCGTTGAGCTTAAGCCGACGGCTGTTGGAGGTCAGCGCAATCGACGGGGTGACGTCGGTGATGAACTGGCCGTGCGCGTTCTCATCGGGCTGCAGGCCGACGTTATCGGAATAGGTTTCGCGCACATCGATGGCCGGCTGCAGCCGAATTTGCGCGCGTGCCGGTGCCGACAGCACCACCGCCAGCAGTGCCAGCGGCACCGACAGCACGATCCGTGGCGGCAGGCCGCCGCTGCGGCATTTAGCCGTAGTGATAGTCATACGTCTCTTCGATCCCCGGGAACTCGCGCGTCTTGTTGTAAATAAGGTTGACGTTGCTGCAGCCTTCGAGCTGGCGCAGCGATTCCTTGACCGCATGCTGGGTGGTCGTTTCCGATTCGACCACCAGCACGATCTGGCCCATGTGGCTGGCCAGCACGTGCGCTTCTGAAGTGAGCAGCAGGGGCGGTGAATCGAAAATGACGATGCGGTCGGGGTAGCGGTTGGCGATTTCATAGACGAAGGCTTTCATCGTCTGGCTGGCCAGCAGCTCGGTGGCGCGCGGTGTGCTGGTACCGGCAGGCAGCAGGCTGAGGGTGTCGACGTTGGTGCGCAGCATGACATCGGACAGCTCGAGCTTGTCGTCGAGCAAAATATCCATCAGGCCGCGCTGTGCCGGCAGGCCGAGCGTGCGCAGCACGGACGGGCGGGCGACGTCGGCATCGATCAGCAGCACGGTATGGTCGAGCTCCATGGCGATACTCATGGCCAGGTTGATGGCGCAATAGGTCTTGCCTTCGCCCGGTACCGAGCTGGTGATCATGATCAAGTTGTTGGGCGGCTGGCCGACATCGGGCTCGGCAAAGGCACGCTTGATCAGCGGGCGCTTGATGATGCGGAAGTCTTCCACCAGCAGGGTACGGCCGCCAGCAGCGGTGACCATGCCCATGTCGCGCATGCGGTTCAGGTCCAGCTCGACCTTGCGGGTGCTGGCCTTGCGCGGCTTGACCGGCGCCGCTTCGGCCAGCACCACCGGCTCGACGGACAGTTCGGGCAGGCTGGCGGGGCGGACGGGCGCAACTGCCGGCGCAACGGTCGCTGCAACGGTCGCCGCAACTGCGGGCGCTGCTACTGGCAGCGCGACCGGCGTGGCCGCGATCACGGTCGCCTGCGGCGACGCCGCGCTGGGGGGCGCCGCGACGCTGTCGGCGTCGATCACGACGTCGGTGTCGGCGGCCTGCAGGGTGGCCGTGGAGGCCGCCTGGGCCTCCTTCTTTTGGTCGATGCGGCGTGCCGCTTTTTCAATAATGCTCACAATTGCTCCCGTGCTCGTCCGCTTACAGCGAAGGTCGAATCAGAATGGCGGCCATGACGGCGCCGTAAGCCCCGAACAGGGCAAAAACGGCGGCGCCCATTGCATACAGGCGGCCACGGCGTTTCACTTTTTGCTCGTTGGTCCAGTTCATGCCGATGCTGCCAAGAATTGGAATGCCGGTGACGTCACGCAGCGACGCCTGGCTGAGGAAGGTCGGTCGGATCTGGCTGAGCAGTAGCGCGACCGCCAGGCCGGCAATGAGCGCACCGGCAAACACCAGCGAAAACAGGCGTGGACGATTCGGCCCGGCCGGGGTCAGCGGCACCGTCGGCGGGTCGATCACGCGGAAAGTGAGCATGTCGGTGGCCGAACTGAGGTCGCCCGACAGCTTGGCCGTCTCGCGCCGTTCCAGCAGTTTCTGGTAATTGCTCTGGTTGACCTGGTAATCGCGGTTGAGCTGGGCCAGTTGTGCTTCCACTTCCGGCGCTTCGGCGCTGCTCGAGCGGATGCGTGCCATGCGCGAGCTGTACTCGTCGACACGGGCGCGCAGCGATGCCACGCGCGCTTCGGCCACCGACAGCGCCACATTCATTTGCTGCAGCATGGGGCTGTAATTGGCGCCCGGATCGCCACTTTTCTTGCGTTTTTTCGCTTCCGCCGACTTTTGCGCTTCCAGGCTGGCCAGCAGGCGCTTGGACGCAACGATGTCGGGGTGGGCTTCGGTGTACTGCAGGCGCAGGGCGTCGAGTTGCTTGTTAATGGCGGCAATCCGTGAGGCCAGTTCCGGGTTGACGTCGTTGTTGTCGACCGCGTCGGCACTGACCACCGGTGCCGGCTCGTCGCCGGTGATCTGGCGCTTGATGGCGTTGCGGCCCTGTTCGGCTTCGAGCAGTTCGAGCTTGGCCTGGTTGAGCAGATCGGCCAGGTCACTGATCTTGCCGCTGTAGTCGCCGCCCGATTTTGGCAGCATGCCCATATTGCGAATTTTAAAATCTTTGAGGGCCGTTTCAGCGGCGGTCAGCTTTTGTTCGTAGCCCTTGATCTGGTCTTCGATAAATTGCACGGCTTTTTCAGAATCCTGCTTCTTGCCGCCGAAACTGCCCTCGACAAAAATCGTCAGCAGCGACTGCACCACATCCTTGCCCAGCTTCGGGTTGGGGTTGTTATAGGTGATGGTGTAAATGTCGTCACGCTCGGTACCGAGAATCTTGATCTTTTCAATCAGCTCATCGACCAGCTTTTCATGGTCCTTGGCATTGGTGGCCTTGACATCGAGGTCGACCATGCGCATGACGCGCTCGACATTCGGGCGACTGATCAGGGTGCGGCGCATGAACACCACCTGCTGATCGAGGTTGGGCATCGAGGTCATGCCAGAGAGCAGCGGCTTGAGGATGCTCTGGGTATCGACGTAGACCCGGGCCGATGCCTGATAATCATTCGGCAATTTATAGACGACCGCCCAGCCAATGATGGCGACGACCCAGGAAATGATCACGGCATACCAGCGGTATTTGCCGATCGCTTTGAGGAACGCTAATACTACGGCTGTCAGTTCTGCCATCTCGGTAATCTCGCCATCTGGGTGCTGCAGGGGGTTGGGCGCGCGCTAGCGGAGCCATGGGACGCGCAGGGAATTGAACGTATCATCGCTTGTACCGAAAGCAATTGCAATTGCGTAATAGAAAAACTATGCTTACCGTGCAAGAAAAACCACGGCGTCTTCCACAATATTGCCAAGCACTCTTTGGACATCCTCAAATTGTGATGGATTAGTCAATGCCGAGGCTAAAAAATATCTGGTTTAGAAGTCACACATTGTATTGTTGCACTCGTTAAAACGCCAGAAATAATGCAATTAACACAAAGTGTTGCGCATGTTGCAAGTGGTGCAGCACCACTTGCAGTGTAAATTTGATATTATTTTTCTGATTTTCCGTTACTTTTAGGGGTGATCTGTGCGACCATTCACCGCGCCCCCGGACCAGCAGAAGGACGGCATCATGGCGCTGGCGCATCGGCGGTGGTAGCGCTTTATCTGCTATCGTCGGGCACGAATACGTGTGTATATAAAGCAAAATTGAGCTGGTGCGCACGCCGACTGTTGTTACTCCCTGCTTTCGACGACTTTATGTTGATACACTTATTGCAATTTCGTGGCACCTGCGCCACTAACCGCTTCGGGCGGGGCGCCGGCCTGGCCGTGATGCTCGGCTGCTTGCTGCTGGGCAGCGCGCACGGCGCTGACTTGCCTGCTGTCGTCGCCGCCTTCAAACCCTCGGTGGTGGGGGTGGGCAGCTTTGTCAAGACGCGTAGTCCGGCCGTCAATTTTTCTGGCACCGGCTTCGTCGTCGGCGACGGTTTGAGCGTGATTACCAATGCGCACGTGGTGCCCGATGTGATCGATACGGAAAAGCGCGAGGCACTGGGTGTACTGGTGCGGCGCGGCAACGAGACCGAGTTCCGTGCCGCCACCGTGGTGGCCATCGACAAGACCCATGACCTGGCCCATTTACGGCTCACTGGCGCCCCCTTGCCGGCGGTGAAACTGGGGCAGGACAGTGATGCCGCAGAAGGCATGGACCTGGTATTTACGGGTTTTCCCTTGGGGATGGTGCTCGGTTTGCATCCGGCCACCCACCGCGCCTTGCTCGCGGCCATTACGCCGATCGTGATGCCGTCGCTCAGTTCAAAATCGCTGGATGTGCGCATGATTGCTCAGTTGCAGCGTCCGCCTTTTCAGATCTATCAGCTCGATGGCACCGCTTACCCCGGGAACAGTGGCAGCCCGGTGTATGACCCGGGCACCGGCGTGGTGCTGGCAGTAATCAATATGACCTTTGTTAAAGGTCTGAAGGAAACTGCCATCACCAATCCGAGTGGCATTTCATACGCCATACCGGTCAGCTATGTGCGTGATTTATTGCAACAAAAATAGGCTTGAAGAAAATATTTTCAGCTGTCGTGCGCCGCTGCTGCAAGTTGGATGGGGTAAAATACAGCGCATTAAAAAGTATTTAAATTACAATTCCCGGGCGCTCTCGCTAGTGCAGTCCGGTTAACAAAAACGCATTTGTGGTCGCGCACGCCGCGCCGCCGCCTGCCATTTAGGGGATTCTGACGTGAATATTTTTAAAACAAGCACCATCAAGTCGCTGGCCATCGTTGCCATGCTGTGCGGCGCTGTGGCATTGACGGGTTGCGCCAGCACTCCCCTGGCGGCAGCCCCGGCGACGCCAGCCGCGCCTGCGCACGACTATCTGATCGGCCCGGGCGATACCGTGTCGATCACGGTGTGGCGCAATCCTGAAGTGTCGATGTCGGTGCCGGTGCGTCCGGATGGCAAAATCACGACCCCGCTGGTGGAAGACCTCGATGCCAGCGGCAAGACGTCGACGCAACTGGCACGCGATATTGAAACCGCATTGAGCAAATATATCCAGCAGCCCGTGGTGACGGTCATCGTGACCAGTTTTGTTGGCACCTATGGCGAGCAAATCCGGGTGATCGGCCAGGCCGCCAAGCCGCAAGCGCTGTCGTATCGGCGCGATATGTCGCTGATGGATGTGTTGATCGCGGTCGGTGGCATTACGGAATTTGCGTCCGGTAACAAGGCCAGCATTATTCGCAATGTCGACGGCAAGATGCAAAAAGTTCCCGTGCGTTTGAATGACTTGATCAAGGATGGCGACATTTCCGCCAACATCGCGGTGCGTCCCGGCGACGTCCTGGTGATCCCGGAAAGCTTCTTTTAAGCTGTCGAGAATTTTTACACCCTGCAATTTTATTGTCGGGAGTTGCGCTGCAAGTCCTTGAAAAGTAACAGAGTTTTTGGATGGCGGCAGCTGGAACGAATATTGCTACGCTGTTGCTACACTGTAATCGGGAGAGCGTTCATGCTTCCCTGCTGCTGCTACCATTTGAAGGAATGAGCGTGTCTATAGAACAAACCCCAGGCGATGGCGGCAAGCCCGCAGTCCCCGAGCATACCGCCGCTTCGCTGTCGGCCGCTGGCAACGCCCGCCGTCGCTTTGCCAAAACCGCCGCTCTTGGCTCGACGGGCGTGGTGCTGACCCTGGTCAGCCAGCCGGGCATGGCGGCGCTGACCTGCAAGTCGCCTTCGCGCAATATGTCGAAGCTGGGCAGTGTGCATCCGAGCGACAGCGCGGCTTGTTCCGGTGTCGGTCCCTTGACGTGGTACAAGAGCGGCGCCTGGCCGTGCAGCCAAAGTGCGTGCTTCGGTCACATCTTCCCGTGCAAAAACGCCACCTACGCATCGACATCGCTCAAGGACGTGCTGGGAAATACCAACACCGACGATATCTCGAAGTTCGGCGCGGCGCTGGTCGCCACCTATATGAACGTGCAGTCGGGCAAAATCGGTTTCCTCACCCTGGAAGACGTGATTTCGATGTACACCGAAATCCAGAGCAAGTATCAATACAAGCCGAGCGCCACCGTCACCTGGAGCATGGCCGAGCTGACCACGTATTTGCAATCGACTTACATGGAATCCTGAGTTTCGCTGCAAGTCGACGTTTTGCTTTCTTCCTCTTCCTCAGTGCCAGCGCGACGCTGGCGGCTGCGCCCCGGGCAGCAGGTACTGCGCCGCCAGTGGGGCGACGAATGCGTGGTTTTCAATAATCTGTCAGGCGACTGCCACCTGCTCGACGCGAATGGCTACGACGTGCTGGTGTGCCTGCAAAACAGCGCCGAGCCGATGGACACGGCGGCCCTGGCCAGTCGATTCAATCTCGACGATGCCGACGAAGTCGATGCCCTCGAACGGGTGCTGGCCGGACTGGCTGGCTGCGAACTGATCGAGGCGCTGGCGTGAGCGAAGTAACAACGGTGGCCAGCCTGTCGGCGGCCGAGCTGCGCCAGCGCCTGGCCGGTCCCGGCCTGTACCTGCGCACCGGCCCTTTTATTAACCACATTGCTGCCGTTAATGCGCCGATTGCCCATGGCATCGGCTTGATGTATGCCGACTATAGCCTTGCCGAATCGACTGAGTTTGCCGATTTTCACCTCGGCTTTCACAGCTCGACCGGCTGGCGCCGCTGGTGGCGTCCGCAAGTGCGGTTTACCAATGATGGCGAGCGTCCGTTCACGCCGCTGCCGTTCGAGCAGGGCTACGCGATGTTCGAATGGATGCTCAACTGGTGTGTTTCCAGCCGCGCCCACGAATACCTGATGATTCACGCCGCCGTCATCGAGAAGGATGGTTGCGCGGCGATTTTGCCAGCCCCGCCCGGTTCCGGCAAAAGCACCCTGTGCGCCGCGCTGGTGCACCGCGGCTGGCGCTTGCTGTCGGACGAATTAACGCTGATCCGCCTGACGGACGGCCAGATCGTGCCGTTGCCGCGCCCCATCAGCCTGAAAAATGCCTCGATCGACATCATGCGCGCCTACCTGCCGGCGCCTGTGTTCAGTCCGCCCGCCGATTACACCCATAAGGGCACGGTGGCGCACCTGAAGCCGCCGGCCAGCAGCGTGGCGCGCGCCGGTGAAACGGCACGGCCGGCGTGGATCGTGTTTCCGCAGTACGCCGCCGGCGAAGCGGCCGTGTTGACGCCGATGGCGCGTGCGCGGGCTTTCATGCAGCTGGCCGACAACGCCTTCAATTTCAGCCTGTTGGGCGCCGACGGCTTCAATGCACTGGCGGCGCTGATCGAGCGCAGCGATGCCTTCAGTTTTCGTTACAGCGTGATCGACGAAGCGATCGACATATTCGCCGGGTTGCGGCCATCGCAGCCATGAGCCGGCCGCTGCCCTTGCTGGTGCGGGTGCTGCGCGCGCCCGCCGCCCTCGCTCCTTTCAGCCTGGCCGACTGGGACATGATCTTGCGCCAGGCGCTGGCCGCCAACCTGAGTGCCGGCCTGTGGGCGGCGCTCGACGAGGCCGGTGTGATCGATCAGGTGCCGGCGCCGGCGCGCACCCACCTGGCATGGGCGCGCCGGCTTGCCGAACGCCATGCCAATGCCGTGCACTGGGAGGTGGCGCAGATTGCCGCCGCCCTGGGCAAGCTCGCTATGCCGCTGATTTTGCTCAAGGGCGCAGCCTATGTTGCCAGCGGCGCAGCGGCGGCTCGCGGCCGCTTGTTTTCCGACATCGATATCTTGGTGCCGAAAGAACAACTGGCAGAGGTCGAACATGCCCTGTTGATGCACGGCTGGCGCGGCGGCCACCACGACGAATACGATCAGCGCTATTACCGCGAATGGATGCACGAGTTGCCGCCGATGCAGCATGTCAAGCGGCAAACCATGATCGATGTCCACCACGCCATCCTGCCACCGACCGCGCGCCACCATCCCGATCCACGCTTGCTGCGTCAAGCGGCGGTGACGGTGCCGGCCGATCTGCCCTTGATCTTGCAAACGCTCGATCCCGTCGACATGTTGCTGCACAGCGCCACCCACCTGTTTTATGACGGTGAGACCGACAAGGCCCTGCGCGACATGGTCGATATCGACCGCATGCTGCGCGCTTTCGATGCCGATCGCTGGCAGCGGCTGGCGGCGCGTGCCGTCGTCCTCGAATTGCAGCGGCCGCTGTTTTATGCCTTGCGCTATGCCGCCTGGCTGTTCGGCACGCCGGTACCGGCCGCCGTCATGGCCGCCGCCACTGCCAACGGCAGTCCGAACGCCATCCTGCGGGCGCTGATGGATGGGTTGTTTCAGCGCGCCTTGTTGCCTGATCACGCCAGCTGTGATCGTACCGGCACGCGGGCGTCGCGCTGGCTGCTGTATGTCAGGGGAAACTGGTTGCGCATGCCGCCGCTGATGTTGGCGCGCCATCTTTTTCACAAAGCATTTGTTACTCCCAAGACCACGCCAGCAGCGTGAGTTTTTGGGGGCTGGCATCGGCTTGCGCAGCGCAACCGGCCGCTGACGCCCCACGCGGTATCAATCAATATTCGCTTGGCAAGCTTCGCGCAGCGAATGGTGATCAATCCGTCCAGCCTGATGTTGCATCTGTAAATTAATTTTCGTTCAATAATGTCGGGAAATCTTACAGTGCATGATGTGGCATCGAGGAACACCTGGATAACTCATTGATTTTAATCATATTAGATTGGCTGGCACGGTACCTGCTTATACACCGACAAGCAAGTCAACGAATTCCACCCTGGAGCCTTACCATGAATCTCAAAAAAATCTTCCTCGCGGCATGCATCGCCAGCGCTGTCGTCTCCGTACCTGCTTCGGCTGGTGTCCTGGGCGTGGCTGACCTGGCCATTACCGGCCTGGCGCTGGTAACCGCAACCACCGGCAACGGCACCCTGACCCCTGGTCAGCCTATCGTTGGCGGCATCAAAATCGTTGGTGATCAGCGCACCGGTTCGGCAGCCGCCAACTTCAACAACGTGCAAGCCATCGGCGCTGGCGACGGCAGCATCACCGGCAACGTCGATACCATCGACGTCAAATATCGCTGCGCCGGTCCTGACTGCGCCGCTGCCGCTGCCCTGTACGCCGCCGGCGGCCAGGCTGTCGGTACCACCGATGCCCAGCCTGAAAACAACCTGCACACGCACATCTCGACCCCAACCCTGAACTTTGCAATGGGTGACATGGTCATCGCCGGTACCGCCGTGAGCGGCCCAGGCGCCAACGGTCTGACCCGCGCCGATTCGTCGGTTGCCGCCTCAACCAACAAAGGTGGTGCGAGCGGCAGCATCAACAACGGCGTGGAAGCGCAGTCGTCGACTTCGTTCCAGCTGCTCAGTGGCGCTGACGTCGGAAGTTCGGTCAACGCCCAGTTCTCGCTGAGCTACGACGTGTTCCGCAAAGTCTTCATTGATCCTGCCAATGTCAACACCAAAGGCATCGCAACCGCCGGCACCAGCTTTATCCTGGAGCTGAGCAGCAACGATCCTGATTTCATCAGCATGACATTCGCACCGACCATCTTGAATGGCAACTTCAGCAGCTTCAGCGCCGCTGGTAATAAAGAAGTCAACCAGAGCGGTACCGCCCTGTCGGATTCGCGCGTGTTGCGTGCTGGCTTCACCTACACCGTCACCGTGACCCAGTCGTCGCTGTCGTCGGCGTCGGAAGTGCCAGAGCCAGCCAGCGTTCTGCTGATCGGTCTGAGCCTGCTGGGCCTGGGCGTCGCCCGTCGCCGTCGCGGTTAATGACCAAGGCGTGGCCCCGCTACGCAGGCATTGCCCTGAAAACCTCCGCCCTTACCGGCGGAGGTTTTTGCTTTTACGGAACAGTTTCGGTTAGGATAGGGTTTTATTCGGACGCCGCTCCTTCCCATGACTGATGCCACGTCTTCTCGCAGCACCGATAACATCAGCGGTCATGCGCAGCCGCTAGCGGGCCTGCACCGGCCCACCAGTGTCGCTGCGGTGGCGGCACTGGTCGTACAGGCGCGGCGGGACGGCACGGCCTTGTACCCTGTCTCGACGGGCTTGAATTTTGGCTACGGCGGCAAGTCACCGGTACTGCCCGGTTGCGCGCTGGTTGACCTCAGTGGCATGAACCGCATCCTCAATGCGGGCGCCATTTCGCTGGCCAATCCGGTGGCGGTGATCGAGCCGGGAGTGACCCAGCAGCAGCTTTACGACTACCTGCAGGCACATTGTCCCGAACTCACGTTCAATGTCACCGGATCGGCGCGCGCCACCAGTATTCTGGGCAACGCGCTCGATCGTGGTGTCGGCTATTTCGGGCCACGCAAGGAAGACGTGTTCGGGCTGGAAGTGGTGTGCGGGTCAGGCAAGATCCTGCAGACCGGTTTTCGGCGCCTGGGCGAGCACTCGCCGCTGGCGCACAGCCACCCGTACGGCGCCGGCCCGATTCTCGATGGTCTGTTTTTTCAAGGTAACTTCGGGATCGTCACCAGTGCCTGCTTCCGGCTGGTGCCACGGCGGCCGTGCCAGGTGGCGCTATCGCTGTCCTTGCGCGACCCTGCCCAGCTGCCGCAGTTCATCGATCAGCTCGCCGCGCTCAAGCGTGAGGGATGTGTCGAGTCGGTCACCCATCTCGGCAACCAGGCCCGCACCCATGCGACACTGATGTATGGCATCACCGCCTACTTGAAGGAATATGGGGTGGCGCCAGAGCGCCTGCTTGCCGAGGCGCAGGCGGTGCTGATCACCATCGCCCCCGGCGAATGGTCCAGCCTCGGCGCAGTCACCGGCACGGCGGCGCAGGTCAAGGCCAACATGGCGGAAATCCGTCGCCGCATGAAATCGCTGGCCAAGGTGACCGTGGTGACCGAGCAAAAGCTGGCGCGCGGCTACCGCTTGTTGCACGCGCTGCGCTTCTGGCGGCCGGCACGCGCGCGCGCCGCTGCCATCGCCGCCGTGCGTCCCCTGCACGGGCTGGCGCTGGGCGTGCCCACGGATGCGGCGATTGACAATCTGCTGTGGCTGGCAAATGCCGCGCATTTGCCGGCCGAACAGCTTGACCAGTCCAGCTGCGGCTTGTTGTACATCAATCCGGCGTTGCCGCTGCAAGGCGCTTTCGTCGCCGCCACCATCGCCGATCTGGAGGCGCTCGCCCAGCGCCATGGCCAACGCCTGTACATGACCCTCAATATCGAGACAGCAACGTCGATGGTGGCGGTGATTAATCTGCTGTTTGACCGCACCGACAGCGCCGCCACGGCGCGCGCCCATGCCTGCGCCGATGCGCTGCTAGAGCGCATTCGCGCGCTTGGCCTGGAAGTGTACCGCGCCCGCGCTGACATGATGGCGGGGATGGTAGCAGGACAGCCGGATTACTGGGAGACGGTGCGCGCCTTGAAGACCGAACTCGATCCGGACAATATCATCGCGCCGGGGCGCTACAATCTGGCGCGCTGATGTCGTGGAACGGTGTCAGCCGATGTTGAGTAGGCGGTGGGCAATACCGCGCTCTTCGCTTGGCGAGAAAAAATACGGGTAGAGCGAGCGCTCGGTGCCGGGATTGCTGCTGGTGCCGCCCAGCCGTTCGATTTCGCGCTGGACATTGTCGATACTGGTCCACAGCAGGTAAGCAGGGGCGTTGACGCGCGGATTGCTGCGCACTTCGCACAGCCGCTTAAAACCCAGCATGGTTTCGTAATAGCGGCGGTGACGGGGATTGACCTCAATAAAGACGTCAGTGCAATTGTGCAGGTAGCGGCCGTAGATGAACAGGATATGGAAAAGCGAGGCGAGCGCCTTCTTCGAGCCTTCCGCAGGATCGAATGCAAGTTTGGTAATCTCGCAAACCTTCGCGCCGCGCGAGCGGAACTGGTCGATGTGATCTTTGAACACTTCGTCTGCCAAAATACCGATTTCTGAATCAATGCTCAGAGTGACCGTCCCGCGCACCACGCCGCCGTCATTGGCAGAAAGGGTGATGCGATTGGGGCGGTCTTCGACCTTGTGAGTGCCGGCATAACCGCGCCAGGCATACATCTTGTTAATCAGCAAGCTGGCAGAACTGCGTCCTTCATCTGTATCGGCCACGCGAATGCCAAATGTTTTGTTGTTGATAGCCACGTCGTGGATGCTAGCACACTCTGTGCCGCCGTCCGCTGTGCCGACGGTATTATCGGCAAACGGTTGGTCAACTTCCGAGTCAAAGCCGACCATTTCAACTGGTTTATTGTCGCGCGTCATCGTCGTCATCATCGTCTCCCCGTTGAAGCGCCCCTGACCGCCAAGATGTCGTATCCGGGGCGGTCTAGAATTGCATATTTGCTATCAATCGCTCGATGGTAACACCGTATTTTTCGACTGGCAAGTAATTTTACCACGCGGAAACTCTTGTGTCGTGATAGTGCGCGCCGTTGACATTGACGGCGCACAATCCCAATGCAAGCGCTCAGATCACGATTATTTTGCCGTCGCGGCGGCACTCGGCTTGCTCATCGCCGCAGCCAGGTGGGCACGGATGCTGCTATTTTTTGGTGCCAGCGACGCGGCTTTTTGCAAAATCGGCAGTCCCCGCGCCGTATTGTTTTGCTGCACCAGGATCCAGCCCAAGGTGTCCATCACCTCGGGCTGTTGCGGCGCGAGGGCGCTGGCCTGCTCGGCCGTCTGCAGGGCTTTGGGGTCATTGAGCTGCAGGTAGGTCCACGCCAGGTTGTTCAGCACGGCCAGATTGTTGGGTGAGCGCTTCAGCAGCGCCTCAAACTGCGATGCCGCTCCCAGATAATCTTTGCGTTTCAATGTCGTTTCAGCGCGGAACATTGGCACCAGCAAGTCATCGGCGTGGGTTTTTTCCCACTGCGCAATCAACTCGTCGGCCGCCTTGGTCTTGCCCGCTGCCACCATGGACTGGAACAGTTTGATCGCCACCGGTGCGCTATCGGCGGTGCCGATTGCCAGCTTGTATTGCGCCGTGGCCAAGTCAGGCTTTTTCTGTACCATCAGGATGTCGCCTTCGAGCAGGTGACCGGTGGCCGCCTGACCGGCAGTTTTTTGCAGCTGGCGGGCAATCGTCAGCGCGTCTGCGCTGTCGCCGCGTTCCAGCAACAACAGCGCCAGTTTCGCATTGGCATCGTGGAAATTCGGCTGCAGCGCCACGGCCTTGCGCAAGTCCTCGACCGCTGCGGTGCCGTTATTTAACTGCAGGTGCATCGCTGCCATCCGGTATTGCGCCTGGGCCGATTTGGGGGCGAGGCTGGCCAGCTTGCTGAATGACTCGAGCGCGCCTTGCGGATTGCCACTGGCGGCCTGCGCTTGGCCTAACAGGTCGGCCAACATCGGATCGCTCGGGTTAGCAATCTGCATTTTTCTGGCCACTGCCTCTGCCTTGGCAGCGGCGTTTTGCTGCATATACAGGCGGCCTAGTGCCAAGCCCAGGGGCACGGAGTCGGGCTGCTCGATGGCGGCCTTTTCCAGCAGACTGCGGGCTTCCTCAGGTTTGCCTTGCGACACCGCCAGTTCGGCGAGCGAACTCATGGCGATGGTGCTGGTCGGGTTCTTGGCCAGGAACGCTTGCAGCCGTTGCTTGGCAACCTCCGGCTGTTTGTTGGCCAAGGCCAGACGGGCGGCATGGCCTGCCGCCAGAAAATAATCGGCCTGGGCGGCCAGTGCCTTGTCAAATTCGGCGTACGCATTGACGGTGTCGCCGCTGGCGCTGTAAATGCGGCCTTTGGCATCATGGGCGATGGCGCTGTTTGGTTTGACCTTGAGCAAGCCATCGACTGCGGCCTGGGCTTTATCGAAATGGCGCAAACCCAGTTCAGTGTCGGCCAGCAAGATGGCGGGATCTTCTTGCGACGGGTCCATGTCAATCGCTTGTTGCAGGTCAACCAACGCGCCGGCCGTATCGCCGGTGCCCAGCTTGGTCATCGCGATGCCCATATGCAGCGGTGCCTGTTTCGGTTGCAGCGCCAGCGCCTTGGTGAAATAGGTTTTCGCTTTTGGATAATCGCCCATTTGCAGAAAGACTTGCCCGGCCAGGGTGAGCAACTCGGCGTTCCCTTCTGCATTTTTGAGCAAGGGATCGAGTACCACCAGCGCTTCAGCAGGGCGCTGTACTTTGGCCAGCAGGGCGGCGAGGGCGCCGCGCACGGGGGCGAAATCGGGGCGCGCCAGCAAATAGCTGCGGAAGTGGCGCTCGGCCTGGTCATACATTTCCAGGCGCATTTCGGCGGAAGCGGCCAGATACAGGGTCGGCAGATGGTCGGGGGCAACGCGCAAGACTTTTTGCATGCTGTCGAGCGAGGCTTGGTATTTGCCCAAGTTAAAGTCGAGCAGTGCTTGCAAATAATTGACCATCACCGAACCTGGGGTGATCTTGGCGGCACTGGCAATGTCCGCCTTGGCGGCGTCGGTTTTGCCAGTGGCAATCTCCAGGTTGGCCTTGTCCAGGTAGGCGCTGCGGTGCTTTGGCTCGAGGGCGACGATCTTGGCGAGGGTGGCAATCGCTTCTTCATTCTTGCCCTGGCTGCGCTGCAGTGATACGCGGAACTGCAGCGCATCGGTATTGGCAGGATGCTTGGCGATGGCGTCATCGGCGTAGCGTGTGGCGCTGGCAATGTCGTTGCGCGCCACCGCCAGCCCAGCCAGGCCCAGCAGGGCGGTGACGTTGCTCGGCTGCACTGCAATGACTTGATCAAACGCCGCTTTCGCCTTGTCCAGCTGACCACTCATCAGATAGGCGGTGCCACGTACTGCCGTCAGTTCGGTACTTGGCTTGGCATTGGCTTTTTCACTTTCTGCCAGTGCTTCTTGTGGCTTCTCTTGCGCCAGCAAGATTTTTACCAACACGGGCGCGGTGCGCTCGGTCGGCAGACCGAGCGCGATGGCGCGGCGAATCTCTTTTTCGGCCGAAGGAATGTCACCGACGGCGGTATACACGGTTGCCAGGCGCATGCGCACTTCGCCATCATCGGGACTTTGCGAAGCGGCATTTTTTAGCTGGATCAGGGCGGCGGCGTTATCCCCTTTTGACTGGTAGCTGTCGGCCTCGCCAATCAGCGACGCCGTACTATGGGTGGTTTTGCCACAGCCGGGCAGGCCGGTCAGCAGCAAAGCCGACATCAACAGGGCGGAGGCGCTGGTGGCCCGTGTGGAAGCGCGACGTGACATGTAAACCCCTAAGTGACGGCCGCGGGAGGAACGCGCAGACCTAATTTTTCTTACGAAATAATACCTGAAGGAATACGAAATCCTTCATCGCAGCTGCTCATTTTGACAATTTTCACGGTACCGGCGGGCGGGCCGATCCATGATCGGCCCGCCCGCCCGGGTGGCGGCGCTTTAGCCGTTCAGGGCTTGCAGCTCACCGGCCAGGATGGCGACAATGCGCTCGGCGGCTTTACCATCCCACAGGTGCGGACGGCGGCCCTGCTTGCCTTCGCCGCGCAGGATCTTGTGGGTCTCGTCGATGATGGTCTGCGGGTCGGTGCCAGCGAGGACATTCGAGCCTTCGTCGACGGTGACAGGCCGCTCGGTATTTTCGCGGATGGTGATGCAGGGCACGCCCAACGCCGTGGTTTCTTCCTGCAAGCCTCCACTGTCGGTAAGGACCACCGCAGCGTCTTTCCATAAATTCAGAAAAGCCATGTAGGCTTGCGGCCCCGCCAGCGTGATGTGCGGTCCCAGATCAATGCCGAATTTGTCGAGATTGGCGCGGGTGCGGGGGTGCACCGGAAAGATCAGCGGCAGCGTCGCCGAGATGGTCTTCAAGGCGCCGGCGATACGGCTGAAGTTAAATTCGTCGTCGACATTGCTGGGACGGTGCAAGGTGACGACGCCATATTTGGCGCCCTGCTGCGCCGCCTTGAACGATGCGGTTTCGTAGGTGCTGGTATCGGCATGGGTCAGGCGTTCGGCCTGGAACAGTACATTGTCGACCATCACATGGCCGACATAATGCACTGCCGAATCGGCCTTGCCTTCGCGCTTGAGGTGCGCCAGCGCAGCCGGCTCGGTGACGAAAAACCAGTCGGAAATGCTATCGGTGACGAGCCGGTTGATTTCTTCTGGCATCGTCATATCGCCGCTACGCAAACCCGCTTCGACGTGCGCCACCGGAATATTGAGTTTTTTTGCAACGATCGAGCACGCCAGGGTGGAATTGACGTCGCCGACGACCAGTACGGCGGCAGGACGCTCGGCCACGCACAGTTCTTCAAAGCCAATCATGATCTTGGCGGTCTGCTGTGCATGGCTGCCGCCACCGGCGCCCATGAATATATCCGGTTGGGGAATGCCCAATTCTTCGAAAAATACCTCGTTCATGTCGCGGTCGTAATGCTGGCCGGTATGGATGATCTTGAACTGCAGCACCGTTTGGGCCTGCAGGGCGCGCACGATGGGCGCAATTTTCATGAAGTTCGGACGGGCACCCGCCACCAGATATACCAGCATAAAATACTTTCCTAAAAATACGATTCGGTCGGGGCAGCAATGCGAGGCCTTACTGTACCGCATTCGATCACCGCCCCCGGGGGCGGTTCGAATGTATTACAGGCTCTTCGACAAGGCGCGGGCCTCCTCGATCTGGGCAAACGGGGTCGGACTTGCCAATACCTTGTCGAGCGCTTTGCGGGCGCCAGCTTTGTCGCCCGACTTGGCCAGCGCGGCAGCCAGGTGATAGCCCAGTTCGGGTGAGTTCGGGCTGAGTGTGACGGCTTTTTGCAACAGCGGCAGCGCCCGTGCGACATTGTCTTGCTCGACTAACATCCAGCCGAGGGTGTCGACCACCGCGCCCGATTCGGGCGCCGCCTTGACGGCCGCTTCTGCCGTTGCCAGCGCGCGTGGATCTTTTTGCTGCTGGTAGGCCCAGGCCAGGTTGTTGAGGACCAGCGCATCATTCGGTGCGGTTTTGAGCAGCGCTTCGAAGCGCGTGCTGGCGCCCTTGTAATCCTTGCGCAACATCAACAGTTCGCCCAGATACATGGTGACTGCCGGATCGTTTGCGTGGCTTGCCAGCCAGCTTTGCAGTTTGGCTTCGGCGTCCTTGTTCTTGCCCGCCGCCTGCAGGGCGTTGGCCGTCTTGATCAGGCTGCCACTATTGTTGGCCAGGCCGTGCGCCTGTTCGAACGCGTGCGTGGCGCCGTCGAATTTCTTTTGGCGCATGAGGATCTCGCCCTCGATGGCGTAGCCGAGCGGTAATTTTGGCGATGATTTTTGCATCGTGCGCGCCAGTGTCAGCGCCAGTTCCGGCTTGTTGCCGGCCATCGCCATTTCAATCTGTGCCAGTTGCGCCCGCTCGTTGTTCGGCTCGAATGTCAGGGCCTTTTTCACGTCCTCGGCAGCCGCCGCTTCGTTCTTGAGCCGGAGGTGAACGGCCGCCAGGCGCAGCTGCGCCATTGCCGAGCGCGGTAACAGGCCGGTCAGTTTGCTATAGCTGTCGAGGGCACCGGCATCGTCGTTGGAGGCGAGTTGGGCCTGTCCCAGGGCATCGAGCAATTCGGGCTTGCTGGGGTTGGCAGCCTGTAACTTGCGCGCCAGAATAAGTGCCTTCGGTGCTTGTTTGGTGCCCAGATAGTGGCCGATCAGCTGGGTGCCCGCACCCAGATCGTCGGGATTGTCGGCCACCGCTTTTTCCATCCAGGTGGTTGCCTCAGCGGTATTTTTTTGGCTGATGGCCAATGCGGCCAGCGCCAGCGGCGCGTTGGCGCCCTTGTTTTTCTCGGCGTAAGCGAGCAGGCGGGCACGGGCAGCATCGGGTTTTTTCTCGGCGACGTCGATTTGCGCCAGGCTCATGACGGGGCCAAATTGCGCCGGGTGGCCGGTGGCGGCCTTGTCAAAACTGACGCGCGCAGCCACCAGGTCGCGCTTGCTCAGGTAAGTGCCACCCTCGAGCGTGCGCAGGTTGACGCTGTCTGGGTGGGCCACCAGCGCCGCCTTGACGGCAACGAGTGCCTTGTCGTAATTTTTTAGCTGCAGTTCCGAACGCACCAGCGCCACGCTGGCTTGTTCCGATTTCGGATCGAGGGCACTGGCTTTCTCCAGTTCGCTGATGCCATCGCTGCTGTTGCCTTGTGCCAGTTTTGACAGGCCCAGCGAGGTGCGCAATGAGGATGACGTCGGCTCCAGTGCGGCCGCTTTTTCCAGGTATTCGGTGGCCTTGCCGTAGTCTCTTGAGCGCAATGCCGACTCGCCAGCGAGCGCCAGCGTTTGTGCGTCAGAGCCGCCATTTTTCAGCAGCGGTGCCAGGGTCGCGCCAGCGCTGTCCGGCTGGGCCGAACGCAGCTGCGTTTGCGCCAGCAATTTGCGTGCATAGTCGTTGCCAGGGTTGCCGTTCAGGTAGCTGGTCAGATGCTGTTCGGCAAGCTTGTACGAACCAAGGTTCAATTCAATGGCGCCGGCCAGCAGCATCGATGGCAAGTGCGTCGGCGCCTTGCTCAGCACTTTCTGGATGCTTTCATTGGCGGCTGGGTATTTGCCTTGGCTGAAATCAAGCAAGGCTTGGGCATACAGCGGCGGCAGCGCGCCCGGGGCCGCTTTGCGGGCGGCATCGATATCGACCTTCGCCAGGTCATATTGCTTGGCAGCCAGTTCCAGGTTGGCCCGCTCGATGCGCGCTGGCACCATGTCCGGCTTGATGGTGATGGCTTGGCTGAACGCGGCCAGCGCCTCTGGCGACTTGTTCTGGGCACGCATCAGGTTGCCTTTGAACATGAAAACATCGGCGTTCTTTGGATTGGCGGCGGCTGCCTGCGTGGTGAGCTGGTCAGCTTTGTCGAAATCCTTGCCAATCGCCGCCAGCCGGGCCAGGCCCAGCAAAGCGTCGGCCTGGCCCGGCTGGCTGGTCAGCGCGCGCTGGTAACTCTCGCTTGCCTTGTCGTTCTTGCCCAGGGTCAGATAGGCGTCGCCCCGTGCCGACAGCAGGTCGGCATTGCTGCTCGCTTCGAGCAAGGACGTCTCATCGAGGGCTTTTTGGCCTTCACCTTGCGATACCAGTGCGCGCGCCAGCAGGGGCATGGTCCGGACGGCGTCCGCCTTGAGTTCGCTCGCTTTGCGCGCTTCTTTTTCCGCTGATACCGGATCGTTGTTTCTCAGATAAAAACTGGCCAGGCGCAAGCGTACCTCGGCATCATCGGGTGCCTTGGCCACCGCATTTTTTAACTGAATCAAGGCTGCTTTGACGTCACCCTTGCTCTCATACTGTTGTGCTTCGCTCATCAGCGATGCCGCCGTCTCGGTCTTGCTGCAGGCCGTCATGCCAGCCGACAGCACCAGTGCGGAAACAAGGAAGGAGGCGTGAATGGCCCGTTGGCTTACGAAATACGGCATGGGAATCCTTGGTTGGCCCTGGCCAGGACGGCGTTCGGGCGAATATTTCTAAGAAGCCAATAATACCTCAGAGAACCGATTATTTCCGTAACATTCTCTCGGTGTTGCGAATTCGCCGCCGCTTCACCTATCCGGCATCGCCCCGGCGCAGGCGCGCCAGTAAGGATTCGACACTGTCACCGAGCGGCAGGCCATGTCGGTGTAGCAACTGCAGATGCAGTACCAGGTTTTCCAGCACCAGCTTGGCGGCTACCGCGAGCAGGGTCAGCACCCTGTCTTCGCTGCTGAACTGCTCCATTGTCGCCGCCATCTCGCACAGGTGGCCGGCGACCAACTCGCGCAGGTCGGTTTCGTTAAACGGCAGGTCGGCGAAATCGATCGGGTCTTGCAGTTCGACTTCCTGCATCAACGCCGCCAGCTGGCTGGGCACAATCGGCATGGCACACTCCCTTGGTGGGCTTGCCCTCATTGTAACGGGCAGCTGGCGGGCCGCCCCTACATATTGCGGCGGTACTGGCCACCGACTTCGAACAGCGCGGTGGTGATCTGGCCCAGCGAACACACGCGCACCGCTTCCATCAATTGCTCGAAGACGTTGGCGTTGTTAATCGCTGCCTGCTGCAGCGCGGCCAGGGCAGCAGGGGCAGCGCTGGCGTGTTGCTGATGGAATTGCTCGAGGCGGGTCAGCTGCGACTGCTTTTCGTCGTCGGTCGAGCGCGCCAGTTCGATTTGCTGGACGACACCGGTCGATTTTGGATTCCTGAACGTGTTCACGCCAATGATGGGCAGGGTGCCGTCGTGCTTCTGGTGCTCGTACAGCATTGATTCTTCCTGGATCTTGCCGCGCTGGTAGCCAGTTTCCATCGCCCCCAGCACGCCGCCCCGTTCGGCGATGCGTTCGAATTCCTGCAGCACCGCCTCCTCGACCAGCTGGGTCATCTCGTCGATGATGTAGGCGCCCTGATTCGGGTTTTCGTTTTTCGCCAGACCCCACTCGCGGTTGATAATCAGCTGGATGGCCAGTGCGCGCCGCACCGATTCGTCGGTCGGCGTGGTGATCGCTTCGTCGTAGGCGTTGGTGTGCAGCGAATTGCAGTTGTCGTAGATGGCGATCAGCGCTTGCAGTGTGGTCCGGATATCGTTGAAATCAATTTCCTGGGCGTGTAGCGAGCGGCCCGAGGTTTGTACGTGGTACTTGAGTTTCTGGCTGCGGTCGTTGGCGCCGTATTTGTCGCGCATGGCCACTGCCCACAGGCGGCGGGCGACGCGGCCAAGGACGGTGTACTCGGGGTCCATGCCGTTGCTGAAGAAAAAGGACAAGTTCGGCGCGAAATCGTCGATGTGCATGCCGCGCGCCAGATACGCTTCGACAAACGTAAAACCGTTCGACAGCGTAAAGGCCAGCTGCGAGATGGGATTGGCGCCGGCTTCAGCGATGTGATAACCAGAAATGGACACCGAGTAAAAATTGCGCACCTGGTGGTGCACGAAATATTCCTGGATGTCACCCATCACCTTCAACGAAAATTCGGTGGAGAAGATGCAGGTGTTCTGGCCCTGGTCTTCCTTGAGGATATCGGCCTGCACCGTGCCGCGCACGTTGGCCAGCACCCAGGCGCGGATTTTGGCGGCTTCGTCGGCGCTTGGCTGGCGGTGGTGATCGGCGACGAACTGGTCGATCTGCTGGTCGATGGCGGTGTTCATGAACATCGCCAGGATGGTCGGCGCCGGGCCGTTGATGGTCATCGACACCGAGGTCGAGGGACTGCACAAATTAAAACCGTCGTACAGCACTTTCATGTCGTCGAGGGTGGCAATCGATACCCCCGAATTGCCCACTTTGCCATAAATGTCGGGGCGCACGGCGGGGTCGGCGCCATACAGGGTGACGGAGTCGAAGGCGGTCGACAGGCGCTTGGCGTCCATCCCGGTCGATACCAGCTTGAAGCGGCGGTTGGTGCGGAAGGCGTCGCCTTCGCCGGCGAACATGCGGGTGGGATCTTCTCCCTCGCGCTTGAAAGCGAACACGCCGGCGGTGAACGGGAACGAGCCTGGGACATTTTCCAGCATCAGGAATTTGAGTACTTCGCCATCGTCTTCATAGGTCGGCAGCACCACTTTGCGGATCACCGTGCCGGACAAGGTGTGCTGGACCAGGCGGGTGCGGATTTCCTTGTCGCGGATTTTGACGACGTAATCGTCGCCCGCATAGGCGGCCTGCAGGTCGGGCCACTGGGCCAGCAGTTGTTTGGCGCCGGCATCCATGGCGGCGTCGCGTTCGCCGATCAGCGCAGCAATATCGGCTGCGTTGGCAGTGTGGCCGGCGGCGGCCAGCATGCGGCCGCTGGCGCTGAGCTGCTGGCGTTCGCGCGCCAGGCGCACTTGCTTGCGGGTGTTCTGGTGGTAAGCGCGCACGCTGTCGGCGATTTCTGCCAGGTAGCGCGCGCGCGCCGGCGGCACGATCACATGCTTGGCGCTCGAGTGGCGCGCAGCCACCGTTGCCAGGCGCCCCGGCTGCACCTGCAGGCCGTGGGCGGCCAGGCGCGGTAATAAGCCTTGGTAGAGGGCGGTGACGCCATCGTCGTTGAAGCGCGAGGCCTGGGTGCCGTACACCGGCATCTGCTCGGGTGGCACGCTCCACAGTTCGCGGTTTCTCTGGTACTGCTTGGCGACGTCGCGCAGCGCATCGAGGGCGCCCTTGCGGTCGAATTTATTGATGGCGATAAAATCGGCGAAATCGAGCATATCGATTTTTTCCAGCTGCGAGGCGGCGCCAAATTCGGGCGTCATGACGTACATCGAGACGTCGACGTGCGGCACGATGGCGGCGTCGCCCTGGCCGATGCCGGAGGTTTCAACGATCACCATGTCGAAGCCGGCGACTTTGCAGGCGGCAATCACTTCGGGCAGCGCGGGCGAAATCTCTTTACCGGCTTCACGGGTGGCGAGCGAGCGCATAAATACGCGGCTGGCGCCGTTCCACGGGTTGATCGCATTCATGCGGATGCGGTCGCCCAGCAGCGCGCCGCCCGACTTGCGGCGCGACGGGTCGATCGAGATGATGGCGATGTTGAGGGCGTCGCCCTGGTCCATGCGGATGCGCCGTATCAACTCATCGGTCAGCGACGATTTGCCGGCGCCGCCGGTGCCGGTGATGCCGAGCGTCGGCACCGACAACGTGGCGGCGTGATCGAGCAGTTCCTGGCGCAGGGCGGGGGCGGCCTTGTTGTTTTCCAGCGCCGTGATCAGTTGCGCCAGCGGGCGGTGTCGGCTGGCGATGTCGCCGCCGCGCAGCGCAGCCAGGCTGGTGGGGGAGTAGGTTGACAGGTCGATATCGCACGCCTGCACCATGGACTCGATCATGCCGACCAGGCCCATGCGCTGGCCATCTTCCGGGCTAAAAATTTTTGTGACGCCGTACGCGTGCAGCTCGGCGATTTCGCTGGGCACGATCACCCCGCCGCCGCCGCCGAATACCTTGATATGGGCACCGCCGCGCTGGCGCAACAGGTCGATCATGTATTTGAAATACTCGACGTGGCCGCCCTGGTAACTGGAAATGGCGATCCCCTGCACATCCTCGGACAGCGCCGCGGTGACGACTTCGTCGACCGAGCGGTTATGGCCCAGGTGCACCACTTCGACGCCGTTCGACTGCAAGATGCGGCGCATGATGTTGATCGACGCATCGTGGCCATCGAACAGCGAGGCGGCGGTGACGAAACGCACCTTGTTGGCCAATTTCGGGATGTCGGCGGCTTGCAGCTTTGCGGCGGTCGTGATGTCGTTCATAGTGGTCCTCGGTGATCTTGTACGGTATATGACGTTTACGTTAACGTCAAGCGTAACGGCGGTGCAACCGCGCCGGCCATGCTCTGCCGTACAGGGTACGCCGATTCGGTTGGCGCGGTCGTCAACACGCAACACAGCGATAGTTGTATCGTGTACTTGCCGCGCATTTGTCGTAGTTAAATGCTTATGAGCAATAAAAGCGCTATACTTGTGGCGTGCCCAGATTGTGGGTTCCTGCCCAGTTTGCTCGAAAGTCGTACCATCATGCTCAAGAAGATCGACGCCTCCCAGCTGAAACTGGGTATGTACATTCATGACCTCAGTTGTGACTGGATGACACATCCATTCGTGCGCAACCGTTTTCTGGTCAGCACCGACGAGGAGATTCGTCGCATTCATGATGCCGGCATCCACGACGTGGTGATCGACAGCGGTCGCGGACTCGACGTGCAAGATGCCATGACGCTGGTCGAAGCGCAGGCCTGCACCGAGGCCGAGCTGGCCCAGCTGGCGGCAGCGCCGGTGCGCGAGATGCGCGTTGGTATTGGCGAAGAATTGCAGCGCGCCCGGCAGATTCGCAGTCAGGCTGCCGGCCTGGTGCGCAACGTCATGCAGGATGCGCGCCTGGGTATCGCGGTCGAGCTTGACCAGATTTCCCCGATGGTGGAGAACATCACGGAGTCGATCCTGCGCAATCCAGGCGCGTTGACCAGCCTGCTGCGCATCAAGGGCGCGGACGATTACACCTTTTTGCATTCGGTTTCCGTGTGTACCCTCCTGGTGGCGTTTTCGCGCTCGCGCAATCTCGATGCTGAAACGACGTATCAAGCCGGCCTGGGTGGCTTGCTGCACGACACCGGCAAGGCCATGGTGCCGGATCATGTGCTTAACAAGCCGGGGCGGCTGACGGAAGAAGAATTCGATATCATCAAAAAGCATCCGCAGGATGGTTACGATTTCCTCGTCAAGACCCCCGGCATCGGCCCGATTCCCCTCGATATCACGCTGCACCATCACGAGCGGCGCGATGGCAGCGGCTATCCGCACAAGCAGGGACAGGACCAGATCAGCGAGTTGGCGCAAATGGCGGCCATTGTCGATGTGTATGACGCCATCACGGCCGATCGCTGTTATCACAAGGGCTTGTCGGCCGCCGAGGCGCTGCGCAAGATTTACGAGTGGAGCAAATTCCATTTCAATCCCGGCTATGTGCAGGAATTCATGCGTTGCGTCGGCATCTATCCGGTCGGCACCATGGTGATGCTGCAGTCGGGCCGGCTGGGCGTGGTGATCGAAGCGCACCCCACCAGTTTGCTGCAGCCCAAGGTCAATGTGTTCTTCAGCAGCAAGAACAACAGCTATATCCGGCCGGAACTGGTTGATTTGTCGCGTCCGAATGGCTTCGGCGGCGGCGACAAGATCATCAGCCATGAATCGCCGAAAAAGTGGCAGCTTGATCCGATGCAGTTCATGAGTCTGGTTTAAGCATTGCCAGGCGCTGCGCGCCGCCATCCACCTCTCTCATCGCTGACCACCCGCTGCCTATGGCAACGGGCAGGCCCGTGCTGCCCGGTCGGCCCGTCGCGCATATTTCCTAAATTTTATTAATAATTACCTCAATGTAATTAAATATACTGGAAAGAAAGCTTGTGCCCGCTCAATTTGTCCTGATTAATTGGCATCTATAGTGGCTTCAATGGCGCTGCAGTCCTTGAAAGCACAGCGAAGGTCTTGGAAATAGGCAGCATATCGGGACCAATGGCGGTGTCAGAATTAGTTCCCTTCTATCAACAAGTGGAGTACATCATGAGCAAATTCGTATCTGCAGTTAAAAACTTCGTCGCCGATGAAAACGGTGTTACCGCCATTGAATATGGCCTGATTGCTGCACTGGTCGGCGTTGCCATTGTGGTGGGGGCAGGAGCTTTGGGTACAGAACTGAACACCACCTTCGGTGAAATTGCGAAAAAAGTGAAAGTCTAAAAAATAGTCAGGTAACAGATTTTCCACTCCACCGGGCGGGACGCCGGCCGGTGGCTTCTCTTGTCTCTGTCTGTCAACGCCTGTGTTTCGGGCGGTCTGTTTCCTCGTGTTGTCCTGTGCCTGGAGCGACCATGACCTCTCCCTTGTACGCCGAATTGTTGCTGGTCGTGACGGTGGTGCTTGCCGCATCGACCGATTTGATCAGCCGCCGCATCCCCAACCGTTTATTGATGCTCTGTGGGCTTGGCGCCATTGGCCTGCACCTGGCCGGTCCCCATCCGACCGCCCATCTGCTCACTGCCTTGGGCGGTGCTGCGACTGGTCTGGCCGTTTTTCTTCCCCTGTATCTGCTGCGCGGCATGGCCGCCGGCGACGTCAAGCTGCTGGCCACGGCGGGCCTGTTTCTATCACCTCGTGAAGTCTTGTGGCTGGCCGTGCTCACGGTGTGCGCTGGCGGCGTGATGGGACTGGCAGTGCTGCTCTGGCGTGGTCGCTGGCGCGATGCGTGGCGCAATGTGGCCACCTTGCTGCGGCCATGGTGGATGCGCTTGGCCGGTGTGCATCTGGCCCCTGAAGCGCTACCGAAAGGCAGTGTGGGCAACCTGCCGTACGGGCTGGCGATCGCCAGCGCCACCCTGTTTTTCCTGGCCCAGCGTCACTGTTGAGTTCGTCAAGTCCTTCCTTGCTAAGTGTCAAATGGCTTAACGGGCCGGCTCGCTACAATCGTTTTAATGTTGCATAGCAATACAGATTTCCTGGAGGGATAGATGTTCGAGGCAGCCTCATTTGTCACTGCAGCATCCCCGGTCGCCGGTCGTGCCGTGCCGCCGGAGGCCGACATCGAAGCCATTGTGCCGCTGCAGCCGGCGACCTTGCGCGACACCGGCCTTGAACGGCCGCTGGTGCTGGCGCTGCTGGCGAAAACCATCGCGCGGTTCGGCAAAGCCCATTTGCCTGTACTGGGCGGCAAACTGCGCCTGTCGGTGAGCGTGCTGCGCGAAGCGCTCGCCTTGATGTTGGCGGATCAACTGGTGGAAGTGGCCAGGCGCGGCGATTCCGACATCGATATCGAGTATCAGCTGACCGCTGCCGGCCACGCTTTCGCCGCCGCTGCACTGGCCGAATGCCGCTATGTGGGACCGGCGCCAGTCACGCTGGACGCATTACGCGAGGTCATCATCCGCGACGCCCGCCGCCACGCCAGCGCTGCCAACGTGGGCGACGCCGAACTGGCAGCGGCGCTGGGCGACGGTGGCGGCGACGGCATCGTCGACGCCGTGCTGCGCGCCCAGCTGGGCGCTGCCCTGCAATCGGGGCGTGCCGTGCTGCTCTACGGCGCTACCGGCTGCGGCAAAACCACAGTGGCGCGCAAGCTGGGCCGCTTGCTGCAGGGCGTCGTTGGTGTGCCTTACGCCGTGCTCATCGATGAGCAAATTGTCCAGTTCTACGATCCACTGATTCATCTGGCGCCCGCGCCCGCGCAGGGCCGCCTGTTCGACGAGCGTCGCAACGACAGCCGCTGGCTGATCTGCCAGCGGCCGCTGCTGCAAGTGGGCAGCGAACTGACGCCCCCGATGCTCGATTGCCGTTTCGATGCCATCAACGGCATCTATTACGCCCCAGTGCAGCTGCAAGCGAGTGGTGGCTTGCTGATCGTTGATGACCTTGGCAGTCAACGCTGTGTAGCCGCTGCCCTGCTCAACCGTCTGGCCGGTCCCCTCGAGCACGGCGTCGATGTGTTGACCTTGCAGGGGGGCCGTGGCGAGACAGTGCCATTTACGGCCAAGACGGTATTGACCACCAGTGACGCGCCGCACGCGCTGTTCGACGCCCGCTCGTTGCGTCGCATTGCCTACAAAATCGAGATTGGCGCCGTCGCAGCGGCCAGCTACCTTGCCTTGCTGCGTCGCCAGTGCGCGTTAAAGCAGGTGTCCTACGATGAGGCCGCAGCCCGCTATCTGCTCGAGCATTTGCATGCGCTTTCGGGCCGGCCACTGCTGGTGGCCCTGCCAGGTGAACTGGTCGCGCGAATTGTCGACGCCGCCAGTTTTGCGGGCCGCACAGCGCAGCTCAATACCGCCTCGCTTGAGCAGGCATGGCACAGCCTGTTTGCCGCTTATCCGCCGCGCACGGTGCCCGCCGTGCGCGACCACGTCCTGTTGGGAGAGACATCATGAAGAACCAGCGTGCAATCGTGAGGATGGCGGTGGCCATCGCATTTGGCCTGGCAGCGGTGGCGCTGGCCACACAGTGGCTGCGGCATCGTGATGCCACTAACGCCAGCGCCAGCCGGATCGTCGTCGCCGCCACCGACATCACGCCCGGACAGCGGCTCACACCGGAAATGCTAAAACTGGCCGATTGGCCCAAAGGCAGTTTGCCTGCCGGTAGTTTTGTCGATCCCGTCAAAGCGACCGGGCGCGTGCTCAAGACCAACGTATTGCGCGGTGACCCCGTCAGCGAAGCCAAGCTGGCACCAGATGGCACCGCCGGCGGCTTGTCGGCCGTCATCACCGAAGGCAAGCGCGCCATCACGGTGCGCGTTAATGACGTCATCGGTGTCGCCGGCTTCGCACTGCCCGGCAATTTTGTCGACGTCATCGTCAGCACCCATAAAGATTCTCCTACCGGCGAGCGCTCCGCCGAGTTGAATGTCTCGAAGATCGTCCTTGAGCGCATCCTCGTGCTGGCAGTCGCCCAGGATATCGGCCGCGATGAAACCAAGCCGCGCGTGGTCAACGCCGTCACCCTGGAAGTCACCCCAGAGCAGGCCGAGCACCTTGATCTGGCGCGTAGCGTCGGCACCCTGTCGCTGGCGCTGCGCAACCAGGTCGACAAGAACGACACCCACAGCGACGGCGCCACCAAGCGCAGTCTGCTCGACGAAGCGCCGCTGCTCAAGCTGGCGGCGGCGGCCCCGCCGAAAGCGCTGCCACGACCGGTAACGCGACCGGTGGTGCTGGTTAAACGCCATTGCGTCAGCGTGCTCAACGGCGTGAACATATCGCAAGAGTGTTTCTGATTTCCCCTGTTTTATTGACTACTTTTTTACAGGATGACCGTCATGGACAACAGCGTCAGACAGCAGGCTTCGATGCGGGCCCGCTGCCTTATGAGTGGCATCGCGCTGACGATGGGCGCGGCAAGCGCAGACGCTGCCGTGGCCGTCAAGCCAGCTGCCGCGCCGCTGGTCCAACGCGGCGACGTGGGCCCGCGCTGCAGCGGTGACGCCGCCAAGCCGGCCAGCATGTCGCTACAGCTGGGCAAATCGGCGATGATGCGGCTGCCCGAGCCCCTGTTGCACCGCAGTGTGGGCAACCCCGGCGTCGTCCAGGCGATGCTGGTGTCGCCCGACACGCTGTATCTGGCCGGTATCGATATCGGCAGTACCAATATGATCATCCAGGGCAAGAGCGGCGCCTGCAGCGTGATCGATCTGGTGGTGACGATGGACGCCAGCGCATTTCAGGCGACCCTTGCCGCGTTGTTGCCTGAAGAAAAACAGATCAGCGTCACCGCCGCCGCCGACGCACTGGTCATCAGTGGCACCGTGAGCGACGCTGCCACGGTGGCCCGCGTCATCGAGCTGGCCGGCGCCTTCGTGCGGCGCCCCGTGCAACCGTTGACGGCCGTCGGCAAGACCGATCCTGCCGCGCCCAGCGATGGCGCGACCAGCAGCGCCAGCACCGGCGTGCGGGTGATCAATATGTTGGGCGTCAGTGCGCCGCAGCAGGTGATGCTGGAAGTCAAAGTGGCCGAGGTATCGAAAACCCTGCTCGAGCGCCTCGAAGCGGGCTCTATCATCAACCTGCATTCCGGCAGCTGGGCGGCCACTCTGGTGGCCAATTTTCTGACCGGCCGTAATGGTGGCAGCATCGATGCGCTCAAAAGTAACGGTACTAGGCTGTCGCTCGAGGCGCAGCGCGACAACGCCCTGGTGCGCATCCTGGCCGAACCGAACGTGATGGCCATCAGCGGTCAGGAGGGCACCTTTCTCGCCGGTGGCAAGATCTTTATCCCAGTCTCGCAAGACAATAACAAGATCGTTCTGGAAGAACGCGAGTTCGGCGTTGGCCTGCGGTTTACCCCCACCGTCCTGCCTGGCGGGCGCATCAATCTGCACGTGGCACCGGAAGTATCTGAAGTCTCACGCGAAGGGATCGGCTTTTCTGCCAGCGGAGTGGCCGGCAATCTGATTTTGCCGCTGATTACCACGCGGCGCGCCAGCACCACGGTGCAGCTGTACGACGGCCAGAGTTTCGCCATCGGCGGTTTGATCAAGAGCAGCATGAGTAGTGGTGCCAAGGGGACGCCGCTGCTGGGCGAAGTGCCGATCCTGGGGGCGCTGTTTCGTAGTACGGATTTCCAGCAAGAACGCAGTGAATTGCTGTTCGTGATCACTCCGCACCTGGTCAAGCCGCTGCCGCCCAATTACAGCCTGCCGACCGACACGGTGACGCCGCCTGGACGTGCCCAGCGTCTGCTGAACGGTCAGATCGAAGCGCCGCCAGCGGCTGTATCTGCGCCGCCGCCGCCCGCCGCTGTACCCGCCGCCAGTGGCGGTTTCGAACTCAAATAAGGAGCCACCATGATGCCCCATTTTCCGCTGCGCTACACCGCCGTCCTGCTGGCCGTGGGCGTGTCTGCCTGCACCACTCCATCGTTGTCGGACGACACTGCCGGCGCGCTGGCGGTGCGCGCCACGCTGGCCTCGCAGATCGCCCATCCTGACGCCGTACGCAACGCCAATCCGGTGAACGGCATCGATGGCGCCGCTGCATTGCAGGCGCAACAAAAATACGAAAAATCGTTCGGCACCAAACCCACCGGCGCCGATACAACGCTGGTGCAACGCCGATGAGTCGGCCGCAGGGGCCGCCACTGACAGCGGCCCGGCAGATCGATGCCAGCGCCTGTTTTGGGAAACGATGATGAATACCTTGCTGATCAGCCGCGACGGCCTGCTCCACGACGACATCGCTGCCCAAGGCGGCGCCCGGGTGCCACCGCTGCGTATCGGCGCCATCCGGGCCAGCCTGCGCGATGCGCTTGACCGTATACTGGCCGAGTCGCCCGAACTGGTGATTATCGACGCCAACAATGGCGACGCCGCCGAGGCCGGCCTGCTCGATCGCTTGTGCAAGCAGTACGCGGCGGCCCAATTCATTTTGCTCACTGGCGCCATCGACCAGCATGATTTGCTCATTCGCGCCATGCGTGCTGGCGTGCGCGAAGTGCTGCAATTGCCGCTGATGCACCAGGCGTTCCACGAAGCGCTCGACCGCATCACCCACACTAGCGCCATCCAGGCCCTGCACGACGGTAAAGTGCTGGCCTTCATCGCCTGCAAGGGTGGCAGCGGCGCCACCTTCATCTCCACCAATTTCGGCCATGCGCTGGCCACCCTGGCCAATAAAAAAGTCATTCTGATCGATTTGCACGGCCAGTTCGGCGATGCCGCCCTGTATGTATCGGACCAGAAACCGGTCATGACGCTGGCCGACGTCTGCGGCCAGATCGCCCGTATCGACGGGCCCTTCCTCGAATCGTGCCTGGTCAGCGTGGGCACCGGCTTTGGCGTGCTGGCGGCGGCCGACGATCCGCTCAAGGCGGGCAACCTCAAGCCCGAGCAGATGGATACGCTGCTGCGCGTGGCGCGCCAGCATTACGATTTCATCGTGCTCGACGTCGGCCGCCAGATCGATGCCATTTCGCTGCGCGCGCTCGACAATGCCGACGCCATCTATCCGATCCTGCAACTGGCCCTGCCAGACATCCGCGATGGCCGCCGCCTGCTCGATATATTTCGTTCACTCGGCTACCCCACCGACAACACCCGGCTGATCGTCAACCGCTACGAGAAGGGCGGCAAGCTGCGGCTGCAGGATTTGCAGGCGGCCCTGGGCGCCGAAGTGCTGCACACCATCCCCAACGATTACATGGCGGTGACCGATTCGGTCAATCAGGGGGTGCCAGTGCTCCAGCTGTCGCGCTCGTCCGCAGTAGCGCGCAGCCTGATTGAACTGGTCGATCTGGTGGTGACGCGCCGGGTCACGGAAAACAAGGGCTTGTTCGAGCGTATTTTTGGACGCGGTGACCACGACCTCTAACTTGACGGAGCGATCATGACTTTACGCGAACGGCTGGCAACAACGGAGGTGGCGCAGGTGGCGCCGGCAGCGGCAACAGCGCTGTCCGATGCGTTCAATCAGGCCTACCAGGACCTGAAAAAAAGCATGCACCAGATGATCCTCGACCGCATCGACCTCGAGCGGCTCAAGCGTCTGACGGCCGAGCAGTTCAAGCATGAGCTGGCGCTGCTGATCCAGCGCATCATCGAAGAGGAGCGGATCGTCCTCAACCAGAGCGAGCGACACAATCTGGTGCTCGACATCCAGCACGAAATGCTCGGCTTCGGTCCGCTCGAGCCCTTGCTGGCCGACCCCACCGTCTCCGATATTCTGGTCAACACCTGCGCGCGCGTCTACGTTGAACGGCGCGGCAGGCTCGAGCTGACCGAGGTGACCTTCCATGACAATGCGCACTTGATGAAGATCATCGAAAAAATCGTCTCGCGGGTGGGCCGGCGGGTCGATGAGTCGAGCCCGATGGTCGATGCCCGCCTGGCCGATGGCTCGCGCGTGAACGCCATCATTCCGCCGCTGGCGGTCGATGGTCCGATCCTGTCGATCCGGCGCTTTTCCGTGCAGCCGCTGACGGTGCAGAACCTGCTCGATTACAAAAGCGTGACGCCACCCATGGTGCAGGTGCTGCAGGGTCTGGGCATGGCCAAGGTCAACATCCTGATCTCGGGCGGCACCGGAAGCGGCAAGACCACCTTGCTCAACCTGTTGTCAGGCTTTATTCCCGCTAACGAGCGGATCGTCACCATCGAAGACGCCGCCGAGCTGCAACTGCGTCAGCCGCACGTGGTGCGCCTGGAAACGCGCCCTGCCAACATCGAGGGTAAAGGCGAAGTGACCCAGCGCGCGCTGGTGCGCAACGCCCTGCGCATGCGGCCCGACCGCATCATCCTGGGCGAAGTGCGCGGTCCCGAGGCGATGGACATGCTGCAGGCGATGAATACCGGCCACGAAGGTTCGCTGGCGACGATCCACTCGAATTCCCCGCGCGATGCGCTGGCGCGGCTGGAAAACATGGTCGGCATGGCCGGCGCCAACCTGACCGTGCATGCCACCCGCCAGCAGATCTGTTCTGCCATCACCGTGGTAGCGCAGGTGACCCGGCTGACCGACGGCGCCCGCAAGATCGTCAGCCTGCAAGAGATTACCGGCATGGAAGGCGACATCATCGCCATGCAGGAAATTTTTCGATTCGAGCAGACCGGGGTCGGCGCCGACGGCCGGGTGCTCGGTCACTTTCGTGCCACCGGCGTGCGCCCGCGCTTCGCCGACCGCTTGCGCCAGTTTGGCGCCCAGGTTGCCGACGCGGTCTACAACCCTGACCGCATGTTCGAATAATTCTCACCGATCGACGGGGCCGATATGGATGGCATTTTTTACGGTTTTGCAGTACTCATTTTCGCCGCCGCGATTTTGCTGGCGGAGGGCGCGTACCTGTGGTGGATCGACAGCCACGGCGGCGCCGCGCGGCGCATTGAACGGCGCTTGCGCCTGATGTCGGGTGGTCCGCGCACGGTGGCCGAGCGCATTTCGATCCTCAAGCAGCGGCGCTACAGTCAAAGCGATGGCATCGACCGCCTGCTGCATCAGCTCGCGCCCGCGCGCGCCATCGACACGCTGCTCCAGCAAGCAGGGATGAAGTGGACGGTCGCCCAGTTTTTTGCCAGCAGCGCCGCTCTGCTGGGCGCCGGTTTGCTGCTGGTGCAACTGTGGCCATCGGTGCCGTTGGCGTTACGCATGTTGGCAGCGCTGGCATGCATGTCGCTCCCGTATGGCCTGCTGCGCCGCGAACGCACCCAGCGACTGCGCAAAATCGAACTGCAGCTACCCGAAGCGGCCGACTTCCTCGCTCGCGCCATGCGCGCCGGCCACTCGTTCAACAACGTGCTGCAAATGGTCGGTACCGAACTGGCCGAACCCCTGAGCGGCGAATTTCGTAGCGCCCACGAGGAAATCAACTACGGCGTGCCGATGCATGACGCATTGACCAATATGGCCAGCCGGGTTCCCCTGACCGATCTGCGCTATCTCGTCGTCGCCGTGCTGATCCAGCGTGAGGCCGGCGGCAACCTCGCTGAAATCCTCACCAACATCAGCTCTATCATTCGTGCCCGCCTCAAACTGATCGGCCAGGTGCGGGTACTGTCAGCCGAGGGACGCATGTCGGCCTGGGTGTTGGGCCTGCTGCCGTTTGCTCTGCTGCTGCTGATGACGCTCACCAGCCCCAGTTACATCACCGTCATGTGGACCGACCCGATCGGCGTGCGCATGCTGTGGTACGGCGCTGGCATGCTGTTGCTGGGGGTGCTGTGGCTGCGCAAGCTCATTCATATCCGCATCTAGGAGCCGCGATGGACGCATCCCAGCTGATCTATCTGTTGATTGTTTTTGTCGTCGTCGGCGGCGTCGCTGCAGCATGCCTGATGATCGTGTCGCCACGGCCGATCCGCGACCGGCTCGATACCTTTGCCGACCATCCAGCCTCCACACAGCTCGAAAATAGCGGCTGGGTCGAGCGCGTCGCCAAGGTCGCCGAGCCGTTTACCAGGCTATCGCTGCCCGAGGAAGGCTGGGAAAAATCGGCGCTGCGCACGCGCTTTATGAACGCCGGCTGGCGCACGCAGTCGGCGCCGACCTTGTATTTTGCCTCCAAGACGGTGCTGGCACTGGGTCTGCCGGCGCTGGTGGCGCTGGCGCTGGTGCTCACAGAACACCTGCTGGCCGGCCAGCGCCTGATGCTCGTGCTATTTGTTTGCGCCAGTGCCGGCTATTACCTGCCCAATCTGGTGCTAACGCGCCTGGTGCGGCGCCGTCAGCGCGACATTTTCGAGAGCATTCCCGATGCGCTCGACCTGCTCACCGTGTGCGTCGAGGCCGGTTTGAGTCTCGAGCGTGCACTGATCAAGGTGGCTGGCGAAATCCATATCAAAAGCCTGGTGCTGGCGCAGGAGCTGCAGCTGGTCTTGATGGAAATGCGCGCTGGTTTTTCGAAAGAAAAAGCGCTGCGCAATTTTGCCCTGCGCACTGGCGTCGAAGACGTCGACACGCTGGTGGTCATGCTGATCCAGTCGGAGCGCTTCGGCACCAGCATGGGCGCGGCACTGCGCGTCCACGCGGACAACCTGCGCACCAAGCGCCGCCTGATCGCTGAAGAAAGTGCCGCCAAGATCGCGCTGAAATTGATGTTCCCGCTGATCTTCTGCATTTTTCCGACGGTGCTGATGGTGCTGATCGGCCCGGCGATGATCCAGATCGTGCACACCCTGATGCCCACCCTGGCTGGTACCAGTTGACGTCGCCGCGCCAGTGCCACCATCACCTTGGAGGATTGCCATGCATCTCACCGTCAAGACCCTCGCCGCCGCCTGCACCAGCACGCTGCTGTTTGCCTGTGCCGACCTGGGCCATGTCGGCAAGGCGCCGTTCATCAGTGCCGACGATGTCTATTTGCTGGCGCGCCAGCAGCACCTGGCAGCGCGCCTGCCGGCTGCCTTCGACAGTTATCAGCTCGCACTGCGCGCCGATCCGCGCCACCTGAACGCCACCAACGGGATGGCCACGCTGTATGCCGAGCAGGGCCAGCTGGCGAAGGCGATCGGCATGTGGCACGCGCTGTCGATGAGCGCTGCTGACAGCGCCGCCACCGCTTTTATTCACGGCAATCTTGGCTACGCCTACCTGCTCAACGGCGACTATCAACTGGCCGTCGCCTCGCTCGAACGGGCGTGCGCGCTCGATCCGTTCAGCGCCCGCGCCTGGCGCCACCTGGGTAACGCACTGTCCAAGCTGGGCCAGGACGAGCGCGCCGACCGCATGCTGCGCCAGGCGCAGATGCTCGAGCAGCACGATCTGCGTCGCGATTACCTGCTGACCGCTGCGACCCCGCTAGCGGCGGTAACCGACATCGACGGCGCTCTGGCGATGGCCAGCGCGGCCATCATGCCGACCGCGTCGACGGCGCCGGCAACGCATCGCCACGACGGTGTTGCGTTGCCGGCCAGTGAAGTGCGCCAGACCGGCCAGGCCACGTTCGAACTGCAGCGGCCCCAGTTTGCTGCCGCTAGCCCGCGCGCGCGTCCCGTAGCCACGCGGTCGGAGGACGAGGTGGCGGCGCCGCCGCCGGTGCGCGTCGAAATCCGCAACGGCAACGGTGTCACCGGCATGGCCCGCGCGCTGTCGGCGAGCATTGCCGACGAACACACCCGCGTGGTGCGCTTAACGAATCAAACAGGGTTTAGGGTAGCGCAGACGCGGGTTGAATTTCGCCGTGGTTTCAGCAGCGCTGCTTCGCACCTGGCCGACCAGTTCGGCGGCGAAGCGGTGCAGGCAGTGCCCGGCGCCAACGTTGATCTGCGCCTGGTACTGGGGCGCGATCTGGCGCGCACGCAGAGCGAGGCGCGCCGGGTGATTCGCGCTGCGCTCGATCGTACTGCCCGGGCCGGCTGATCCCGGCGCGTCATCTGGCAGCAGTGATCGCCACCAATCAATCCCAATTGACACTGCCCAGTCCCGTCGATGTCGCCTTGCGCGTGGCCGGCTTGCCGTACACGGTCGCCGAGCCGAGGCCGCTCAAGATCAAGTTGGCATGGTTCTTGGCAAACACGGTGGCGCTGCCCAGACCCGTCAGTTTGAGGTCGACGCTATCGGCGCGCAGTTCGCGCGCTTCCAGGCTGCCCACGCCACCTAGTCGTGCCGTGAGCAGCCTGCTCGAGCCGTTGATTTCGATCTGACCGGCGCCGCGCAAGTTCAAGTCGACCTTGTCGCTGTCGGCGGTATGCAAGGTCATGCTGCCGACCCCGCTAAGGCGGGCATCGACGTTGTGATAGCGGCTCGTCATCACCACCGTGCCGGCGCCATCGAGCGCCAGGTGCACCTGCTGGCCGGTAAACCCGCTAATCTCCGCAGCGCCCACGCCTTGCGACACCAGTTCAGTAAAGTTCGGCAGGGTCAGCTCGGCGCTCAAGCGATCCTTTTGATCCTTGCCGACATGCAGATGACGCTCACGCTCTAATTCGATCAGCAAGGTATCACCACGCTGCGTGGTGACGACTTTGGGAACATAGCGAGCGTCGCCGACGATGAGCAGCGATGCCACCGGCCCTTGTTTGAGGCGCAAGTCAATCACGCCACCGAGCTTGATCCTGGTAATGCGGGCATCGACAGCGCGCGTCTCGCTGCTCTGTTGCTGCGCAACAGCATTGGCGGTGATGGTCGCCAGGCCAATTGCCAGGACGGTGCTGCTGATCAATCTGAACATGATGACGCTCCCCTTCCGTTAGATCAATTGACCAGTGCAGCTTTCTGGGCGGCGCTGAGGCGTTTTGCCGTGATGGTCACCACCGTCATGGGGGCGCCAGGCGCGGTCATCACGCTGACCTGTGTGCGCACCATGGGCGCGATCGGCGTGCTGCGATGAGCGGGCACACTGGCCCCCGCAAGCGTGCTGACCGAGGCCAGGGCGAGGGCGGCGATGAAGATGATTTCCATGTGTTTGGCGGCGTTCATGCTGGGGTCCTTGTTCGTAAATGTTCTGGCTTGTGTGAACTATAGCCAGCCACTTACAACCAGTCCGTCACATTGCGACAGACTGCACGAACGCTGGTACAGGGGGTGATAAACGGCAATGGCCGGCGCCAGCGACTTGGCGTGACGGTACGATGCAGCGCCTTGCCTTGCCTTGCCTTGCCATGCCTTGGCGTGGCCTAGCGGTGCGCTTGTGCGGCTCACAGCGAACATACATCAGCGATGGCGGCCGCCCGCACGCGGGCGCCCACCGCCGTGTGGCCGGCTGTTGCCGCGGCCATGGCGACGCGCACCGCCGTGAAAGTTATTGCGTGCACCACCGTGATAGCGCGGGCTGGCGTGATAGCGGGTGCCGCCGTAGCCATACCAGGGGTCCAGGCGCACTGGCGGTCCGCCATAGTATGGGTCTGCCGAATACGGTAGATAGACCGGCGCCGCCCCCATCGGCACCGATGAATTCGAATAAGCGACTGTGGCGTCACTATATCCCACCCCGGTGGCGGGATAGACGGCGCACCCGCCCAGCATCAGCAACAGTGCCGCACCGAGCACCAGCAGTGGCGCGCGATAGCGGGAGTGACGGGCGGACTGGCGTGAGCCAGGAGCGAGTGGCATGGCAACCTCCCAAAAAGAGCGTCGCACGGCATTGTGCTAGGCGTGGCCGCGCAGTGAGGCGCTGCCGTCGTGGCCGATATCAGTGCAGTTCGCTGCTACCGTCACGTGCTGCGATGCAGGCGCCCACGTGGCAGCCAGTATCGTATTCCCATTGCAGGAAGGGCTCGTCGTACTGCATGACCACTGCCGGCGCGGCGCCCTGGTCGAAACCATCCTCGACGCCGGCCAGAAATACGGAGACATCCTTGACGCCGAGCGCACTGGCGATCTGCGTCAGTTCGGTGGCACTGTCGATGTGGATATGTTTCATGGCACTCACTCCCAGTCTGGTGAACAACAGACAGTGTAGGCCCCAGGCCGGAACAATCCTAGGGAGCCACACCCGGCTGCAAGTAAGCGCCCTCCTACCCGGCAATGCGTGCCGCACCCGGCCGCCGCCGCCTGTTATCTAGTGGGACGACTTGCGCGCACCGACGCCATCAGCGCCGTGCTGGCGCCATGTGCTGCCTGCCAGCCGCTGCGTACCAGCAGGGGCGCGCAGTGATCGCATGCAACGAATGGGCTGCAATCATGCTCTAGTTCAAGGTAATGCGCGCCGACCACCGGCTCGCCAGCGTATGCATCGATGCGCGCCTTGTCGGACACGGTGGCGCCAGCGGCGGCGCCGTCCGCGCCCGGCTGGGGCGACAGCAGCCATTGCGCAAACGGTGCCGTGGACTGGCCATCGGGCACATACCAGCTGCGGCGTTCCTTGTTCCAGCGGGCGCCGAGCGCCTTCGCCTGATCTTTTTCTGCGTAGGGGACGTTGAGAATTTTCATGGGTGTCCACTATACCGGTTTATCCCGCGCCACAGGGGGGCGGCATCGCCCATGGCATGCGTCGCCTGCACCAGCGCGTCGCCCCCGCGCATGATACGATCAAGGTCCACTCCTACCGCTGCCGGCGCCCGCACATGACGATTGATTTGCCACTGCGACCACTGCAACGACCGCGGCGACGCGCGCGGGCCTGGCGCGTCGCCCTGGGCGCCGCTCTGACATTTCTCACAATGGTCGCCTTCCCCATGACAAGTCACGCGACAGAAGAGCCCGAATACAAGGTCACCGGCCAGTTTGGCGACATCGAGATACGCGAGTATGCCGCATACACGGTCGCCGAGGTGCTGGTGGCGGGCAGCGCGGAAGAGGCGGGGAATGCGGCATTCCCGATTCTGGCAAGCTATATTTTCGGCAACAATGTGGGCGCAAGCAAGTTCGCGATGACAGCGCCGGTCACGCAGACGGCCGCTCCCGTCAAGCTGGCTATGACGGCGCCGGTGATGCAACAGGCCGCAGCAGGCGGATTTCTGGTGCAATTCGTGTTACCGCGCGGCGTGACGCTGGCCGCTGCACCGAGGCCGCTGGACGCCCGTGTCGGATTGCGCGAAATGCCGCCGCGGCGCGTGGCGGCCATCCGTTATTCGGGCTTTTGGTCCAAAGCAAACTACCGTGAACACCACGCCAAGCTGCTCGATGGCTTGCAGCGCGCCGGACTGGTGGCGTCGGGCGACGCCGTGTACGCGCGTTATAACGCGCCGTTTACGCCGTGGTTTATGCGACGCAACGAAATTTGGCTGCCCCTTGGCGCGGCGCCCTGAGATCGAGCATCCTTGAGCGGCGCCGCCGCTCCCTCAGCCGGGCACTGCCAGCGGATCGTCGCGCATGGCCGCCGCGGCCGCCGGACTAATTTCCATTTCAAACGGTGACGGTTGCGTCAGCAGTTGCGCCAATGTGCGTTCAATCCGCAGCAATTCGGGGGCGTCTGCCGCCGCATTGTCGCTGGTGTCATTGATGCAAAAAAAGTGCAGATGACCGCAACGTGCCAGCAATTCCTCAAATTGTGCAGGGGCGTCGGCAGCGCCGCTCGACAGATACATCGAGGCGCATTCGCGCACGATCGCCTGCCCGCTCTGCACCATCGAGCGCGGCACCAGGTCGGGAATCAGCGGTGGCACTGCCCAGGAGCGAAACACGGTGCTGCGTACCTGCGCGAACAGTTCAGGCGCATCCTGTTCGAGCTGGCGCATCACGCTCAGCAGCATCGGCCGCGGCGAGTGCGAAAAAATGCGGTGGTTGTGGCGGTAGCCTGGATCGCGCGCGGACAGCCATGCACGCGAGAGCAGTGAGGCATTGACCAGGGCGCTCTCATGGGCTTGCATGGCCGCATAGTCGGTCAGCAGCGCCGCTTCCTTGAAGACGGCAACGCCGCTGTCGGAAAACCACCAGGCCGGATCGAACGGTGCGCCGAGAAACACATCGTCATTGAGATACACAAAGCGTTCAGACAGGCCGGGGATGTGGTGCAGGTACGATTCGATGTGGCCAGAGTCAAACACCGGCAATGCCGCTGCCGGCATCAATGCACGATGATCGACGATGCTGATGCCGGGTCCCTCGCGCAACCAGCCGGGACGCTGGCCGGCGGTAACGATGTACACATGCCCATGCTCAGGAAAAAACTGTTGCAGCGCGCGCAGGTTGTAGCGCAATTCCCCATTGTCGCGATAGCGGCCGGAGACGTCGGCATACGGCGCCTCATCGTTGCGTCCGGCCGCACGGGCCTGCGCCGCGCGGCGCTGCGCTTGCCACGATGGATCGCTGCCATCGACCCACAGATACACAATGTCGATGGCGGCAGCGTCAGGCTGCAGCGGGTGGCGCTGGCTCAGGCGAGGTGGCATGGCGCAGCACCGCGAAGCAGGCAGACGGACACATGGCAAAAGCTGGCTGAGTCGCCATGTAGTGATGCAACGACGGGACGACGGGTAGTCATGGTATTTCTCCCTGGAATTGCTGGGATTATACTGAAAGCAAAACAACCTGAATTGTTAACGATATAAATTTGCAAGAGTTGGGTGCAGAATCGTAGAGTCAGCAACGGTTCATGCCGGCGCTGCAGCGGCGCTGCAATCAGCGCGCTCGGGTGCTGATACGGACGCTGCCGTTGCGGCGTGCAACGGTCGATTGTGATGGCGACAAAAAAAGGGTTACAAGCCGATGCTTATAACCCTTTGACCTATTAGGCGATTCTGGTGCCGACTGCCGGTTTCGAACTGGCCACCTGATGATTACAAATCCCCGTATTTAAGTATTTAGGGGCGTTGATCTGTATATCGTTTTAGTCGTAATATCAATAAAATCAAGGACTTGGCAGTTGATCGGTATAGATTTGCATACTGGTAAATTGCGGTCTATACTCGTTTTTGGGGTACCCGTGGGGTACCGATGCTGAAATGAGGGCCTGACAGTGGCAAAGATAAAGTTCACAGCCGGCCGGGTGGCGGAGTTTCAATGCGGTGCAGACGGTGGGCGCGCATTCCTGTGGGACAGCGCCGCGCCGGGTCTCGGCCTTTGCGTGACGGCGACTGGTGCGAAGTCCTACATCTTTCAAGGCAAATTAAAGCGCCAGGTCATTCGCATTAAAATTGGCACGCCGAGCACCTGGTCGATTCCTCTTGCCCAAGCGGAGGCGCGGCGCCTCAAAATAATGATCGACAGCGGGCAGGACCCGCGGCAAGTGAAGGCCAAAGGATTGAGGGCGGAGCAAGACGAGCGCGACCGCGAGCGCGAAGAAGACGCCGCCGCCCAGGCCCGCCAGCTTCGCGAGTCAGTCACCCTTGGTGCGGTTTGGCCCGTGTACGTCGCAGAGCGGTCCCCACTGTGGTCGGCGGTTCATATTGCCTCTCACTCGAAACTGATTCACGCCGGCGGGGAGGCGCGCAAGCGAAGCAAGAAAGAGACGAAAGCTGGACCGCTCGCCGCGTTCGCGGACGTGCGCCTGGCTGAGCTGAGCGCGGAACGGGTCGAGGCGTGGGCGAGGCTGGAAGCGGCGACGCGCCCCAGCGGCGCCCGCTTAGCCTTGCGATTGCTCAAAGCCTTCCTGAACTGGTGCGCCGGCCACCCCCTTTATTCGCAAATCGTAAATGGCAACGCGGCCAAGAGCAGCAAGGCACGAGAAAGTCTGGGCAAGCCAAAGGTGAAGCACGACCTTTTGCAGCGCGAGCAGCTGGCCGCCTGGTTCGGCGCCGTGCAAAAAATCAGCAATCCGGTTATCGCCGCCTACTTGCAAACGCTGCTGCTCGTTGGCGCGAGGCGCGAAGAGCTGGCCGCCTTGCGCTGGGTCGACGTCGATTTCCAGTGGTGCAGCATGAAGCTGGGCGACAAGATTGAAGATTTTCGGATGGTGCCCTTGACCCCCTACGTTGCGCACCTGCTGGCCAACCTGCCGCGCCGAAATGAATGGGTGTTCTCAAGCCCCGCCGCAGCCGCTGGCTACATCGCAGAGCCACGCCACGCCCACAACGAGGCGGTGGCCATCGCTGGCCTGCCGCACCTGACCTTGCACGGATTGCGTCGCAGCTTTGCAACCCTGTGCGAGTGGACAGAAACACCGTCCGGTATCGCCGCCCAGATCCAGGGACACGCGCCCCAAGGAGTGCGCGAGCAGAACTACATTCGACGGCCGCTCGATCTTTTACGCAAGTGGCACATAAAGATCGAATCCTGGATGCTTGAGCAGGCGGGCATTGAGTTTATGCCAGAGGCCCCGGGGCTGCGGGTTGTGTCCGCTAACAGCTAGGCAAGCCTAATGTTGGCGGCGGCCCTGATATGTAAAGCGGCCTCGATCAGCAGATCGCTACCAATCGGCATACGAAAGTATACATGGGCGTTGACAATTTTTCGCTTCCGATGATAATATTGAAACAGATGGTCTCTCGCCGACCTTAACGCGAACTATATCGCAGTACACCCTTGGATTGTCCGATGCGGGGGAGCTGCAATATTAAGAGTGTGACATCCTACGTTCATCAGCTGCTAAGCACCCATACGGGGGCAGCGATGAAGTTGACAAGGGAACACGGACTAAACATACAACCGCTATGTCTAGTCCGTTTGCATTTCCGCTTTCGAAAAGCGATGGGCTAGATCTAACCTAAAAAGGTTTTGATCATGCACACATTTCCATCCCTCGAGTCTGAAACCCGCAGCCATGTCGAAACGGCCTGCGCCGGTTTCCATCTTTCCCGCTCGCCACAAACCATGCGCACTTGGGCCTGCCAAGAGACGGGCCCGCTACGCCCCGCCCGCATTAATGGGCGCCTGGCTTGGGCCGTGTCCGACCTCAAGCGCATTTTGAACGGAAGCCAGACGGCCGCAAGCCCTCAGCCATCCCAGGGCGCGCGATGACCGCCGAGGTGGCGCTGCTCTTGAACGCGCAGCGAATGCTCGTTGCCGCCCAAACCACTTTGCTAGACCTGGCCGAACAAGTTGGTCGAGGGGAGCGGCAAGGCCGTGACGGCGAAACCGCGATGGCGATCGGCGCAATCAGTGGGCGAATCAGCGACGCGCTGGATCTGTTGTTCGACGCCGACGGGCCCGCGCCCAGGCTGGCGGACGCATGAGGCTGCTATACGCGTGCGCCACCAGCGGCGCCGGCGCGCCAATCGGCCCCGCCGACGACACCCCCACATGCCCACTATGACGCCGCACTTGCGGTAACCGTCTAAGCCCCAGCCTAGCTTTAGCGGGCGAAAAGCCGAGTCCTTCCTCGGCCTGGCTGGGGCCCTCATTTCGAAGGTGACACTTGAAGGAGTGTTTATGCGCCCACCCGTGCCTATCAGCACGCTGTCCGATGCTGCCAAGTGGATGTCTGAATTGTCGGGCGCCACGATGACCGAACGCGAGGTCCTAGGCCATGCGTTCAATTTCCAGTGGGCCGCCGAGCGCCCCCGCGGCGAGGGCGATGAACCGGCTGCGCAAGGCATCACGGCGGCCGCGCGCGAGGCGGAGCGGATCGTTCAGGTGATCATTCCCCGCGACGTAGAAATGCGGCTTCGCCAGTGGCGCCTCGACGGCTACACCGACCGGCCCGTCACGCAGGCGGAGCGCATCATCGCGCTCGACAGCTACGAGCTGTTCGACCTGCTCACCTACGACTGCACCGAGTTGAACCTGCCGCGCCTGACCGACCCTTACGAGGGTGACGAGTACGCCGAAATCGTGCTTGATGGTGCCATGGTCAATCAGGCGCAGGTGCGCATCTGCGCGCGGGGACTTTACATCCTGGCGGCCTGGTGGCAGTCGACGGTGGGCGCCGCCGGCCGCGAGGCGCCCGACGATACCGCAGCGCCAGCTCGCGCAATCCAAGGATATATCCCCAGCCCCGCAAAGCGCAAAGAGCCCGCTGGCGGCGACACGCTCACGGCGCTGATCTGGTCGGTCTGCTACGACCTGGCGGAGGCAGGACAGCGCGCCTCGCCTGTGCCGGTCATGGCCGAACTGAAGGTCCGCGCCAGCGATCCTGACGCAAGGCGGAAAGGTTCATTGCTGTCAGCGGTGGCCGGCGGGGTGAAGTGGGAAGACGCCAGCGGCGAGCAAAAGGAATTGACCATGCCGCAGCTCGAGGCCCGGGTGGGTGAGTGGCGAAAGGCGGTTTCCAATGGATAGCCCGAGGCCAATCACAGGGACCCACAGGGGAAACACAGGGGCGCTGGCAATCACATTTCAGGACGCATACATTTTGCATCACCCGCAATCACAAAAGGTGTCACGACATGACGCAAGATCACAAATCGGAAATGCCCGAAACGCTCACCACCGCCGCTGCAGCCGCCGCGTTCAACCGCAAGCCGCATACCCTGAACCGCTGGGCATGGACAAACACCGGCCCGGTAAAGCCTGTGCGCATCAATGGGCGCTTGGCTTGGCCCGCGGCAGCAATCGCCGACGTCCTGCGCGGGGTGACGCCATGCGCATAAAGCAAAACGCCCCCGATAACGGAGGCGCTCAGGTCGACCATGCTGGCGGGCGCGGTGCGACGGGGCAAAGCAAAGTATTCGACTGCGGTGCTGATCATATCAGCAAGCTGGTGCAAGAGCTACAGGCCAATGGGCTGGGGCTGGCGCGCACGTCAGGCCAGGTCCAGAACGCCACCCTACGCAAGGCACTGGCCTACTTGGGCCCGCGCGGTCTCGGCACCTACGAAGGCGCCGCGGCCGGCTATCCACGCCTGGCCGCGCGCATCAATGACCTGCGATCGGCCGGCTGGCGCATCGCATCGCGGCGTGAGAACCTGATCGGGCCCGATGGGCTTAGGCATGAGCAGGTGGCGCGCTACGTGCTCCTTGCACAGCCACAGCGCATGGAAGATGGGTGTGCGCCATGCTGAACGAGAAATGGAATGCCCTGGGCGATTGGAGCCCGCTCGCGGCTCTGCAACGAGTGAGCGAGACGAAGTGGCTGGTCGACGGGATCATTCCCGCTGGGTCAATCAACTGGATGGTTGCCGCGCCGTCCTCGTTCAAGACTTTCTTGGCGCTCGATATGGCGACTTGCGTCGCCAGTGGCCGACCCTGGCACGGACGCGAGACTGATCAGGCCGTGGTGCTGTACATCGCCGGCGAAGGCGACGACGACATTCACGTCCGACGCGCTGCCGCCGACCTCGCCGCTGGCGACACCGGGCCGATGCTGATCGTACAGATTCGGCCCCGACTCGACGAGCCGCAAGGCCTGGCCACGCTGCTGGCGCTGGTTAATGACGTAACCTATGACGGCCGCGGGGGTGGTGCAATCGACTTTCCAGAAATTCAGTCCTACTACGCGAATTCGATGAACGGGTATTTGACCGAGGATGAGCGCACGGAATTCGACTTCCTCGACGAGACATCAGCCGGAGATGACGCCAGAAAGTACGGTCTTCGCCTATCCCGCCCAAGATTTTCCGTTTGGGATGAAGCCATCGCGCAAGTGTTCGAGGATATGAACTTGCAAATGCCCGGGGGCGTCCCCCGCGCTATCGCCAGAAATGTCCTGGTGGTGATCGACACCTATAGCCAGACCAGCGCCGACGATACCAAGGCGACAGTAAGCCGATACGTGAAAACTCTGCGCGACTTGCAGGAAAAGGCGGCTGCCGCGGGCGGCACGGTGACAGTGCTGGTGGTCGACCACACCACCAAGGGCGGCGACACCTACATGGGCAGCTTAGCGAAGCTGGGGGATAGTGACACCATGATCGAGGTCGATCGGCGCGGGCAAGATAGTTCCGTCACCCTGACCAGCGCCAAGATGCGCAGCGGCGCCAGTTTTGAGCCGGTGCACCTCGACCTAACCCCTTTCATGCTCGACGGCTTCACCGATGCCCTAGGGCGCACCCTGACCAGCCTGGTGGTGACAGACGGGGAGCACGGCCACCGCATCAGGAAGGCAGCGGGCACGAACGGCGACACCGCCGCGGCGCTCGTCCTGTCCCTGCTTACCGAGTCGGGCGCGTCAGCGAAAGGCGATCTGAAAAAGGAATTTTTGGCGCACAAGTCGAACGAGGGGAAAAATGCCGAATCGACGGCGCGAGCATTTAACCGCGCGCTCACCACTTTGTTGGAAAGCGGTGTCGTCCGTATCGATTCCGACAGTGTCGTATCGCGTTCGGATGGGGGCGTCGAGGTGTAGGAATCGTAAATCGGACATCGGACACCACCCCCCATCATAGATGGTGGGAGTGTCTGTCCGCCCTGTCCGGTCCTTTCATAGGAGGACATTCAAGCTTTTTTCGATGTCCGGTTCGATGTCCGGACGCAGCATGCACGTAAAAATCTGCGCGCAAAAAATTACCACTTGCGGTTTTATGCGAATGAACAGCCCATGAAGCGAATCCCGATTGGCCGCCGTGTAGGTGAAGATCACCAGAACGCAGTACTCACCGACGAAGAGGTCCAGGTGATGCGCGATATGCGCGAGCAAGGCCGAACCTACGAATGGCTGGCGGATAAGTTCGAGGTGAGCAAATCGTCGGTGGCAAAAATTTGCAAGTACCAGCGTCGATGAGGATTTCCGCGCCATACCCCCGGGTGTGCGCGCGATATAGAAGCATTCCCGCTTGCTTCGCCCGTGCATGCGCGCAGGATATAGGGGTTTCGGGAGCACTACACGCCCAGGCGGGCGCGATATAGGGGGCGCCGCGGGTGAGACGCTGCGCGCTTCAAACCCTACACTTCAGGCGCGTGCGCAAGCGCGTACGCGCGATATAGAGCAGCACCGATTTATTAAAGGACGCGACACCATGAAATCAGACACACTTACGCAGCCGACGCTGCCCATGGGAAAAAACAAAGGGCAACCGATCAGCGCGATGCGAACCCAGTATCTGCTCTGGCTGCTCACGCAGGAGAATATCCGGTCCAAGTACCGCAGTGCCGTCGACTCGATACTGGCAGAGATCCGGACGCGGCTTGCTAAGCCTGGTCTAGTCGAGGCGGAGCTGGCGGCCGGCGTAGACGACTTGGTCTAGCAACCTTCGTGCGTTCGGCGTGGCGCTTTCAATACCCACCTTTTTGCGCTGATGCCCTGTGAATAACTTTGCTAGCGCGGCCTATAATGACTGCCTTACAGAATGAACAACTAACAGGCGGTTATGGCATTGTCTTTCCAACCCAAAGTAGGTGGTGTCTTGATGTGCGACTTCGAAGGATTCGTAACACCCGAAATGGTGAAAAAACGCCCGGTGGTCGTCATCGCAAGGAACAGGGCTAATAAGATGTTGGTAACTGTCGTTCCCCTCAGTACGACGGAACCTGACGTGATGGAGCCACATCACTACCAACTTCCAAAGAACCCAGTCCCTGCTCTTAAATCGAAGAAATGCTGGGCTAAATGCGATATGTTGGCGACCGTGTCGATCTCTCGAATGGATCGATTGAAAAATGGATGGGAACGTGTTGTCCCCGAAGTGACGACCGCCGATCTGAATGCAATTCGCTTGTGCGTTGTCAATGCGCTACAGTTGAAAAACACCATACTCGGATTGCAACCCGCCGCCTTGACGATTGCCGGGGCAGCTCCCGAGATCGTCGAAAATGTTCCCTTTGATGCAATCAAATAATGGTCTACTGTGACGCGTAGGGATGCGTAGCGACACGTAGGGACACAAACTGATACACACAGGCGTGTTAACAAAAACGGCGTTTGTGGCATAATGTTCGGGTACCCATATGGGACTTGAAGCCTTCTGGAAACAGAAGCCAGGTTCAGCGCCCGGCGACGACAAGCCTGCTGACTCTGTGAACAGGGCACTCTTCGGAGTGCCCTTTGTCTTTTGCGCCATCGTTTTGGCCAGCCCGCATGTGTCTATGCATTGTGCTCCCTCCCGTTGCCTCTTGTTCAAAATCGACCGTATTTGAACACAGGTAAAACCTTGTACAAGCGACTGTTCAAAACATACTATTTGACCTTATGAACATGTTCAAATATATTGATACTTAATTGAACAGGTATTCACAGGGGAACGCAATGGCGGTATTTGCATATGGGCGGGTAAGCACCAGGGACCAGACCACGGAGAATCAGCGCCGGGAGATCGAGGCCGCCGGCTACGCGATCGGCTTTTGGTTTGCCGACGAGGGCGTCAGCGGCAAGGTGCCGGCGGCGCAGCGGCCCCAGTTCGCCAAGATGATGCAGCAGATCCGAGACGGCGAAACCCTGGTGGTGACGAAGCTCGACCGGCTCGGCCGCGACGCGCAGGACATCGGCGCCACGATCAAAGCGCTGGCCGCGCGCCGCATCGAAGTCATCGTGCTGCAGCTGGGTAAGCTCGATCTCGCATCGGCCGCCGGCAAGCTTATGCTGAACATGTTGGCGGCCGTCGCCGAGATGGAACGCGACCTGCTGGTCGAACGTACCCAAGCCGGGCTGGCGCGCGCGAAGGCTGAGGGCAAGACGCTGGGCCGCCCGACGCTGACCACAGACGCGGATCGCCGCGCGATCACTGAGGCGCACGCGAGCGGCGTGTCGATCAGCGCGCTGGCCCGCCTGCACAACCTCTCACGCGCCACCGTGATGCGAATCGCGAAGCCCGACGCAAGCGCCGCAGCCTGACCGGCCGCACGGTCCACCAACACGAGCCGCCTTCGGGCGGCTCTTTCGTTTGGGGTCCGCGCAAGGTGTACGTGACTTCAGGAGAGGCCGCTACGCTTCAAGACATGCCACCACACCCCGCGCCCCAGTTGATAAGCCTCACCGCCACCGCTACCAAGCTGGGCGTGGGCAAGAGCACGCTCCGCCGAATGATCGCCCGCGGTGAGTTCGTCAGCGCGGTGCAGGTGGCGCCGCGCCGAATAGCGTTTGTGGAGGCCGAAGTGGAGGAATGGATCACGCGCCGACCGCGCGGTCCGCTGCCGCCTCCCGCAATGCGCTGGCCGTCTGCGTCGCGAGCTGGGGCACTCATCGATTCCACAACTGGGGGTGCCTAGATGTCTTCATTCTCGGCGAATGTCGCCGCGGCGGCCATTTCGGCGCGCCCGCTGGTGCACGCCCCACAAGGATTGCGATTCGTCGAGACCAGCATGGTCGACAAGCTGCCGGTCGTGCAAGAACTGATGCGCGAACACTGGGAAGAGCTGGTGCTCGACGCAAAAGCGATGCCCCTCAGGCTGGACGAGGCGCGTTACCGCGGCCTTGAAGCAGCAGGGATTTTACTTTGCATCGTCGCCTACGACGGCGACCAGATCGTCGGCTATTCGGTGGGCGTTCTGTTCAACCACCCGCACCACGGTGACGTGCGCACCCTGAGCAACGACTCACTCTTCCTCAGCAAGCCATACCGAAAGGGCCTCAACGGCGTGGGATTGATGCGCGCCACGGAGGCCGCGGCCGCCAGACACGGTGCGGCGATGATCACGTGGAACGCAGAACCCGGAACTTCGCTGGAATCGCTTTTACCCGCATTGGGCTATGCCCCTATGAATACTCTTTACGGAAAAGGAATCTGATCATGGGTATAGATCCAGTCAGCATGGCGCTTATTGGCGCGGCCATCGGTGGCGGCGCCAGCATGTACAGCGCGCACCAGCAAAAATCTGCAGCCGATGACGCGCTGAACGCACAGAAGGAATCGGCCGCCAAGGCCGAGGCCAACCGCCCGCAGGCGTCGAAAGCGCCGATGGTCCAAGGCGTGCAGGCTGGGCAAGCTGGTGCCGGGCAGGCCGGCGGCGCGCCGGGCGTGGCGCAGACCTTCCTCACCGGCGCCAGTGGCGTTGATCCGGCGACGCTCAACCTCGGGCGGTCAACTCTACTCGGCGGCTGAGATGGGGCTCGACGCGATGGCGGCTGTGATGACCGCAGGAGGCGCTTATCAGCAGGCGCAAGGACAGCGCTCGTCGCTTGAATACCAGGCGTCGGTGTCGCGCTCCAATGCGGTGCTCGCCGGGCGCCAAGCGTCCGACACCGTCACCCACGGCCAGACCGTCGAGGGCAACCAGCGCCTCAAGACCGCCCAGCTCAAAGGCACCCAGCGCGCGCAGATGGCGGCAAACGGCGTGGACCTGGGCGAGGGCAACGCCAACGACGTGCTCGCCACCACCACGATGATGGGCGAGCGCGACGCGCTGCAGATCCACGACACCGCCATGATGCAGGCGTGGGGCTACCGCACCCAGCAACAGGGTCTCCTCGATGACGCCCGGCGGCAGGACTCGGCAGCAGACTCGATCAGCCCGTGGATGGCCGCCGGCACTTCGCTGCTGACCGGCGCCACCAAGGTGGGCCAGCAATGGGACGCCAAAGCGAAAGCGAACGGCACGCCCGATTTCGGCACCACCATCAAGAACCAATTTTCAAGCATGTGGAATAGCTGATGGGGCGCCCTAAAAATTCAGTCGAAAGAATGCTGGTCGTGGACGTCGATACGACCGGCCCCTGCTGGATCTGGAAAGGCGCCGTGGGTCAACGGGGGCACGGGAAAACCAGCATCGACGGGGTGGCTGTCTCGCCCACACGCGCGTTCTTCGAGCATTTTAAAGGGGCTATCCCGGCCGGGCACACCCTCACACCCACGTGCAAAAACAAAAAGTGTGTGAACCCCGCGCATTTGAACGTGATATCGGTAGCTGAAAGCGTCCGGCTTGGGGCAAACCCGGCCGGGATTAACGCCAGAAAAGTGGTTTGCATCCGAGGGCACGCGCTTTCAGGCGGGAATCTTTACGTGACATCGGAGGGCCGACGGCAATGCCGTGCGTGCCGAAAGTGCCGGACGCGCCGAGCAGCGGTTTCTAAACCAAAATTGGGAGAATAATTTGCCAACAGTGCCAACGTATGACACCGCGCAGGTGCTGCCGGGCGTCTCGCCCGCCCCCTACCGTCAGGGCAACGCCCCCGACACCGCCATCGGTGCGCGCCAGATGGGCGCGCTTGGCGAAACCGTGCAGAACGTCGGTGCCTTCCTCTCGCAGGAAGAGGTGAACGCGCAGGGCATGGCCAACCAGGTCATGGTCGACGGCGCGAAAAACCAAGCCTTGCAGGAACAACTTGCGCGTACCTACGACCCTGACACTGGCTTTCTTAACAAGAAGGGCGCCGCCGCTCTGGCACCGGACCCGCTGGGCCGTTCGCTATCGCAGCGCTACACCGAAGAGTTTCAAGACAAGCTGAAAGAGATTTCCGGCGGCCTTGGCAACGACGCGCAGCGCCGGGTGTTCAACGAGCAGGCGGCTTCTATGGCCACCAGCTTCGGCGGCGACGTGCAGCGGCATATGCTGCAGGAATTCCGCAGCTACGGAATGGAGACACAGCAGGGCGCGATCAAGCTGGCGGCGGATGCCGCGAAACTGGCGTGGGATAACCCCGACAAGATCGGCGAACAGATCAAGAGCGCGAGCGCCGCCGTGTGGAAGGCGGGCCAGATTAACGGCGAGCCTGGAAGCCTGACGACGGCCAAGATCAAGGAAACCACGAGCGCCATTCATTCGGGTGTGATTGCCGCCGCGCTGGAAAACAACAATCCGGCTCAGGCCTTGGCGCACATCGAGGCGAAGAAGGGTGAGATGACCGCCGACGATCTGCTCAAGGTAAACAGCGCGATCAAGAGCGACGTGCGCGCGCGCGTCGCCACCAGCACGGCACAATCGGCGATGGACGACGTGCAGCGTGGCGCCTCGCCGCCGCAAGCGGTGCACATCATGAACGCGGCGGGTGTGACCGATAACACGAAGGACGTCCACGCCGCCACGTACGTCAACGCGTTGGCCACGAAGTACGCGGGTGATTCCACCAAGGTGCTGGCGGCCACGGCGATCGACGCCGACGTCGTCGACGCCGCCATCAAGAGCGCGGGCAAGGGCGGCGACTGGGTGTCGAAGCTCTCGACGGCCGACCAAGCGAAGCTGGCCACGGCGGTGGACGCCTACAACAAACCGCCGATTCCCACGATCCCATCGCAGCAGGACGTGCACACCTCGATTCGCGCCAAGCTGGGACCAAATCCCGACCCCCGAGTGCTTGCCGCCGCGCTGGCTGAGGGCACGCGCATGTACGCCGACTTCCAAGCCGACCGCAAGGTAAAGGGCGAGAACGCGATGCAGGCGGCGCAGCAGTGGCTGATCCAAAACAACGGCGCCATGGCGGCGCTGCCGCCAAACCTGGCGCAAGCGGTGACGCAGGCCGCCCCCGACAAATTCGACAACCTGATCGAGTTCTCGAAGAAGGTGGCCAAGGGTGAGAACGTCACCAACATGCCGGCCTACCTTGACGCCGTGGCCAACCCCGGCGAGCTGGCGAAAATGCCGCAGTCGGTGTTTAACCACTTCGTGACCACCCAGTTTTCGCAGACCGACGGCAAGCGCATCGCCGCGCTGCGCCAATCCGAGATTGACGGCAAAGAGGATATGTCCAGCGGTGCCGTGAACCGGCCCGCGCTCAACACCGCGCTGAACAGCCGGCTCGAAGCGATCGGCGTCGACCCGAAACCGAAGTCGCTCGAGGAAAAGGCGCGCGTGGGCAGCATCCAGAAGTTCGTCACCGACGGCATTTTCGCCCAGCAAAAGCAGCTCGGCCGAAAGATGACGGCGCAGGAGGTGGGCGATTTTGTCGACCAGACAATGGCGAAAAACCTGTCGTTCAAAAGCACGTTCCTGGGCTTCATCCCGGCCGGCTCGTCGCAAACGCCATTGCTTGGCATGAAGTCGGGCGATATCCCCGACGACGCCTTGAAGCAGATCCGCGCCTCGTTCGCCGCGCGCGGCAACACCAAGCCGACCGAAGACCAAATCATGCGCACCTACTGGAATGTCAAGAATGCCCGATAACACCGCAAACCCTTTCGACGCCGCTGTCGCGTCTGTCCTGCACACCGACGCGACGAACACCGCCGTTCAGATCCGCAACAACGTGCAGTTCGCCGTCGGGCAGAACCCCGACCAGGCCGCGCAATACCAGCACCTGGCCAAGTATGTGGGCGTGCCGGTCGAGACGGTGCAGGCCCAGCCCGACGCCATCAAGCAACAGGCCGCCCTCAAATCCATGGACGCCGACAAGATGGTGAGCGACTACCCGGCGCTGTCGAAATACATGGTCGACCCGAACAACGTGGCCAAGAGCCACGACGACATCGCCCCGCTGGCCGCCGTCGAGCAGGCCGCGCGCGCGGTGCCGACGTCGCCGGCGCCTGCCGTATCCGGCCCGATGATGGTGGCCACCACACCGGCGGCGCCGACCGTGCGCGACCGTCTCGTCGACTGGTGGGCCAGCATGGTGGGCGGCCCGAATGCGCAGCAGCAGCGATTCCAGCAGCAGGCGGCCGAGGCCAACGCCATCATGGCGGCGCGAGCGAGCAATCCCGAATTGCGCCCGAAGGCCGGCGCCACCCAGGCGCAGATCGACGACTTGAATAATCAGGCGTGGGAACAGTCGCGCCAAGCTGTTGGCGGCATGTCGCAGATCCCCCAGGTGGCCGCCGAGCGGTTCCTGGGCGCCGCGTCGCTGGGCATCATGCAGCCGAACGTGCAGGTGAAACCGCACACCTGGCAGTCGTCCACGGCCGGCGCCGTCGCCAGTCTTGCCGGCTTCGTCGTCGGCCCGGCCAAGCTGGCGGGCGCCGCCATCGGCGCCGTGCCGGGTGCCGGCGCGCTGGGCGCTGCCGCTGGGGAAGCATGGGCCACCGGCCTGGCCAAGCAGGTAGTGCAGCAGGCCGCGACGCTGGGCCTTGCCAGCGGCCTGCAGGAGGCCGGCGGCGCCGTGCTCGACTCGCATACCGTGGGCGAGGGTGCCGCGAAGCTGGGCCACGCCACCGCCAGCGGCGCCGCCGTCGGCGGGGTGTTCGGCGCGGCCGGTAAGCTGCTACCCGATAACACGATCGCCCAATGGCTGGGCCGCGCCGTCGGCGTCAGCGCCGCGCAGGACGCGATCTCTGGCGCCAATCCGTTCGACGATCGCCCGCTCGAGGACAAGCTGTTCGGCTACGGCATGAACGTGCTGTTCACCGCCCACGGCGCCGGGCGCACCACGGGGAACTGGTTCACCGACCACCCCGACGTGCGCAAGGGCTTCGAGGACGCGAACAAGGCGCAGGCCGCCGTTGACGCTGGCGGCGCGCTGCAAGCGCTGGGCGAATTGGCGGGCGCAAGCAAGACGCGCGAGCGCGACCCGGAAGCGTTCAAGCAATTTGTGCGCAGCGTCACCGAGGACGACCAGCTGCACGAGGTGTATGTCGACGCCAACAAGTTCGCCGAAGTGCTCAACCAGTCGGGTGTCGACATCAAGCAGCTGGCCGAGCGCATGCCCGAGGTGGCCGCCCAGTTCGAGCAGGCCGTGCACCTCAACGGCGATATCCGCATCCCGGTCGAGGACTACGCGACGCACATCGCCGGCGGCAAGATGGACGCCGCGCTGCTGCCGCACTTGAAGGCCGAGGCCGAGGGCATGACCTACGCGCAGGGCCAGGCGCACCTCGAGAACATGCAGGCCGAAATGGGGCCGCTGGCCGAGAAGCTGGTGGCGGGCAAGGGCGAGCACGACGCGGCGCAGGTCGACGGCCAGGTGGTGCACGATAAGGTGCTCGACCAGCTCAACGCCAACGGCCGGTTCCGGCCCGAGGTGAACAAGGCCTACGCGGCCTTGACGCGCGATTTTTACGTCACCCAGGCCGAGCGCGCCGGCATGACGCCGTCCGAACTATTCGAGAAATATCCGCTCAAGATCACCAGTGAGGCGATCGGCAGCGGCAAGGGGCTGGACCAGTCACCGACCGATGGCCCGTTCGGCCCGATCGCCCGGCAATTTAAAGGCGACGCCGCTGGCGCAATCGCGCATCTGAAAGAACAGCAATCGGGCGAAGCCGTGAGCGCGCTCAGCCACCCGGACGTCGGCGACATTGATCTGGTATGGGGTAAAGAAGGCACCGGGGCGAGCGACGGCTACGGACTGGCCAAACTCGTCAAATACCACCCGGAGGTGCTCGACGACCTACAGGGGATTCTGTCGGGGATGAGCGTCAAGTCGCGCAGCGCAAACCGCGTCAACCTGGAATCAGCCGATCACCGCGCCGGCGTGCGGTTGACTTGGGACGGCGAGGCCAAGAACTGGCTGATGACCGCGTTTGAAAAGAAAGGGGGAGATGTCGCCGACACGAGGACAGACACTGACGGCGTTACCAGCGGGGGTGACACAGCTCGCCCCGCCGACATCTCGCACACCAGTATAGACCAAGACCTGAACAATTTCTACCAGGGCAACCGTGGCGGCTTCAACCCTGAAACCAATACGATCAGCCTGCTGAAAAATGCGGACCTGTCCACCTATCTGCACGAGTCGGGGCACTTCTTCCTCGAAACGATGCACGATATGGCCAGCGCGGCCGATGCGCCCGAGGGCATCCGCAAGGATTTCGACACCCTGCTGCAGTCGTTCGGTGAGGCTGGCGCCACGCCCGAAGAGCGCGCGGCCAGTTGGTCGGCAAAGACCCTCGAAGAAAAGCGCGCCGGCCATGAGCAATTCGCCGAGGGCTTTGAAAAGTACCTGATGGAAGGCAAAGCCCCGTCGCTCGAACTGCAGGGCCTGTTCTCGCGGTTCCGCAGCTGGCTGGTGAGCGTCTACAAGTCGCTGTCGAACATGACGGTGGAACTGACGCCCGAGGTGCGCCAGGTCATGGACCGACTGCTGGCCAGCGACGAAGCGATCCGCCAAGCCGAGCAAGCGCGCAGCTACCTGCCGCTGACCGAAGCACCGGAAGGCACCAGCGCCGAACAGTTCGCCGCCTATCAGGCGCTGGGCGCCGAGGCCACCGAGCAAGCCGTCAACGACATGAGCGCGCGCAGCATGCGCGATATGAAGTGGGCAAGCAACGCCAAGGGCAAGGCGATGAAGGCATTGCAGACGCAGGCCGACGCCCAGCGCAAGGCGATCCGCGAGGAGGTCGCCAAGGAGCTGGAAGCGGACCCGGTGCGCGAGGCCGAGGCTTACCTCAAACGCAAGGACGGCACCGACCCGGCGCCAGCGGCCGAACAGAAAGCATGGACGGCCGAGCGCGACGCCCAGCGCGTGGCGCTGGCCGAGACGGTCAAGGCCGAATATCTGGCCACGCCCGAAGGCGCCGCCGTCAAGGGCATCAAAAAAGGCCAGTTCCTCGCCAAGAACAAACGGGCGATCGAGAACGAAGCCGAGCGGCGCACCATCGCGTGGGAGCAGGAGACCCCGCGCCCGGTCAAACCCAAGGTGGACAACGACATTGTGGCCGAAATGTTCGGTTTCACCGACGGCAAGGAAATGAAAAAGGCCATCGACGCCGCCGGCAAGCTAAAAGACCAGATCGACGGCATGACCGACCAGCGCATGCTCGAGCGCCATGGTGAACTGATCGACGGGCCGAGCATTGAGCGCGCGGCCGAGGCGGCAATCCACAATGAGGCGCGCGCCCGGTTCATGGCCACCGGCCTGAAAATGCTGAGTAAGTCGCCGATCCCCGCACGCCAGCTGGCCGAGGCGGCCAAGCAAGCGGCCGAGGCGGCGATCGCGGCCAAGCGGGTGCGCGACTTGCGCCCCGCCCAGCACATGGCCGAGGAAGCGCGCGCGAACCGCGAGGTAATCAAGCTGGCGCCGAAGGACCCAGCCGGTGCTGTGCAGGCGCAGCGCGCCGCGCTGCTCAACAACCGACTGTTCAAGGCGGCCACCGACGCCGTGGCCGAGGTGCAAAAGGGTGTCGACTACCTCAAAAAATTCGACAAGGACAGTATTCGGGGTAAGATCGCGCTGGATATTCGGGACCAGATCGACGACCTGCTGTCGCGGTTCGATCTGCGCCAGAAGGTGCCGGACGGCCTGACGCGCAAACAGTTCAATTTGAAAGAGTGGATCGAGTCGCAGCTGGAACTGGGCTACGCGCCGCCCGTGTCTGTCGACATGCTCGACCCCGGCGTGCGCATGCACTTCAAGGACATGACCGTCGAACAGTTCCGTGGACTGATCGACAGCGTCAAGGCAATGGAGTTCATCGGCAAAAAGCGCCAGGAACTGACGATCGGCGGCGAGCGCGTCGACCTCGACGACTACGTGGCCAGCAAGATCGTGCCGAAGTTGGAAGAGCGCGGCGAGCGGTTCACTGCTGACGACTTGCTCGACCGGGCGGACGAGCGCAGCGACAACGTGTTCGCGCAGGCGCTGGACAAGCTCAACGCCTGGCGCCGCGCCGCCGCTGCCCAGCTCAAACCGACCGAGTTCAAGCGCAACCAGTACGACATGCACGAACTGCTGGGCCCGATGGGCGAGAGTATTTTCGAGCCAGTGATCAACGCGAATTACCACAAGGTCGACATGCTCAAAGGGCTGTCGGAGGACTTCAAGCGGCTGGCGCAGGACCAGGGCAAAGAGTGGCAGGACAGTCTGCGCAACATGGTGGCCAATAAGGAACTGGTCGACCCGGACAAGAGCACGCCGGGCAATCCCAAAATGCTTCGTATCACTCGGGCCAAGATGATCGGTATCGCCATCCACGTCGGCAACGAGTCGAACTTTAACAAGCTGTCGGCCGGGTGGGGCTGGAAGCCGGGAGCCGTCTGGTCGTTCCTGCACAACCACATGACAGAAAAGGACTGGGCCGCAACGCAAGGCATTTGGGATCTATACGAAAAGCACTGGCCCGACATGGAAGCGATGAACCGCCGCCTGGGCAACACGTCGCCCGAAAAGATCGAACCGCGCGCGTTCCCCACCAAGTTCGGCGAACAGCGCGGCGGATATGCGGCGATCGCCTACGATTCGCTGCGCTCGCGTCGCGGCGAGAAAGAGGCGCAGATCCGCGCGGTCGACCCGTCCGACGGTCTGTTTGGCCGTGGCTACTTCAAGGCCGACACGACCACCAACGGCTCGATGAATGGCCGCGTCGACGGCTACACCGATCGGGTGGAACTCGACTTCCACCATATCGCCACCCGGTTGCACGAGACAATCCACGATCTGGCGTACCGCGAGGTGGCCATCGACGTGAACAAGATCCTGGAGCACCCAGAGTTTCGCGCCGCATTCCGCACCGCCTATGGGCCGGAAGCGTACCGCTCGCTGCAGGAATGGCTGGGCAAGGTGGTGAACTCCGAGAACGGCGACCAGCAGGTGGGCGCGCTGGGCAAGTTCCTGCAGTACACCCGCACCGGCATGGTGATGACGGCCATCGCGCTGCGCGCGTCGACGGTGGCCAAGCACGGCGGCAGCGCCGGTATCAAGACGATGGGATACTTCGTCGGCGGCGGCGAAAAGTACTTGGCGTCGCGCTCGGCGTCGATGGGCACCGACTACACGGCGCAGATCACCGACGCGCAGGAAAAGTTCGGCGAGATTCGCGCCCGCCTGTTGCAGCAAGACCGCGACTTCCGGGTGACCAGCACCGCGCTGTTCGAGAAAGAACACCTGCAATCGCAGGCCGAGCGCTTCGGCCACGCTGCTGTGGCTTGGTCCGACATGATGACGGCGGTGCCGACGGCGTGGGCGGCTTACGACCGCGCCATCACCGAGGGCGTGCCGGTCAACCAAGGCGGCACGGGCAAGCCGATGACCGAGGCGCAGGCCGTCAACTACGCCAACAAGATCGTGCGCGAGGCGCACGGCAGCAACGTCGAGACGGCGCGCAGCATGGTGATGAACACCAGTTCCGAGGCCTTGAAAATGTTCACGACTCTCTATGGCTTCATGAACAACACCCTGGGCCAGGCGATGGATGGGTACGACAAGCTGGGCACCCCTGGCATCAACAAGCCGGTGGTGCTGGCGCGTACCTTTATGGCGCTGATCGTGCCGGCGATATGGGCGCACACGCTGACCCACGGCGCGCCCGATGACGAAGAAGGCTGGGCGAAGTGGGCGGGCAAAGCCGTGGCGGGCGAGGTGGCCGGTATGGTGCCTTTTGTGCGCGACGCAGTGGCCATGTTTGAAGGCTACTCGCACGCGGGCGTGGTCGGCGCCGAGTCGTGGATGAGCACCATCGTCAAAGCCGCGCTTGATGTCAAGCACCTAGCCGAGGGCAAAGAGGTGAAGGCGCCGATCAAGGACATCGCCAACGCCGCGGGCATGGGGCTGCACATCCCAGGGCTGGGCCAGCTGGGCACGTCGGCGCAATACGCGGCCGACGTCGCGGCGGGCAAAGAGCACCCGGCCGATGCTGCCGAATACGCAAAGGGCGTCGCCACTGGCCACGGCGCGAAAAAGCACTGAAGGCCGTTGGTGTACGCCACCGAGGTGAGCACCGGCAAGGCCCGGCCGACCGGCGCCGCGGACACGGCGCGCGGCGTGATTACGGGCACCGCCAGCCCGGCCAGCAAGGGGCGGTAAGCGGTATGCTATCCGCGCGGAAGGTAGTGATTGGGATAAAGGGTGCGCCCGCTGGAAATATCTGGTCGTCGAAGTTGCGGATCAAATCGCCGTGCAACGCGTTTGCGAGGTTGAGCTCACCAGCTGGCTTCGTGCCGGCCTGGCTTGGGCGCCAACCTGCAGGCGCTTAGCGGCTCCGTCCTCGACCCGCACCACTTCGGCGAACCACAATGCGCATTTTGGGCCATCGGCAACGTGCTACCATCATGGCCACATAAGCAACATTAGGGTACAAATATGAAACTGTACGGTTTTCTACTGTGGGTCTTAGCGTCGTCTGTAAATGCGCAGGACGCGGCGCCCTCGCCCGATTGTTCCGCCTACCCAAACCTTGCCCCTTTCATTGCGGGATGCCGCACGACGCAAGCGCCAACGGCGCCGCTTCCAACGGTGAAACCGTCACTCTCACCCGACGAATATAGGGCTGCGCTTACCGAATGGGCCACGGCTTTTCGGCTTTGCGCGGCAAAGTCTGCGACCGCGCTCGACGATGGCCGGTCCGACGCAAATACAATCGCCGCGGGCGTTCAGGCCAGGTGCCTGTCGAGCCTTTCCCCTCTCGCAGATATAGCAGGCGTTACCGGCGCACGGGATTTTATCGAAAGAAGCAGACCCGGCTTGATAGAGATTGTTCTCGTTCAGCGTGCGAAGGTGGCGGGAAAATCTTCGGGCGCTAAGAAAAGCCAGATGTAAAACAAGCACAACAAATACCCCGCGTGGCCGCCCAGCGTCGCGGCAGGCGGCCATACTGGTCCGCACCAGGCGGGTGACTGGCGGGGATTGCACACCATACAAAAATGGTGATAAAAATCAACAAATCGTCATCTTTCAGACATTTTTGTGCTATTGTTACCCATCGCAACGGCGCATGAATACTATGACCCCGCAAGAATTTACCGCCGCCCTGGCGCAACTGGACTGGAAACAATCGGATTTTTGCCGCATGGCAGACGTCGGCAAGAACACGCCAAGTCGATGGGTGAACGGCGTCACGCCGATACCCGGGTGGGCGGCGCGGTTCTTGGCAATGTCACTGGAAATAAAGCGAATGGCTCGGTTGATCGAGCCAAGCAAATAGGTTTGTAGCACCGACCTGACGGCATCAGGAATCGGCGACTCGGGCTGTTGACGCAGCCCAGGCCACCTAACCAAAATCCAAACTAGGAGTAAGGAAATGGCTGAATCAGATTTTAGCACCGGGCAGTGCGCGCAACCACGAACAAAAGCGCAGGTAGCACGCCGCGCCGACGATCTCGACCGCATTGACACCATCAACGCGCGGCACAACCAGGTGCTGGGCATTTTGGGCTACATACTCGCGAACCTCGAGGACCTGGACGAAGGTACCCCAATGCCCCCGGCGGTGCTCAGCAGCACACTATGGGCTGCTCAGGTTTTGCTTGAGCAAGCGCAGGAGGCCGCAACCACCCTCTAGGCTATGCGAAGGACATCGGTGACCATCTGAATACATGAGCCCAGCCACAGCGCTGGGCTTTTTCTTTGGTGCGCCTGGTCCCGGCTGAGCAGGGCGGAGATCGGCGCATCGGTGAGCGCCATGCATTTATCGACTTGGGGTACCCCTGGGGTACCCATGAAGGAAATCCGACTTTTAAAACAAAAAGACTCACAAACCGAAGCGTGCAAGTCTTTGATTTTACTACCTTATTCTGGTGCCGACTGCCGGTTTCGAACTGGCCACCTGATGATTACAAATCAACTGCTCTACCAAATGAGCTAAGTCGGCGTGGACGAAATTATACCGCTATTTGATGACCGTCAGGGTTGGCCTGCCGCCTTTTTTGGGCGGTTCGTCATCATTGCCGGTGGGCGCCGCTGATACCTTGGGCACGGCGCTGCCGGTGTCGGCGCTGCTGCTCGGTACCGAGGCCAGGGTCGGTGCCGCGTTCTCGACGCCCGCGACAGCGTTCGGCTCGGCCGCAGCATCGGTGACGTCGAATGCCATGCCCTGGCCGTTTTCGTTGGCATAAATGGCCAGCACATTGTGGACCGGGACGTAGATTTCACGCGAGACGCCGCCGAAACGGGCGTGGAAACGCACTGCATCATTGTCCATCTTGAGGCCGGAGGTGGCGCCGAAGCTGATGTTGAGGACGATTTCGCCCTTTTTGACGTATTCCCGCGGCACCGTGGTGGTGGCGTCGACTTTTACCGCAAGGTAAGGGGTGAAGCCGCTGTCGGTACACCATTCGTAGATGGCGCGCAGCATGTAAGGTTTGGTGGAAATGTCAGCCATGGTGGGAATGCTTCATACAGAATTGCAAGGGATGCAGGATTGCACGCCAGTCTACGACGATTGCTTGAACAGCGTCGTCCACCAGCGTGCAAGCTCATGCGTGTCCGTCAGACATCAACGGCGCATGACTTTTTCAGATGGCGTCAACGCTTCGATGTAGGCAGGGCGCGAGAAGATGCGCTCGGCGTATTTCATCAGTGGGGCTGCCGTCTTCGACAACTCGATACCGTAGTGGTCGAGGCGCCACAACAGCGGCGCGACAGCGACGTCGAGCATCGAAAACTCGTCGCCGAGCATGTACTTGTTCTTCAGGAACAGAGGTGCGAGCGTGGTCAGGCGATCGCGGATTTCCGCGCGCGCCTTGTCGTGGCTCTTGTCGTTGGCCTTGGCGCGCTCACTCTCGAGCACGTGGACGTGGACAAACAACTCTTTTTCGAAATTGAACAGCATCAGGCGGGCGCGCGCACGCATCAACGGATCGGCAGGCATCAGTTGCGGGTGCGGGAAACGCTCGTCGATGTATTCATTGATGATGTTCGATTCGTACAGAATCAATTCGCGTTCGACCAGGATGGGGACCTGGCCATACGGATTCATCGTTGAAATGTCTTCCGGCTTGTTAAACAGGTCGACGTCACGGACTTCAAAGTCCATGCCTTTTTCGAACAGTACCAGACGGCAGCGTTGGGAAAAGGGGCAGGTAGTGCCCGAATAGAGAACCATCATGGTTTATAGTTCCTTAGAAACAAAGGGGGTGAGACGCGAACGTTCACCCCAAAATGATCGCCCGAGACAGTCTACGGGCGAGAAATGCTGGCGCAGTAGTATAGGTGAATTACTTGACTTCTTTCCAGTAGGACGCGGACAGACGCCAGGTCAACAGCACGAATAGCGACAGAAACAACAGTACCCACACGCCCAGGCGCTTGCGCGTTTGCTGGGCCGGCTCAGCCATCCACTCGAGATAGCCGACCAGGTCGGCCATGGCGGTGTCGAAGTCGGCCGCCGTCATGCTGCCCGGCGTGACTTGTTCGAATCCGGCAAACTTGTGCACCGTCTTGCTGTGATCGTGCGGGTCTTTTTCTTCCGCCATCTTGACGGTGCGCACGCCCTGAAGTTGCCACAACACATGGGGCATTGCCACGTTCGGCAACACCATGTTGTTCCAGCCGGTCGGCCGGGTGTCATCTTTGTAAAAGGTGCGCAAATAGGTATACAGGTAGTCGCCACCGCTGCCGGCCGAGGATGCCTTGGCGCGGGCAATCACGGACAGGTCGGGCGGCACCGCACCGAACCAGGCCTTGGCATCGGCCGGGCGCATGGCGGTGGTCATCAAGTCGCCCACCTTGTCGCCGGCAAACAGCAGGTTGCCCTTGATCTGCTCGTCCGTCAGGCCCAGGTCCTTCAGGCGGTTGTAACGCATGCTCGATGCGGCGTGGCAATTAAGGCAATAGTTGACGAACAGCTTGGCGCCGTTTTGCAGCGACGACAGGCTAGCCCGCTCGGGCGCCTTGTCGAGGGCAAAGCCGCCTTCGTTGGCCAGCGCCAGCGCCGGCAGCACGGTCAGCGCCAGGGTCGCAAGTAATTTTTTCACAAAAGTCATGGTGGGCTATCCTCGTCTCTGGGGGCGGTCAGTGCGGATGGAAGGTCACGCGCTTGGGCACGGGCTTGAACGTGCCCATCGTGCTCCACCACGGCATCAGCAGGAAAAAGCCGAAGTACAGCAGGGTGCACACCTGCGAGACCACGCCGCCGATCGGGCTCGGCGGCTGGGTGCCGAGGTAGCCGAGGGTGATGAAGGATAAACCGAATACCGCCAGCACCAGCTTGTGCCAGGTGGGACGATAGCGGATCGAGCGGGCCGGCGAGTGGTCCAGCCACGGCATCAGGGAGATGATGATGACGGATGAGCCGAACAGCACCACGCCCCAGAACTTGGCGTCGAGCACCGAGGGCAACATGCCGATGATCAGCACGATGCCGATGATGGCGACAACGATCTTGGTGACGAAGGACAGCCGCGACTTGAGCCACAGGAACACGACATAGGCCGCCACCACCCCCATCAGCACATACATGAAGTCCGCCGTGGTGGCGCGCAGCACCGAGTAGAACGGTGTGAAATACCAGGTGGGGGCAATGTGGGTCGGCGTTTTAAGCGAATCGGCGGGAATAAAATTGTTATATTCCAGGAAATATCCGCCCATTTCCGGCGCAAAGAAAATCACTGCGCTGAAAATCAGCAGGAAGATCGAGACGCCGAACAGGTCGTGGAAGGTGTAATACGGGTGCGACGGCACGCCGTCGAGCGGGTGACCATCCGCGCCCAGGGTGTCCTTGATTTCGATGCCGTCGGGGTTGTTCGAGCCCACTTCGTGCAGGGCGATCAGGTGGGCCGCCACCAGTCCGAGGATGACCAGCGGAATGGCGATGACGTGGAAGGCAAAGAAACGGTTCAGGGTGGCATCCGACACCACGTAGTCGCCGCGAATCCACAGCGACAGGTCCGGCCCGATCAGGGGAATGGCGCCGAACAGGTTGACGATCACCTGGGCGCCCCAGTACGACATCTGGCCCCACGGCAGCAGGTAGCCAAAGAACGCTTCGGCCATCAGCGCGAGGAAAATGGCGAAACCGAACAGCCACAGCAGTTCACGCGGCTTGCGGTACGAGCCGTACAGCAGGGCCCGCGTCATGTGCAGGTAAATGACGATAAAAAACGCCGAGGCGCCCGTCGAGTGCATGTAACGCACCAGCCAGCCCCATGGCACCTCGCGCATGATGTACTCGACCGAGCCGAACGCCAGGTTGGCATCGGGCTTGTAGTGCATGGTCAGGAAAATGCCGGTAACAATCTGCAGTACCAGAATAAAGGTGGCGAGAATGCCGAAGATGTACCAGAAATTGAAGTTTTTGGGAGCGTAGTACTTGCCCCACTGGTCGTTCCACAGTTTGGACAGGGGAAAGCGGTCATCGATCCAGCCGACGGCTTTTTCTGCCACCGGCGCATTGGCCGGGAACTTGGTTTCTTTAAACGCTGCCATGTTATGCCTCGCCTTTCTCGTCTTTACCGATCACGATGCGGTTGTCCGACAGGTACATATACGGCGGCACATCGAGATTGGTCGGCGCCGGTTTGTTCTTGAACACGCGCGCGGACAAATCGAAGGTGGAGCCGTGGCAGGGGCACAGGAAGCCGCCATTCCAGTCGTCGGGCAGGCTCGGCTGGGCGCCGGCGGCGAAGCGCGACGACGGCGAGCAACCGAGGTGCGAGCAAATACCGACCACCACCAGCACTTCCTTGTGCTCGGCGCGGGCGCGCTGCTCGTTTTTGGCATAGGCCGGGACGTCGAGCTGATAAAATTTTTCGGACTTGGGATCGGCGACCTTGTCGTCGTTCTTGGCGAGGGAGGCCATCATGTCAGGGGTGCGGCGCAAGATCCACACGGGTTTGCCGCGCCATTCGACCACTTTCATGGTGCCGGGAGCAACGTCGGAGATATCTACTTCGACCGGGGCGCCTGCCGCTTTGGCGCGCTCCGATGGCTGGAACGTACTGACCAGAGCACCTGCCGTGGCCAAACCAACAACTCCACCAGCTGCGCACGTGGCGACCATTAGTCCCCGACGGCCTGGATCGACCTGTTTTTCGTTACTCATAACCAACCCCAAGTTTAGTCAAAATACGAAACTCCCAGAAGCCATGCTGAACTTCTAGCAACCTTAAATTATAAGGTAAGCCGATAGCGAATTAAATAAAAAGTTGCAAGCTACCTATCATAGATTCGGCATTCGCGTGCTGCGATGCAGCGAAATGGCGGCGCCCCTGCTGCGGCAACGTCTCCTTATGTTAGCGCGAGCCCGGCGAAGGGCGTCGCCGGGCTGCCGTTGCGCGTCACTTCGCGGTATGATGATGTATCATTTTTAACATTTATTGGGGAAATCGTATGAGCATGATGGGCGAATTCAAGCAGTTTGCGATGAAGGGCAATGTGATTGATCTGGCCGTTGGTGTCATTATCGGCGCGGCGTTCAGCAAAATTGTCGATTCGCTGGTACAAGACATCATCATGCCGCCCATCGGTAAATTGTTCGGCGGTCTCGATTTCGCCAATTATTATGTGCCCCTGAATGGCCAGGCTTACGGGCTGGCGCTGGCCGAGGCAAAAAAAGGTGGCGCCGTGCTTGCGTATGGCAACTTTTTGACGGTCGCCTTGAATTTTATTTTGCTCGCCTTCATTATTTTCCAGATGGTGCGCATGATTAACCGCCTGCAAAAGCCAGTGCCAGCGGTCGCGCCGGTCGCGCCCGCCACGCCGGAAGACGTCTTGCTGCTGCGTGAAATCCGCGACGCCCTGCGCCGCTAAGGATCTGCGTAGATGAAACGATTGTGGCTGCTGTTCGCCCAGGTCATCACGGTGGCGCTGGCGCTGTTCATGGTGGTGCAGGCCCTGCGGCCCGAGTGGCTGTCGCGCTCCGGCGCCCGTCTCGAAGGCGTCACGCCGTCGAGCACGGTGCCGGTATTGCAGGCGCCCGCCGCCTCGGCCAGGGGCGCCGGGGTCGGCAGTTACCGCGATGCCGCCGCGCGCGCCATGCCGGCCGTGGTCAACATTCTCACCAGTAAAGCCTTACCGCAAAACCATCCCTTGATGCGCGACCCGTTTTTCCGTCGCTTCTTTGGTGACCGCGCCCCCCGCACCGAGCAGCAAATGAGCCTGGGCTCGGGGGTGATCGTCAGTCCCGACGGCTATATCCTGACGAACAATCACGTGGTCGAAGCGGCCGATGAAATCGAGGTGGTGCTGGCCGATGGCCGCAAGGCGGCCGCCAAGGTGGTCGGCACCGACCCGGAAACCGATTTGGCGGTGATTCGCATCGCCGAACGCAATTTGCCGGTGATCGTGCTGGGCAGTTCGGAGCAGGCGCGGGTGGGCGATGTGGTGCTGGCCATCGGCAATCCTTTTGGTGTGGGCCAGACCGTCACCATGGGCATTGTCTCTGCGGTGGGACGCAACAATTTGCACATCAACCAGTTCGAAAATTTTATCCAGACCGACGCCGCCATCAATTTTGGCAACTCGGGCGGCGCCCTCATCGATGTGGCCGGTAACCTGATCGGCATCAATTCGGCGATTTATTCGCAGTCGGGCGGCTCGGTCGGCATCGGTTTTGCCATTCCCGTCAGTACCGCCAAATCGGTGATGGATGCCATCATCAAGAACGGCCAGGTGGTGCGCGGCTGGATCGGCATCGAAACCCAGGACATCACGCCCGAACTGGCCGAGGGCTTCGGCCTCGACCGCAAGAGTGGTGCCATCATTGCCGGCGTGGTGCGCGGTGGTCCGGCCGAGCGCGCCGGCATCCGGCCCGGCGACATTCTCGCTGCCGCGCAGGGCAAACCGGTGGGCGACACCAACCAGATGCTGACGCTGATTTCTTCCCTGCCGCCTGGTGAAAAGGCGCAATTCACGGTGATTCGCAAAAACCAGCAATTGACCCTCGATGTTGTCGTCGGCAAGCGTCCACGGCCGAAGCCCAGCGCCGATGACGAGTAAGATGACGGATCCCACCATTTCGATAGTGACCCATGCATCTGCGCGACCTGACCCAATATCTGACCGAGCTCAAAGACAATAACAACCGTCCCTGGTTCATCATGAACAAGCCCCGCTATGACATCTTGCGGGAAGAATTTTTGGCCGTGGTGACCCAGCTAATCGCCGAGATTGGCAAGTTTGACCGCCCGATCGCCGCCTGCAACCCGAAAAAAGCGCTGTTCCGCATCAACCGCGACATCCGTTTTTCGCATGACAAGCGCCCCTATAAAACCCGCTTTTCTGCCGGCCTGACGCCGAACGACCTGCGCCGCCCCAGCGCCGGCGGCGGTCCCACCTATTATTTTCATATCGAGGGCGACGGCACGCTCGGCTTTGGCGCCGGCGAGTACCTGCCGCCGCCGGCGCGCCTGAAGGCGATCCGCCAGCACGTGGTCAACGATGCGACAGGTTTTGCAAAATTGATCAAAAATAAAGCCTTGCGCCAGACCTTCGACGGTTTTGATCACGACCACGTCCTGCAACGGCCGCCAAAAGGCTTCGATGCGGACCATGTGCACGTCGAGTACCTCAAAATGAAGGGCTTCTTTGTGTGGACCGAAGTCAAGCTGGCGCTCAACGAGCCCGACAAGCTGGTGCCGCAGGTGGCGGCTGGCTTCAAGGATGCGCAGGCGCTGGTGAGCTGGCTGCGGGCAGTACCGGAAACGTTTGACGACGCCGAACAGGTTTAATCACACCATTTCATTGATCAGGACACACCATGGCATTGCAACACGCAGCATCTGGCGACAAGATCGCGCTGTCGCGCGGCGATGACGACATCGCCTTCTTCACCTCGGTGGCCCTGGTCAAGACCGCGCACATGGAATTGATCCGGCTGGTGTTGCCGAAAGAGCGCCCCATTCCGCTGCACAAGGTGGACGGCGAACTGACCCTGCAGTGTCTCGAAGGGGAGATCGAGGTCGAGGCCCACGACCGCCTCACCAATTTACGGCCCGGCGAAATGTTGTATCTGGCCGCCGGCGTGCCGCACACGGTGCGGGCGGTCGACGATGCGGTCGGCCTGATGACCATCCTGCTGGCGCGCCCGCCAGGTCCGTCAGCCGTCTAAGTTCAGGATTCGCCGCGCGGGTCGCGCGCCAGCAACTGCGCCACCATGGCGCTGGGGTCATCGCCATCGAATAGCACGCCGGCCACCGCATTGGTGATCGGCATGTCGACGCCCAGCCTGGCAGCGAGCGCACGCACAGCGCGCGCGCACGGCACCCCCTCGGCAACGTGGCCCAGCTCTGCCACCACCTGGTCGAGCTTCTTGCCGCTGGCCAGTTCCAGGCCCACCCGGCGGTTGCGTGACAGGTCGCCCGTGCAGGTGAGGATCAGGTCGCCCATGCCCGTCAAACCCATGAAGGTGGCCGCTTGCCCGCCCAGCCGGGTGCCGAGGCGGGTGATTTCCGCCAGGCCGCGGGTGATCAGGGCGGCGCGCGCGTTCAGGCCGAGGCCCAGGCCGTCGGCGACGCCGGTGGCAATCGCCAACACGTTCTTGACGGCACCGCCCACTTCGACGCCCACCAGGTCGTCGCACGAATAGACCCGCATGTTGCCGCCATGGACCAGCGCGACCACGCGCTGGCGCAATTCGGCGCAGTCCGAGGCGACTGTCAGCGCGCACGGCAAACCTTGCGCCACTTCCTGCGCAAACGACGGACCCGACAGGGCGCCGCCCGCCACCGGCTCGCCCCGCACCTCGGCCACCACCTGGTGCGGCAGCAGGCCGCTGCCGTACTCAAACCCCTTGCACAACCACACCAGGTTGGGAATCGGGCGGCTTTTCAATTGTCCCAGCAGGGGGCGCAGGCCGGCCACCGGGCAGGCGGCGATCAGCAGCGGGGTGGCGGTCGCGTCATCAAGCGCGCCGACCGCCACGTGGGCCAGGGCGGCGTCGAAGTCGGCCGTCACCGTCATAGTGGCCGGCAAGCTAAAGCCGCGCAGGTAGGGGCCGTTCTCGCGCGCCGCCGCCATCGTCGCCATGGCGGCGCTGTCGCGGCCCCACAGGCACACCTGGTGGCGGCTGGCCAGCGACAGGGCCACGGCAGTGCCCCAGGCGCCGGCGCCCAGTACGGTAATGTTGGCCATCAGGTCCCCCAGACGTCGGTTGCCTTGACGAAGCCACTGGCGCCGTCGCGGTGATGTACTTTCAGCCACAGCGAAGTCGGCGCCGCTTCCACCAGTTCGAGCAGCACGCCGCGCTCGACCGTCAGGACGATGGCGCCATTGTCGTCGGCGCTGGCGCGCACGCGTGCGCTGGCGCTGCGGACCACCAGCATGCGGCGCGCGCTGACGGCCTTCGCTTCGGCCCAGGCCAGGTCGCCATTCATGTCACGCACCTTGAGCCAGGGGCCCGAGCTGATCACCACCTCGACGGGCATGCCGCGCGGTGCCACGTACAGTTTGCCGGCCTTGCTCGATGGCCCATCGTAGAGGATGGCGGGGGCGGCGCCGATGCTTTTGAAGTCGACGGCAGACGCCGGCAAGGCCAGTGCCAGTGCAAGTGTAGCGGCGGCAAGGAGTGGAGCAGGGCGCGTGCGTGTCATCGACAGTCTCGAAAGTGGCATAAAAAGCAGGGTGAGCGCAGCAAACTAAAACGGGACAGGCTGTTGGCCTGTCCCGCTCGAAAACTTGCAAAGGCGCTCGCTGGTAGCGCCGTCGCTTAGTTCAGCGTAGGCGCTTCCGGGGCGGCTGCCTGCTCGGCCAGGGCGGCGCGACGCTGCTGATAGAACACCTCGAAGTTGATTTCGGCGAGGTGCACTGGTGGGAAGCCGGCGCGGGTGATGACGTCGGCGATGTTGCCACGCAGGTAAGGGTAGACGATGTTCGGGCAACCGATGCCCAGCAGCGGGTCGAGCTGGTCAGCAGGGATGTTGCGTGCTTCGAAGATACCGGCTTGCTTGCCTTCGACCAGGAAAGCGACTTTTTCGCCGATCTTGGCGGTGACGGTGATCGTCACGGTCGACTCGTAGATGCCGTCGGCGATGGCTTCAGCGCCGACGTCGAGCGAGACTTCGATGGTAGGCGCTTCTTGCTCGAGGAAAATGCCAGGGGAATTCGGCTGTTCCAGCGACATGTCTTTCAGGTAGACGCGTTGGATTTGGAATACGGGTTGCAGGTTTTCGTCAGACATGGAACGCTTTCGTTGAGAGATAAGGGAAAAGGCAGGGCGCCGTTCCGTATATGCGTGTGAGCAAATGCGGTGGTAATTGTATCAAAACAACCCTGCTAACAATAGCGAGAAGACAGCATGCCATTTAGGCGGGCGCAAGCCCATTTAACAAGGGTTCAAGGCGGCCGGCCTGATCTAGCGCATACAAATCATCGAAACCGCCCACATGGGTGTCGCCCACATAGATTTGCGGGACCGTGCGGCGGCCGGTCCGTTGCATCATGATGGTACGCTGTTCCGGGTCGAGATCGACGCGAATCCGTTCGATGGCGGTGACGCCTTTCGCTTCGAGCAGGCGCTCGGCACGTACGCAATAGGGGCAGCTGGCGGTGTGATACAGCACAACGTGGGCTTGGGTGGTCATGGTTGAAACTCCTGAACTGGTTTATTTAGCGATGGGCAAGCCGGCGGTCTGCCAGGCGGCAATGCCGCCATCGAGACGGACGACGTCGGCAAAACCGGCCGCGCCCAGTTGGCGCACGGCCTTGCCAGCGTGCGCGCCGGACTGGCAAACGACGACGATGGCGCGGTTTTTCGATTTCTCGAGTTCGCCGATTCTCGCCGTCAAGTCTGCCAGCGGAATGTTTTTGGCGTCGCGCAAATGCCCTGTGGCAAATTCTTGCGGGGTGCGCACGTCCACCACGGTGCTCTTGCCGCGGTTGATCAGTTGGGTCACTTCGAGCGGCGAGGCGCGCTTGCCGCCCCGTCCCAGCCCGGCAAAGAGCAAGTAACCGCCCGAAATGAGGACGACGACAACGGTAAAAATATGGTCCAGAATAAATTTCACAAGGCGTCCAGTGGGTTAACTTAATCTGCGCATTATAAAATAGAAGGCGAAAGCGAATTGGGCCAACTTGTTTTTGTGGCCGCGCCCGCCCGATCCACCTGCCACCTACAGAAGAATCTATGTACAAAATCGTATTCATGCGCCACGGCGAATCGACCTGGAACCTGGAAAACCGCTTCACCGGCTGGACCGACGTCGACCTCACCGCCAAGGGCGTGCTGGAGGCGAAACAGGCCGGCAAGGTGCTCAAGGAGGCCGGTTTTACGTTTGACCTCGCTTACACCTCGGTGCTCAAGCGCGCCATCCGTACGCTGTGGCTGACGATGGAAGAAATGGACATGGTGTGGTTGCCGGTGGTCAACGACTGGCGCCTCAACGAGCGTCACTACGGCGCCCTGCAGGGGCTCGACAAGGGCGAGACGGCGGCCAAGTATGGCGACGCCCAGGTGCTGGTCTGGCGCCGCAGCTACGACACGCCGCCGCCGCCGCTGGCCGCCGGCGACGAGCGCACCTCGTTTCATGATCCCCGCTATGCCCGCCTCGAGCCGGCAGCGATCCCGCTCACCGAGTGCCTCAAGGACACCGTCGAGCGCGTCATGCCCGTGTGGGACAAGGAGATCGCCCCGGCCATCCGCGCCGGCCGCCAGATCCTCATTTCCGCCCACGGCAACAGCTTGCGGGCGCTGATCAAAATGCTCGATGGCATCAGCGACACCGATATCGTCGGCCTGAATATTCCCAACGGCCAGCCGCTGGTGTATGAACTCGACGCCGATCTCAAACCGATCCGACATTACTACCTCGGTGACGCCGCCGCCATCGCCGCCGCCGCTGCCGCCGTGGCCAACCAAGGTAAGGCGAAGTAAGTATTTTGTCATTTTATTTTTTTGTCAACAAAGTAAGCGCCGCAGCGCTGCTGGCCCTGGCCAGTTGCGCCTTGGCGCAGGCGGCGCCGGCCAAGCCGACCGAGCGCAGCAAGCAAAAGGCCGTGGCCGAAGCGAATCGCGCCGGCATCGTCCAAAAGTTACAGTCGCTCAAGAAAGACATCAGCAAAACCGAGAGCCAGAAGGAGAGCGCGGCCGATACCCTGGCCGCCTCCGAAGAAGCGATCTCGGACGCCAACCGGGCGCTGCGCGAGCTCAAGGATGAGCAGGCCGACACCAACGTCAAAATTGCCGAACTGGCTGTCGCAAGCGCCAAACTGAGCGCCACCATCGCCGCGCAAAAGCAGCAATTGTCCAAGCTGCTGCGCCAGCAATACGTGGCCGGCAACGAAGACCGCATCAAGCTGCTGCTGTCGGGCGACAATCCGAACCGCATCAACCGCGACCTGCAATTGATGGCCTACCTGTCGCAAGCCCAGGCGCGCCTGCTCGACTCGCTGCGCGCCAACCTGGCGGCGGTCGAGACCAACCAGGAAGCGGCGCAAAACGCCCGCGATGAATTGCTCGAAATTGCTGCCGAACAGCAGCAAAAAAAAGCCCAGCTGGAACAGGAAAAGGGCCGCCGCGCCGAATTGCTGCGCTCGCTGTCGACGCAGCTGGCGGCGCAGCGCAAGGAAGTGGGCAATTTGCAGCGCGACGAACAGCGCATGAGCGCGCTGGTCGATAATCTTTCCAAATTAATCAAACAGCAGGCTGAAGCGGCGGCCGCCGAGCAACGTCGCCTCGCTGCGGTCGCCGCCGCCAGGGCCCAGGCCGCGGAACAAGCGCGCCTGCTGGCCGACGCGCGCCGCAAGGCGGAACGCGAACGGCTGGCGCGCGAAGCAGCCAGGCCGAAGCCCGTGCCCAAGCCGGGCACGGCGCCGGCTGGCAAACCGGCCTTCCAGCCGGACCCGATCGACAACGACGAGCCGCCGCGGGTGGCAGCGCAGCCGCAACCGAAGCCCGAGCGCGCGCCCGAACCGGCGGCGCGGCCGGCCGACGTCGCGCTGGCGCCAGCGGCGCCCGATGGCGCCTTCGCCAGCCTGAAAGGGCAGCTGCGCGCGCCGGTGGCGGGCCGGCTGGCCGCCCGCTTCGGCGCCAAACGGGGCGAGGCCACCTGGAAAGGGGTGTTCATCCAGGCTGCCGAGGGCGCCGACGTCCACGCGGTCGCCGGCGGCCGCGTGGTGTGGGCCAACTGGATGCGTGGCTTTGGCAACCTGATCATCGTCGACCATGGCGGCCAGTACCTGTCAATCTACGGGAATAACCAAAGCTTGCTCAAACAGGCCGGTCAGGTAGTCAAGGCGGGCGACACCATCGCCAGCGCGGGCAACACCGGCGGGCGCGAAGAATCGGGTCTATACTTTGAACTCAGGCACCTGGGTCAGGCCTTTGACCCATCCGCCTGGATCAAATTTTAATCAATGACATTCGACCCGCGAGTTCACTCGCGATCCGCACCCCACTAAGGCAACGCATGACTTCTTCAACACCTGGCAAACTGCGCCAACGCACCCGTACCGCCGGCCTGATCGGCCTTGGCGTGGTCGCTGGCGTCGCCCTGTCGTTCCAGTTTCCCGCCGTCGCCCAGAAAGCCGCCGGCTCGCCCCTGCCGCTCGATGAACTGCGCCAGCTGGCCGATGTTTACGGCCTGATCAAGTCCGACTACGTCGAGCCCGTCGCCGACAAAAAACTGCTGTCCGAAGCCATCGGCGGCATGGTGTCCTCGCTCGATCCCCATTCGGTCTATCTGGACAAGACGGCGTTCAAGGAAATGCGCGAGAGCATGCAGGGGCGGTTTGTCGGTCTCGGCATCGAAGTGTCGACCGAAGACGGTTATGTCAAGATCGTCTCGCCCATCGAAGATTCGCCAGCCTGGCGTGCCGGTGTCAAGTCGGGCGACCTGATCACCCGTATCGACGGCGTCGCCATCAAGGGCTTGACGCTCGACGAAGCGATCAAAAAAATGCGCGGCGCACCGGGCAGCCGGGTGCTGTTGACGATTGCCCGCAAGGGCGAAGACAAGGCGCTGACCATCCCCCTGATCCGCGAGGAAATCCAGGTCAAGAGTGTCAAGGCAAAAATCGTCGAACCCGGTTATGCGTGGCTGCGCATCAGCCAGTTCCAGGAGCAGACGCTCGACGAACTGGCGGCCAAGGCCAGCGCCCTGTACGCCCAGGATCCCCACCTGAAGGGCCTGGTGCTGGACCTGCGCAACGACCCCGGTGGCTTGCTGCCGGGCGCCATCGGCGTATCGGCCGCGTTCTTGCCGAAAGAGCAGGAAATCGTCTCGACCAAGGGCCAGCTGCCCGATTCCAACCAGAGTTTTTATGGGCGCCGCGAATTTTACGTCGGCCGCAGCGGCAACGATCCGCTCGCCAAATTGCCGGCCGGCTTAAAAACGGTGCCGATGGTGGTGCTGGTCAATACCGGCTCGGCCTCGGCCTCGGAAATCGTCGCCGGTGCCCTGCAGGATTACCAGCGCGCCATCATCATGGGCACCCAGACCTTTGGCAAAGGATCCGTGCAAACCCTGCGCCAGCTCACTCCCGACACCGCCGTCAAGCTCACCACCGCGCGCTACTACACGCCCAAGGGCCGTTCGATCCAGGCGCGCGGCATCATGCCCGACCTGATGGTCGACGAAACGGCCAACGACGACGGTTTTAATGCCTTGCGCGAGCACGAGGCCGATCTCGAGCGTCACCTGGGCAGCGAAGGCGACAAGGCGGTCGCCGAAACCAAGACCCGCATCGATATGCTGGAAATGGAAAAACGCGCCGCCGCCCTGAAAAACCGCAAGCCGGTCGAGTTTGGCGGCAAGGACGATTTTCAATTGCAACAAGCGCTCAATCACTTCAAGGGCTTGCCGGTCAAACTGGCGCCGGCCCCCGCCATCGAAGTGGTCGATGCGCAAAAGCTGCTGCCGACGCCCGTATCTACCTTCGACGGCAAGACTGGCGACGATGCCGTCAAGCCGGCCGACATCAAGGGCAAGCCTGTCAAATAAGGCGAACAGGGTATATCAGGCGACGTGAACGATCATCAACTGCTGCGCTACTCGCGCCACATCCTGCTCGACGAAGTCGGTATCGAAGGCCAGCAGCGCCTGCTCGACGCGCGCGTGCTGGTGATCGGCGCCGGCGGCCTTGGCTCGCCGGCCGCCCTGTATCTGGCGGCCAGCGGCGTCGGGCAACTGGTGCTGGTCGACGATGACGAGGTCGATCTGACCAATCTGCAGCGGCAGATTGTCCACACCACCGGGCGCATCGGCCAGCCCAAGGTCGATTCGGCCAAAATCGCGCTGCTGCAAATCAATCCTGAAATCGACATCGTCGCCGTGCGCGAACGCTTGGCCGGTGCCCGCCTGGCCGAACTGGTCAGCGGCGCCACCGTGGTGCTCGATTGCAGTGACAATTTTGCCACCCGCCACGCGGTCAACCACGCCTGCGTGGCCGCTGGCGTGCCGCTGGTGGCGGGCGCCGTGATCCGCTTCGATGGCCAGCTATCGGTATTCGACCCGCGCGACGCTGCCTCTCCCTGCTACGCCTGCCTGTTTCCACCGGGCGCCGGCTTTGAAGACGCTGCCTGCAGCACGATGGGCGTGTTCGCGCCCTTGGTCGGGGTGATTGGCGCCATGCAAGCGGCGGAAGCCTTAAAACTGCTCGCCGCCATCGGCGTGTCGCTGGCGGGCCGCCTGCTGATGCTCGATGGTAAAGCGATGGAGTGGACCAGCATCAGCGTGGCGCGCGATCCGGCCTGTCCGGTGTGCGCGGCGCGTGGCTAGTGTCTGACCGGCGCTGACGATATCGCTCTGCCATCGCCTTCACGGTGGCGCGCCACTTACAATAGCTTACCGGTGTAAATCGGCTGCAGATCGACGGTAAAAGCGCCGCCAGCGCGCCACCGCCACTGAAACCCCCTTATACTTCACTCCTTTCGGTACTGACGACAGACATCATGCATAGTGCTTTCCGCAACAAGCCTTCGATTCGCCGCGCGCGCGGCTTCACCCTGGTGGAAATCATGGTGGTGGTGGTCATCATCGGCATTCTCGGTGCCCTGGTGGTGCCCAAGCTGATGGGCCGCACGGGCGAATCGCGCGTCACTGCCGCCAAGGTCGATATTTCGACCCTGATGCAGGCGCTCAAATTGTACAAACTGGACAATCAGCGCTACCCCACCACCGAGCAGGGTCTGGTCTCGCTGGTCACCAAGCCGACCGCCGGCCCCGCCGCCAACGGCTGGAAAGCCGGTGGCTACATCGACAAGCTGCCGAAAGACCCATGGGGCAATGCCTATCAGTACATGCAACCGGGTGTGCATGGCGAAGTCGACCTGTTTTCGCTGGGCGCCGACGGCCAGCCGGGCGGAACCGGTGAAGATGCCGACATCGGCTCCTGGGACAATTGATTGATTAACCAGGCCGCCACCTGACGACCATTATTTTGCCGAGGCCAGCGTGCCTGTTCCTTTGACTCGCAGCATGCGTGGCTTCACGCTGGTGGAGCTGATGGTGGTGATGGTCATCATCGGCATCACCCTGGGGCTGGTCTCGCTCAACGCCATTCCCAGCCCGCAGCAGCACCTGCAAAACGAGGCCAGCCGCCTGGCCCTGCTGCTGCAGCTGGCGCGCGATGAAGCCATCGTGCGCAACCGCCTGGTCGCCTTCGAGGCTGACGAGCTTCAATACCGTTTTATTGTCCGCAACGAGACGCGCTGGGATGCCATCGTCGACGATGATTTATTGCGCCAGCGCGCATTCAAGGATGGCCCGGTGACCCTGCTGATGGACCCGAATACCACCGTGCCGGGCGCGCCGCTGCGTATCACCTTTGGCCGCGAGCCGGTCGACAAGCCGTTTCTGCTCACTTTAGTGGCCGGCAATGCCCGCGTTGCCATCCGCGCCGACGGCATCGGCCATTTTGTGGTGGAGCAGTGATGCGGCAACCCTTTCCCAGTCAACGTGGCTTTACCCTGCTCGAAGTGCTGGTGGCGCTGGTCATCGTCGGCACCGCGCTGGGGGCGTCGCTGCGCGCGGTCGGCAGCCTGGCCGCCAACAGCGCCGGCTTGCGCAGCGCCATGATGGCCACCTGGTCGGCCGAGAACCGCCTGGTGCAAGTGCGCCTGCAACACGTGTTTCCCGCCATCGGCAAGCAAAGATACGACTGTCCGCAGGGCGATTTGCAGCTGGTGTGCGACGAAGAAGTGCTGGTCAGTCCCAATCCCCTGTTGCGGCGCGTCGAAGTGAGCGTGTATGACCTGAAAAACCCCGAGCGCCGCATCGTCAAGCTGGTGCAACTGGTGGCGCCGCCATGAGGACGCCTGCACGCGGCTTTACGCTGATCGAACTGCTGGTGGCGATCAGCATCCTTGCCATGGTCGCCGTGCTGGGCTGGCGCGGCCTCGATGGCATCGTGCGCGCGCGCGTGTCGCTCACCGAACAGATGGAAGTCACGCGCGGCATGCAGCTGGCCTTCGCCCAGATGCAAAGCGATTGCGAACATATTCCCGTCGACGGCGTGTTGTTGGGCACCCGCCCGTACTTGCTGTTCGACCAGGAGCGCCTGACCATGGTGCGGCTGGCAATGGTGGAAAATGAACCGACCCGCCTGCAGGTGGTGTCGTACCGGGTACGCGACGGCGTGCTGTTGCGGCGCGAATCGAGCGCCACCCGCAACATGACCGAACTCGATGTGATGTGGAAGGCGGCCACCAGCGACGCCGACACCACCGCGCCGGTGGCCCTGCAGGCAGGGGTGACGGGCATCAATGTGCAAAACTGGGCGAACAATGCATGGCAAGCGATCCAGGCGCCGCTGGTCGCCCCCGCTGCTGTGACGCCCGGCGCCCGTTATGGTTTGCAGGTGGTGCTACAAACGAGAAACCTGGCGGCGCCCATGGTCAAAACCTTTCTGCTCGGCGGCGCCTGATGGTGCGCCGCCCATTGACGTATCGCTGTCAACAGCGCGGCGTGGCCGTCATTACCGCCTTGCTGCTGACCACGCTGGCGGTGACCATCGTCGCCAGCCTGTTCTGGCAGCAGCAGGTGCAGGTGCGCTCGATGGAAAACCAGCGCCTGCACCTGCAAACGCAGTGGATCCTGCGCGGCGCGCTCGAGCTGTCGAGCCTGATTCTTAAAAGCCGCAGCGGCCAGGCCGCCCAGTACACCTCGCTCGACCAGGTGTGGACCACGCCACTGGCCGAGACCCGGCTCGACCAGTACATCGAGCGCGAACGGCTGGAAAACGAAGTGTTCAACGCCACCCTGTCGGGCAGCCTGAGCGACGCCACCGCGCGCTACAACCTCAATTTGCTGGCCGCAAACGGCGTCGCCGACGCCGAGCAGATTGCCATTTTTAAGCGCCTGCTGAGCAATCTGCAGCTCGATCCGGGCCTGGCCGTCAAGGTGGCCCAGCTGGTCGCCAGCGCCAACCCGGCGCCGACCGCGGGGGCGCAAGGCAGCGTCAGCCGCAGCGCCACCAACGTGCCGATGGGCCTGGTCCAAGTCAACGATTTGCTGGCCGTCACCGGCCTCAACCTCGATGCCGTCGAACGGCTGCGCGAATTCGTCATCGTGTTGCCGGCGTCGGCGGCGGTGAATGTCAACACGGCGCCGGCCGAAGTGCTCAGCGCCGTGCTGCAAAACTGTTCGATGAGCCAGGCCGCGGCGATTGTCGAAAAACGCAAGCAGACACCGGCCATCAGCCCGACCAATTTCACCACCTTGAATCCGGGCACGGTCTTCATGGATGGCGCAAAAGTGAACGTGATGAGCAGCTATTTTCTGGCCCACAGCCGCATCCGCCTCGACCGCGCCGCCCTCGATGCCGAATCGCTGATTGAGTCCAACCTGGGCGGTCAGACCACGGTACTATGGACGCGCCAAAATTAATGGCACTGACACCGTCAAAAACAAACGCAGAAAGCGAGATCGTTTGAGTACTTTATATATTCGCCTGCCGGCACGGGCCGATGGCGAGGGGGCGCTGGCCCGCTATGCCATGGTCGCTGACAGCGGCTTGATCGGCCAGCAGGGCGAAGGCGCCCTGCGCGGCCTGGGCGACCTGGTCGGCGCGGTGCGCCGGGTGGTGCTGCTGCTCGCCGCCGCGGACGTCACGATTTTGCATGTCAAGGCGCCGCCCCTGTCGGGCGCGCGTCTGAAAGCGGCCCTGCCCGGGCTGGTCGAAGAACAGGTGCTGGGCGACCCTTACGATTGCGTGCTCACACCTGCGCCGGTGCTGTCGGCCGACGGCGTGCGCAGCGTCGCCGTGGTCCAGCGCGCGCTGCTCGAGCCGCTGGTGCGCACCATGCTGGCGCTGGGCGCGCGCGCCGTCACTGCCATTCCCGCCCAGCTGTGCCTGCCCATTTCACCGGGCCAGGTCAGCGGCCTGATCGGGCAACACGCACTGACCCTGCGTGACGGCCTCTACCACGGTATCGGCCTGGCGCTGGAAGCGAGTCCCGAGCTGGCGGTGCAAACGGCGCGCGCGCTGGCCGGCGACGCCCCCTTGACCTTGTATGTGCCGGCCGCCGAGCTGGCTGTCTACCAGGCGCTGGCGGGCGACGCCAGTCCGCCGGTTGCCGTCGAAGCCGACAGCTGGGCGCACTGGGTGGCCGGCGCCAAGACCAGCGCGCTCGACATGGTGCCGGCGCTGGGCGCGGCCGGCGCCCGCGCCACCGACTGGGCGCGCTGGCGCTGGCCGATGGCGCTGGCGCTGCTGGCGGTGGTCGTCAACCTGGTCGGCGTGAATATCGAGTGGCTGCGCATGAAGCGCGAAGCCGATGGCATCCGCCAGGCGATGCTGCAAACCTTCCGCGCGGCTTACCCGAAAGACACGGTGATCCAGGACCCGATGGTGCAGATGCGCATGAATAACGCGCGCGCCAAGGCCGCCATCGGCCAGGTCGGGCCGACCGAATTTACCTGGCTGGCGGCAGCCTTCGGCGAAGCGGCGCGCGCGCTGCCGCGCCCGCTGGGCATCAATGGCCTCGAATTCAAGGAGCAAACCCTGACCATTAAAATCAAGCCAGAGTCGGCCGATCCCGGCGTGCTGGCCCAGCTCAAAAGCAGCCTGGCCACGCGCAACCTGAACCTCACCGAGGCAGCCCCCGCCGTGTGGCTGCTCAAATCGACGCCGGGAGCCAAGCCATGAACGCTGCCAGCCGTATTGCCCAGGTGAAGGCGCAACTGACGCTGGCGTGGCTGGCGCGCACGGCGCAGGAGCGCAAGTTGCTGACGATTGGCGCCGGCGTGGTGGCGGGCGCGCTGATCTATGTGCTGTTCATCAACCCTGCCGTTACTGGCCGCAGCCAGCTGCAAAAAGCCTTGCCGCAGCTGCGCCAGGATGCCGCCCAGTTGCGCAGCATGGCGCTGGAAGCGAGCGAGCTGGCGCGCCTGCCGCCAGCGCAGGGGGCACCGATGTCGCGTGAAGCGCTCGCTGCCAGCCTGACGCAAATGGGCATGACGGCGCAATCGCTGAGCATGACAGGCGAGTTCGCCAAGCTGACGCTCACGGGCGTGCCGTTTGCCAGTCTGGTCGGCTGGCTCGACGCCCAGCGCCGCGACGGCCGCATCAATGTGCAGGACGCCAGCATCAGCGCGGCGGGCGAGGGTGGCAAGGTCGATGCGACCTTGACACTGCGCCAGGAACCGGGCGCCCGATGAAGCGCGCTGTGCTATGGTGTGCGGCCGCCGTGCTGGCGGCCTTGGCGACGGTACTGGTGGGCTTTCCGGCCAGCTGGCTGGCGCCGCTGGTGGAACAGCAGACGGGTGGCCGTTTGACTCTGGGAGATGCCCAAGGTACGCTGTGGCGAGGCTCGGCGTTTATCGGTGGCGCGCCCGGTGAAGGGGGCGCTGTGACGCCGCTGTTGCCAGGGCGTTTTAGCTGGCAGCTGTCGCCCTTGGTGCTGTTCGGCCACGTGGCGCTCGACCTGGCCAACCCGCAGGCGTTCTCGCAAAGTGTGCACGTGGAGGGCAGCTGGTCGCAGTGGCAGGTCAGTCCCGCCGAATTGCTGTTGCCGGCCGCTGGTCTGGCCGGCCTGGGAGCGCCGTTGAACACGCTGGCGCCGAGCGGCACCCTGCGGCTGTCATGGACCACGCTCGAGCTGCTGCGACTGGGCCATACGATCAGCGTCAACGGCCGCACGGTGCTGTCGATGAGTGATATGGGTTCGCGCATGTCGGCCGTCAAGCCGCTGGGCAGTTATCAGCTGGTGATGGACTGGCATGGCGCCCAGGCGCAACTGCTGCTGACGACGGTGCGCGGCGCCCTGCTGTTGTCGGGTAACGGCGCGCTCGACAATGGCCGGCTGCGCTTTGCCGGCCAGGCGGCGGCGGCCGATGGATATGAAGAGACGCTGGGCAACATGCTCAATTTGCTGGGCCAGCGCCGTTTGGTAGGCGGCAAGAACATTATCGCGTTAGAGTTCAAATGAAGACAAAATTGGTCACACCTTCCCCTTCCGTTCCCGCGCTGCGCCGGCTTGCCGCCGGCGCCATGCTGGCCTGCGCCGCCTGTGCCGTTTTCCCTGCAGCGCCTGCGCTGGCGCAGGAAGGACCGGCTTCCGGCGCCGCCCTCAATTTCGTCAATGCCGACATGGAGTCGGTCATCAAGGCGGTCGGCCATTACACCGGCATGACCTTTATTATCGACCCGCGCGTCAAAGGCACGCTGACGCTGGTGTCCGAGCGCCAGCTGTCGAAATCGCAGGCGTTTTCCCTGCTCACTTCGCAACTGCGCCTGCAGGGGTTTGCCGTCGTCACCGGTGACGGTTTTGCCAAGGTGGTGCCGGAAGCGGAAGCGAAGCTGCAATCGTCGCCGACCCGCGTGGGGGTGGGCGCGCGGCCGATCGGCGGCGACCAGATCGCCACCCAGATTTTCCGCCTCAATTACGAGTCGGCGGCCAATCTGACGGCGGTGCTGCGGCCGCTGATTTCGCCGAACAATTCGATCATGGCCAACCCGGGCAACAACAGCCTGGTCATCACCGATTACGCCGACAACCTGAACCGCCTGTCGAAAATCATTGCCGCGCTCGACGCCCCCGTTTCCGCCGACCTCGACGTGGTGCCGGTGCGCTACGCGGTTGCCAGCGATGTCGCGGCGATGGTCAGCCGCCTGATGGAACCGGCACCGGGTGGCGATTCCGGCCGCGTGTCGGTGCTGGCCGATCCACGCACCAACTCGGTGGTGGTGCGGGCGCCGTCGGCGGCGCGCGCCAATCTCGCCAAGTCGCTCATTTCCAAACTGGACCAGCCAACCGCGGAAGCGGGCAACGTCCACGTGGTCTACCTGAAAAATGCCGATGCCACCAAGCTGGCACAAACGTTGCGCGCGGTGGTGTCGTCGGATACCTCGTTACCGCAGACCCAGCAGGGCACCGCGGGCGGCTCGGTTGGCACCGGCGCCAGTGGTGGCGCTGGTGGCGCAGGAGGTGCCGGCCAGCAGGGCGGCGCTCTGGGCCAGGGCGGCGGCACCCTCAACGCGCAAAGCCCGGGCCAGACCCTCGGTAGCACCAGCGGCGCCACCGGCGCCGGTTTTATCCAGGCCGATGCCTCCACCAACACCCTGATCATCACCGCCAGCGAAGCGGTGTACCGCAACCTGCGCGCCGTCATCGACCAGCTCGACGTGCGCCGTGCGCAGGTGTATATCGAGGCGCTGGTGGTCGAAATCAATTCCGACAAGGCGTCCGAGTTCGGCGTCCAGTGGCTCGCTGCCAGTGGCGATTCGACCAGCAATTACCGGGTCGGTGGCATCCAGAATTTCAACGCCACCAGCGGCAATGGTCTGGCAGGCCTGATTGCCGGCAACGGCAAAACGGCGCCCGGCGCCGGTCTGTCGATCGGTCTGTTCCGCCAGATCAATGGCGCGCTGGGCCTGGGGGCGATCGCCCACGCGCTGGAAAACGACAACAACGGCAATATCCTGTCGACACCGAACATGCTCACCCTCGACAACGAACTGTCGACCATCAAGGTGGGCCAGAACGTGCCGATCATCAGCGGCCAGTTCACCACCACTGGCGGCACCAATACCAACCCGTTCCAGACCATCGACCGCCGCGATGTCGGCCTGACCTTAAAGGTGCGGCCGCAGATTTCCGAAGGCGGCACCATCAAGCTGGCGATCTACAACGAGAGTTCCAGCGTGGTGCAGTCGAGCCGCCTCGACCCGGCCGGCGTGACCACCGACATCCGCATCATCGAAAACAATGTGCTGGCCGACGATGGCCAGATCATCGTGCTCGGTGGCCTGATCAAGGATGACGCCAGTGCGACCGAGGAAAAAGTGCCGGGCCTGGGCAGCCTGCCGATCGTCGGCAACCTGTTTAAATACCAGTCGAGAAAGCGCACCAAGACCAATCTGATGGTGTTCCTGCGTCCCGTCATCGTGCGCAGCAAGGAAGACAGTGCCACCCTGGCGATGAACCGCTACGAATACATGCGCGCCACCGGCACCCAGGCGCAGCCCAAGGACGACACCGTGCTGGTGAAAGAACTGGGCTCGCCGATCCTGCCGCCGCTGTCCGAAGGGCAGCCACCGGTGGGCAGCTCGATGGCCGCGGTGCCGATCAAGAAAAACCTGCCGGCAGCGGCGCGGCCGGGCGCGTCCACGCTGGCGCGCCCTGGTGACAGCGGCACCCCGGTGCAGCCACCGACCACCGCACCGAGTGCGCCGGCCAGCACCGATGCGCCCGTGTACCGGCCCGTGCAAAAATAAGGGATTGGTCACATGAGTAATCTGCTCCCGTATGCCTTCGCGCGCGATTTTGGTGTCTTGGCACGCAGCGTCGATGGCGGCGCCGATGCGGTCGAGGTATGGGTCTCCGGCGCCACCGCGCCGGCGGCGATTGCCGAGGTGTCGCGCCGTTTCGGCCGCATCGCGCTGCGCCGCATGGAGCGCGCCGAACTGGAAGCGGCGATTGCCACGGCCTACGCCGGCGCCGGCGGCGACGCCTCGCAGGTGGTCGATGAATTCGATGCCGACCTCGATCTGACTAAACTGCTGCAAGACGTGCCGGCCATCGAAGACTTGCTCGAGTCGTCCGATGACGCCCCGGTGATCCGCATGATCAACGCGTTGCTGACGCAGTCGCTGCGCGAAGGCGCCTCCGACATTCACATCGAGCCGTTCGAACAGACGTCGGTGGTGCGCTTTCGCATCGATGGCGCCCTGCGCGATGTCGTCCGGCCCCGCAAGGCCATCCACGCCTCGCTGATCTCGCGCATTAAAATCATGTCGCAGCTCGACATCGCCGAAAAGCGCCTGCCGCAGGATGGCCGCATCACCTTGCGCGTGGGTGGTAAACCGGTCGACGTGCGCGTCTCGACGCTGCCCACCGGCCACGGTGAGCGCGCCGTACTGCGTTTGCTCGACAAGGAAGCGGGCCGGCTCGACCTGTCGCACCTGGGCATGAGCGCCGACCTGCTGCCGCAGTTCGACAAGATGATCGGCCAGCCGCACGGCATCGTGCTGGTCACCGGTCCCACCGGCTCCGGTAAAACCACCACGCTGTACGCCGCGCTCTCTCGCCTGAACGCTTCGACCACCAATATCCTGACGGTGGAAGACCCGATCGAATACGACCTGGCCGGTGTCGGCCAGACCCAGGTCAACGCCCGCATCGACATGAGCTTTGCCAAGGCCCTGCGGGCGATCCTGCGGCAAGACCCGGACGTCATCATGATCGGCGAAATCCGCGACCTGGAAACGGCGCAGATCGCCGTGCAGGCGTCGCTGACCGGTCACCTGGTGCTGGCAACGCTGCACACCAACGACGCCGCCGCTGCCGTCACCCGCCTGCTCGACATGGGGATCGAGCCGTTTTTGCTGTCGTCGTCGCTGCTTGGCGTGATGGCCCAGCGGCTGGTGCGCAAGCTGTGCGAATTTTGCAAGGAGCCCGAGCCGGATGGCCCGTACTGGCGCGCGGTCGGTTGCGACAAGTGTGGCCACACCGGATATCACGGCCGCGTCGGCGTGTATGAGCTGCTCGAGACGAATGACGCCATCAGCGCGCAGATTCACAACCGCGCCTCCGAAGCGCAGATCCGGGTGGCGGGCCAGAACGCCGGCATGCGTACCATGCGTGAGGACGGCGAGCGCTTTCTGCGTGCCGGCGTCACCACCCAGGCCGAACTGCTGCGCGTGACCAAGGATTAAGCACCGATGCCCGCATTTCGCTACGAAGCCGTCGATGAAGGCGGTGTCACCAGGAAGGGCGTGGTCAACGCCGACACCGCCCGTTCGGCCAGGTCCGACCTGCGCGGCCAGGGACTCACGCCGATCAGCGTCGACGCCATCGCCACCCAGCTCGACGCCGCCGGTGTCGCCAAGAGCCGCGGCTTCGGCGAAAAACTCTCGCAGGTCGAGCTGGCGCTGTTCACGCGCCAGCTGGCCAGCCTGCTCGAAGCGGGGCTGCCGCTCGAGCAGGCGCTGTCGGCCCTGCTCGAGCAGGCCGAGCGGCCGTTCGTGCGCGACCTGGTGGCATCGATCCGCGCCGAAGTGATGGGCGGTGTGTCGTTCTCCGACGCCCTCTCGCGCCACCCGCGCGACTTTGCCGATATCTACCGGGCGCTGGTCGCCGCCGGCGAGCAGATCGGCCAGCTGGCGCGCGTGCTCTCGCGCCTGGCCGATTACATCGAGCGCAGCAACGCGCTGGTGCAAAAGGTGCGCCTCGCGTTTATTTATCCGGCCATCGTCACCGTGGTCGCTTTTGCCATCGTCATTTTTTTGCTCACCTACGTGGTGCCGCAGATCGTCTCGGTATTCGCCAACACCAAGCAAAAGCTGCCGTTGCTGACGGTGATGATGCTGGCGCTGTCGAATTTCGTGCGCAGCTACGGCATCATCGTCGCCATCGCCGCCATCGGTGCCTTTGTCGCCTGGCGCCGCGCGCTGCGCAACCCGCTGCTCAAACGGCGCTTTCATACCTGGCTGCTGACGGCGCCGGTGTACGGCAAATTCGAGCGCAGCATGAACACCGCGCGCTTTGCCAGCACCCTGGCCATTACCACCGGCTCGGGCGTGCCGATCCTGCGCGCGCTTGAAACGAGCCGCGATACCCTGTCGAATACGGCCATGAAGGCGCTGGTCGAAGAAGCGGCGGCCAGCGTGCGCGAAGGGGTCGGCCTGGGGCGCGCGCTGTCGGCGCAAAAGCACTTCCCGCCAATGCTGGTGCACATGATCCGCGCTGGCGAAATGACCGGCGAGCTGCCCGCCATGCTCGAGCGCGCGGCCGCTTCGCAACAGGCCGACCTCGAACGGCGCGCGCTGACCATCGCCGGACTGCTCGAGCCAGCCCTGATCCTCGCCATGGGCGTGGTGGTGCTGCTGATCGTGCTGGCGGTGCTGATGCCGATTATTGAAATCAACCAGCTGGTGCATTAAGCACGCACGCAACGAAGGAAACCATGAAGCGCATGCCCCTGTTAATGACTTTACTGGCGCTGATCGCCCTGTCGGCGTCGAGCGCTTACTGGGTCATGCAGCTGTATAAACCGGCCCAGCGGCCGCTGGCGACGGCGCCGGTGGCATCGCTGGCCGATCCGGCCATCGATGCGGCGGCCAGCCTGTTCGGCGGCCAGCCGGCGGCCAGCGCCAGCAATTACCAGCTGCTCGGCGTGGTCGCCGCCGGCCGTGACAGCGCCGCCATCATCGTCGTCGACAATGGCACGCCATTGACCCTGAAGGTGGGCCGCGAGCTGGCCAGCGGCCTGCGCGTGCAGCAGGTCTACCCGCGTTACGTGCTGCTCTCCGATGGCCGGCGTATCGAGATCGCCCAGGATAACCGGCCCGCTGGCGGCGCTGGCGCTGCTGCGGCCGGCCAGCCGGGGCAAGCGTTGCCAGTGATGCCGCAGCCGCAGCCAGTCCAGCAACCCCAGGCGGCGCCGATCCAGATGCCGCAGCCGTCGATGACGGGCGCCCCCATGCCCGCTACACCGCCGCCGCCGAACGTCATGCCGCTGGCGCCGCCACTGCGCAATACGCCCGGCATGACGGGCCAGCCGGTACTGCAGTAAGCGGTGGCGCGCGCCGCCTCGCCCGCCGTGCTGGCAACGAGCAGAAGCTGCTGCGTCCTCTGCCTGAGCCTGACGCTGGCAATGCTGCCACCCGCCGTCTGCAGCGCGGTCCCGCAGCAGGGGCCGGCTGCCAGCGCTGCAGCAGCTGCTGCAGCTTCCGCGCCCGCTACTTTGCGCCCGGTGATCGCCGTCGTGCTCTCCGGCGGTGGCGCCCGCGGCTTTGCCCACATCGGTGTGCTGCGCGTGCTGCGCGAATTGCGCGTGCCGGTCGATATCGTCGTCGGCACCAGCATGGGCAGCGTGGTCGGCGGCGCCTATGCTGCTGGCGCGTCGGTCGACGAACTGGCGCGCATGGCGCGCGAGACCGACTGGGACCAGGTGGTGGCCGACCGCCCGGCGCGCGATCTGCTGGCCTACCGGCGCCGCGAGGAAGACGTGCTGCTGCCGTCGCGCATCGAGTTCGGCGTGCACCGCGATGGCATCAAGCTGCCACCATCGGCCGCTGGTAACGCCGCCCTCGAACAGGCACTGGGCCGCCTGCTGCCGGCCGGTACCCGTGATTTGCCGTCGAACCAGCTGTCGCTGCCTTTTCGCTCGGTGGCGTCGGACCTGTTGACGGGTGACGCCGTCGAACTGGTCGACACCCCACTGTTTTTGAGCATGCGCGCTTCGCTCGCCGTGCCGGGCGTGTTTGCCCCCGTACGCATCAAGGAGCGGCTGGTGGTCGACGGTGGCCTGGTGCGCAATCTGCCGGTCGGCATGGCCCACGAGATGGGCGCCGACATCGTCATCGCCGTCAATGTGGGGACCCCGCTGGCGCCGGAAAAGACGCTGGGCAGCGCGCTCGGCGTGGCCCAGCAGATGCTCAACATCCTCACCGAGCAAAACGTCCAGCGCTCGCTGCGCGAACTGACGCCGCGCGACATCCTGATCGCGCCGCAGCTGCCCGATGTCAGCTTTCTCGATTTCAGCCGCGTGCAAAGCGCGATCGCCGCCGGCGAACTGGCGGCGCGCGCGGTGGCGCCGCAACTGGCCGCGCTGGCGCTGGACGAAGCGGCCTACGCGCAGTTTGAAAACCGCCGGCTGGCGGCACCCGCGCTGGTCGATTCGGCGCTGCCGGTGGGCGAAGTGAGCGCCACCACCGGCGGGCGCATCAACCCGCAGGTGCTGGTGGCGCAGGCCAACCTGGCGCCGGGCCAGGCGGTCACCATGGCGCAGGTGCGCGACGCCACCGACGCCCTGTACGGCCGCGGCGACCTGGCGCGGGTGGAGTCCGATGTGATCGACATCGGCGGCAAGCGCAACGTTGCGCTGGTCGCCAGCGAAGCGCCGTGGGCCACCAGCCGCCTGCGCGTCGGCCTCGAGCTGGCCAGCGATTTTAATGAAGCCAACAGCTTCGCCATGAAGCTGATGTACGTGCGCACCTCCGTCAACGCCTGGGATGCCGAGGTGCGCGCGGTGATGGGTATTGGTGACCGCCGCGATATCGGCGTGCAGTTCTGGCAGCCGCTGGGCGCCGGGTCCCAATGGTATGTGGCGCCGGCGCTGCAGTACGGCGCCTCCGCTGGCGACATTTTTTCGAATGGACGGCGGCTGGCGCGCGCCGCGTACAACGTCAGCAGCGCCAGCTTTGTGCTGGGGCGTGAACTGGGCAACTGGGGCGACCTGCAACTCGGTCTGCGCCGCCAGAGCGCCAGCGCACGCGTGGTGGTGCCCGAGCTGGACGCCAGCGTGAAAACCTTCGACACCACCCGCTTCGTGCGCTACCGCGTCGACACCCTCGACTCGCTGGGCTTTCCCAGCCGCGGGCTGTTGCTCGACGCCTCGGTGGAGCGCTCGTTGGGGGCCGATGGCGCCTCGCTGGCGCGCTCCTCGGTGGTGGGCATGACTGCCCTGCATACCGATAACTGGGCCGGCCATCTGTATGGCGAATGGGCGCATGCGCAAAGCGGCGCCGCGCCGCTCAGTCTGGGCGGTTTTTTGCGCCTGTCGGGCACCGCCGCCGACTCGGTGCAAGGGCAAACCATTGTGTTTGCCCGCATGGTGCTGGCGCGCCGCGTCGGCGTCTTGCCGGTGACCCTGGGCGGCACCTTGCGCGCCGGCTTTTCGCTGGAAACGGGCGGCGGCTTTGACCAGTCACTGGCGCTCAAAAACAGCGCGCGCAAGCAGGCTGGCAGCGCCTTCCTGTCGGTCGATACCCGTTTCGGCCCCGCTTACCTGGGCGCTGGCGCCACCCGCGATGGCAATCGCACGCTGTATTTGTTCCTCGGTCCGATCTGGTGAGGCGGGCGCCGTTCAAAGGGGCCGGCGCATCTCCGTAAAAGCGGCAAATTCCCACGAGCGAAATCCCAGCAGCAGGGTAAAACCATCTTTCTCATCGTTCGGCAGTCGGCGGTCGTGCTGGTGCAGGCGCGCCAGTTCGGCCGCCAGTTGCTGGATTTTTTGCACCAGCTCGCGGGCGCTGGGCAGCGACAGCCGCGCCGGCAGGCACATCAAGGTTTCGCCAGCGCCATCGAAGTGGCCGCTGAAATAATCGCCCACCACATGCTGGCGCACATACTGCTGGACCGGGCCATCACCGAGCCAGTGAAAGGCGTTCGACACGCGCAGGCTGTAGCGGTTCAGGGGCTTCAATTCGATCAGTCCCAGGCGGTCCAGTTCGGCCAGAAAACCGATGCACTCGGGCTCGCTGATGGCATAGGTGTCGACGATCTGTTCCAGGCTCCAGTGACCGAGGCAGCAAATCGCCACCAGTAACAGCTTCGGTTTGGCGATCAGCGCTTTTTCCTGGGCGGCGGTGAGGGTGTCGGCGTGCGGCTGGACATCGGCCGCGCGGCGCAGCACGTCATCCATGGCAATGCCGCTGGCGCCGCAGATTTGCGCCAGCCGTGACAGGGTCATGTCTTTCTGGCCGAACATGCGCTTGACGCTCGACTCGCTCATGCCGATCCGCTCGGCCAGGGTTTTATAGGTGATGGCGGCGGCGCGCAGTTCGGCGCGCAGCACTTGCAGTACCAGTTCGGGTGAACTCATGAAATTCCTTGCGAAAATGGATGGCCGGCGACGGCTACCGCAGCATGGTAGCGAAATGTAGCACCTAATGTAGCGTGCCACGATGCTTTACACAAGGCGATGGTGGCGCGCCCCGGAAACGACGACACTGCTTCGCATGGGCGCACCCCGAGGCGCCACCCGTCTACCCTGTACCAGATGGCCAGAACGCGGGCGCCGCTGCGGCGCCCGCAGGCGGCCCCAATTGCAGCGGCGGGCACTGGCCGAATAGGGCCAGTCTGCTATCATCAATCCACCATGAAAAATTGCCTACCATTGATGTTGTGCGCGGCGCTGGCTGCGGCCTGCGCTGTCCCCGCTGCTGCCCGTCAGGCCAGCGCCCCTGCGCCTACCGCCAAGGGCGTCGCCGATCTTGAAAAAGCCAAGCGCGAAGCGGTCGAGGCAGACAAGGACATGCGCGCCGACCAGCCGGTGCCAACCAAAAAAAATCCCGACTTCGGTGGCGGCGCCGAGACCCCCCTCGAGCGCTTCGACAAGGCGGCCAGCGCGGCCTTCATTGACCGCTCAAACAGCCGCGTGATCGACCACTACCGCTCGCCCGATGGCGTGACCATCGAGCGCGTGACGTATGGCGGCAAAAGTTATTGCGTTACCAGCAGCACGCATAACTATGTGCCTGGTATTTTGCACGACAGCAGCAAGGCGCGAGAAGTGACGTGTCCGCCCGCCGACGCCGGCTGGGAGCGTAAATAAAAACAGGGTTTGGTGAACGAAAAATCGGACCGGCACCTGCGCTGCCAGTCCCCCTGCGGTCAGGCGCCCGCCTTTGCGGCAAGCAGCTCAATCGTCCGCCACCAGCTTGGCCTTGGCCAGCGCCCGCTTTTCCGCCTGGCGCGCCGCCGTCGCCCCCTTTTTGTGGGGACCGGCCGCGCGCAGCCTGGCGGCCACCGCCACCGGGTTTCTCGGCTTGGCCGTCGATGGTGGCACGCTGACCCGCATGACTTGTCGTTTGGCCAGCGCCTTGTTGGCCATTACAGCACGTAGCGCGACAAGTCTTCGTTCTCGGCCAGCGCGTCGAGCCGCTCGTTGACGTAGGCGGCATCGATGGTGACGGCCTGGCCAGCCGATTCGCTGGCCGTAAACGATACTTCCTCGAGCAGCTTTTCCATCACCGTGTAGAGCCGGCGCGCGCCAATGTTTTCGGTGCGCTCGTTGACGGCGAACGCGATCTCGGCCAGCCGGGTGATGCCTTCCGGATGGAAGGTGACGGTGACGTTTTCGGTCGCCAGCAAGGCTTCGTATTGCGCCGTCAGGCAGGCGTCGGTGCTGGTGAGGATGCGTTCAAAATCGGCGATCGACAAGGATTCCAGTTCGACGCGGATGGGAAAGCGCCCCTGCAACTCGGGAATCAGGTCGGACGGCTTGGCCAAATGAAAAGCGCCGGACGCGATGAACAGGATGTGATCGGTCTTGATCATGCCGTACTTGGTGTTGACGGTGGTGCCTTCGACCAGCGGCAACAGATCGCGCTGTACGCCGGCGCGCGAGACTTCGGCGCCGCCGTGTTCCGAGCGCGAGGCGATCTTGTCGATTTCATCGAGGAACACGATGCCATTCTGTTCGACGTTGGCGATGGCCTTCTGCTTGAGCTCGTCTTCGTTGATCAGCTTGCCCGCTTCTTCGTCCACCAGCACCTTGATGGCGTCCTTGATTTTTAATTTTTTCGGCTTTTTGCGGGCTCCCGCCATGCCGGAAAACATGCCCTTGATTTGCTCGGTCATTTCTTCCATGCCGGGCGGCGCCATGATTTCCATTTGCGGGCCGGCATCGGCGACCTCGATCTCGATTTCGCGCTCGTCGAGGGTGCCTTCGCGCAAGCGCTTGCGGAAAGTCTGGCGGGTGCTGTCGCCTTCCTTGCCGTCGCTGCTGGTGGCCGTTACATTAAAGCCGAAGTCGCGCGCCGGCGGCACCAGGATATCGATGATGCGCTCTTCCGCCGCTTCTTCGGCACGCTGGCGCACCTTGGCCGCTTCGCTGGCGCGGGTTTGCTTGATGCCGATGTCGATCAGGTCGCGGATGATGGTGTCGACGTCGCGGCCGACATAGCCGACCTCGGTAAATTTGGTCGCTTCGATCTTGATGAAGGGGGCATCGGCCAGGCGCGCCAGGCGGCGCGCGATTTCCGTCTTGCCGACCCCGGTGGGGCCGATCATCAGAATGTTTTTCGGCGTGATTTCATGGCGCAGGGGCTCGGCCACCTGCTGCCGGCGCCAGCGGTTGCGCAGGGCGATGGCGACGGCGCGCTTGGCCTTGGCTTGGCCTACCACGTGCTTGTCCAGTTCGGACACAATTTCCAGAGGAGTCAGGTTCATGGCGCTCAGTCGAGAGTTTCGATGATGTGGTTCAAATTGGTGTAGATGCACAGTTGGCCGGCGATGGTCAGTGATTTTTTGACCACCTCGGCTGGCGCCAGTTCAGTATTTTCTTGCAGGGCTTTGGCAGCGGACTGGGCGTAAATGCCACCCGAGCCGATGGCGCCGATGCCGTCTTCCGGCTCGAGCACATCGCCATTGCCGGTGATCACCAGGGTCGACTCGCTGTCAGCCACCAGCAGCATCGCTTCGAGGCGGCGCAGCACGCGGTCGGTGCGCCAGTCCTTGGCCAGTTCGACCGAGGCGCGCAACAGGTTGCCCTGGTGTTTTTCCAGCTTGCCTTCAAAACGGTCGAGCAGGGTAAAAGCATCGGCGGTGCCGCCGGCAAAGCCGCACAGCACTTTGCCCTGGTACAGCTTGCGTACCTTGCGGGCGGTGCCTTTCATGACGATGTTGCCGAGGGTAACTTGGCCGTCGCCGCCGAGGGCCACTTGCTTGCCCCGGCGCACGCACAGGATGGTGGTGCCGTGAAATTGTTCCATGTCTGCCTCATGATGATCCGATATCAAGAAACTGGGGGCGACAGGAGAAATATCAAGCGGCAAGGGGCGCGGGCGGCGCCACGCGGCGGCTCAAACACCTGTCAGCACCTGGCGCACCAGCAGGGCGGCCAGCACGCACATGGTGACACCAACGAAGCCATCGAGCAATTGCCAGGCGCGCGGTCTGGCAAACCAGGGCGCCAGCCAGCGCGCGCCAAAGCCCAGCAGGGTGAACCAGAACAGGCTGGCGATACTGGCGCCAGCGATGAACCACGGCCGCAGTGGCGTTGCCTGCTGGGCGCCGATGCTGCCCACCAGTAGCACCGTATCGAGATAGACGTGCGGATTGAGCAGGGTGAAGGCGGCGGCCTGTGCCAGCGCCGCCGTCAGGCTGGGCAAGCTGTCCTTGGCGCCAGCCTGCAGCGTGCCCGGTTGCCGCGCACGGCGCAGCGCTTGCCAGCCGTAGCTGGCGAGAAAAACGGCGCCTGCCAGCGCCAGCAGGCGCGCGATGTGTGGACGCTCGCCCAGTGCCTGCGCCATGCCAAACACGCCGGCGCCGATCAGTAGCGCGTCGGCGCTGGCGCAGAACAGCACGACGGCGGCGACATGCTCGCGGCGCAATCCCTGGCGCAGCACGAACGCGTTTTGCGCGCCAATGGCGATGATCAGGCCCAGGCCCAGGGTCAGCCCCTGCACAAAGGCGGGCGCAATCAAAGAAAGGAGGGAAGTCAGATTGGTCATGCAGCAAGCTTGCCTATTGTCAGCAATAAAGACAAACTATCTTTATTAAAGCCAATTAAGTTTACCTAATCTCATGCTCGACTATGCTTCACTGGCGGCGCTCGCTGCCGTGGTACGCGAAGGCAGTTTTGAACGGGCCGCGCGCGCCTTGCATGTGACGCCGTCAGCGGTGTCGCAACGCATTCGTTTGCTGGAAGAACAGGTTGGCTGTGCGCTGGTGGTACGCGCCCAGCCCTGCTACGCCACTGAAACGGGGCGCCGCCTGTGCCAGCACGTCGACCGCGTGCGCCTGCTCGAGCACGAATTGCACGGCGCCCTGCCCACGCTGGCGGTCGACGCTGGCGGGCCGCTGCTGGTCCCGCTGCCGGTGGTGGTCAACGCGGACAGTCTGGCCACCTGGTTTGCTCCCGCCATGACGCGCTTCGCCGCCGCCGCCCCGGTGTTGATGGACGTCGCCGTGGACGATCAGGAGCACACGGCGCAATGGTTGCGTTCCGGTAAAGTGCTGGCGGCGGTGACTGCCAGCGCGCAGGCGGCAGCCGGTTGCAATAGCCGGCCGCTGGGGGCGATGCGTTATCTGGCGGCGGCCAGCCCTGGGTTTATCCAGCGCTATTTTTCTCACGGAATAGATGCCAGCAGCCTGGCGCTGGCGCCCAGCTTGATGTTTAACAGCAAGGATGAATTGCAGGCCCAGTGGGTGCAACGGCTGTGTCAGCGCCATGTTCAATTGCCGCGTCACACGCTGCCGTCGCCGCAAGCGTTTGTGATGGCAGCCGTCGCCGGCATGGGCTGGGGTTTACATGCGCAGGCCTTGATTGTGGACCAGCTGGCGCAGGGAACGCTGGTCGAACTGGTGGCCGCTCTGCCACTCGATGTCCCCCTGTACTGGCAGCAGGCACGCGCCGCATCGATCCTGCTCGATGGTTTGACCAGCGAGGTGCTGGCCGCCGCTGGCGCCCTGATTCAGCCCTAAAGCGGCCCGCCCGCGTGGGCGGGCCCGTCAGTACTTGTGCGGAAACACGCGGGCGACGTCGCCATACGCCATCAGCCGGAACAGGGCGGCTACCAGGTGATTGATGTCGCGCAGTTCGACCACCCTGTCGGCGCTGGTCAGGGCGCGCAGGCGCTGGTGCAAGGCAGCGGCGGCGGCGTAGTCGATGCGTCCCAGCCGCGAGCCGTCGAGCACCGCCAGATCGGTCTGGGCAACGTAGCCATCGATGGCATCGAAGAGCGTCGTGGCGTTGCCCTCGATCAGTGCAGGCAGCATGAAGCGGTCGGAGCGCGATGGCGCCCGCGCGGCGACGGCGGTGGCGACGTTGACCGGCGCCTCGAATTGCGGCGGTGACAGTTCATAGGTGACGCAGTAGTCCATCGCCGTTTCTTCGAAGTCTTTTTCGCGGTCCATCAGCTGCAGCAATTCGAGCAGCAGCAGCCAGGGCGCTTCCGGGGCATCGCGGGCGCCGATGACGAGGCTGGCGCGCACGATCTCGGCCAGTTCGTTGGCACCGACGACGATCAGCTCGCGCGGGCCGCTGCGCAATGCGATGAGTGCCTGCACCAGGCGGGCGCAGCCTTCCGGAGTGACCGCATGGACGCGGCCGAATTCGAGCCGGCAAGCGGCGCGCGTGGGGGCCAGCTCAAGCAGGCGCTGTAGTTGCGCGGCGATGCTGTCATCGAGTACGGGACCGAACGCTTCGGTGGGGGTGACGCCGGCGTACGGCCGGTTGGCAGCCGCTTCGTTGGCGGCGACCAGCGGCGCCCAGGTGGGCGGTGAGGTTTCGAAGCGGCTGGCGTAATCGATCGATAAATCCTCGAAGGCATCCTGGCGCCCACGCACGTGGTAAAGGTCGAACAACATCCACCAGACGGTGCGGTCGTCGCCGTTGCTGTCGGCCAGGCTGTCTTGCAACATGTGCTGGGCAATGTCGAGTTCGTTATTCGCGAACATGATGGCAATTTCGTCAACCACCGCCGCCGTCTCCGGCTCGCCCAGGCTGGCCGCCAGCGGCGGATGGCCGTGGGCCAGCAAGTCGGTATGGGGCAGTTGCGACATGGGGATGGTCTCGCTGCCGGCGGCCGCAGCAGCGTCGGCGGCCGCATCGGCTGCGGCCGCCTGCGCGGTGGTCAAGAGGGGACGGCGCGCGCCCCAGGCTGGTTCCGGTGCATTAAAGATGTCATTGGCCATGGCCGATTCGATGGCATCGATCTTGGCCGTGGTGGCGCGCGCGATTTCGCGCTGGCGCGCGCGCTCGGTCTCGGTGTCGAGGCGCGACGGTTCGCCCATGCGCAAGCGCGTGGTCGGGCCGGCGCTGTTGTCGCGCCCACTATCTTTTTTCTTGAGAAAGTCGAACAGTCCCATTCTCTTCCTGTAAGCGGTTACCGCTCAAAGCATGACATTAGCACGCTGCCGCCAGCGCCGGGGCAGCATCGTCTGCGCGGCATCAATGCTCGGGCGTGGGGCTACAGTGTAGCCCAATAGAAAACTTAGCCAAACAATGTGAACGAAAATGTCAAATAAGTGTGAGTCAAATGCAAAAAAAGCATGCGCGAGCGCATGCTTTTTTATCGTTTTTGCCAAGATCGTGGGTCGATCTCAGTCGCCGTACAGTTTTTGCTTCAATTCGCGACGCTGCTGGGCTTCCAGCGACAGCGTGGCGGTCGGCCGGGCGATCAGGCGGGGGATGCCGATGGGCTCGCCCGTTTCTTCGCACCAGCCATAGTCGCCCGCATCGATGGCGGCGATCGACTGCTGCACCTTCTTGAGCAGCTTGCGCTCGCGGTCGCGCGTGCGCAATTCGAGCGCATGCTCTTCCTCGATGGTGGCACGGTCGGCCGGATCCGGCACCAGCACGGTTTCGCGCAGGTGTTCGGTGGTTTCGCCGGCGTTTTTCAGCAGGTCCTTTTCAAGCTGCTGCAGCTTGGATTTGAAAAACGCCAGCTGGGCGGCGTTCATGTAGTCCTTCTCGCCCATCGCGCGGATTTGATCGTCGGTCAGGATGACCACTTCGGCAGTCGCGGCGGTATTGGATTTGGTTGTTTTAGTCATGACTTCGCTTACCTTCGATACGACAGAGGTTTCATTGATGAGCTAATTCGGCTGCACCGTCCGATGTTCCGGATGGCGCCAAGGCAGCCGCGGTGACCAATTAGCTGGCCGGTTCGACATACGCGGCTGTCGTGCCGCGTCGCAAAGCCGGGATAGTTTATACCAAACATTGCTCCAGGCCGCGGATAAACACGTCCTTTGGTAAATCTTTGCCAATAAAAACCATTTTGCTACCACGTTCTTCGCCGTCGGCCCATTTGGCGCCCATGTCGCTGCCCATGATCTGGTGCACGCCCTGGAATACCACCTTGCGGTCGGCGCCGTCCATCAGCAGCACGCCCTTGTAGCGCAGCATGCGGGGGCCGAATACATTGACCAGGCCGCCCAGGAAATTGTCCAGCCGCTCCGGATTGAAGGCGCGCGTGCTTTTGAAGACGAAGGCGGCGATGTCGTCGCTGTGGTGGCCGCTGTGGTGGTCGTGCTCGTGATCGTGATCGTGTGCATGGCCGTGGCCGCAGTCGGGGCCGTGGACGTGCGCGTCCTCGGTGTGCAGAAAAGCGGGATCGATGTCGAGCTTGTCATTTAAATTGAAGCCGTGCAGGTCGAGCACCTCGGCCAGCGGCGCCTTGCCAAAATCGGCGCGGCCGATCGGTGCGCGCGGGTTGATGCGCAGCAGGCGCGCAGTGAGCGCCGCCAGCTGGCCGGCGTCGACCAGGTCGGTTTTGGAAATCAGAATCTTGTCGGCAAAGCCCACCTGGCGCTGCGCTTCTTCGTACTGGTCCAGCTGCGCCATCGCGTGGTGGGCGTCGACCACGGTGACGACGGCGTCGAGCACGTAATACAGTCCCACTTCTTCATCGACAAAAAAGGTCTGGGCGACGGGGCCGGGGTTGGCCAGGCCGGTCGTTTCGATGACGATGCGGTCGAACTGCACTTCGCCAGCGTCGCGCTTGCGCGCCAGCGTCGACAGCGCCTCGATCAGGTCGCCGCGTACGGTGCAGCAGATGCAGCCATTGTTCATCTCGACGATGGTCTCGGTGCTGCGCTCGACCAGGATGTCATTGTCGATGTTTTCTTCGCCGAATTCGTTTTCGATGACGGCGATGCGCATGCCGTGGTCTTCTTGCAGGATGCGCTTGAGCAAAGTGGTTTTGCCGGCGCCCAGAAAACCCGTCAGGATGGTGCTTGGAATCAATGCCATGGTGGTCCTAAATAAAAGCCTGGCGCGCAGGGGCGCTGAAGAATCGAGCGATTATGCCGTATTTCTTAAAATGGATTCGGAAAGCCATGCTCGGCTTGATACGCATCAAGGAGCCACTGCCTATTTTGGTTTGGCGCGTGGATGGGCCTGGTCATAGACGGCCGACAAATGTTGAAAATCGAGCGCCGTGTAGACCTGGGTCGAGGTGATGCTGGCGTGGCCCAGCATGTCCTGGACGGCGCGCAGGTCACCCGACGATTGCAGCAGGTGCGCGGCAAACGAGTGGCGCAGCACGTGCGGATGGACCTTGACGGTGGTGCCGCTGGCGGCGCCGTGCTGCGCCAGGCGCAGCTGGATCAGGCGCGGCGACACGCGGGTGGCGCGGCTCGACAAAAACAGCGCGTTGCTGCCGTCGCGCGCTGGCGGGCGTACCTGTAGCCAGGCATCGATGGCCGCCAGCGCATGGCTGCCGACGGGTACCCGGCGCATCTTGTTGCCCTTGCCGGTCACCACCACCTCGCCGGCGGCGCGGTCCAGCCAGCCGAGCGGCGCGGGTGCGCCCTGGGCGCCCGGCGCGCGCTGGTAGACGCTGTCCAGGCCCGCCAGTTCGGACACCCGCAAGCCGCTCGAATAGAGCAGTTCGAACATGGCGCGGTTGCACAGTTCGTCGGGTTCGGCGGCGCGCTGCGGCGCCACGCTGCTCACCAAATGGACGGCGGCATCGACCGACAAGGCTTTTGGTAAGGTTTTTGGCGCGCGCGGGGCGCGTACGCCATCGACCGGGTTGGCGGCCAGCGCCGTCTGCCCCGCCAGCCACGCATAAAAGCCGCGCCAGCTGGAGAGCTTGCGGGCGATCGAGCGCGCTCCCAGGCCGCCGCCGTGCAGTTTGGCGGCAAAACGGCGGATGTCGTGGTGGCCGATGGCGACCCAGTCCGTCTGGCCAGATAACTGCGCCAGTTCGTGCAGGTCGCGGCCATAGGCGGCCACGGTGAGCGGCGACAGCTGGCGCTGCGTCGCCAGCTGCGCCAGGTAGGCGGCCAGTGGTTCTGCCAAACCCGGCGGCAGTGCAGCCGGACGGGCCGCCATGTTCAAGCGCGCAGGGCGGCCAGTGCGGCGCTGGCCGTCTCGCCGATGTGCATCAGGAAATCGGTGGCCATGTCGGCGCGGAAGCGCTGGCTGTCGGGCGAACCGAGGATCAAGAGGCCAAACGCGGTGCCGCCGCTGCGCAGCGGCAGGATGACGGTGGAGGCGACGCTGCCAGCGTCGTCGAGCCAGCGTACCGCCTCGAAGTCGTGGTTGCTGCCGCAATACGGCGCCAGCAGGCTGTTGGCGAACAGGCGGGCATCATCGGAGACGTCGCGCGCGTACCACTCGGTGCTATGGCCCGGTGCCAGGTTCCACAAGCGCAGGGTCGCTTGCGGCACGCCGAACTGGCTGCACAAGCCATCGACCAGGGCGCGCGGCATGTCGGCGCCATGCTGGGCCTTTAGTAAGGCCTGGGTCCAGCCATGAAACTTGTTGGCGATGGCGGCGTTTTCCTGCGCCAGGCGGATCAGGTCGGCCATTTGCAGTTCGAGCGCCTTGTACTTGTCGCGCATCACTTCCATCTGCCGTTCTTGCAGGGACACCGTCTTGCCCGTCAGTGGACTCGACAGCTTGACCTGGCCCAGCAGGGTGGCATGCTGTTCGAAAAATTGAGGATGGTCGACCAGGTACTGGGCAAGCGCGGCGGGGTCAATGGCGGCTATCATGGGATTCTTTTTTGAGGGCTGTGGTTCGTCCGCAATTTTAACCGACGCAGCGCATAAAAAAAGACGCCCGCAGGCGTCTTTTCGTGTGCAGCAGCGCGTCGCTCAGAAGCGGTGACGCACGCCGATCTGGAACGCCTGGGTGCTCTCGCCCGGGGTCTTGGTAAAGCCACCCGGCGAACCGGCGGCGCCAGGGATGTACTGGCCATCGTTCTTGTTCTTGATGTGGGCGTAGACTGCATACACATCGGTACGCTTGGACAGGTTGTAGTCGTAACCGAGGGCAGCCAGGGTGGCATCGCTGTCGGACGCCGTGCGGTCGTTTTGGTGCGCCACCGATGCCATGATGCGGCCGGCGCCCACGCGGTAATGCAGACCGACCTGGTAGCTGGCGGCATCGACCTGCGAATTGACCGCGATATTGTTGAGGAAGACAGTGCGCAGGCCGGCGCTGAGGGCCGTGACGTTGGCCGCTGGCAAGCCGGCGGCGGTCAGTTGGGCCGTCACTGCCGGTGCGATGCTGGTGGTGTAGGCAGCGGTGTAGTCGGCCAGCAGTACCGAGTTACGGTTGCGCTGGTCGTGGTAACCGGCGAAGAATTTGAAATCGCCCATGGTGTAGGAACCACCGATGGTGCTGGTGATCAGGCTGACTTTGTCGCTCTGGTCATAGCTGCGGTTATGGGCGACGCCGACGTCCCAGCCATTGGCCTTGTAGGTAGCGGCAATGCCCATGAATTTGTTGTAGCGGTTGAGGTAACCGGAGCCCTTGACGCCGTACATCAGCGAGCCGCCGAAGCCGGCCGGCGTGGCCACGCGGTACTGGATCGATTTCGACGAGCGGATGTCGGCGCCCAGATTGGTGAAGCCGGCGGTGCCGCCGGTGATGCCGCCCCAGGTACCGGCGGTGCCGCTTTCGAAGACGTCGGCGGCGGCGAACACTTCATAGCCAGGAGTGTACATGCGGCCGAGCATGATGGCGCCGCCCGGGGTCACCAGGCCGACGTAGGAGGTACGGTCAAACAGCGCGCCTTCCGGATTGACGGCCGGTGCATTTTTCACCTGCAAGCCGCCGCGTATGCTTTGCAGCAAGCCGGCCGACAGGGCGCCGGCGTTGGCCGCGCCCAGCGGCGCCAGCACGCTGGTAAAGCCCGGACCCATGCCGCGCGTCAGGTACAGGCCTTGCTCGTCGGACAGCAGGGTCGGTTTCTGGCTGCCGGTGTCGAGTTCGACACGCGCTTCCAGGTTGAAGATGGCGCGCATGCCGCCGCCCAGATCTTCACTGCCCTTGAAGCCCAGGCGCGAACCGTCGGCGATGCCGCTGACCACGCGCAGCGTCTGGCCACTCTGTTTCATCAGGCCGGCGTCGGCCACACCATAGATCGATACGTTCGATTGCGCCATCACGGGGGCAGCGAAGCAGGTCGCGACGATGGCGGCGAGGAATTTTGTTTTCATTGCGTCTCCAAGATTAGATTTTTTTATAAACGAACGTGCGTACTAATTCGTATCAATCCAATATGCCATCGTTCACCGACCGTGTATAGGCGGCAAAATGTCAGATTGCATCACGGTTGCGTAAAAGATACACGGTGCAGTGCAACATGCATGCAAAAAGGGCAAGGATGATTGCTCATCCTTGCCCTTTGCTGTTTTCACACTGTGCGCGGCGAGCCGCGCATCAGCTTAGAAAGCGTGGTTCACACCCAGCGAGTAGGTGTTGATCGAACCAGGCGTGGCAGGCACGGTGACTGGCAGACCTTTTTTGTTCGACAGATCGGCGTACACATATGTGCGCTTCGACAGGCTGTACTCGTAGCCCAGCGATGCCTGACGTACTTTAGCCAGACCGTCCGGCGACTTTTGACCATAACCGGCCAGAACTTTGCCTGGGCCCATGGTGTAGTTCGCGCCCAGGATCCAGGCTTTGGTGATTGGATTGACTGGCTTGGTGTGATCCATGTTCTGACGCTGGTACGACGCCATCAGTTTCAGGTCAGGCATTGCCATCACCGAACCGGCGATCGACCACAGACGGTGCTCAACGGCGTTACGCTCGTTGGCGATCATCATGGCGGCAGGGCCGTTTTTGTAGGTACCGGTGATCGAGTACGGCAGGACCGATGCTTCGGTGCCCACTGGGTACTGAGGCAACAGCGTGGTGCCGCGGCCGGTGTAAGCAGCGCCGAACGCTTCTTTCATGCCGACGGTGGTGTTCAACTGGAAGCCCATGACTTCTGGCGAGTTGTAGAAAATCGCGTTCGAGAAGCGGTTGGTCGAGTTACCAGCGTAGCCCAGTGGGTCCGAGGTGTAGCCAGCCACTTGCAGGTCGGTTTGGAAACCGGCTGGCGTTGGCAGACCGTGCCATGGCTCAAAGGCGGTGCTCGACTCTTGGAACGCGGTCAGACCACGGCCCAGACGAACCATACCGAAGTCGCCTTGCAGGCCGACGCGGCTTTGACCTTGGAACAATGGGCGCTGTACACCACCGGCGCCTTGCTCGATGGTACCGGTGTCCGGCTCGTAGCGAATCTCCAGTTGGAACAGGGCTTTGAGGCCATTGCCCAGATCTTCAGTACCTTTGAAGCCCAGGGTGTTGTTGGCGCGCTTGCCGATGGCCAGGGTCTGGTCGGTACGCTTGGTGACGCCGGCGTCAACGGTGCCGTAGATCTGAACTGCGGTTTGTGCGTGTGCAACACCGGCGAATGCGCCCAGAAGTGCCACTGCCAAAAGTGATTTTTTCATGTATCAATCCTTTAAAAGTAAATCGTAGAATCCGTTAATCATCGACTTGCGTCTTATTTCCTGAGCACGCCGATGTGGTGAACCTTAAATGCTTGCTGCGTCAACAATGCCGGATTGGTCAATTATGGGCTAAGCACTTGGTCGAAAGCCAATAATTCCGACTTTGCTGTTGTTTTTATGAAACGCGGCGGTGCAAAGTTTGCACCACTGTTGTCTTTTAAGTAGCAAAAATGCACCAAATCAGAGCGTGATTTCGCCTTCAAAAACGGTTTCTGCCGGCCCGCTCATCAATACGGGCTTGCCGGCGCCGCCCCAGGCGATGCGCAACGTGCCGCCGCGGGCGTCGACCTGCACGGGCGAGTCGAGCAGACCGCGGCGGATGCCGGCCACCACGGCGGCGCAGGCGCCGCTGCCGCAGGCGAGGGTTTCGCCGGCGCCCCGTTCAAACACGCGCAGGCGAATGTGATGGCGCGCGATCACCTGCATGAAGCCGGCATTGACGCGCTTGGGAAAGCGCGGGTGGCACTCGATCAGCGCGCCCGTTTCTGCCACTGGCGCCTGGTCGACGTCGGCTACCACCTGCACGGCATGCGGGTTGCCCATCGAGACGACGGAAAACCAGACGATGCTGGCGGCGTCACCGGGCCGGCCGATTTCCAGCGGCCACAGGAGGTCATCGCCATCGACACGGCCGCCGAGACCAACGGCGTCGAACGGCACCAGCGCCGGTTCCAGCACGGGCGCCCCCATGTCGACCGTAATGCTGCCATCGGCCTCGAGGCGCGGCTCGATCACGCCGGTCATGGTTTGCACGCGGATGGCGCGTTTGCTGGTCAAGCCGTGGTCGGTGACGAATTTGACGAAAGCGCGGGCGCCATTGCCGCACTGCTCGACCTCGCCGCCGTCATTGTTAAAAATGCGGTAACGAAAGTCGACGCCGGGCGCCGCGCTCGCCTCGACCACCAGGATCTGGTCGGCGCCAATGCCGAAGCGGCGGTCGGCCAGCCGCGCCCATTGGGCAGCTGTCAGGTCGAGCTGCTGGTCGATGGCGTTGACGACGATAAAATCGTTGCCGGCGCCGTGCATCTTGGTAAATTTGAGCTTCATGGCAATCAGTTTCAAACAAGGGTTCAAGCAAACAGGTTCAAGCGTAAGGGGAGGCTTCGCCCGGCGGGCGCGTCTTAAAGCGTTTATGGGTCCAGAAATATTCTGCAGGAGCTTCGCGCACGCGCTGTTCAATGAAATCGTTCATGCGGGCGGTGGCGGCGAGCATGTCGTCGCCCGGATAATCGTCCCAGGCCGGATAAAACTGTACGTGCCAGCCCTGGTAGCCGGGCAGGAAAGTGGCCACCACCGGGATCACGCTGGCGCCGGTAGCGGCGGCAATGCGCGCAGTGGCCGTCAGGGTGGCGGCGGGGACACCGAAAAACGGTACGAACGGCGCATCCTTGTCGCCAAAATCCATGTCCGGCAGCATGAAGTAGGGCAGCCCTTCACGCAGCGCGCGCATGATGGGCTTGATGCCATCCTTGCGCGAGAACAGCCGCACCGGCTTGAAGCGCGAGCGGCCACGGCGCAAGACGTCGTCGAACACGCGGTTTTTCTGCGCCACGTACATTGAGCTGGCCGATGCTTCCATGGCCACGGCGACGCCGGCCACGTCGAGGCAAACGAAGTGCGGGCACAACAGCACCACCGGCCCGGCCGCCATTTGTGCCAGCGGCACTGCCGGGCTGACCTTGATCAGGCGGCGCAGGCGCGATGGCGGCGCCCACCACAAGATGGCGCGCTCAAAAATGCTCCGGCTGTACGCCTGAAAGTGGCCGCGCGCCAGTGCCACCCGCTGCGCCTCGCTCAGTTCCGGCATGCACAGGCGCAAATTGATGAGGGCGATGCGGCGGCGCGCGCGCAGCAGCGCAAACAGCAATGTACCGACCAGCTTGCCCAAGCGGCCCAGCACCGGCAGGGGCAGCCAGTGCAGCAGCCACATCAGAGCGACCACGGCCCTCATGACGGCATCCCCGGCGCCGGCACGCCGGGCGGCTGCTTGTAACGGTTGTAGCTCCAGTTGTACTGGGCCGGGCACTCTTTGATCAACTGCTCCATGGCCGCATTGATGGCGCCGGCCTGGTCGGCGGCCGTGCCGTCCAGGCTGCCCGTGAACGGTGAAAAGCGCAGGCGGAAGCCGCGCCCCTTCGGCAAGCGCTCGGCGTACACCAGCAGCACCGGCGAATGGCCCATCTGCGCCAGCTTGGCTGGCAAGGTCATGCTATAGGCCGGGCGACCGAAAAACGGCGCCCATACACCGTCTCCCTGCTGCGGCACCTGGTCTGGCAGCACGCCGATCGGTTCGCCCCGCTTGAGGCAGCGCGCCAGGATGCGCACGCCGGCCAGGTTGGCCGGCGCCAGGTGCAGGTTGGCGCGCGCGCGCGCCCCTTCAATGAGCGGCCGCAGGGCGGCTTGCCGGGGTGGACGGTACATCACGGTCAGGCGCGTGCGCAGGGCGATTTGCTGGGCGGTGATTTCAAAGCAGCCCAGGTGGGGCGTGAGTACCACCAGGCCGCGGCCTTGCGCCAGCGCCTGCTCGACCAGTTCAAAATTGTCTTCGATGGCGCAGGCGGCCACCCGTTCGGGCCGCGCGCACCACAAAAACGGCAATTCAAATAGTGCCTTGCCCGCTTCGGCGATTGCCTGCGGCAGCACGGCGCCGTAGCCCGCCCCCTCGAGGTTGCCGCGCAGGCGCCGCCGGTACGAAGGCGAGAGCAGATAAGCCGACCAGCCAAGGGCAGCGCCCAGCCCGTGCAAGAGGCGCAGTGGTAAAAAAGAGAGCAGGCGGAAGAGGAGAACGAGCATGTTGTGCGGCGCCGGGGAAAGCGCGTCTTGTCGAGCTAAAAATTTGTAAGAGGCGTAAAATACCACGAGCAGGATCCGCCGAGTTAATCAGACAACTTGCGAAGCGGAATATAAATGTCGCTAAAGCGTCGCAGGCAAGTGCCCTGACTGCGACAGTTTGCTTCAACCCAGATCAGGAATTTGCCATGCCCAATGATTATTTGTTTACCTCCGAATCCGTTTCCGAAGGCCATCCCGACAAGGTGGCCGACCAGATTTCCGACGCCATCCTCGACGCCATCCTGACCCAGGACCCGACCGCACGGGTTGCCGCCGAAACGCTGTGCAACACCGGTCTGGTGGTGCTGGCCGGTGAAATCACCACCCACGCCAACGTCGACTACATCCAGGTGGCGCGCGAAACCATCAAGCGCATCGGCTACGACAATACCGATTACGGTATCGATTACCGCGGCTGCGCCGTCATGGTGTGCTACGACAAGCAGTCGCCTGACATCGCCCAGGGCGTCGACGAAGGTGCCGGGCTCGACCTTGACCAGGGTGCCGGCGACCAGGGTTTGATGTTCGGTTACGCCTGCGATGAAACCGCCGAGCTGATGCCCGCTGCCATCCACTACGCCCACCGCCTGGTCGAGCGCCAGTCGCAACTGCGCAAGGACGGCCGCCTGCCGTGGCTGCGCCCGGACGCCAAGTCGCAGGTGACCTTGCGTTATGTCGACGGTCGCCCGGTCGGCGTGCACACGGTGGTACTGTCGACCCAGCACCACCCCGACGTCAGCCACAGCCAGATCGAAGAAGCGGTCATCGAAGAAATCATCAAGCAGGTATTGCCACGCGAATGGCTGCATGACACCCGCTACCTGGTCAACCCGACCGGCCGCTTCGTCATCGGCGGCCCGCAGGGTGATTGCGGTCTGACCGGCCGCAAGATCATTGTCGACACTTACGGCGGCGCTGCCCCGCACGGCGGCGGTGCGTTTTCCGGCAAGGACCCGTCTAAAGTGGACCGCTCGGCCGCCTATGCTGCCCGCTACGTGGCGAAGAACGTCGTTGCCGCCGGCCTGGCGCGCCAGTGCCAGGTGCAGGTGTCGTACGCGATCGGGGTGGCCAAGCCGATCAATATCACCGTGTACACCGAAGGCACCGGCGTTATTCCGGACGAAAAAATCGCGCAGCTGGTGATGGAACATTTTGATCTGCGTCCAAAAGGCATCGTGCAGATGCTCGACCTGCTGCGGCCGATCTATCAAAAGAGCGCCGCTTACGGCCACTTCGGCCGCGAAGAGCCGGAATTTACCTGGGAGCGTACCGACAAGGTAGCGCTGCTGCGCGCCGAAGCGGGCTTGAGTTAATCAGGCCGCTGGTACCGCTGAAGGGGCCGCCCGTGACACGGCGGCCTTTTTTTATGGCTCCGGCGGCGCACCCTGGTAGTCGCGCAAAAAGGTAAAAATTTCCTTGATGTGCTCGGCACCGGCCGACGCGGCGATATAAAAAACGTCACGGTCGTCCTGGTGCATATCGGCGCTGCAACTGGCGACCAGCGCGCTGCCGAAGTGTTCAGGATCGAAGGCCTCGCCGAGCCGGTGGTGGGCCGGCGGCATGGCGTGAAACACCAGCCTGAAACTCTTGTCGCGCAACTGGCGGATCACCGGCTCGGCGCCCGGTTCGAAGCCACGCGCGCTCGCTTCGCCAGCAATATTGTGGTGGCCAGTGCGCACCAGCTCGGCATAATTGAGTACCGCGATGCCGCCATGCAGATGGTTGACGTGCAGTTCGATGGTGACCCGCCGGAACGCCACGCCAGCCTGCGCAGCCTCGGCCAGCACGCTGTCGAAGCGCCGTTTTTTTTCCGGGTGCAGGCGGCACAACACCTCTGCATGGTCATTGGCGAGGTCGCACACCTGGCTGAACATCGAATCGATGACGCGCACGCTGCCATCGGCGAGGCGGACGCTGGTGACGCCGGCAATACTGACCTGCTGCTCCCTCATAACTATTCCGGCGGACAATGGTAAGACAGTATAAACGTCATTAACTTGTTGCTTCACGCCATTTTAAATCCGCGCACGGCTGCGTCGCCTCAGCAATCCTGTGATAGACTTTGTTGTTCCGAGGAGCGTTGCGACGAATTCACTTTCGCCAGGCTCGGACTTTTGCAACTGCGCTCACGTACCTTTTTCTCAACTGAAAGGAGGGCGTGATGAACGCCGTACTCAAAACCATCAACGACTACCACATCGCCGACATCAGCTTGGCCGCATGGGGTAACAAAGAAATCAAGATCGCCGAAACGGAAATGCCGGGCCTGATGGCAATCCGCGAGGAATTTGCCGCCAGTCAGCCTCTGAAGGGCGCACGCATTACCGGCTCGCTGCACATGACCATCCAGACGGCCGTGCTGATCCAGACCCTGGAAGCACTCGGCGCGCAGGTGCGCTGGGCCTCGTGCAATATCTATTCGACGCAAGACCACGCCGCCGCCGCCATCGCTGCCGCCGGCACCCCGGTGTTTGCCGTCAAGGGCGAGTCGCTCGATGACTACTGGGACTACAGCCACCGCATTTTCGAGTGGCCTGGCCGCGACGTCTACTCCAACATGATCCTCGACGATGGTGGCGACGCCACCCTGTTGCTGCACCTGGGCACCCGTGCCGAGAGCGACATCAGCGTGCTGGCCAACCCTGGTTCGGAAGAGGAAATCTGCCTGTTCAATTCGATCAAGCAGCACCTGGCCCGTGACCCGCACTGGTACTCGAAGCGTCTGCCGCACATCATGGGCGTGACCGAAGAAACCACCACCGGCGTGCACCGCCTGATCCAGATGCACAAAGAGGGCAAACTGGCGTTCCCGGCCATCAACGTCAACGATTCAGTAACCAAGTCGAAGTTCGACAATCTGTATGGTTGCCGCGAATCGCTGGTCGACGGCATCAAGCGTGCTACCGACGTCATGATCGCTGGCAAGATCGCGGTCATCGCCGGTTACGGTGACGTCGGCAAGGGTTCGGCGCAAGCGATGCGTGCGCTGTCGGCCCAGGTGTGGGTGACGGAAATCGATCCCATCTGCGCACTGCAGGCGGCGATGGAAGGCTTCCGTGTCGTCACCATGGATTATGCTGCTGAACATGGCGACATTTTCGTCACCGCCACCGGCAACTATCACATCCTGACCGAAGCGCACATGCTGGCCATGAAAGACCAGGCCATCGTTTGCAACATCGGTCACTTCGACAACGAGATCGATGTCGCCGCACTCAAGAAATATGAGTGGGACAACATCAAGCCCCAGGTCGACCATGTGATTTTCCCGTCGGGCAAGCGCATCATCCTGCTGGCCGAAGGCCGTCTGGTCAATCTCGGTTGCGGCACGGGCCATCCGTCCTACGTGATGAGCTCGTCGTTCGCCAACCAGACCATCGCCCAGATCGAACTGTTTGCCAACATCGACAGGTACCCGGTCGGCGTGTACGTGCTGCCCAAGCACCTCGATGAAAAAGTGGCGCGTTTGCAGCTCAAAAAGCTCAACGCCCAGCTGACCGAACTGACCGATGAGCAAGCCGCTTACATCACGGTCAACAAGGCCGGTCCGTACAAGCCTGACGCTTACCGCTATTAATTAGCCCTGCAGTATCCGGACGCGGCGCCCGCCGTGTCCGGCGTCGTTCCCGATTCCTTTCCCGTAACACTGACCAACGAGGCTGCCATGCGCTTGATCCTGACCTGGATTGTTAACGCCATCGCCCTGATGGCCCTGCCTTACCTGATGCACTCCGTCACCGTCAGCAACCTCGGCACCGCGCTCATCGCCGCCCTGGTGCTCGGTCTGGTCAATACCCTGATTCGCCCGATCCTGGTGGTGCTCACCCTGCCGGTGACCTTCCTCTCCCTGGGCCTGTTCATCCTGGTCATCAACGCCGTCTTGTTCTGGGGTGTGGCGCAGCTGGTCGATGGTTTCCAGGTCGCCGGATTCTGGTCGGCCTTCCTTGCCGCCATTTTGTACAGCATCATTTCATGGGCCTTGTCGACTTTATTGCTGCGCAAAGACGTAAATTAAGACGGAAATTCAGGATGCAAACGAATAACTTCAGTATTGAGTTTTACCCGCCGAAGACGGCCGAAGGCGCCGACAAGCTGCGGCTGGCGCGTGCCAAGCTGGCCGGCCTGGGCCCCACCTATTTTTCGGTCACCTTTGGCGCTGGCGGCAGCACCCAGCAGGGCACCCTCGACACCGTCACCGAAATCCTCGCCGAGGGCCATGTGGCAGCGCCCCACCTGTCGTGCGTGGGCGGCTCGCGCGCCTCGATCCGCGCCGTGCTCGAGCAATTTCGCGCTGCCGGCATCCGCCGCGTGGTGGCCTTGCGCGGGGATTTACCCAGCGGCTACGGCGGTGGCAGCGAATTGCGCTACGCCAGCGAGCTGGTCGAATTCATCCGCGCCGAGACGGGCGACTGGTTTCACATCGAAGTGGCGGCCTATCCGGAAATGCACCCGCAGGCGCGCTCGCCGCAAGACGACTTGCACAACTTCGTCCGTAAAATCGATGCCGGTGCCAATGCCGCCATTACCCAGTATTTTTATAACGCTGACGCGTATTTTAAATTTGTCGACGAAGCGAGCCGGCTGGGTGTGAAGGTGCCGATCGTGGCCGGCATCATGCCGATCACCAATTACACGCAGCTGATGCGCTTTTCCGATATGTGCGGCGCTGAAATCCCCCGCTGGGTACGTTTAAAACTGGCCAGCTTTGGCGACGACAGCGCCTCGATCAAGGCCTTCGGGCTCGACGTCGTCAGCGACCTGTGCGAAAAACTGCTCAAGGGCGGCGCCCCCGGCCTGCATTTCTACAGCATGAACCAGGCCGCTCCCACCACTGCGCTGTGGCAGCGCCTGGCCGGCCGCTGAGGTTCGCTGAGCTTTTTACTCAGCTTCGGTGAGCACCACGTCCAGCGCAATATCGTGTGCCAGTGCCGCAAACGCCGCTCGCTGGCAGGCGTACGCAATGCCCGCCGTGCGTGGTCGCGGCGGCGCTGCCAGCGTGCGGTCGTAATAGCCGCCGCCATAGCCGAGCCGGTAACCCTGCGCATCGAAACCGAGGCAGGGCACCAGTAGCGCCGGCGGGCGCGCCACCATGCGCAACTGCTGCGGCACTGCCACGCCCATCGCATCGACGTGCATCGCTTCGCCCGGGCACCATTCGGCAAACGCCAGCGCCGCATGGCGCGCCACCACCACTGGCAACAACAGCTGCACCCCGCGTGCATGCAATTCGAGCAGGGCGGCCGACAGATCGACCTCGCCCTTGAGCGCCTGATACACCCCTAGCGTGGCTGGCTCGCTCAGCTGCCACCATGCCAGCACGCGCGCGGCGATGCGCGCATCCCACTGTTGCCGCTCACTGGCGCCGATGGTCGCGCGGCGCGCCGCCAGCTGGCGCCGCAGTGCCGCTTTGTCGTTCACAGCAAACGGTTCGCCTGGCGCGTGTGCTGGCTCCTCAACGGGGCCGCGTGGTATTCTGGAAGGGCTGGTCATGTGGGTGAATTTGCAGCTTTCAGAGAGTAGGGTACCGATGTTTTTGCCGAAATTATTCACTGCCATTGTACTGTCGGTCGCCGCCGTCAGCGCCGGCGCGCAGGCCGTGCAGGGCGCGCCGACTGCCAGCGAGTATGCCACGGCGCCGGCAGCGCCGGTCGCATCCGTGCCGCCGGCGCCCGCGGGCCCTGCCAGCAATGCCGACGACGATAATTTCCTGCTGCTGCGCGAAGCGGCGCGCCAGGACGATGCCGCCGCCGCCGCCACCTATGCAGCGCGCCTGCCCAATTACGCCATCCCGTCGTACGTCGATTATTACCGCCTCAAACCGCGCCTGCGCGACGCCTCGGCCGATGAAGTGCGGGCGTTTTTGCAGCGCTGGCGCGGCACCGCCATTGCCGACCGCATGCGCAATGACTGGCTGCTCGAACTGGGCCGGCTGCGCGACTGGGCCAATTTCGACCAGCAGCTACCGCTGTTCGTGCTGAACGACGATACCCAGGTCAAGTGCTACGCCCTGGTCTCGCGCGCCTTGAAGGGCGAACGGGTGGCGGCCGATGCGCGCGCGCTGCTCATCAATCCGCCCGGCTATGGCGAAGCGTGTGCGCTGCTGATCGCCACCCTGGCGCAATCGACCCAGTTCGACCGCAACGATTTACTGGCGCAGCTGCGCCTGGCTGGCGAAAGCCATGCCACCGGCCCGGCCAAGCGCGTCGCCGCCTTGCTGGGCGGCAGCGAAACGTTTACCGCGCAGGCGGTCGATCTGCCGGCGCTGGCGATGGCGCGCGGGATCGGCGCGGGCAGCATCGACCACGAAATTTATCTGCTCGCGATTGGCCGCATGGCGCGCACCTCGATCAAGCTGGCGACGGTGGCGCTGGAAAAAAATGCGCCGCGCCTGACCGCCCAGGAGCAGGCCACCGGCTGGGCAGCAGTGGCGCTGGCCGCCTCGATGACGCTCGCGCCCGACGCTTACGGCTACTGGCAGCGCAGCAGCGGCGCCCCGCTCTCGCTCGACCAGCTGCAATGGAAAACCCGCACCGCCCTGCGCGTGGGCGACTGGGCCATGGTGCGCGCCACCATCGAAGCGATGCCGGCGCCGCTGCGCGCTGACGGCGCCTGGAGTTACTGGCTGGCGCGCGCGCTGCTGGCGGCGCCGAACGTCTCGATCAGCCAGCGTGAGCAGGCCCAGGCACTGTTCGCCAGGATTGCCGACATCAACAGTTTTTATGGCCAGCTGGCGATGGAAGAGCTGGGCCAGTCGCTGTCGATTCCGCCCGCCGGCGCGCCGCTGGCCCGCTTCGAGATTGCGCCGATGGCGGCCAATCCCGGCTTGCAGCGCGCCCTCAAATTTTTCAGCCTGCGCCTGCGTTTTGAAGGCACCCGTGAGTGGAACTGGGAATTGCGCAAATTCGGCGAGCGCGACCTGATCGCCGCCGCCGAATTCGCCCGCGAAAACGCCATTCTCGACCGCATGGTCAATACCTCTGAACGCACCCGCACCGAGTTCGACTACACCCAGCGTTATCCCTCGCCGCACAATGAAATCCTGCAGCCGACCACCCAGAGTCTGGGCCTGGACCGCGCCTGGGTGTACGGCCTGATCCGCCAGGAATCGCGCTTCATGACCGACGCCCGCTCCGGCGTCGGCGCCGCCGGCCTGATGCAGGTGATGCCGTCGACGGGCGCCTATGTCGCCAAAAAAATTGGTCTGACCGATTTCGTCCACACCATGCTGAGCGACCTGCGTACCAACATCCTGCTGGGCGCCAATTACATGAACATGGTGCTGGCCAACGCCGACGGCTCGCAGCCACTGGCCAGCGCCGCCTACAACGCCGGCCCCGGGCGCGCACGGACCTGGCGCGCCACCCTGACGGCGCCGATGGAAGGGGCGATTTTCGCCGAATCGATTCCCTACCCGGAAACCCGCACCTACGTCAAAAACGTGCTGGCCAACGCCACCACCTATGCCGCCCTGTTCGAGCGCCGCCCGCAGTCGCTCAAGACGCGCCTCGGCGTGGTCCTGCCTGCCGGCGCGCAGGCCAACCAGCTGCCGTGATCCATTGACTTTTTCACACCTTTGAACGATTCATCAATTAAACTGTTTATCCACTTCCCCTCAAGGCGCACATGCGAGAGCTCAAGGTAGTCGTTTTCGGCGGTAACGGATTTATTGGCAGCCACCTGATCGGCCAGCTGGTCGGCGAGGGCGTCCGCGTGGTGGTGCCGACCCGCCGGCCCGAGCGCGCCGGCGCCCTCGCCATGCTGCCCGGGGTGCAAGTGGTGGCCGCCGACATCGGCAAGGATGACCTGGTACCCCTGCTGCAGGGGGCCGATGCCGCCATCAACCTGGTTGGCGTGCTGCACTCGCGCCGCGCCAAGCCGTATGGTCCGCAATTTCGCCATGCCCACGTCGACATTCCGCGCCGCATCGTCGCCGCCTGCGCCGCCGCCGGCGTGCCCCGCTACCTGCACATGAGTGCGCTGGGTGCCGATAGCGATGGCCCCTCGATGTACCAGCGTTCGAAGGCCGATGGTGAAGTGGCCGCGCGTGCCGAACCGACGGTGGCGGCCACCATCTTCCGGCCATCGGTGGTGTTCGGTCCCGGCGACAATTTTTTGAACATGTTCGCCAAGATGCAAGCCTTCCTGCCGCTGGTGCCGCTGGCCTGCGCCGACGCGCAATTCCAGCCGATTTATGTGGGCGACGTCGCCCGCGCCTTCATCAACGCCTTGAAGGACCCGAAAACGCGCCAGCAGGTGTACGCGCTGGGCGGGCCGTCGATCTATACCCTGGCCGAGCTGGTGCGGCTGTCCGGCCGCTATGCGCACCATCAGCGTCCGGTGATCGGCTTGCCGGCCGCCCTCGGCCGCCTGCAGGCCGCGCTGTTCGAACTGTTGCCGGGCGACCCGTTGATGAGCCGCGACAATCTCGACTCGATGGCGCACGACAACGTGATCGATCCGGCCATCCAGGCATTGACAGCGGCCACCCTCGGCATCAAGCTGACGGCGCTCGAAGCGGTGGCGCCCGGCTACCTGTCGCCGCACGACCGCTTCGACGATTTTCGCGCGCGCGCCGGCCGTTGAGCGCAGCCCTGGCTCCCCCTTCTTTTGCGTACTGACCGGACCATTTGACCATGCAGACCACTGAACTCGATCCTTCCCTGTCGACCACCCTTGCCCGCGCCCGAGAGTCGGGGCTGACGCTGGTCATCGGCAACAAGAATTACTCGTCCTGGTCGATGCGGCCGTGGCTGGCGATGACCGCCTTTGGTATTGCCTTCAACGAAGTCGTCATCGCCCTCGACAAGCCGGACACCGGCGCCCGCATCGCCGAATACTCGGGCGCCGGGCGGGTGCCGGTGCTGGTCGCTGGCGACATCACCATCTGGGACAGCCTGGCCATTTGCGAATACATCGCCGAGCAGTTTCCTGACCTGCAGCTGTGGCCCAGCGACGTTGCCGCCCGTGCCATGGCGCGCAGCGTGGTAGCCGAAATGCATGCCGGTTTTGGCGGCCTGCGCAGTGCCATGTCGATGAACCTGCGCGCCCATCTGCCGGGCCGCGGCCGCACCGACGAAGCGCAGGGCGACATCGGCCGCATCTGCGAAATCTGGGAAGAGTGCCTGTCGCGCTTTGGTCACCACGACTACCTGTTCGGCGCCTTCTCGATCGCCGACGCCTTTTATGCGCCGGTGGTGATGCGCTTTAACACCTATGGGGTGTCGCTGGCGCCGGCGCTGCAAGCCTATTGTGATCGGGTGACGCAGCATCCGGCAGTGGCGCGCTGGATCAGCGAAGCGCTGGCCGAAACCGACCGCGCCGATGGGCACGACAGCGAACTGCCCGATTGAGTGCGCATGCATGAGCTGATGCGGCTGCCATGACTGAGCGCACCATGCAAGCCTACGTCGTCGGTGGCGCCGTGCGCGACGCCCTGCTGGGCCGGCCCGTGGTCGACCGCGACTGGGTGGTGGTGGGCGCCACCCCCGAGCAGATGGTGGCCCGGGGTTTCCGCCCGGTGGGCAAGGATTTTCCCGTGTTCCTCCATCCGGTCAGCCACGAGGAATACGCGCTCGCCCGCACCGAGCGCAAAACCGCCCCCGGTTACCACGGTTTTGTGTTCCACACCTCGCCCGAGGTCAGTCTCGAAGACGATCTGGTCAGGCGCGATCTGACCATCAACGCCATCGCCCGCGCCGAAGATGGCACCCTGACCGACCCCTTCGGTGGCCAGGCCGATTTGCAGGCGCGCCTGTTCCGCCACGTCTCCGACGCCTTTGCCGAAGACCCCGTGCGGATCTTGCGGCTGGCCCGTTTCGCTGCCCGCTTTGCCGATTTCACGGTGGCGCCGGCCACCATGGCGCTAATGAAAAGCATGGTCGCGGCGGGCGAAGTCGATGCGCTGGTGCCCGAGCGCGTGTGGCAGGAAATCGCCCGCGGCCTGATGGAAGCGACGCCGTCGCGCATGCTGCTGGTGCTGCGCGAGTGCGGCGCGCTGGCGCGCATCATGCCCGAGCTCGATGCCTTGTGGGGCGTGCCGCAACCGCCCCTGCACCATCCGGAAATCGATACGGGCGCCCACATGCTGCTGGTAATCGACCACGCGGCGCAGCGCCAGTTCGACTTGCCGGTGCGCTTCGCCGCCCTCATGCACGATCTGGGCAAGGCCATCACCCCCGCCGGTAACTGGCCTGCCCACCACGGCCACGAAGCGCTGGGGGTCAAGCTGATTGGTGAACTGTGCCGGCGCCTGAAGGTCCCCAACGATTGCCGCGACCTGGCGCTGCTGACGGCGCGCGAGCACGGCAATGTCAGCAATGCCCTGGTGCTGCGCGCCAACACCCTGGTCACCCTGTTCGAGCGTGGCGACGGCCTGCGCAAGCCGGAACGCTTCGCCCGGATGCTGCAGGCGGCCGAGTGCGATTTTCGCGGGCGCGGCGCTCACCCTGCTGAGGTCGCAGCATTTGCCGCTCGCCCGTATCCGCAGGGCCCCTATCTGGCCGCCGCCCTGGCGGTGGCGCGCAACGTCGATGCCGGCGCCGTGGCCGCCCGCTACGCGGCGCAACCGGCCCGCATCGGCGATGCCGTCCATGCAGCGCGGGTGTCGGCCGTCAAGCGCGCGCGCGCCGATTTGTTGCTGCAGGCGGGCCTGCCTGCGCCGCAGCCATAAGCAAACAGGCAAGCAATTACCCGAAATCTGCTAAGTAATAATCAAAAAGCAAGCAGACGTAAGCAGACGTAAGTATCCTCTCGGCAATTATAGGTGCCTGCTATGGTGAATTGTTCCTACTTCCAGGGATCTGCTGCATGACCTCCATTCCCCCTGTATCGCCGCTGGCGCACGCGATGAGCGCGCGCCGCCGGCTCGCCCTGATGAGCTTGTTGTTGGTGCTGGCGTTGTTACTGGTATTTCTGTTCAGCCGCACCACCGCCGTCGACCTGGGCGCGCAAAACCGCGTGATGCTCAATCTGCACGAGCTGGAAAAGCTCGACGCCGAATGGAATGCCAACATCTTGCGTGCCCGCATCGGCCTCGACACCGGCAGCCGTTCGCTCGACAGTGGCGTGCCGCGCATGCTGCAGCTGCAGCGTGATCTGGGCGCCGCCCTGTCGATGACGCACGATGGCGCCACTGCCCGCGCGTACAATCGCGTGCAGGTGGCGCTGCAGGAAAAGCAGCAGCTGGTGGGCCAGTTCAAGGGCGGCAATGGCTTGCTGCGCGAATCGCTGGCGGCGCTGCCCTCCCTGATCACCCAAATGAAAACCGAGCTGACCGGCATCGAGGGGGCACTGGCGCCGTCGCGCACGGTGCTGGCGCTCGACGACGCCCTCAACGCCCTGCTGGCCGACGTACTGCGATTTAATCTGGCGCCGGACGCCGCGCTGGCGACCCGTATCGAAACCTCGCTGCGCACGGTGCAAAAGCAAAAGGCCGCCTTCTCGCTGGCGGTGGGCGAGCGCATCGATGTGCTGCTGCTGCACACCCGCGTGGTGCTGCTGTACCGGCCGCAGGAAAACCGCCTGGAAGCGGCCATTGCGCACACCGGCACCAGCGCAGCGATCGAACGCTTGAGCCGCCAGTTCGACCGCGAATTTGACGAAGTGCTATTACAAAAGCAGCGTTACCGCAGCTGGCTGTTCGCCTACTCGGGGGTGTTGCTGCTGTTGCTGGTGGGCGGCGCGCTGCGCCTGCTGCGCACCTTTCGCATGCTCGACGTCGCCAACCGCCGCCTGCGGGCGGTCAACGACACCCTCGAGCAGCGCGTGCTGGCCCGTACCGCCGAGCTCGAAGCACAGTCGGCCAAGCTCGAACAGCTGGCCCACCATGATGGCTTGACCGGACTGGTCAACTACAGTCACCTCAGCCGCCTGCTCGACCACGCCCTGATCCGCGCCGGTCGCCGCGACGATACCGTGGTGGTCATGTTTTTCGATCTGGACGGCTTCAAGGCCGTCAATGACACCCACGGCCACGGCACCGGCGACCTGGTGCTGCAGGAAGTGGCGCGCCGGGTGCAGTCGCGCCTGCGCAAGGAAGACGTCCTGGCGCGTCTCGGTGGCGATGAATTCGTCATCATGTTCGAGCAGGTCGATTCGCCCGAAGCGGCGCGCCGCATCGCCCAGCTGACCCTGGACGCCATCGGCAGCATCGACGAAGCGGATGGCAAACCGGTCGACATCTCGGCCAGCATCGGCATTAGCAGTGCGCATGGCCGCAGCGGCGCCGCGCGCGGTGCGGCCGCCCTGCTGGCCGATGCCGACGCCGCCATGTACGTCACCAAGCAGGCTGGCAAATCGGGTTATACCGTCAGCCCGTCAGCGCAGTGGCCGGACAGCGTGATCAGCCAAACCACCCAAACCGTGGCAGTATAGGAGCGCTTCGGCGTCAGTACAGCGGCAACAGCAGCGGCAAGGGCAATGGCAACAGAACGACAGCAGGCCCGCAGCGCGCTACAATACAGGTTTGGTGCAGTGCACCATGGCAGTGGGAGGCAGTGATGATCAAGCGATTTTTTGACAAGCCCCTGGGGGCGTGGTTCGACGGCTTGCACCTGGGCGGCGCGCGTCCCACCGTGCGCATCAAGCAGCTCGAAGAGCGCGACCGCTTCCGCATCCGCAAGCATTTTTTAGCGCTCGACAACGACGACCGCCTGCTGCGCTTTGGCACTGTGCTGCCGGATGAGCGGGTGATCGCCTACGTCAATAACCTCAATTTCGCCCGCGACACCATTTATGGGGTCTACAACCGCGTTTTTAAACTGGTCGCAGTCGGCCACCTGGCGTTCGCGCCGAAGCAGGCATCGAGCGCCAGCACTGCCGTCACCGACAAGGAAAAAGTGGCCGAGTTCGGCGTCTCGGTGCTGGCGATTGCGCGCGGCCAGGGCATCGGCTCGAAACTGTTCCAGCGCGCGGCCATCCACTGCCGCAACGCCGATGTCGACACCCTCTACATGCAGTGCCTGTCATCGAATCAGACCATGATGCACATCGCCAAGAAGGCGGGCATGGAAATTCACCGCGAGTACGGCGAAGCCGATGCCTACCTGCGCCTGCCGCCACCGAGCCCCGGCACGGTGATGCGCGAAGCGCTCGAAGAGCAGTTCGCCACCATCGACTACACCCTGAAGGCGACCAACCGCGCCGCCGCCAAGCTGTTCGAGCGCTGAGTCCTCACACCAGCGGCAGCGCCGTCGTATCCTTGATTCTCTGCAAGGCAAAGCTCGACTTCACATCAGCCACCGATGGGTGTATCAGCAGCGTTTTCATCATGAAGCGCGAAAAGTGTTCCATGTCTTCCACGTGCACCCGCAGCAGGTAATCCATCTCGCCGGTCATGGCGTAGCAGGCCACCACTTCGGGCCAGTCTTCGACCGCCTCGGCAAAATCGGCGTGCGGTGAACTCGAGGTGCGGCGCGCGCCGCTGGCGTTGGCGGTCGGCCCTTCCTTGTGCTTTTCCAGCCGCACGTTGACGTAGGCCAGTAGCCCGAGCCCGATCTGGGCCGGATCGAGCAGAGCGACGTACTGGCGGATCACCCCTGCTTCCTCGAGCCGCTTGATGCGCCGCAGGCATGGCGAGGGCGACAGGCTGACGGCGTCGGCAATGTCCTGGTTGGACGCGCGGCCATCGGCCTGCAACAGGGCGAGGATTTTACGATCTGTTTTATCCAGCTCAATTTTTGACATATAACCTCCAATATCCCTAATTTTACGCAATTAAATAGCGTGCGACTGCGTTCCGCAGCCATCGTTTGAAATTTAATGCCGGACCTGCGGGACTATACTGTGCGCTATAAAAATGAGGAGACAAGCATGCAGATCCAGACCTGGGACAACCCCATGGGCACTGACGGTTTCGAGTTCGTCGAGTATGCCGCGCCCGATCCCAAAGCGATGGGCGCCCTGTTCGAACAGATGGGGTTTGCCGCCATCGCGCGCCACCGCCACAAGGACGTCACCCTGTACCGCCAGGGTCAGATCAACTTCATCATCAATGCCGAGCCGGACTCGTTTGCCCAGCGCTTTGCGCGCCAGCATGGCCCGTCCGTGTGCGCCATCGCCATCCGCGTCAACGATGCCGCCATGGCTTACCGCCGCGCGCTCGAACTGGGCGCCTGGGGTTTCGACAATAAAACGGGCCCGATGGAATTGAATATTCCTGCAATCAAGGGGGTGGGCGACTCGCTGCTGTATTTCGTCGACCGCTGGCAAGGTAAAAACAGCAATGCGCAAGCGGGCAGCATCGGCGACATCAGCATTTATGACGTCGACTTCGTCGCCATCCCCGGTGCCGACGCCAACCCGGTCGGCAACGGTTTGACCTATATCGATCACCTCACCCACAACGTCCACCGCGGCCGCATGAAAGAATGGGCGGGCTTTTATGAGCACCTGTTCAACTTCCGCGAAATCCGCTACTTCGATATCGAGGGCAAGCACACCGGCCTCAAATCGAAGGCCATGACTTCGCCGTGCGGCAAGATCCGGATTCCCATCAACGAGTCGTCCGACGACAAATCGCAAATTGCCGAATACCTCGATGCGTATCACGGCGAAGGCATCCAGCACATCGCCCTCGGCTCGGACGACATCTACGGTTCGATCCAGGCCATGCGCGCCACCGGCATCGCCTTCCAGGACACCATCGAAACGTATTACGAACTGATCAATCGGCGCCTGCCTGGCCACGGCGAAAACCTTGACGAACTGCGCCGCCTGCGCATCCTGGTCGACGGCCACAGCAACGAGAATGAACGTGAACTGCTGCTGCAGATTTTTACCCAGAACGTCATCGGCCCCATCTTCTTTGAAATCATCCAGAGAAAAGGCGACCAGGGTTTTGGAGAAGGCAACTTCCGCGCCCTGTTCGAATCAATCGAGCTCGACCAGATCAAACGTGGCGTTTTAAAAGACACCAGCGTCGTCTGAGTCTTGTTCCAAGTAATGGCTGTTCGCAGTACCCTAAAAAAAGCACCATCCGACAAACGGAGACAAACCCATGAATGCACCCCTCGACCGCGCCCAGCTTGAACCGCAGCCGTCGCCTGAAATTTCGCTCAACGACAAATGGACGCTCGAACGTGGCCGCGCCTTCATGACCGGCACCCAGGCGCTGGTGCGCCTGCCGATGATGCAGCAGGAACGCGACACCAAGGCCGGCTTGAACACCGCCGGTTACATCACCGGCTACCGCGGTTCGCCCGTCACCTCGATCGACATGACGGCCGTCAAGGCAAAAAAACACCTGGACGCCCACAACGTCCACTTTCAGCCGGGCCTGAACGAAGACCTGGCCGCCACCGCCGTCTGGGGCACCCAGCAAACCAATCTGTTCAAGGATGCCAAGTACGACGGCGTCTTCGCCATGTGGTACGGCAAAGGTCCGGGCGTCGATCGCTGCGGTGACGTTTTTAAACACGGCAACAATGCGGGCAGCTCGAAATTCGGTGGCGTCGTCATTCTCGCCGGCGACGACCACGCGGCCAAATCGTCGTCCACCGCGCACCAGTCCGACCATATCCTGACCGCCTGCGGCATTCCCGTGCTGTACCCGGCATCGGTGCAGGAATACCTCGATTACGGCTTGCACGCCTGGGCCATGAGCCGCTACACGGGCCTGTGGGTGGCGATGAAATGCGTCACCGACATCATCGAATCGGGCGCCGTCGTCGACTTCGATCCCGAACGCGTGCAGACCGTCACGCCGACCAGTTTCGCCATGCCCGAAGGCGGCCTGAACATTCGCTGGCCCGACGCCATCCTGGACCAGGAAGTGCGGATGAACAATTACAAGTGGTACGCCGCCCTCGAATATGCGCGCGTCAATCAACTCAATAAAATCATCTGGGACAGCCCGCAGCCGAAGATCGGCATCATCACCGCCGGCAAGAGCTATCTCGACACCCGCCAGGCGCTGGCCGACCTTGGCATCGATGAGCAGGCGGCCGCCGACATCGGCATCCGCCTGTATAAAATCGGCATGACCTGGCCACTGGAAGCCGATGGCGTGCACGCGTTTGCCCAGGGCCTCGACGAAATCCTGGTGGTCGAAGAAAAACGCCAGATTCTCGAATATGCCCTCAAGGAAGAGTTGTACAACTTGCCCGACGGCCAGCGCCCGCGCGTGGTCGGCAAGTTCGACGACACCGGCGAGTGGAGCAACAAGGGCAATACCGGCCACGGCGACTGGCTGCTGCCAGCCACCTATGAACTCAATCCGGCGCTGATCGCGCGCGCCATCGCCAGCCGCATTTCGCACTATTGCGCCGGCCACCCGGTCGAGCAGCGCGTCAAGCAGCGTATCGCCTTTCTTGAAGCCAAAGAATTGGTTTTAAAAAACGTCAGCACCAAGCCCAATCCCGACACTGACCGCACCCCGTATTTTTGCTCGGGTTGCCCGCACAATTCGTCGACCAAGGTGCCGGAAGGCTCGCGCGCACTCGCTGGCATCGGCTGCCACTACATGGTGCTGTGGATGGACCGCGAAACGTCGACGTTTACTCATATGGGGGCCGAAGGCGTCACCTGGGTAGGGCAGGCACCGTTCACCCATGAAAAGCATGTGTTCACCAATCTGGGCGACGGCACTTATTTCCACTCGGGCATCCTGGCGATCCGTGCGGCAGTCTCGGCCAAGGTCAACATCACCTATAAAATCCTGTTCAACGACGCTGTCGCCATGACGGGCGGGCAGCAATTCGATGGCCCGCTCGACCCTGGTGTGATCAGCCGCCAGATCGCCGCCGAAGGCGTCGGCCCCATCATCGTCGTCACCGATGAGCCGGACAAATACGGCGCCGATTACAAATGGGCCGAAGGCGTCACCGTGCGCCATCGCAGCGAATTGATGGACGTGCAGCGCCAATTGCGCGACTGCCCGGGCGTCTCCGCCATGATTTACGATCAAACCTGCGCGTCGGAAAAACGCCGGCGGCGGAAAAAAGGCGAATACCCCGACCCCGCCAAGCGCGCCGTCATCAACGAAGCCGTCTGCGAAGGTTGCGGCGACTGTTCGGTGCAATCGAACTGCCTGTCGGTCGAACCGCTGGAAACGGAGCTGGGCCGCAAGCGGCAGATTAACCAGTCGTCCTGCAACAAGGATTTTTCTTGCGTCACCGGCTTCTGCCCCAGTTTCGTGACGGTCGAAGGCGGCACCTTGAAAAAGCCGAAAAAAGCCGTCGCCAGCAGCGACGCCACGCCGCCCGTCTTGCCCATGCCGGTGCTGAAAAGCACGGCGGCGCCATATGGCATTTTGATTACCGGCATTGGCGGCACCGGCGTCGTCACCGTCGGCCAGATCCTCGCCATGGCAGCCCACGTCGAAGGCAAGGGCGCCATCGTGCTCGACATGAGCGGGCTGGCGCAAAAGGGTGGTCCGGTGATGTCGCACGTGCGCCTGGCCGACCACCAGGCCGATCTGCACTCGACCCGCGTCGGCACCGGCAGCGCCGACCTGGTCATTGGCTGTGACCTGATCGTCACCGCCAGCCGCGACGCCCTCTCGCGCATGGGAGAGGGGCGCACTTTCGCTGCCATCAACTCAACGGCCTCATCGACGGCGGCGTTTGTCAAAAATCCCGACTGGCAATTTCCCGGCGCCAGCGCGCAAGCCGAAATCGTCAAGGCCTGCGGCAGCGCCCAGGTCGCCTTTATCGATGCGGGCAAGATCGCCACTGCACTGATGGGCGACGCCATCGCCACCAATATGTTCATGCTCGGTTACGCCTGGCAACAGGGCCATGTGCCGCTGACGGAAGCGTCGATCTTGAAGGCGATTGAATTGAATGGCGTGTCGGTGCCGTTTAACAAGAGCGCCTTCCTGTGGGGCCGCACGGCCGCCCACGACCTGGCGCCGTTGGTCAAGCTGACGACGCCGGCCCAGGTCATCGAGTTCAAGCGCACGCAGACGGTCGACGATCTCGTCAAGCGCCGCATCGAACTGTTGACGGCCTACCAGGACGCCCGGTACGCCGACCAGTACCAGCAGTTTGTCGAACAGGTGCGCGCCGCCGAAGCACGGCTTGGCAGCGGTACCCGCCTGTCCGAAGCGGTCGCCCGCTACCTCTACAAATTAATGGCCTACAAGGACGAGTACGAAGTGGCGCGCCTGTACACCGATGGCGCTTTCAAGGCCAAAGTCGCTGCCATGTTTGACGGCGACATCACCTTGAAATTCCACCTGGCGCCACCGCTGTTTGCCAAGCACGACAAGGAGGGACAGCTGGTCAAGCAGGAGTTCGGCCCGTGGATGATGACGGCGTTTGGCCTGATGGCAAAGCTCAAAGGGCTGCGCGGTGGCGCCTTCGACCTGTTCGGCTACACCGCCGAGCGGCGCATGGAACGCGCGCTGATTGGCCAGTACCGCCAGACCATCGGCGCGCTGTTACCGAAGCTGACGGCCGAGAACTTGGCGCAGGCAGTGGCCATTGCCAGCATCCCGGAAGATATCCGCGGCTACGGCCACGTCAAGGAACGCCACCTGCGTGCGGCCCAGGTCAAGGAAGCAGCCTTGCTGGAAACCTTTGGCTTGCAGCCTGCCAGCAGCGAGGCGGCGTAAGCCCTGCCATCACAGCAGGGGCCGGTCGGCCCTTGCTGTGCCGGTGCATCACCCCATCAGCAAAGTCTTCAACAAAATAAACAGTGCCCATACCGACCCGGCGAATACCAGGGTGCGCAGCACCGGCACGCCCGCCAGATACAGGGGCAGGTAGATGATGCGGGCGCCCAGGTACAGCCAGCAGGCGAACACAGTCTGGCTGCTGTGCAGATTGGCTGCATGGGCAATCAGCACGGCGCCGGCGAACAGCGGCAGGGTTTCAAACAGGTTGGCCTGGGCGCGCTGGGCGCGCGCCGTCAGACGGCCCGGTGGCGTCGCATCGGTGTCGCGTGCGCTGACGTTGTAGCGCAGGCCGGTTTCGCGGGTGCGCAGCGTGGAGGCGAGAAAAATCTGTACCAGCGCCAGTACCAAGGTCCAGGCTAATGCGGTCAATTCAGTGGTCATGATGATCCTTTGTCAATTTGTCTACCCAGAATAGCAAAACTCGGCCGACGCTGTGGCACTGTTGCCTGAAATGCAGCAAAGCAGACTATAATTTCCTCTTATAAATATTTCTCTCAGAGAGACTGTCGATGATCCGTTCCGCGTTGCTGCTTGCCCTGTCCGCCGTCTATTCACTGTCGCAGGCGGCGCCCGATCTGACCACCGTGTCGGAGCGCTCGGGCTTTCTGAAGACCGGCCACTACGACGAGGTGATCCGGCTGTGCAGCGCTTTCCAGCAAGCCTATCCACGCCAGGTACGCTGCATCGACTTTGGTATCACGCCGGAAGGGCGGCCCATGAAGGCGCTCATCGCCACCGGCACCGGCGCCTTCAGTGCTGCCGCCGCGCGCCAGCGCAAGCTGCCGGTGACGCTGATCCAGGGCGGCATCCATGCGGGCGAAATCGATGGCAAGGATGCCGGCTTCCAGGCCCTGCGCGAAGTGCTCGACAAACAGCTGGCCAAGGGCGCGCTCGACCAGCAGGTGCTCATTTTCGTGCCGGTGTTTAACGTCGACGGCCACGAGCGGTTTACCCCGAACAACCGCCCCAATCAGCGCGGCCCGGTCGAGATGGGCTGGCGCACGACGGCGCAAAATTTTAATCTCAACCGCGATTACGTCAAGGCCGATGCCCCCGAAATGCAAGCCATGCTGGCGCTGGTGAACGCCTGGGACCCGCTGGTGGTGGTTGACCTGCACGTCACCGACGGCGCCAAGTTCGAGCACGATGTATCGATCCAGGTCGAGCCGGTGTACTCGGGTGATACCGAACTGCGCCAGGCCGGCCTGGCGCTGCGCAGCAATGTGATTGCCGACATCAGCAAACTGGGGGCGCAGCCGCAATCGTTCTACATGTCCTTCGTCGAGAACGACAACCCGGCCTCCGGTTTTGCCGATGGCGTCTCGGACCCGCGTTTTTCGACCGGTTACTTTCAGCTGCGTAACCGCATGGCCATGCTGGTGGAAACCCACTCGTGGAAAGATTACCCGACCCGGGTGCGCATCACCCACAATGCCGTGGTGTCCGTGCTGGAGCAGGTCGCCGCCCACGGGCGCCAGTGGCAAGCCGCCGCAGCGGCGGCCGATGCGCGCGCCGTCGCCATCGCCGGCAGCGCCGTGCCGCTGTCCTGGAAAACCACCGAGCGCGCCCGCATGATCGATTTTAAGGGCTATGCCTACAGCCGCACGCCATCGGACGTGTCGGGCATCCTGATGACGCATTACGACGAAACCACCGCGCAACTGTGGCGCGTGCCGCTGCGCGATGAAGTGCTGCCCGAGCTGTCGGTGACCGCCCCTGGCGGCGGCTACGTGGTGCCGGCGGCTTACGCTGCCGGCGTTGCCGTCAAGCTGCGCCAGCATGGCATCGGCTACTCGGTGATCAAGACGGCGCAGGCGCAGGCCAGCGTTGAGACCTTCCGCGCCGACAAGACCACGCTGACGCCAGCGTCGTTCGAATCGCACCAGCGCTTAGCCGTCACGGGCAGCTGGAAAGCCGAGCCGCGCGCTGTCGGCGCCGGCGCACTCTACATTGCCGTTGGCCAGCCAAAAGCGCGCCTGGTGATGGCCATGTTCGAGCCGCAGGCGCCCGATTCGCTGCTGGCCTGGGGCATGTTCAACAACGCCTTCGAGCGCAAGGAATACATGGAGGAATACGTGGCCGAAGACGTCGCCCGCGCGCAGCTGGCCGCCGATCCGGCGCTGGCAGCGACTTTCCAGCACCTGCTCGAGAGCGACCCGGCATTTGCCAAGAATGGCCGCGCCCGCCTCGAATTTTTCGCCCGCCGCCATCCGTCGTGGGACGAGCGTTTTAATTTGTACCCGGTCATGCGCAGCAACGCGCCCTTGCAGTAAGCCAGTGCGCACCAGCATGCCTGCGATGCGCGCTGCTGCCATCAAACCCGTTCCCACCATGTTGATGGTGTTGCTGCTGTTCGTCACCCAGGCGTGCACCGACATTTTCTTGCCGGGCCTGCCGCAGATCGCCCGCGACTTTAACAGCAGCATCGATGTCGCCAGCCTGACCATCTCCGTCTACAACGTGTGCCAGGCGGCGGTGGTGCTGTTCATCGGCGTGGTCAGCGATGTGCGCGGGCGCCGCCCCACCATCCTGCTGTGCTTTGGCCTGCACATCGGCGCCACCATCGCCATCGCCTTGTGTGCGTCGATGGCCGTGATGATTGCCCTGCGCGCCGTGCAGGCGCTGGGCAGCGCCGCTGTCTATATCGTGCTGCGCATGGTCATCAAGGACACGCTCGACAAGCCGGCGCAAATCCACGCCACCGGCCTGTTGATGATCGGCCTGGTGCTCTCGCCGATCCTGGCGCCGCTGGTGGGCAGCTGGATCGTCCACTGGTCCAACTGGCGCTATTGTTTCTGGGCGCTGTGCGTGCTCGACCTGCCGCTGTTTATCTGGGCCTGGGTGGCGATCGGCGAGACCAATCTGCGGCGCGCCGAACTGCGCGCCTCCTTCAGCTGGGCCAGCCACGCGCGCAATTATGGAGCGGTGCTGGCCGAGCCATATTTCCGCGCCATGGCGCTGCTGGTCGGCGCCGCCTTTGCCGCCTTTTATGCTTTTATCAGCATCTCGAGCTTCATGTTCATCCACCAGTTCGGATTGCGCGAAACCACCTACGGCTATGTGTTCATGGCGCTGGCGCTGTCTTACCTGGCCGGCAACCGGTTGATGAGTGCCTTGAATGGCCGCCAGCTGGCGCCGCGCCGCATCATCGGCCTGGGGCTGCTGGTATCGGTGGCTGGCGCTGTCTGCGTGTTGATGGCACCGCTGTTGCCCAGCACGATGGCGGTGGTGGCCGCCATCGTGCTGGGCACCTGCCTGCTGCGGCTGGCCACCGCCCTCATCATTCCACCGGCGCAGGTCGACGTCACCGACCATTTTACCCAGCACGGTGCTCACGCACTGGGACTGCTCACCTGCATGCAGTATGGTTTTGCTGCCCTCGGCACCATGGTGGTGTCGAATCTGTGGTTCGCGCCCAGCACCAATTTTTTGATCAGCACCGTGCTGTTCGTGGCGCTGTCGGCGCTCGGCTACCTGGCGCTGACAGCGCGCCGCTCACACTGACTGCAGCGCGATGGTGCCGAAGGCAGTGGTGGCGCTGCCTGGTGTGGCGCACGGTTCGTCATCGAAGGCGATGTCGCCCAGCGGGTTGGCGATGCCATCGGTCTTGATGTCCTTAAAAGCAAACAGCTCCCTGTCCATCAGGTGCGACGGCACCACCGTCGACAGCGACGAGAAAATGCTTTCGACCCGGCCCGGGTATTTTTGTTCCCACTCGCGCATCAAGCCTTTGATTTGCTTCCTCTGCAGGTTTTCCTGTGAGCCGCACAGGTCGCACGGGATGATGGGGAACTGCTTGACCTCGGCGTAGCGGGTGGAGTCGGCTTCTTTGACGTAAGCGAGCGGGCGGATCACCATGTGCTTGCCATCGTCGGATACCAGTTTGGCTGGCATGCTTTTCAGTTTGCCGCCGAAGAACATGTTCAGGAAAAAGGTTTCGAGAATGTCGTCGCGGTGGTGGCCGAGGGCGATCTTGTTGCAACCGAGCTCATCGGCGACCCGGTACAGGATGCCGCGGCGCAGGCGCGAGCACAGCGAGCAGGTGGTCTTGCCTTCCGGGATCAGGCGCTTGACGATGCTGTAGGTATCCTGGTTTTCGATGTGATACGGCACCCCCAGCTTTTCCAGGTAGGCGGGCAGGATGTCGGCCGGGAAGTTTGGCTGCTTCTGGTCGAGATTGACGGCGATCAGTTCGAAATGGATCGGCGCGCGCTCGCGCAAGGTCATCAGGATGTCGAGCAGGGCATAGCTGTCCTTGCCACCGGACAGGCACACCATCACCTTGTCGCCTTCTTCGATCATATTAAAGTCGCCGATGGCCTGGCCCACCAGGCGGCACAGGCGCTTGTGCAGCTTGTTGTTTTCGTAGGCGATCTTGTCCGCCTTGGCGTCCGTCACCGCGTCCGTCATCGCTGGCAGCACTGCGCTCATACACCGTCCTTGATCTTGAAAATTTCGACGCCCACCCCTTCGCAATCGGGGTAGACGTCCGGCTTCATGCTCGAGATGCAGACGGCGCGCACGCGCGGATGCGCCAGCATGGCGGCGGCGAGGTCGTCGACCAGGGTTTCCTGCAAGTGCACGTGGCCCTGCGCCATGCGTTGCGCCACCGTCTCGCGCATGAAATCGTAGTCGACCACTTCGTCGAGCAAGTCCTGGTTGGGGGTCGACAGCGCCAGTGGAATGTACAGGTCGATATTGATCAGCACGCGCTGCTCGCCGCGCTTTTCGAAATCGTGTACGCCGATATTGATCATGATTTCAAAGTTGCGCAGGAACAGGCGGCGGCAATCGGCCAGCTGGGGGTGGAGGAGGGCGGACAGCATGGGTAGCCTTTAATGGTATCAACGAATTGGTGAATAATTATTCTGTCAGGAACATGACGTCGCGCGACAGCGTCATCAAATGCTGGCCGCCATCGACCAGCAAGGTGGTGCCGGTGATGGCACGGGCGCGCGCCAGGTAACAGACCGCATCGACAATGTCTTGCGGCGTACTCGATTGCCCCAGCGGGGTGGCCCGGTGCGCGCTGGCAAAGCCGGCCTGGCTCTGGTCGCCGGAGACCATGGTGATGCCGGGAGAGACCCCCACCACCCGCACGGTCGGCGCCAGCGCCTGCGCCAGCATGATGGTGGCCGTTTGCAGCGCCGCTTTCGACAGGGTGTACGACAGATAATCGGGATTGAGGTTGTCGAGTTTTTGATCGAGCAGATTGATCACCACCGCCTGCGAGCCGGCTGGGGTGGCTGCATGCAGCGCCTGCGCCAGCAGGATGGGGGCGGCAACATTGGCTTGCATGTGGGTGGCCAGCAGCGCCGGCGAAAAATCGGCGGCGTTGTCGTATTCGAACAGCGACGCATTGTTGACGATGCAGCCGAGCGGGCCGAGCGCGGCGCTGGCGCGGCCGGCCAGCGCGCGCACGGCGGCCTCGTCGGCCAGGTCGGCGTCCAGCAGCACCGCCTGGCGGCCCAGGGCGCGCACGGCGGCCGCGGTTTGTTCCGCTTCGACGCGCGAATGGCGGTAGTGCAGGGCAATGTCCCAGCCCGCCTGCGCCAGGCCGAGGGCGATGGCGCGGCCGATGCGGCGGCCGGCGCCGGTGACGAGGGCGGTGTTCAGGGGCACGGAAGGGAGGACTGCGGTCATGGGCTGGGCGGGATCAGTGAGAAGGTCGACAGGGAAACAGTTGTATAAAAATCTAAAAGCGTGTCACGCCGTGTGCGTGAATTGGCGAAAATGCTGCATAAATTGTTGCCGGCTGCCGTAGTCGCTACAATGGCCGGATGTCCTTGCCCGAACCCGCCCCCGACGCGCTGGCCGCGTCACACGCCCTGCTGCAACGCATTGCCGACGACATTGCGCGTGCCGGCGGGGCGATTTCCTTTGCCCGCTTCATGGAGCTGGCGTTATATACCCCGGGACTCGGTTACTACAGCGGCGGTGCGGCCAAGCTGGGCGCGGCGGGCGATTTTACGACGGCGCCCGAATTGTCGCCGCTGTTCGGCGCCACCATCGCCCGGGTTGCCAGCGCTATTATCGCCCAAAGTGCGCCAGCCATCCTCGAATTCGGTGCCGGCACCGGCAAACTGGCCCACGATGTGCTCAGCGCACTGGCGGCGGACGGCATTGCCGTCGACCAGTATTTGATCGTCGAGTTGTCCGGTGAATTGCGCCAGCGCCAGCAGCAGGCCCTGCGCGACTTCCCCCAGGTGCGCTGGCTCGATGCATTGCCCGTCAGTTTTAGCGGGGTGGTGCTGGCCAACGAGGTGCTCGATGCCATGCCGGTCGAACTGGTCAGCAAGGAAAGTGCCGGCTGGCAGCAGGTCACCGTCACCATCGAAGACGGCCGCCTGGCCTGGGGCCGGCAAGCGCCTGACGCCGCGCTGGCGCTGCAACTGGCGCGTCAGATCGTCGACGCCGCCACCCTCGATGTTGGCTATCTGACCGAAGTGCATCCGCTGGCGGTCGGCTTCATGGCGTCACTGGCGCGCATGCTCAGCAATGGCGGCGGCGGTGCCGCGCTGCTGTTCGATTACGGCTTTCCGGCCCACGAATACTATGTCGACGACCGCACCGGCGGCACCGTCATGTGCCACTACCGCCACCACGCCCACACCGACCCGTTTTATGTGCCCGGCTTGCAGGACATCACCGCCCACGTCGATTTCACCGCGATGGCGCTGGCGGCGCAGGAGGGCGGCCTTGAGGTGCTGGCCTACATGAGCCAGGCCGGCTTTTTGCTGGCCGGCGGCATCACCGAACTGTTGTTACGCACCGATCCGGCCGATGCCGCCCGCTACCTGCCGCAGGCGAATGCCGTGCAAAAGCTGCTGTCGCCGGCCGAGATGGGAGAATTGTTCAAGGTGCTGGTGGTGGGTCACGGCGTCACGCTGGGGCCGGCGATTGCCAGCGCCGACCGCAGTCACCGCCTGTAAATCATGGCAAAAATCCATACCCACTACGACAATCTGAAAGTGGCGCGGATGGCGCCCCCGGAAGTGATCCGCGCCGCCTACAAGGCGCTCAGCCAGAAATACCATCCCGATAAAAACCCCGGCGACGACAAGTCGGCCCGCATCATGGCGATTGTCAACACCGCCTACGGCATCCTCGCCGATCCCGTGCGGCGCAAGGAACACGACGAGTGGATCGCTGCCGAGGAATGGGAAATCGCCTGGTTGGAGAGCAGTGGCGAAGACGGCGCCCGCGGCCGCGAGGGCGTCGCTCCGCCCGGTTTTAATCATGCGTGGGAAGCGCCGCCGGCGCCGCGGCGGCGGCGCGGCCTGCTGCGCCAGCCCTTGCTGTGGCTGGCGTTGGTGGCGGTGTTTGCCGGTGGCTGCGCCGCCGGTGCGCTGGCGCTGTCGACGCTGCCGGGCTTGCGCACGGTGGCGGCGCCGCTGCTGCCGTCGACGCCGCCAGTGGTGCGGCCAGTGGGGCGGCCAATGGCGGGGCTCGACGAGTGGGCCGCGCGGCCCGCCGTGGCGGCGCACCTGCCGCACCTGCAAACCCTCGCCGTGCTCGAGCTGGCGGTGCCGCCGCAGGGCGCCGATTGCAACAGCGTGCTGCGCTCGGCCACCGCACCGAACGGCGCGCCGTGGCCCGATATCAGTGGTTATATCGATGGCTACGCGGTGGCCAATCAGGGCGTGCAGATGCGGGTGGAAGTCGACAATGGCGCCAATGACGCGGCCGTGTTCGTGCGTTTGATCGACCTCGACCGCGGCGCCAGCGTGCGTCATGTTTACCTGCTGCCGCATGAAGCGCTGACCATCGATAAACTGGCGGCGGGACGCTACGAAGTGCGCTATCAAAACATCGATACGGGGGGCGGCGCTTGTGCGCAGGCGCTCAAGCAGGCGGCAGCGCCGTAAGCTAAAAGCAGTGGCGTTCGCGTCAAACGAATGGCTGGACGCACTTAGCCATTGGTGATAGCGTGGGGCTTGAACCGGCTTGGTCATTTCCCTTCCTGGGGGCCGTGGAACCGCGCTCTCCCCTAAGGATTTGAATGAGCAACGCCATGGATGACGACGACAACTGGCTCATCGATGACGATGAAGTTCTGCCCTTGGCCACGGACAGCGCCGCGCTGCGGCCGTGGCGGGTGCTGGTGGTCGATGACGATCCCGATGTCCACGCGGTTACCCGGCTGGCCCTGCGCAACGTCAGTTTCAAGGGCCGCGCGCTGGAACTGCTGTCAGCCCACAGCGGCGCCGCGGGATTTCACATGCTCAGCAGCAGCGTCGACATCGCCCTGGTACTGCTCGACGTCGTCATGGAAACGGAGAATGCCGGCCTGGTGCTGGCGCGCCGCATCCGCGAAGAGCTCGGCAACCACACGGTCAGGGTGGTGCTGCGCACCGGCCAGCCCGGTCAGGCGCCCGAACAGCAAGTGATCATCGACTACGACATCAACGACTATAAATCGAAAACCGAGCTGACCACCCAGCGCCTGTTTACCGTCGTCATCTCCGCGCTGCGTGCCTACGAAAGCCTGGTCATGCTCGAGCGCAGCCGTGCCGGGCTGTCGAATATTCTCGCTGGCGTCAACAACCTGTACCACGCTGGCTCGCTGCGCGAATTTGCCTCCGGTGTGCTGGCGCAAATCAGCGCGGTGCTCGGCATTGGTGGCGATGGCATGTTGTGCCTGCTGGCGGTGCCGGGGCGCGAGCCCACCGTGCTGGCCGCCACCGGCGTCTGGGCCGCGCTGGCCGCCGATGGCGCCCTGCCGCTGGAACACCCGCTGCGCCCGGCCTTCATGCGCGCGCTGGCCGAGGATATCAGCCACAGCAGCCCGCTCGGCACCGTCATGCCGATTCGCACCGAGCAGCAACAGCGGGTCGGCATCGCCGTCTGCCCGCCGCTGAGCATGGCCGAGATCCAGCGCGAGCTGCTGGTGCTGTATTGCCAGCGCATCGCCGCCGCCTTCGACAACCAGTATCTGTTCGAGCAGGCCAAACACACCGAGGCCGCCACCGTCGCTCTGCTGGCGCAGGTGGCGCACAGCCGCTGTGCGGGCGCCGCCGTCCACGCCGAGCGCGTGCGCCGTCTGAGCGAGCGCATTGCCGGGCGCCTGCGCGAGCGCGAGGGCGAGGGCAATTCTGGCGAGGCCCGGCTTGAGCCCGAACTGACGCCGCAGATGATCAGCATGCTTGGTCTGGCCAGCATGCTGCACGACATCGGCATGGGCGAGGCCTGCACCGACCTGTCGCACGACCAGCCCTACAGCGCCAGCGCGCGCGCCGCCATGCAGCGCCACGCGCTGATCGGCAGTGCCGCGCTCGAGCGCGCGGCCGCTGGTGCCGGCGCCAGCAGTTATCTCAGCCTGGCCGCCATCATCGCCGCCGGTCACCACGAGCACTACGACGGCAGCGGCTATCCGCGCGGACTGGCCGGTCGCGCCGTTGCCTTGAGCGCGCGCATCGTCGCCGTTGCCGACACCTTCGCTGCCATGACCGCCGAGCGCGCTTACCGGCCGCGCTCGAGCTGTGCGCAGGCGCTCGATCACCTGCGTGAACAGGCCGGCCATCAGTTCGATCCGCTGGTGGTGGCGGCGCTGCTCGAGCTGGCCGGTGCCGATGGCAGCGGCGTGGCGCGGGAAGTTGTCTCAAATCAACATCAGCAGATGCCGCTGTAGGGCATCGAGGGCTCGCCGGCATGGGCTAGGCCGCAGTATTCACGATTTTGTGTCTTCCGCCGTTATATACTGTTGGGACGAAAAGAGCCGCCGGGCGCGCGTCCGAGCAGGATGTGACACGAAAGACAACACATGAATGACCTTGAGGGATTGTCCGCGCTCATTATCGAGCCGCATACAGGCATGCGCGCCAATATCCACAGCATGCTCGCCATGTGTGGCATCAGCAAAATCGACCATGCCGGCAGCGCCAACAACGCCGTCAAGCATCTGACCCTCAAGCACTTTGACCTGGTGCTGTGCGAATACGATCTCGAAGGCGGCCAGGATGGCCAGCAGTTGCTCGAAGACCTGCGCCATCACAAGCTCATTTCGCTCTCGACCATGTTTTTCATGGTCACCGCCGAAGGCAATTACAGCAAGGTGGTCAGCGCCGCCGAGCTGGCGCCGACCGACTACATCCTCAAGCCCTTCACCGCCGACCGCCTGCTCGAGCGCGTGGCCCGCGCGCTCGAACGGCGCACCGCCCTGATGCCGGTGTACCAGCTGATGGAAGCGGGGGCCCAGCGCGAAGCGATTGATGCCTGCATCGATGGCATCCACGCCAGTCCGCGTTACACCGTCGACTTCCTGCGCCTGCGCGCCGAACTGCACATGTTTTTGGGCGAGCCCGCCGAAGCCGAGCCCATCTACATGCAACTGTTCGATGCGAAAGCCATCGCCTGGGCCCGGCTGGGACTGGCCAAGACGCTCTTTATGCGCGAGCGCTTCGATGAAGCCGAGGACATGTTGCAAGACCTGGTCGAATCGAACAGCAAGTTCGTCGATGCCTACGACTGGCTGGCGAAAACCCACGCCGCCGCCGGTTCGCTGCAAAAGGCGCAGGCGGTGCTCGCCGCCGGCGTCGCCGTCTCGCCGCACGCGGTGCGGCGCCTGCGCAAGCTGGGTGAAATCGCGCTCGAAACGGGCGACAGCGAAGCGGCCGAAAAAGTGTTGAAACAAGTCGTCAGCAAGGCCAAATATTCGGAATTTCGCGATCCCGAAGACCACCTGAAACTGGTGCAAACGCTGGTGGCCAAGGGCGATCCGGTGCAAGCGGCGGCCGTCATCCGTGACCTCGACAAAACCATGGGTGGCCAGCGCAACACCGCCGTCTGCAGTGCCATTGCCTCGGCCATGGTGCACGAATACACCGGCAACGAAGTGCGCCTGGCCGAGTCGCTGGCCGCCGCCGTGGTGGCCGCGCGCGACGCCACCACCCTGTCGCCCGAGGCCAAGATGGAATTGGCGAGAAATTGCCTGGAAAACAAGATGGACGCGGGCGCCACCGAGGTGATGGGCGACGTCATGCGCAACGCCACCAACAACGCCAGCATGGCCAAGGCGATGGCGGTGTTTGAAAAAGTCGGCCGGCCCGAACTGGCCGCCACCGTCGCCCAGCACAGTCGCCAGGTGGTGATCGACCTGGTCAGCGCCGGCGCCCAGAAGGCCAAGGAGGGCGATTACCGCGGCGCCGTTGACCTGATGCAGGAAGCGGTCTCGAAAATGCCGGAAAACCCCCAGGTTGCCTTCAACGCCGCCGTCGCCGTCCTCAAATGCCTGGAGCACACGGGCTGGGACAACACGCTCGGCCACAGCGCCATGATCCTTATCGGCAGCGTGCGCCGGCTCGATCCGGTCAATCCGAAGTTGCCGACGCTGGCCGGTTTGCACCAGCAAATTCTCAAAAAATACAATAAATCGGTGAGTGCCAAAAAATGATGAAGGACAGTTTGCTGTGAGCGCCCCGCTGGTGACGATGTTGCAGAAAGCCTGCCATGGCAGTTGACGGCACGGCCGCGTTCGCCCGTGCCGCTGGCGGCGACAGCCGGCGCATCCGCACCGCGCTGCTGCAAAAACTCAGTGGCGGCGACGCCATGTTCGCCCTCGGCACCTCGGTGGCGCGGGTGGTGCAGATGGCGTCCTCGGACGACCAGGGCACCCATGATCTGGCCTATTACGTGCTCTCCGATGTGGCGCTGACCCAGCGCATCTTGCGGCTGTCAAACACGGCAATTTATCGGACCGCCGCCGGCACCACCGTCACCACCATCTCGCGCGCCATTTCCCTGCTCGGCTTTGACAACGTCAAGACCACCGCGCTGGCGCTGTTATTGGTCGATGCGCTGTCCAACAGCGCCCACGCGCACAGCGTGCGCATCGAGCTCGAACACGCCCTGTGCGCCAGCCTGGTGGGCCGCGAAATGGCCCGCTTGAGCCCCTATCAGGGCGCCGAGGAGGCGGCGATTGCGGCGCTGTTCAAAAATCTGGGGCCGCTGCTGGTGGCCACCCACGAGCATGAGCGTTACTGCGAGGTGGCCGCCTTGCAGGATTGCGGCAAGCACACGCTGGGGCAGGCATCGCAAATGATTCTCGGCTGCAGCTATGACGCGCTGGCTGAAGCGGTGATGGCCGAGTGGAAGATTCCCGAGCAGATCGGCCGCGCGCTGGCAGCACTGCCGCCCGGCGTGCAAAAGGCGCCGGCCAGCCGCGCCGAGTGGATGAAGCAGGTCGCTTCGTTCAGCGCCGAGGTTGCCCAACTGCTGTCGAAAAACAGCAATCCGGCCGGCACCGCCGAAGCGCGCGCCTTGCTGGGGCGCTACGGCGCCGCCCTCGGCATCGATGCCGAACGCATGGAAGCGATGTTCGAGGCGGTGCAAAAGGAAATGGCCAGCCTGCTGCAGAGCCTGAGTATCGAGGCGGGTCCGAAAACCCAGCAGGCGGTCAGCCCCGGCGGCTTGCCCAATGTGCTGCTGCTGTCGACGCTCGATGCGGGCGACCTGGCGGCCGATATGTTTTATCCCAGCGGCAAGCCGTACAAGGCGCGCGAACAGTTGCTCGCCGGCGTACAGGACGTCACGCAAATGCGCGCCGGCGCCGCCGTCACCGTCAACGACGTGATCTTGACGGTGCTCGAAACCCTGTACCGCAGCATGGGCTTTCGCTTCGCCACCGTCTGCCTGCAAGATCTGCGCAGCGGGCAGTACCGCGCCCGCGTGGCGTTTGGCGATAACAAGCAGGCGTTACAGGCCGGCTTTACTTTTCCCCTAAATGGGCCGCGCGACCTGTTTTACTTGGCGATGGAAAACGACGCCGACCTGATGATCGCTGATGCCTTCAACCCCAAGATCCGGGCGCTGCTGCCGCCGTGGCACCGCCAGCTGTTTCCTGATGCGCGCAGCTTTATCGTGCTGCCGCTGGTGCTGGGCAAGGTACAGCTGGGCCTGTTTTACGCCGACCGCATCGAGCCGGCGCCGGAGGGCGTGCCGCCCGACGAAACCTCGCTGATCAAGGCGCTCAAGCAACAAGTGCTCAACGCGCTGACGCCGTGAATGCGCGGCGCGGCGCGGGCGCCAAAAAAAATCATTCACAATGCGTGCCGCACCCTTGCAAGAATGTGAAAGCAGCGGTTACAATCACGCCCCGAAGCGAGACGGTTATCAACAGCACGAGATAAGTAGCGGAAAGCACCCCGCAAATGCTGTTGACACCAATCAGTACTTGCTTCATACTCTGCGGTTCCTCGCGGAGGGGTGGCCGAGTGGTTAAAGGCGACAGACTGTAAATCTGTTCTCTATGAGTACGCTGGTTCGAATCCAGCCCCCTCCACCAAGATGTTGCTTGGAAGTTGTAGCGGTAAGTGAATGAACGGATGCAAAACCTCGCGGGTGTAGCTCAATGGTAGAGCAGAAGCCTTCCAAGCTTACGACGAGGGTTCGATTCCCTTCACCCGCTCCAGTTTCATCGCAATGCATGCAGTACAAAAAGCCCTTGTAGCTCAGTGGTAGAGCACTCCCTTGGTAAGGGAGAGGCCACGTGTTCGATCCACGTCAAGGGCACCAGAATTGAGCAAGTCGCAGTACATTCAAATCGACAAGTCAGGCCGGACGTCACACGATGTCCCTGGTTATTTTTCAAAATCGTTAGGAGTCTAAAATGGCAAAAGGTAAATTCGAACGGACCAAGCCGCACGTCAACGTCGGCACCATCGGTCACGTTGATCACGGCAAGACGACCCTGACGGCAGCGATCGCTACCGTTCTGTCGAAGAAATTCGGCGGCGAAGCAAAAGCATACGACCAGATCGATGCAGCACCAGAAGAAAAAGCGCGCGGCATCACCATCAACACCGCCCACGTCGAGTACGAGACGGCCAACCGTCACTACGCGCACGTCGATTGCCCAGGCCACGCCGATTACATCAAAAACATGATCACCGGTGCTGCCCAGATGGACGGCGCAATCCTGGTCTGCTCGGCAGCTGATGGCCCAATGCCACAGACCCGCGAGCACATCCTGCTGGCCCGCCAGGTTGGCGTTCCTTACATCATCGTGTTCCTGAACAAGTGCGACCTCGTCGATGACGAAGAGCTGCTCGAACTGGTGGAAATGGAAGTGCGTGAGTTGCTGTCGAAGTATGAATTCCCCGGCGACGACTTGCCAATCATCAAGGGTTCGGCACGTATGGCCCTCGACGGCGACACCGGCCCGATGGGCGAGCAAGCCATCATGCAATTGGCTGAAGCCCTCGA